>NZ_NRRY01000023.1:0-82347 GCF_016583905.1 Lamprobacter modestohalophilus | reverse complement strand
CGTATCGGTATCGGTATCCGTGTCCGTATCGGTATCGGTGTCCGTATCCGTATCCGTATCCGTGTCCGTATCGGTGTCGGTATCGGTATCCGTATCCGTGTCCGTATCCGTATCAGAATCTACAAAATCAACCGGCTCACCGAAGTCTTCGGCAGCACCAAATGGCTCGACAACGGGGAACTCGACGGGGTCCGCCTCAAAATCGGGATCTTCAGTGGGAGTGGGAAATTCAACGCCACCCTCGGGGAGGGGTGCATCAACCGGCGGAACAGGATCTTGCGTTCCGGAGGAAGTCGTGGGGTCTTCCAACGGGGGCTCGCTGGACCTGACCTCTACGGTGGACTCCTGAGGCCCGGTTCCAACTGCGCCGAGATCTTCATCAGAAGGAATGAGGTTGTCACGGGTGCCAACGAGAATGTTTTCGTTGCCCTCGCCTCCCTCCGAGTCGGGTGGGGACGTAAGTTCCTCTGGATTGTCTGGATCGTAGCCGCCAACATCCTGGAGCGCAGTCAACTCGTCAAACGCAACCTGTTGGTCGTTGTCGGTTGTGTTTTCTAGCGCCTCGTCAGGCTGCGTGTTGTTCGGTTCGGCCATGGATACCACCAACCCTTGTCGTTTTATTCCTCACTACTCAAGGATAGGGCCCAGGGTCGATACCGGCTAGCTGGCCAAAGGTTATAAGGCCGCACTGAACGCGCTAGCCATCATGCACTAACGTTCTCTGAAGGCACGCGATAGGCCGTCGACGATCGGCTTGCCGAGGTATCCGAGTAAGGTCTTCTTACCAGTGATAATTTCCGCGTCAACGGCCATGCCAACCCGTAGCGGATAGGCCTCGGGATCGTTGCCAACATAGGGCGCATCAAGCGCTACCCAGCCCAGAAAATAGGCGCCACCATCGTCGGCGACGACGCTGGAGGCGGCAATCCGCCTGAGATTTCCCTTGGCGAAGCCATATCGAGAATAGTCGTAAGCACTTACGCGGAGGTTAACCGGTTGGCCAGGTTCAACATAACCAATATCGCGCGGCTGAATACGGACTTCGGCCTCTAGCAAGGCGCTGTCAGGAACGATTTGCATCAAGATCTCGCCCGGCTGTATCACTTGCCCAATCGTCTGAACTCTCAGGTCAAGCACATATCCAGTGATTGGTGAGACCACATCAAGCCGATTTACCCGAGCGTCAAGCCGCTGAAGTGTCTCTTGAACCTCTGCAATTTCAGCCCGAACATTGCCAAGCTCGTTCGCCGCATCGCGCTCAAGCTGATTACGCGTGTCGATCAGTCGCATTTCTGTTTCAGCGAGCTCCTCGCTCACCAGGTCGATTTCTTCAATCAGCCGCAGGACTTCACCCTCCGCCGTCACTTGAGCTCGCCGGGTTTCTAACACCGTGGTGCGATCGACGAGCTTGCGCTGACCGAGTTTTTCGCGCATCGCAAAGAGTTCTCCGGTCAAGGCTTGATGCTCTTTGGCGGTGGCGAGGGCGTCTTTAAGCTGATCGATCCGGCGCCCGCGCTGATCGATCTGTCGCTTGAGAATTTCAAGCGTTGAGTCCCGAGTGGCCGTCTGGCTCAGAAAAATGGCACGCTGATCAGCAACCAAGCCCGGATAGGTGTCGGCGTATTCTAAAAACGCCGGCTCCCGCTCTTCGATGAAGGCCTGCAGACGCTCAGCCCTGAGACGGAGCGAGACGAGCCGCGCGCGCATCTGCAGCTGATCGGCTTCAGCCTGCGCGCCGTCGATGGTGAGGAGCAGATCGCCTTCGTTGACCAGTTGCCGCTCTTCAACCTCAATGGAATCGACGATGCCGCCGTCGAGATGTTGCACGGTCTTGATCTTGCCTGCTGGAATGATCAAGCCAGGAGCGATAGCGACCTCGCTCAGTTGGGTCATGCCCGCCCACAACAAGAACGCCACCACCACAGCGGAGATGATGTAAAGCACCGGTCGGAAGAACTCGGGAACCAACTCCTCTTCGATCCGCACCGTTTCCGATAGCAGCCGGCGCTGTCGGCCAGACAGCTGAGCCTTCAAGGGAGACTGATCAGCATTCGGTTGTTGTTTCCCGTTCTTCATCAGCGCTTACCTGCCTTGCGGCCCGTTTGCGTCGTTTGATAGGGCCCGACGGACTCAACGCGTGCATTGCGCATCGAGACAACGACATCAGCCAGCCTGAGGTGCCCCGGCCGCACGGTCACGACGACCAGCGTGGCACGCCCGTGCAACCAGTTCAGGCAGCGCATGAGCGCCGCCTCACCCTTGTTATCTGTTCCCGTCCCGGGTTCGTCCATCAAGACGATGGGCGCCGGTTTCAGCATGACGCGCGCCAGCGATAGACGCTGCCGAAATCCGCCGGGCAACTCATTGAGTCGACCACCGGAGATCCGGGTGTCAAGCCCGTCCGCGAAGCTATCAGAGAGAATCCCAGCCATCCCAGCCGCCCAAATGACTTCTTCCTTAGTCGCAGCAGGATGGTTAAGCATCAGGTTTTGCGCGATCGTGCCATAAAAAATATCGCAATTCTGGGGCATATAGCTGATCCGACTGCGGAGATCCGCCGCTGTCAACTGGCGGATATCGACGTCATCCATCAAAACACTGCCGGCCTGAGGCGCATACAGGCCAAGCAACAATTTCAGTAAGGTCGATTTGCCCGAGCCACTTGCGCCGGTGATCGCGACGAACTGCTTTGGCGCAATCCGAAAACTGACGCCGAGCAAAGACGGATCGACATCATTGGAGTAACGGAAAGACACGCGGGATACATCAAAAGCACCAGGGCTCTCCGG
Source organism: Lamprobacter modestohalophilus (assembly GCF_016583905.1). Classification (GTDB taxonomy): domain Bacteria; phylum Pseudomonadota; class Gammaproteobacteria; order Chromatiales; family Chromatiaceae; genus Lamprobacter; species Lamprobacter modestohalophilus. Next base: position 79,558 of record NZ_NRRY01000023.1, on the reverse strand, counting down.
CCGCAATGATTGCCTGACGCCACGCGCATCTTCGGTAGGCAGTCGCATCAGAGCGTCGAGCTGTTTGACGTTCTCCTTGATGCGCGTCGCTGCATTGGCCGACACAAACAGATTTTGCATGGGGCTGGTGATCCGCCAGATCAGGATCTGCGTCGCGATCAGGGTACCGTTGGTAATCTGACCACGAATCGCCAACCACGCCGAGATCACTAAGGCGCTGAGTCCAGTTAAATTAGCGATGATCTGACCCGTCATACGGACATACTGGTTGAGGCGATTTTCCTCACCTCCCGCAAAGACCGATCCGGCACTCGAGTTGCGTAAGCGCTTGAACCAGATGCCCTGTGATCCGGTTTGACGAATGGCCCGCATCGACGCAAGCATTTCATCGAGAAACTCGGTTCGCGACGCCACTTGCTTGGATGACGTGCTCAATAGCAAACGACTTCTCTTTATAGCGACCCACGCCGCTAACACGAACGCTGAAACAGACACCAGCAACAAGACACTCATCCAAGGATTGATGAGGATCAGCGCCAATATCAAAATGGAGGTTGTCGGCAGGTCAAACGTCAGCAGCGCAAGCGGCCCGACGAAATACTCGCGCAGCCGAACCAGCCCCCGAATCCGTCGTACCTGCCTGGCAACCGGCACCTTATCGAGCGCCGCCGCAGGCAGTCCAAGCAACTGCTGGGTCAAGTTGATGCCGAGTAGATAATCGGCCCGCCCAGCAATGAACGCGAGCAAGCGTCCTCGCGACAGGCTCAGTATCCAGCCGAGCAAGACGGCGATGAGCGCGCCAATAACCATGCTGATAGCAACCGAAAAATCACCGACCGGGATGATGAAGTCCCAGGTGGCACGCACGAATAGCGGTGGCGCCAGGCTCAGCACCGTCGCCAATAGACTGACCACCAAAATGATGCGGCGATGGCGCTTGAAGCGGTTTGCAATGGCACCAATCCACTGCCCGTTACCCTCGTCGCGGGCATCGTCGGCTTCCGCCACAAAGGCATAATACTCGCCACGCTGCGCCAGGGATTGAACGCTGGTCTCAACGCCCGTTGCGCCATCGAGGACTCTCAGCAGGCCGTCAGCGTCTCGGCCCAGCACCAGGCAGCTATGCTCATCCTCGGGCAGTAACAGACAGGGCAGCAAACGGTCATCCGGTGCCTCCCGCAAGCGGCCGATCGCCGCGGGCCGATAACCCAAATGAACCAGCGTTGAAAAAAAACCGGAGAGGTCGATCTGCTTGTCGAAGTGCGGCAACGCCTCCGCCAACTCCCGCAGGCGGCCATGCCAGCCCAGCGCTTCAAGCAGTGGCAATAGACAGCGCGATAGATCGGTCTGCTCAGTGAAGCGCTGCTGCATGATCACTGCGGGATCAGAAGCAGGCTCGGGCCTTAGATCTTCCTCCTTGCGCAGGTCGGGCAATGGCAGCTCAGGCGGGGCTCCTTCAACGAGGGCGCCGTTGGCGAAGTGATAAATCTGGTCAGCCAGCACCAAATAAGAAGGTCGGTGCGTCACCATCACAATGGTGCGCTGCTGGCGGTTGGCTTCTAGATACCGGCGCACCGTCTGGTCGGTGTCCATATCGAGGAACACATTCGCCTCATCGAACAGAATCACATCCGGCTCATGCACGAGCGCCCGCACAACGCCAATCAGCTGACGGGTGCCACCGGACAGTATTTCATTGCCGAGCTCGCCCAAACGGGTCTCGTAGCCAAACTTCATGCCAGCGACGAAGTGATCCAGCCCCAGCTCGCGCGCGAGCGAAAGCGCGCGAGCATTGAGCGTCTCGTCGAACATGGTCAGGTTTTCGAGGATGGTTCCGGCAATCACTTGGGCGGATTGCGGCATCAAGCCGATACGCGTGTGCACCGAACTGGACGCAAACTGCGACAGCGGCTGGCCATCGACGAGAACCTCGCCTCCATCTGGCTGCTCAGCACTGCACAGCAGATTCAGCAAGGCCGTCTTTCCGGTGCCGCTGTCACTTTGGATGGCGATGCAGGCGCCCTTGGGTAAGCGCAGGTTGAGTTGCTCGAACAATGGCTTATCGCGATACTGAAGCCGAACATCGCGCAGTTCGAGGCCCTCGGTGATGGGCGGCAGCGGAGGTTTATTGGTGTCATCAATGATGGGCAACGCCAACAAGGCCTCCAAGCGCTCGCTGGCTTGCTGGAAGGCGTCGATCTGAGTCCGCACACTCAGGGCGCGCCGCAGAGGCCGCATCAGCCGCATCGACAGGATCAGGCAAGCGGCCAATCCACCAGGCGTCATCTCACCGCGCATGACAAACCAGGAACCGAAAAAGATGATGCCAACGACCATCAGCTGCGAAAAATAATGGCCAACGCGATCAATCCGGCTATCGATATCGGCGCTGAGCTCGCTGACTTCAGAGGTGGCGCGCTGCAACCGCTCGTACCGGCGCAACATGAGGTTTTCCATCATCATTGCCTTAACGGAATGAATCCCGGAAAAGACCTCGAACAAAAAGCCAGAGCGGCGATCCTCCTGCCCAACCTGGCCTGCACTCAACAAGCTGCCGTCGCGTGCGTAGCGCGCCATGATGAGGACGATGATCAGAATGATCGCGAGCGGATAAACCACCAGGACGCCACCAATCAGGCCGATCAAGATCAGGAACAGCGCGACAAAGGGCAGATCCAGTAAGCCAAGCACCGCCTCACCAGAATGGAACCGAGCAACCCGGCTCGCGTTGCGGAGCTTTTCCGCATAGGCGCTCGGCTCTTCATGCTCATAATCTCTGAGCGGAACCTGAAACAGATGCTGAGTCACCTGCATCGTCAACTGATGTTCCTGGCGCGCGCTTAGCCAATTGGTAATCACGCTGTTAGCGAGCCGCAGCGCCTGTTCTAACAGGAGCGCAATCACCAGCCCAATTGCTAGGAAGGTCAGCGTCGAGAGTGCCTGATTGAGGATGACGCGATCGAGAATCTGCAGGATGGCCAGCGGCAGAGCGAGCGCCAGCAGGTTCGACAAAAAGGCGCTCACCGCAAGCCCGGGCAGCACCTGGCGAAACTCAGAATTTCGGAACAACTGCGCGATCGCGCCCACCGGCTTGTTGGGAGCCGGCTTTTTTGAAGCCGGCTTTTCTTGAGCCGGCTTTTCCATCCTGTCTTTTGTCATGAGCGTTGTCGTATCAGTGCTTCAGCGTTAGACAAGAATCCCCGCCACTCCATGCTGAACAAGTGCATTCGCGAAACTAACCCTGCGACTCCCATCCAACCCGGAGGATGCAGGCGTTATGTCCAGATCCCGCTGCTCGTTGGCTTCAGACAACTGCAGTAATCCGGCACCCACAGCTGCGTGCACCTGACCCTCGATCTCCTCTCGCGGCATAGCTGTCAGCGTGTGGAGGCGCTCAAACGTGCAGGGCGCACGCGCCTCATTCAGCACCTGTAACAGGCGCCAATCCAATCGATAACGTTTAAGCTCACTGGCCACAGCGAGTAACACAGGAAGGCTCATCGGCTGCTGCAGGTCGGCAGACCATTCCAGGGCGAACAGCGGCACGCCTTGCGTGGATTCCAGCAGCGCCTGCGCATCCAGCTGCCGCGGCAGCTGGCCTGAGTCCATGGCGCCGACCATCGCGCTGGCCAAGCACTGCTCCAGACCCGCGGCATCGAGCCCAGGCAGCGCAACGGCCTCAAGTGCATCAGAGAAAGACGTACGCGCGGTCAGGACGACTCGATAACCGGCGCCGCGCAATGCCAGCACTTCAGCCAACAGCGCCTCTCGGCTCGCGGGCATCAACAGATCTACATCGTCGATCACCAGCAACCGCTGCCCCACCTTCGCAGCCGCGCCAATAGCACCTACCGCTGCCTTCACCGACGACGGGGCGCCCGTATCGGCATCGTAGAGCGCGCCAGCACGCGCCTCGGGGAGCGTCCGCAAGTAATGCGCCATGCCACCCTGGGTTCTCGTCCATGCGACTAGCGACCGGCACAGGTGAGATTTCCCGATCCCCTGACGCCCCAGCAACTGAATACAGGACCCGGACGCCCCAGGGCCCGGCACTGAGGTCAGCCGCTGCCAATGAGCGGGGTACAACGGTGGCTCAGCCTTGAGTGTGAAATCCAAACTCAAGAGCCGCTCAACGCTCGTCAGGCTGAGTGGACCCTCGACGACCGATGGCTCAATGCCGTGAAAGACCTGAAGAAGACGGAGAAATTTGTCACCAAGCCCGAGTGTTCCTGGCAGGCACTGACCCAGTCGGCGACGCGTGACGGCAATCACCGGGGTTGCGACCGTATCTCCCGTCCAACGCCCGCGCGGATCGATACTGATCACCGCCATCCCGCAATCGAGTGCGGCGGTGAGGGCAGCCGGGTCCAGCCCCCCTTGCGCCTCTAGCCGATCCCGCAGATTGCGCAGCAGCAGCAATGCCCTGATGGCGTCCCAAACCGAGGGCGCGCGCATCCCAAACAGCAGGATGCCGCCCTGCTCCCCGCGCGCCAACGGGAAGGCACGGGCATCAGCGGCCACTTCTTTCAATGCGGCACTGAATGCCTGCCGTGACAACGGCTCTAGCACGGGCGGGATTGCGAAGGCGAGCACAATGCAGGGTCGGCGGATCAGCAATACCTCCCCAACACCCTCTGTGCCAGCGAGGTCGGCAAGATCGGCCGTCGCTGAATCGGGTTCTGAGGTGAACTCCTCGACGAGTAGATCCTTGCCTTGAGCGACCGCCATACTGCGGTTTTGCACATTCATGCGCTTAAACAGCGCCGCGATATGCTGCTTAACGGTGCCGAGGCTGATCTCAAGCTCGTTCGCGATTTCCTTATTGGCCTTGCCCTTGCAGAGCAGGCTCAAGATCTGTCGCTGCCGCGGCGTCAGCTTAAGCTGGCGAGCCGACCCCTTCATTTCGTATTCTGATCCGGGACTCGTCTATCACCGGCAGGCGGGTAAGGAACTGAGGGATCAGGCCAGGGGAAACGTCCGACAATGACCGCAGCAGCATCATAGGCGTCGACCGAGCAGCGCGTTTGCGCCCGTCGCAGACTCAAACACCATGCTTCCGCCTGCTGCTTTTGCGAAAACGGCTCAACCGCGAGCCGGTACCAAGTCGCCGCCTCGTCCTCTGGTGGCAGCGTCGGGATCGGATTGAGCGCGAGCAATGCATGCCCATTGACCTGACTGGGGAAGCGCGTCTGCAGATCGCGCCAGGTCGCCTCGACACCTTCACGGGCATGGATTCCCGACAGACTCACCAGCCACGCTTGTGTCTCCTTATCACCCTTAGCTACGAGACCCAGCATTGAGAAGCCACGCTTTTTCCGTGGCGGTTTATTCCTGTACCAACCATCACTCGGCGGCCAGCGATAGGTGATCGTCAGCGGCGGCAGATCGCTTGCCAGCGCACTGGCCAGATCAAGACGCGGACGATGACCATCGCCGGGCAAAGGCTCGCGTAGCGGCGCTCCCCCACCCAACGCAGAGAATAAATCCACATAGCCCTGATAGTGATCGCCATTGAAGCGATAGAAATCGTCGAGATTGCGATGATAGGTCCTTGCCGTATCCAACCAGGTCAAATAATCAAGCACCCCGCCAAGGTAGGCCTCTTGACTGTTTGACCAAGCACGCTGTGCGGCATTGGTCGCTTCCTGCTGGAGATCGAGTCGCTGTTGGGTCTGATCAATCGATGAGAGCGCACCTTCCACTTCGATACTGGCGCCATAGATGACTCTGACATAGGTTTCCAGCAGCTCCTCATAGACCGCACGCGAATAGTCGATTTCGCGTTTTCGCCGACCCGCATCGAACACCGTTGCCGATAAATTGGCGACAAACCGCATAAAGAGGGTATGCGGCATGAAGACCTCTTCGAGAAACTCACTGCCGAAACCAAACTCGCCCGTCAGATCAAGCGGAGGCATCACGCGCGCCCGCGCCACATCGATATTGGCGTCAGCCGATAGCAGCCCCGCCTCGACAGCCCTGACATCAGGCCGCTGCAAGAGCAGCGCAGCCGGCACTCCCGGCTTGACACCTGGCTTGTCCAGCGATTTCAGTCCGTAGTCTGGCAAGCTGACACTGTCCGGCAACCCGCCAAGCAGCGCCACGAGCCGGTTCTTGACCCGGACCTGCTCCAAGGCAATGGCCGGCATGTCGGCCTGCACACTTTTGACCGCTGTGCGCTGCTGATCGACATCAATCACGGTCGCATCACCCGATTCCAGCCGCTCCAGCATGCCATTGAGCATGTTGTCGAGCACCTTTTCGGTCTCGACAGCAACCTGCATGCGATCGTTCAGCGTTAGATAATCGACATAGGCCCTGACCACATCACTGGTCAGCTGCCGCATCCGCTCATCGTAATCGAAGACCGCGCGCCAAAGCTCATAGTCCGCCGCCTCAGCCAGGGACTTGAGCTCACCCCATAGATCAACCCGCCAATCGCCGCGCAGACCAACCTGATAGGTTTCACCCACCTCCATGTCATCGCCCCGCGCGCGCGCGCCGATGCCTCCATCGGGTGCTTCGAGTTCATACCGTGCCGGTGCTTGTACCTCAGGCAGGCGCCCCCCTTCAGCCTGGGAAGCCCGCGCCAGCGCCTGCATGACGCGCTGCGAAGCAATGCGCAGGTCAGGATCATTGGCGATGGCGCGATCAACCAGCTGATTCAGGTCTTCGTTATCGAATAACCGCCACCAAAAGGCGAGCGCCGCCTCTTCGGGATTCGGGTCCCATATCGCACGATCGCCGCGTAGCGGATTGGCGAATTCACCCGATACCGGAATCTGCGGGGTCTCGTAACGGGATCTTTTGCTGATACAACCGGACAGCGGCGCCAGCACAAGCACCAACAGGGTCATCGCCAAAACCCAGCGAAGACATCGCCAAGACCTATCCAGTGACACGCAGCCAGGGGTTATAAACAGCAATCGTCGCATCGCAAACCCACAAAAACCCCTTGATCATAGCACCTGTCCAGCGTTCACTGTCTCTCAAGCACAGCAGCCAGCACTGACCAACGATGGCCGATCAATTCAGACCTGCCAACGTTGACTGGCCAATCGCGCTTATTACCGTAAATCTCACGCGGTTAATATTCCGGATTGGCACCGCGCCATGAACGTTAGTGTAGACCATTAGCTCGAACAAAACCGCGGCCCGAGCTTCGGGAGTTGCATCTACCCTCGCCCGGCCCGCTTGCGCTCATGCTCCTTCAAGAAGCGCTTGCGAATACGAATCGCAGTGGGGGTAATCTCGACCAGCTCATCATCTTCGATGAACTCGAGCGCCTGCTCAAGACTGAAGCGCACTGGCGGGGTCAGCAGGATATTCTCATCCGAGCCGGCGGCACGGATGTTGGTCAGCTGCTTGGCCTTGAGCGGATTGACAACCAGGTCGTTCTCGCGCGAGTGGATGCCGACGATCTGCCCCTCGTAGACCTCATCGCCTGGCGAGGCGAGCATGCGTCCGCGCTCCTGCAGGTTAAACAGCGCGTAGCCGAGCACCTTGCCTTGGCCGTTGGCGATCATCGCGCCGTTGCGCCGCTTGGCGATGCCGCCCGAGTGCGCCGGCCCATAATGATCGAAGACGTGGTACTTGAGCCCAGTGCCCGAGGTCAGCGACATGAACTCGGTCTGGAAGCCGATCAGCCCACGCGAGGGCACCTCGTAGTCGAGTCGCACCCGGCCCTTGCCGTCCGGCACCATATCCTTGAGCTCGGCGCGACGCTCACCAAGCGCCTGCATGATCGCGCCCTGGCTGGTCTCGTCGACATCGACGGTCAGCTGCTCATAAGGCTCGCAGATCTGACCATCGATCTCGCGGAAGATGACCTCCGGGCGCGACACCGCCAGCTCATAGCCCTCGCGGCGCATGTTCTCGAGCAGGATCGACAGATGCAGCTCGCCGCGCCCGGAGACCCGGAACTTCTCCGGATCATTACCCTCCTCCACCCGCAGCGCGACGTTATGGATCAGCTCGCGTTCGAGCCGATCCTTGAGCTGACGCGAGGTCAGGTACTTGCCTTCCTTGCCGGCAAACGGCGAGGTGTTGACCTGGAAGGTCATCGACACCGTCGGCTCATCCACGGTCAGCGACGGCAGCGCCTCGACCGCGCTCGGGTCACAGAAGGTATCCGAGACGTTGGGCGCATCGATGCCGGTCAGTGCGACGATATCGCCCGCATGGGCGCTCGGCACCTCAAAGCGATCCAGCCCCAGATAACCGTAGACCAGCCCGACCTTGGCCTTATGCGTGCGGCCATCGCGCTTGACCACCATGATCTGCTGATTCGGCTTCACAACACCGCGGCGGATGCGACCCACCGCGATCGCGCCGACGAAGCTCGAATAGTCCAGCGTCGAGACCTGCATCTGAAAGGGCGCGTCCGGAATCACCTCCGGCGGCGGACAATGCTCGACGATGGCTTCGAACAGCGGCGTCATGTCGCCCTCGTGCACGGTCTCATCGAGGCTAGCGTAGCCATTGATCCCCGAGGCATAGATGATCGGGAAATCGAGCTGCTCATCGCTCGCCCCAAGCCGGTCGAACAGATCGAATACCTGATCGACGACCCAGCTCGGGCGCGCGCCCGGCCGATCGACCTTGTTGACCACCAGGATCGGCCGCAGCCCATGCTGAAACGCTTTGCTGGTGACGAACCGCGTCTGCGGCATCGGCCCCTCTTGGGCATCGACCAGCAGCAGCACCGAGTCGACCATCGACAGCACGCGCTCGACCTCACCGCCGAAATCGGCATGACCGGGGGTATCGACGATGTTGATGCGGTAATCGTTCCAGTCGATCGCGGTGTTCTTCGACAGAATCGTAATGCCCCGCTCTCGCTCCAGATCGTTGGAGTCCATGACCCGCTCGACCGGGCCGAAGCGATCGCCGAGCGTGCCCGATTGGGACAGCAGTTCATCGACGAGGGTGGTTTTGCCATGATCGACGTGGGCGATGATGGCGATGTTGCGCAATTGCTCGGTCACAGGACAGATAGCTCCAAGGCCATCGGCAATCAGCTGCCAACGACCAAACATCAAGGATCAATGAGAAGGGAGAACGGTGCTCGGAGACGCCGCGAGAGGGAAGACACATCACCGCCGTAAGAACGCATTATGCACCGAAAAGGCCTCAGCCGGGACCGCCGTGAACAGGCTATTCGCGTCCAGTAACCGGCGCATCAGGTCTCTTCATTCCCGGGTGTTTGCGCATCCCTGCGGCTGCGGGGGCCGCCGCGACCACCAGGCCGCCAGCAAAGAGCCAGAGAGGTTGTGCCAGACCGAGAACAAGGCACCCGGCAGCGCGGCCGCCGCGGAAAAATACTGGACCGCCAAGGCCACCGCCAGCCCTGAGTTCTGCATGCCAACCTCGATCGCCAGCGTGCGCGCGGTTCGCTCATCACGCGTCGCCAGCCAGCCAAAGCCATAGCCCGCAGCCAGCCCGATGCCGTTGTGCAGCACCACCGCCAGCGCGATCAGCCAACCCATGGTCGCGAGATTGGCCTGATTCAGCCCGACGACGATGGCAATGATGGCGACGATCGCCACCACTGACAGCAGCGGAAACAGCTGCTGCAAGCGCGCGAAACCCGACCAGCGCCGCCCGAACAGGCTGTTGATCAGCACCCCAAGAGCCACCGGCAAGAGCACGATCTTGACGATCGAGAACAGCATGGCGGCGACGGGCACTGGCACCCGCTCACCAACATAGAGCCAGGTCAGCAAGGGCGTTGCGACGATGGCGAGCAGCGTCGAGACCGTGGTCAAGGTGATCGAGAGGGCCAAGTCACCCCGCGCCAAATAGCAGACCAGGTTCGATGCGGTACCGCCCGGACTCGCGCCGACCAGCACCAGCCCGGCCAGCAGGGCCGGCGGCAAGCCAAGCGCAAGGGCCACCGCCCAAGCCGCAAACGGCATCACCAGATACTGCAGCACAAGCCCCAACCCAACACGCCCCGGGCGGCGCAGCACCGCGCCGAAACGCTGCCAGGTCAAGGTCATGCCCATACCGAACATCACGCTGCCGAGCAGCGGCACGATCAGCGGTTTGCCTGCAGCAAAGAACTCCGGCTGCCAAAACGCGAGCAACGAGAAGAGCAGCGCCCAGAGCGGAAAGAGGGTCGTGATCCATGTCATGCAGTTCAGCCCCGCCAATCGACAGTGACAACCCGTCCTTCAAAATGGCTCAGCGCCACCCGCTGGTTGCACCATCGGACGCAGAACACAAGGCTGGTCTCGCTCAAACCTCACGATAGATCCGCGCCCCTTCTTCCAAGAACTCGCGCGCCTTCTCCTGCATCCCCGCCTCCAGCGCCATCTCGGCATCCTCGAGCTGGCGCGCCTTGGCATAGTCGCGCACATCCTGGGTGATCTTCATCGAGCAGAAGTGCGGACCACACATCGAGCAGAAGTGCGCAACCTTGTGCGATTGATGCGGCAGGGTCTGATCGTGGAATTCGCGCGCGCGATCGGGATCGAGCGACAGATTGAACTGGTCATCCCAGCGAAACTCAAACCGCGCCTTCGAGAGCGCGTTGTCCTGGATCTGCGCGCCCGGCAGGCCCTTGGCGAGGTCAGCGCCATGGGCGGCGATCTTATAGGTGACGATACCTTCGCGCACGTCCTGCTTGTCCGGCAAGCCGAGATGCTCCTTGGGCGTCACGTAGCAGAGCATGGCGGTGCCGTACCAGCCGATGTTGGCGGCGCCGATGCCGGAGGTGATGTGGTCATAGGCCGGAGCGATGTCAGTGATCAGCGGGCCGAGGGTGTAGAACGGCGCCTCGAAGCAGTCTTTGAGTTCCTTGGTCACATTCTCCTCGATCATCTGCAGCGGCACATGGCCGGGGCCTTCGATCATCACCTGCACGTCCTGCTCCCAGGCAAACTTGGTCAGCTCGCCGAGGGTTTCCAATTCCGCGAACTGGGCCCGGTCATTGGCGTCGGCGAGGCTGCCTGGGCGCAGTCCATCGCCGAGACTGAAGGCGACGTCGTAGGCCTGCATGATCTCGCAGATCTCAGTGAAATGGGTATAGAGGAAATTCTCCTGATGATGCGCCAGGCACCATTTGGCCAGGATCGAGCCGCCGCGCGAGACGATACCGGTGAGGCGATCCGCGGTCAGCGGGATGTAGCGCAGCAGCACGCCGGCGTGGATGGTGAAGTAGTCGACACCCTGCTCGGCCTGCTCAATCAGGGTGTCGCGGAACAGCTCCCAGGTCAGCTCCTCAGGCTTGCCCTCGACCTTCTCCAGCGCTTGATAGATCGGCACGGTGCCGATCGGCATCGGCGCATTGCGCAAGATCCACTCGCGCGTCTCGTGGATGTTCTTGCCGGTCGAAAGATCCATCAGGGTGTCGCCGCCCCAGCGTGCGGACCAGACCATCTTCTCGACTTCTTCCTCGATGCTCGACGTAGTGGCCGAGTTGCCGATGTTGGTGTTGATCTTGACCCGGAAGTTGCGGCCAATGATCATCGGCTCGAGCTCGGGATGGTTGATATTGGCCGGGATGATGGCGCGGCCGGCGGCGATCTCAGCGCGGACGAACTCCGGCGTGATCTGCTCCGGCAGGTTGGCGCCGAACGACTGGCCCGGGTGCTGGCGCAGCAGCTTCGCGTAGCGCGGATCAGCACGCAGCTCATCGAGCCGCAGGTTCTCGCGGATGGCCACGTATTCCATCTCGGGCGTGATCAGGCCCTGGCGCGCATAGTGCATCTGACTGACGTTGCAGCCCGGCTTCGCCCGGCGCGGCGTGCGGATGTGCTCGAAGCGCAGAGAGGCCAAGGCCGGGTCCTGCTGGCGGCGACGACCGAAGCCGGAGGTGGGGCCATCGAGCAGCTCGGTATCGCCGCGCTCTTCGATCCAAGCGCTGCGCACCTCCGGCAGGCCGGCCATCAGATCGATCCGCGCCGCCGGGTCCGAGTAAGGCCCAGAGGTGTCGTAGACATAGATCGGCGGATTCTCTTCGCGGCCGTCGCTGGTCAGGGTCGGCGTCTGCTCGACCTCACGCATCGGCACGCGCAGGTCAGGCCGGGAGCCCGTCACATAGCACTTACGCGAGGCGGGAAACGGGCGGGTGACCTCATCGGACAGGCGGGCAGTGGTCTCGAGGAAGGCTTCAGGGATAGCACTCATGACGGCTCCTTAGGAACGATGGCGAACCAGCGTGCGAGGAACCGACACGAGCCGACCGTTAAACCGCGGCTCGACCTGGCTTCCCTCCGCCGGTACGAACCGGATCAGGTGATTAGGGGACTCTCTCAGCCCAGGCATACGGGCACCCCCAGCAGGACGCCGACAGACGCTATAGAAAGCGGCCAGGGATTTCAAGCGAGGAAACCCGGCGAATCCTGATGCAACAATCCTGCGACTGCGATAGGGTTGCCTGCAAACATCCGATCAACCAAACATCCGATCAACACATCCCATCAACACATCAAGGAGCAACCCTATGAACACGCGATTGATCCTCCCCCTCTTTGCAGCGCTGTTCCTCACGCTGAGCGGTTGTGGCGACGGCGGCAACGGCGACGATGGCGTGGCTGAGCCTGCGGGCGAAGGCTCGACTGAGCCCGCGAGCGAAGGCAGCAGCTCGACCATGGATGCGGTCAAGGTGAAGGCACAGGCCGCCATGGATAGCGCTGCTGAGGCCGGCAGCCAGGCCATGGACGCCCTCTCTGAGGCCGCCGGCGTTGCCAAGGATCAGGCCGAGATGCTGAGCGCGCAGGCTGACACCGAGACGCAAGACATGATCGGGCAGGTCAAGACCTACCTCGAGAAGAACAATCTAACCTCGGCCGAGGATCTGATGGCCAAGCTCGTCGAGCTGAAGGACTCGCTGCCAGAGTCGGTTCGTGAGCAGATCGACGCGCTTGAAGGGAGGCTCGACAAGCTGCAGGGGCAGGAGCAAGGGCAGGAGTAACGCGCGGCCGAGTCCCCCGGCTCAAGCTCAGCTCAGTCCATCATTCGCAGGCGGCCTGCTCGACGCGGCCGCCTTGCTGAATAGAGGGCCGCAACCTTTCCTTCTGCTGATCAGCGATTTTGCTCTTGCAGCGCGGGGCGGGACCAGCGCTGTGCCTTAGGCCCGCAGGCAGCGGATCTGCGGTCTAACCCCGGCGCTCGCCCCGATTCCCGCGCAAACGCCGCTCGATCCCATCGCGGACATCGCGCAGCGACAGCCGCCGCACTGGGCGCCGGCTCGCCACTCGCGCCGCATCCGCCGCATCGAGCCGCGTCTTGACCACGCCGGCCAGGTATTCACCCAGCTCTGGGCGCTTCGTAATCAGCTCCCGCACCGCATCGAGGTCGATCCGAATCAGGGTCACATCGGTATTGGCGATGAACTCCAAGAAGTTCTGCTGCGTGGTGAGCATCTCCGAGATGCCGAAATGCTTGCCCGGTCCGAGCGTCTCCACCACCTTCGGGGAGCCATCCGGCAATCGGATCGCGCTGTCGACCAGGCCACCAATGATCACGTAGAAGGCATCGCTAACCCCACCCTCGGCCAAGATCTGGTCACCAACATCGAAGTACCGATACTCGCTGCGCGCGGCCAACTGATTCAGCTCGTCGTCATTCAGCACTCCGGCGACATCGAGACTGCGCAAGGCCAAGGCCACTGTCGGCGGCTCGGCGCGATTGGTGTGCGCGCGGCGCGTGCGCATCTCGGTCACCTCGGGCGAGACCTCGATACCCGCCTCTTGCAGGCCCAGATGGATCTCGCGGTAGAGCTCCTCTCGTGCTCGGAACATCGACGGATAGTTCTTCAGATGCACCCAGACCATATAGCTGTAAGGCACCTTCGAGGCATCGGAGAGGCGCACGACCGGATTCGGAAACTTCAGCACGCTATCGCAGCGCATCGCCGCATCCAGGAGCAGGGCACAGGCGAAGCGCGGCGAGACCTCGGCCGGAATATTGACGAAATACCAGGGCGCGTAGAGATGATGGTCGCTGTAGTAGTTCTTCAGCGACGCACTCGCCATGCGGCCATTCGGGATCACGACCGTGGCGTTATCCCAGCCCCTGAGCCGGGTTGCTCGCCAATTCAGGTCAACGACCTGGCCGACCAGCTTCTCTTCCGGCAGCTCGAGCCAGTCGCCGATGCGAAACGGCCGCTCGATCCCAAGCGAGACCCCGGCGAACAGATCACCGAGCGTGCGCTGCAAGGCGAGGCCGATCACACCCGCGGCGACACCGGTCGAGACCCAGACACCAGTAAAGGAATAGCCCTGCTGCCACATGAACAGCCCGACCGCCACCAGCATCACGGTGACATAGAGCAAGGCCTCGATCAGCTTCGGGATATGCTCGTTGCGATTCTTCCGCCGCCGGCGCTGCTTGGCGACCACGGTCACCACGTGACCCATCGCCCAAGCGGCGGTCAGGTAGACGAAGAAGTCGGTCCACCAGTCGACCGGATCAATCAAGCTCGGCAGCTCCAAGGCTCGCAGCGCATAGCGCAACAGCCCGCTGATGATGATCACCCACATCGGCAACAGGATCACATCCAGCAGTGCCGTCATGAGCGGCAGATGCTCTGCCAGCGGCCGCTTGCCAACCAGCAACGTGCCGATCTTCCAGATGAAGACCAACACCAGCAGCCCAACCAACAGCTCCCAGTAGCTGTCGGTCAGACCGTCAATGAGCTGTTGCAGCGCCGTCATCTGGTCAGCATGCACGATTGCAGTTGTCGCATCCAATCCGCTTGCATCCAATCCCCTAGTTTGCTGTTGTTGTTTGTTTGTCTTTCGACCAGACCTCGCAGAATCAGCGACAATGCTAGCGACGTCCTGCCGAACATCCTAGCCGTTCAGCACCCTGATCACCTGTTACAGCATCACTGCTTGCCCTAAGAGCCTGACCGCATGTCCACCGAACGCCCTGCCCTGATCGACCGTTTTGGCCGTCACGTGACCTATGTCCGCCTCTCGGTTACCGATCGCTGCGATCTGAGGTGTGTCTACTGCATGGCCGAGGACATGACCTTCCTGCCCCGAGCGCAGGTGTTGACGCTGGAAGAGATCGCCCGACTCGGCCGCTGCTTCACCGAGCTCGGCGTCACCAAACTGCGCGTCACTGGCGGCGAGCCGCTGGTTCGGCGCGATGTGATGACGCTGTTCGAGGCGCTGGGACCGCTGCCTGGCCTCAAAGACCTCACCGTCACCACCAACGGTACCCAACTCCCGCGCTTTGCCGAGCGGCTCAAGGCCGCGGGTGTTACCCGTATCAATATCAGTCTGGATTCGCTGCGACCCGAGCGGTTCCGTGCCATCACCCGGAAAGGCGATCTCGCGCAGGTGCTCGCCGGTATCGAAGCGGCGCGTGCAGCCGGGTTTGCACGCATCAAGCTCAACAGCGTCATCCTCAAGCATCGCAATCATGACGAGGTCGTCGACCTGGTGGGCTTCGCCCTGGAGCGCGGACTGGATATCGCGTTCATCGAGGAGATGCCCCTCGGCGAGATCGGCGAGCACGACCGCTCCGAGGTCTTCTATCCGAGCGAGCAGATTCGCGCCGATCTCGCCGAGCAGTTCGAGCTGATTCCGACCACCGAGC
Organism: Lamprobacter modestohalophilus; assembly: GCF_016583905.1. Taxonomy (GTDB): domain Bacteria; phylum Pseudomonadota; class Gammaproteobacteria; order Chromatiales; family Chromatiaceae; genus Lamprobacter; species Lamprobacter modestohalophilus. The sequence continues at coordinate 64,003 of NZ_NRRY01000023.1, read as the reverse complement.
AGACTGGTGGCCCCTCGCGCTACTGGCGTGTCGCCGGCGCCGAGACCCGCGTCGGCTTCATCTCGCCGCATAGCCACAACTTCTGCGGCAGCTGCAACCGCGTGCGTGTCACCGCCGAAGGTCGACTGCTGCTCTGCCTCGGCCAAGAGCACTCGATGGATCTCCGCCGCGTGCTCCGCGCCAACCCACTCGATGACGAGGCGGTCAAGCGCGCCATCATCAAGTCCATGGCGATCAAGCCCGAAGGCCACGACTTCAATCTCGAGGCCAAGCCGGTGATCTTTCGGCACATGAATGCGACCGGCGGTTAACAGCCCATCGCAAACGTGGCTCATTCCGCACCAGCTGTGCTGAGTAGTCGTCCATTTTCTCATTCCCGATGATCCCCTACCGTGGCGCTCAAATCGGAAAGCAGTTGGTGGACGCTTTCTTAGCGCTCATTCGCTAGCCGGATGCCCCGGCCGGCTCTGGTCGTGCCGGCACGGCGGCCATCCTGAAGCCTTGGCGCAATAGCTCAGCCTTGGCGCGCAAGGTCAGATCCGTGGCAAAGCGAAATTGTTGGCGCGCGTCGATCGGATAGGCGCGCAGCCGGTAGCGCGTCCCCCAGGGCTGCTCTGCGGCGACCACCGCGATCGGCTCACCGAGCGCAAGGTAGGGGCTGGTGAGCGCGACATCGAAGAGCAGCTCGCGAACCCGAGCGCCATCATGGGCTGGATGCAGATAGAAGTCCGCCGTGCACTGCAATTGCGGGCTGCCATTGTTGGCGTTCGAGATCGGCTCGGTCCAGAGCTTCGCGTGCGGGATACTGACCAGATTGTCGTCCGGCGTCACCAGGTTGACCGCGCGCATGCCGACATGGGTCACCTCGCCATAGGTATCGCCGATCTGCACCCAATCGCCATTACGATAGGGCGCCTCGCCAACCGCGACGATGCCGGCGACCAGACTGCTGGCGTAGTCCTTGAGCGCGAAGCCGAGCGCCAATCCAAGCGAGCCGAAGATCGCGACCATGTTCTGCAGCGAGGGCTCGATCAGGGTCGGCACCGCCAGCAAGAAGGCACCGATGACGATGATCAGGCGTAACAGCGGCACCAAGGCCAGCAAGTAGTGCCGGGACTTACCGTGCAGCCGGTTGGCGAGCCAGGGCAGCGCTTTCTGCACCAGCAGGATCAGCGCGACAGTGCCAAACAGGATCAGCGTCAAGTCGAGCAAAGCGCCAGTATCAAGCCGGCGAAAGAGGTCGTTGATCGTTTCAGTATCCATGGTGCTGGCTCAGCGCATTAATCAGCGCACTAATCAGCGCATTAAACATCGTCAACCAAGAAACGACGCCCGGCGAGGAAGCTACGCACGGCGGCATAAGCGAACGCCGTGACACGCCAGCAGCCGTCGGGCTCAGATCGGATCACCTCCACGGCAGCGAGCTGCAGCAGCAGGGAGTGCGTCTGGAAGCGCGCATGTGGTAACAGCCCCTCAACGACCTCGGTCGGCAGCCCATCGTGGAGCAGCAGCGCGTGTAGGATCAGCGCCTCGGCCTCATCCAGACCGCTCGGCAGCTCAAGATCGACCGCCGGAGCCACCCAGATGGTTTCGACCTTGGGCTTGTCGCCGGTCTTGTCACTGCCCCTGTCGCCGGTTTTATCGCCGGCTTTGTCGCCGACTGTATCACCCGCTTTGTCGCTGGCTTTATCGACTGCCTTACCGTCTGCCTTGTCAGCCGTTTTGCCGCCTGCCTCCTCGCCCGACTCGTCGCCCGCCTTGGCATCAGACTCATCATCGGCCTCGGCCTCGACGGCCTCCGGCTTGTCTGGCTCTGAGCGCAGCCGCGAGCGCCAGAGCTGCAACGCCACACCAGGGTTGCCGCGAGACTGTGCTGCCAGATAGCGCAGCTCACTGGTAACCCCGATCTCCTCATCATCGTTCACGGACAACAGCAGATTGCCGCTCTGTGCATGACGGAAGCGGCGCGGGCGCAGGCTGTGTGCAACCGACAACCTATTTGGCAAACCTGTCGACGTGCCAGTCGGCGTAACGGTCGGCGTTCCCTTCTGCTTAACAGTCGGTGAACCCGTCGGCGAACCGGTCGACAACTCAGCCGGCCCCCCAGCCGCCAGCTGGCCGAGCCAGTTCGCCAGCCGCTCGCCATCGAGCGCCTGTAGCGTCAAGGCGCGCACAGCCTGCGTCGGCACCACATAACGCAGATAGGCCCAAGCCCAGCTGTCGCAGCCGATCAGGCCGAAACCGAGCTTGCCGCTGAGCAGGCGGTCGAACAGCTCGCGCACCAAGCCGAGCCCAGCCGGATGGCGTAGCCAGCAGCGCTCGAGCCGTGGCAACGTCCAAGGGGCGTCGCCAGCCGGCAAGTCGGCGAGCCAGCCGGAGTGGTCGCCGGCAACGATCTCATAGGTCGGGCTCGGGATGCAGGCGGCAGCTTGCTGAGCTGCCCAGGTCTCGAGCAGGCCTGCATAGCCGGCAGCGGGCGGGCTGATGATGAACCAGGCGGGATCGAGCTTGGAGCGCTGCTCAAGGGCTTGTTGCAGCAACTGCGCGGCTGGGTGCCAATCGATCGGACTGATGATGGCCTCCAGACGCTCGGGCTCGAGTCTGTGCAGCTCGTCCTCGGTCTTCACCGGCCCCTGCGACGCTGGCTGGCGGCGTCCGAACAGCCGCATCAGCGACGACAGGCCGCGCCGTGCGCTGGTCGCGGTCGGCGCCGAGGGCAGCCGATAATCGGACAACCCAACCAGCTCCCAGATCGGACCTTGCTGCTCAGTCTCAGAATCGATAGAAGCCATGGCTCAAGCTGAACCTCGTTATCTCAGTATTGGTCTCCTGACGACGCCTGCTCGAGTCTACTCGAAGCCGGTTACGGCACGGTCGAAAACCGAGCACCCTGCCCCATAATTGAGGGTGATGGACCACCGCAAGGCGCGCGAGCGCTTCAAGTACGGCAGGGTGGCCGCGAGTGCTGCCAACGCCGTGCCTCGCGCAATCATCAGCCTCGGCACGGCTTTACTCTCTACTCAACACCAAACGACAACAACCATCAGAGGTCTACTGCGATGTCCCTCCCCCTCACCTTTCGCCTCCGGGCCGGGGCGCTCTGCCTCGCCGCCTGCTATCTCGTCGGTGCCGGCACCCTCACGCTCGCGGCCGATGCCCCTGACACCAAGCCCGACGACAGCCGGGCGCTCGCCAGCGTCGAGACCGGCAAGGTCGCCTGGGACATCAACGTAGGCAACCCGGAGAAGCTGAGCCTTTATCTGAAGGTCATGGATGAGACCTATGAGGATCTCAAGCGCCAAGGCGTCGAGCCCGAGATGGTGTTCACCTTCCGCGGGCCATCGCTGCAGCTGATATCAACCCAGCACACCGATGTCCCCTTGGATCAAGAACAGCACTACGAGGCCGTCGCCGAGCTGATCAAGACCCTGCAGGCAAAACCGAATGTGCACATGGAGGCCTGCTCAGTCGCCGCCCGGCTCTTCAAGATCGACCCCGGCACGCTGCTGCCAGGTATCGACTTTGTCGGCAACACCTTCGTCTCGCAGATTGGCTATCAGTCCAAGGGCTACGCGATGATCCCGATCTTGTAAGGCGATAGCCCGCAGTGCATGGCGCCCTTCATGCACTGCTCGAGCTCGGACTATAGCGGCGGCAGCCCCAGCCACTCCTGAAAGGCGCCAAGTATCATATTGGCAGCGATCGCGCTGAGTATGACGCCCATCACACGCCGCAAGACATTGGCGCCGCCCTGGCCAATCACCCGCATGATCGGACTGGCCGCCAACAGGATGAGCAAGAACAGGAACAGGGTCGATCCAAGCACAGCGGTGGTGATCAGCTGATCGATCACAGCGTGCTCACGATTATCAGTCAGCAAAACCACGGTCAACATCGCCCCTGGCCCTGCGATCGACGGGATCGCAAGTGGATACACGGCCAATGAGTTGATACTGCTGCTGGAATCTGTATGGGACGCCGCCGAAGGCCCGGTACCGGGCGCATGGGCGCCAAGGCTCATCTCGATCCCATACAGAAGCAGCAACAAGCCTCCAGCGACCTGAAAGGCCCGCAGCGGAATGCCCATTTGGATCAGCAATAGCTCGCCGACAACAACAAAGAACACCAGCACGGCGAAGGCGTACAGGATCGCGAGCGCCGCAGCTTTGCGGCGTTGACCAGCCTCGAGACCCGCGGTCACCGCGAGAAACACCGCCAGCATCCCGAACGGCTCCAGCACCACAAACAGGGTGACGAATTCAAAGACCAGTTTTTCCGTCATCGCTAATCCGCTTATCCGCTTATCCGCTTATCGAACAGACTCAAGCTGATCGCGCAACCACTGGCCCGACCATGCGAGGCTGCATCAAAGAGGATTCGAGCAGCGTTTGCAACCAGTCACGCGCTGCTGCGAAGCGTCGAGACCTGATCCGGTCGGCCCATCGATGCTGCTCAAGCACGGTTGGTTATCGCGCCGATCATTGATATCCGTCAATTTACCGGGGTTCTGAACCGGCCCACTGGCCATTCATGAGACGGATCAAGGTTTACAAGCCCCTGCTCGCACAGCATGACATCAGAGACCAACGCTGACGACAGCTTCACCTCGCTGAGGATGCCGCCCAGCACGGGCCTCGAACCGCCGCCCACTCCAGCGCCAGAACCTGCGAGGGGCGCGCCATCCAGCTGCTCATGACCGCCAGTCATGACCGCCAGTCATGATCGCCAGACAAGATCGAGGAGAGTGCACCATGTCGAGAACACGCTCAGGCCCGCGCGCCGGCCTGTTCGGCTACCTGCTAGTCGCCGTCTTTGGCCTACTCGTCGCCGCCAACGCCCATGCCATCCGCCCCGCTGGCCAGCCCGGTATCGACTGGGGTGATCCCAAAGGTCAAGAATGTGTCGACTGCCACATGGGCGAGAACCCCGGCCTGTACTGGGAGTGGAACCATAGCCAGCACGGCCAGAACGGCGTCAGCTGCCTCGACTGCCACCAAGCCGAGGAAGGGGATGTCGACGCCTGGCGCCACGAGGAAACCTACGTCTCGATCGTCGTCACGCCCAAGGACTGCTCCAAGTGCCACGAGAAGGAATTCGAGGAGATGGACGGCTCGCATCACGCCAAGGCCGGTCAGATCCTCGGCTCGCTCGACAACCTGCTCGGCGAGGTGGTTGGCGGCCCGGCCGCAGTCAACGCCGGCTGCAAGCAATGCCATGGCGGTGAACTCGAATTCATCACCGAGGGCAAAGACAAAGGGCGGCCGCTCGCCGGCAGTTGGCCCAACACCGGCATCGGCCGCATCAATCCCGACGGCAGTCTCGGCTCCTGCACGGCCTGCCACGGCCGCCACCGCTTCAGCAAGGCCCAAGCCCGCACGCCCGATACCTGCGGCAAGTGCCACGTCGGCCCCGACCATCCGCAGATCGAGGTCTACAACGAGTCCAAGCACGGCATCATCTACCGCGCCAAGGTCGACGAGATGAATCTCGAGTCAGACAAATGGGTCGCCGGAATCGACTACAGCGCCGCTCCCACCTGCTCGACCTGCCACATGAGTGCGTCGCCGCACGAGGCCTCGACCCATAACGTCGGCGAGCGCATCTCCTGGACGCTGCGGCCTCCGATCTCGACCAAGATCAACCTGGTCAAGCTTGAAAACGGCGAGGAATTCGACGTGCCCGAGGGCCAGCCGATCCCCGCCGTTGGCGACGCAGCCAAGGACTCGACCGTGGTCGAGGTGCTGACCTGGAAGGATCGCCGCGGCAAGATGGAAGACATCTGCTACGCCTGTCACGAGAAGAGCGTCATCGACGGCCACTACGAGCAGTTCGACAACGTGGTCTATCTCTACAACGACAAGTTCGCCAAGCCGATCGCCGCCGCCATGGCCGACCTGAAGGAGAAGGGCTACATCACCCCGGCCCCGTTCGATGACAAGATCGAATGGACCTGGTGGGAGATCTGGCATCACGAGGGCCGTCGCGCGCGGCATGGCGCCTCGATGAGCGGCCCCGACTACACCTGGTGGCACGGCATGTATGAGGTCGCCCAGCACACCTACTTCAAGTGGATTCCAGAGCTGAAGGACGTGGTGATCAAGAAGGACGGCAACGATGAGTACGCCGTCGCGTTACTGGAAGAGCACTTCAAGCCAATCGAGGGTCACGACTGGTACTTCAATGGCATGAACAAGGAGCAGTTGGAGACCGTGCGCAAGGGCTTTGAGGCGCGTTACGGCAAGGGGGCACTGAAGTAGCCAACCTCCAGCCGCTGCTGGCCTGGCCCTCAGGGATCACAGGCTAGAGGCCAGCACTGACAGCGGCCAGCACCTGCTGGCCGAAACCAATACGCTCTACTGCGCTTGATCGCTTGACCACTGGGTCGGCGCAGTAGAGCGACTCACCGTCCAAGACAGCCGCTCCAAAGACTGCCCTCAAATAACGCCATGCACAACGCACTGCGACTGATCACTACCGGTACCGTCCTCACGCTGGCCATCGCCTTGGCTACGGAACAAGGCATCGCTGAATCGACCCCAGTGAGCGCAGCAAGCTCAACCAGCCCAACCAGCCCAACCAGCCCAACCAGCCCAACCAGCATAGTAAGCCCTGACGGCCCGGTCGCCAGTCCAGGCAGCCCCGCCAATCCAAGCAGCTCCGCCAGTCCTGCTAGCCCCGCCAACCCAGCCACCAGCGTTGGCACCCTGATCAAGCAGGCCGAAGCGCAGCTCGAGCGCGGCGAAACCCAGACCGCCATCGCCACCCTGAACCAGGCGATCGCCGCCGACCCCTCTTCAAGCCTCGCCTACACCCGTCTCGGCGGCGCCTACCTGCTCAGCCAGGACTACAGCAGCGCCATCGATCAATTCCAACGAGCCATCAGCAGCGACAATCAGAACGCCGGCGCCTTCATCGGCCTCGGCATGGCCTACTTGCATCTGAAACAGGCCGGCCCCGCCAAGGCCGCCCTCACCGAAGCCAAGCGCCTCAAGCCCAGCCAGAGCGCCGACATCGACGCCCTCCTCACCCGCATCGAGCAAACGGCGTCGGCACCCTAATGCATATGGCGTGGGGCCACCTCGAAAAATGATCGCGTGAGATTCAGGTTAACGTACAGACATGGAAACCACAGTGTCATGCCGCAAACCCCGCCTGAAGACCTGCTGACCGCTCAAAGAACGGGCAACCTTCACGCAAGATCTTGTCTTTCAGCCGCTTGTTGGCAAGGCGGTCCCAATGCAACAGGTCGACCTTGAACACCAAGTGTAAGCTGCCGATCTCGTTCCAAACCGAGTCGGGAACCAGCAGCTCGGGGAACAATTGCGGTAATAGGGGGATGCAAGCCAAAGCGAAACAGCGTAATCAAGGGTGATGCATTGATGACCACCCGGTCAATCGGCATTGACCAGCTCCGACAGCACTTCGTCTGCTGTGTATTGGAACGGACTCACCCGATACTGTCCCAGCGCAGTGATGAATTCGGCACGGGTGAGACCGGCGATCTCAGCCGCCATGCCCTGAGAAACAAGCTCTAGTTCATACCACTTGACCGCCGCGGCAATCCGAAGCTCGCGGGTAAACTCCGCCTGACCCTTCTGCAAGGTGGCGAAAACCTCATCCGGCATCTCCAGCGTCAGTTGAGTCATTGCAATGTGTTCACTTTGATTGGACCAAGTCACCCATGACCGGAAGCGTAGCGCTCGGCCGACTCGTCTCCGTCCCAGGCTAGTAGTAGGTCATCGATCGTGCCCAAGCGTGGTGTTTCCATCGATCTGAAGCTCAACATGGGGTCTGGGTGCTCAAAGCCGCAGCAACCGAATCTGCCGCTCGCCGGGGCTGCGCTGCTCGCTGTCCGCGAGCCGCTCCGCCAGCGGCAATTGCCCACTGCGTCGGTCGAAGATCACCAGCCAGCCGTTGTCCAGGCCCAATCCGGCCAGGTAGCCGTCGAGCTGCTCCAGCCCTTCCGTCAGCGGGTCCGGTGCGCCGTCACGCCAGACCTTCAGCTCCATCCCTAGCGTCAGATCCCGATAGCGCAGACAGAGATCCATGCGTCCACGGCCGATCGCATATTCGCGCTCCAGGGTTCCTTCGCCGTTGACCACGCGCTGGAAAAAGGCCATCAGCACCAGATGTGGGGCGATCTCATGATAGGGCGCGCTGCCTAGCAGCGGTTCGCCGTGCCGGCGCCAGAAGGCGAGAAAGGCGCTGAGAAGCTGGTCTGGGTCCAGGCTGCCGTCGGCATTGAGCCAGGTGGGGCTGATTTTGGGTAAGGATGCTTGTGGGGTGAAGGTGAGCGCGCGCGGAAGTACCTCACGGTAGATTGGATTGGCGATGGTCAATCCCTGCCCTGGCGCCATGCGGCACAGTCCCAGGTCAATCAGGTACTGAATGTCGTCTTCGGGAACCGCGTCCAGCGCGGTGCCAGCCAGCATCGGCTCGATGACCCGCTTGACCCGCTCTTCGCGCAGCTTGTCGGCAAGCTGGTCAAGATGGGTGACGCGGCGCAAGATCAGGTTCTCCTTGGCCTGGTTGATCACCTCGATGCCGATCGATCGGCTGCGGTCGCGTCCTTCGGGCCTGTCGAAGCAGGTCTCGTAGGCCAGCGCATTGACCAGCCAAGGTTGACCCTGGGTCAGCTCCCAGATGCGCTCGAGGGCCTGCGGCGTGAAGGCTTGCCCGGTCTCGGTGGTGTGCTCGCCGAGCAGGGTCTGCACCTCGGCGCGGCTGAAATCGCCGAGCCGAAGCGACTTGGCCTTGATGTTGAAGGCGCTGCCACCGGTGATGATGGCCTGCTCGGCGCTGGAGTGGATGCGGTAATCACGCAGGTCGCGCACCCCGCAGAGCACGACCGTGTGCGGAAAATGATTCGGACGCTGCGGATAACCGGCCCGCAGTTGGCGTAGCAGTGAGATGAGGGTGTCGCCGACCAGGGTGTCGACTTCGTCGAGCAGTAGGACCAAGGGTTGCGGATCAGCACCCGCCCAATACTCGAGCAGTGCCGCCAGGCGGTCGCCGGCGGCGATCTCGCGGCCCTGAGCGCTGCACCAGTCAGCGGGGCGCGCATCGCCAAGATACAAGCGGGCCGCGCGACCCAGCGCGCTGCAGATGATCGCCATCCCCTGCTCGATGCGTTCGCGTGCGCTTTGGGCAGCTTCGATGTTGACGTACAGCGCCCGATAGCGTCCGTCGCGATTCAGATAGTTCATCAACGCCAGCAAACAGGTGGTTTTGCCAGTCTGGCGCGGGGCGTGCAGAAGGAAGTACTTCTCCAGATCAATGAGGCTAAGCACCTCCTCTAAATCCCAGCGCTGCAGTGGCGCTAAGCAATAATGCTTGTCAGACCGGACCGGCCCCTCTGTGTTGAAAAATCGCATTGGCTGACTCCCGATCATTACCCATTGATTGGACTAAGTTGGCTGGAGCTAAGGAGCCCGAAGGCATCCTCTATCCAATCGCTGATCGCACTCAAAGCCGCAGCAACCGAATCTGCCGCCCACCGGGGCTACGCTGCTCGCTGTCCGAGAGCCGCTCTGCCAGCGGCAACTGCCCGCTGTTCCGATCGAAGATCACCAGCCAGCCGCTATCCAAGCCCAAGCCGGCCAGGTAGCCGTCGCGCTGCTCCAGCCCTTCTGTCAGCAGGTCCGGTGCGCCGTCGCGCCAGAAGGCTCGGAATCGCCGTCGCTCGGTCATCTCCGCAGCGGTCAGCGGGCGTTCGATCGCTTGAAATTCAAAGGATTGGTCTTCGCTCATCGGTGACCGGGTAGGGATAGCAGCAGAAAGAGGATTCAGCGCAACATGGTAAGATCGATGAGCGCGAGCCGCTATCGCCGTATCAGGCACCAAGCCCTTTAACGTGAATCTCACGCGATTCATCTTCCGGGGTGGCACCGCGCCATGAGCGTTAGAAGAGACAATCGATCACCGTAAAAACTTCAGCCTTCAGCCTTCAGCCTTCAAATGAACCGCCGCGACTTTGTGTTTGACTCACTGCGTGCCGCTACTGGGGTCGGTCTGCTCGGACTCGGGCTCAGTCTCTATAGCCAGCGGGCGGCGAGTCTGCCTGCCTGGGCCTTGCGCCCACCTGGCGCTCAGCCCGAGGAGGAATTCAACGGCGCCTGCATCCGCTGCGGGCTGTGCGTGCGCGATTGCCCGTTCGACATGCTGCACTTGGCCAGACTCGGGCAGGATATCCCAACCGGCACGCCCTACTTCATCGCCCGCGAGGCGGGCTGTGAGATGTGCGAGGACATCCCCTGCGTCGCCGCCTGTCCTAGCAATGCGCTGGACCATGCGCTTACCGACATCAACAAAGCCGACATGGGTCTCGCCATCGTCAGCGATCAAGACGCCTGCATCGCCTTCCAGGGGCAGCGCTGCGAGGTCTGCTTCGACAACTGCCCAATCCGCGGCGACGCGATCACGCTCGAGACCCAGCACCACGAGCGCTCCGGCCAGCAGGCGCTGCTGATCCCAGTGGTACATGCCGAGACCTGCACCGGCTGCGGCAAGTGCGAGGAGGCCTGCATCCTCGACGAGGCGGCCATCAAGGTTCTGCCGCGACACCTCATTCAGGGGAAGCGCGGCGAGCATGACCGACTGGTCTGGGAACGACAGCCGGCCCGAACAACCTACTCGGGCAACCTGCTCGACAAGCTCAACGGCCATAGCGCCTCGTGACCGTGTCTGACACCAGACGCCTCTCAACTAACCCCGGAAAGCCCTGGCTCAAACGCCACCGCTGGCTCATGCTGCGCCGGTTTAATCAGCTTGGCGTGCTGTTCATGTTCCTACTCGGGCCGCTGTTCGGCGCCTGGCTGGTCACTGGTAATCTGTCCTCGAGCATGACGCTGGACATCCTGCCGCTGACCGACCCGCTGCTCTTGAGCCAATCCATGCTCTCCGGGAACTGGCCAGCGCTGACTGGCTTCGTTGGTGCCGGACTGGTGCTGCTGTTCTATGCGCTGCTGGGCGGGCGGGTGTTCTGTGCTTGGGTCTGCCCGGTGAATCTGGTGACGGACCTCGCGGCCTGGCTCAGGCGCCGGCTCGGCATTCGCGGTGGCGTTCGCATCTCACGCCATCTGCGCTGGTGGCTGCTGGGACTGGTGCTGCTGCTACCCCTGCTCACGGGAGGGATGGTCTGGGAGTATGTCAACCCGGTCTCGATGCTGCACCGAGGACTGATCTTCGGCTTCGGCTGGGCCTGGCTGATCCTCGCCGCGGTCTTTCTTTATGATCTCCTCATCGTTTCCCGTGGCTGGTGCGGTCATCTGTGCCCAGTCGGCGCCTGCTATGCCGCCATCGGTGCGGCGGCGCCCGTGCATATCGCCGCGCCACGCCGGGACCAGTGCGACGACTGCTTAGATTGCTTCAAGGTCTGCCCGGAGCCGCAAGTGCTCAAGCCAGCCTTGAAGGGTACCCGACTCAAGTCAGATAGCAGCCATGGCCCCGTCATCGACAGCATCGATTGCACCAAATGCGGGCGTTGCATCGAGGTCTGCGACCAGGATGTCTTTGGTCTCGCGCTGGGATGGGTCGACAAGGACGGATTTGTCAAAAGCAATCTCAGTGGCCAACGTCCGAACGCCGAGCAAACGAAGCTTCAACATTGATCCAACCTCGGTTTCAGGGGTTCTATTTCGCCAAACCCACGCCGCTCGATGAGCTCGAGCGCTGGTGAACCCAAGCGGGTCACCGGCCCCACGCTGCATAGGCCAAGTAGGCCGCAATGATCGCCCTGCATCAGACGGCAACGGTGCCGGTCTTGATGGGCGGGAGATTTTGATGACACCACCCAAATGATGAGGAGAGACAGATGCCCAATCCAACGCTGCTGTCCCGGCTGATGCTGCCGGCGCTCATGTTGCTCGCCAGTGTCGCGCTGGCGTCAGACCAAGATACTGGCCTGCGCCTGCAACCGATCAACGATCGCATCTATGCCATCGTCGGTCCATTCGGCAACCGTACAGCTGAGAACCTCGGCAACAACGCGACCTTCGGCTTCGTCGTCACCGACGACGGCGTGGTGCTGATCGATTCAGGCGGCAGCGCCAAGGGCGCCGCGGCGATCGAGGCGCTGATCCAGCAGGTCACTGATCAGGCGGTGAAGCTGGTGATCAACACCGGCGGGCAGGATCATCGCTGGCTCGGCAATGCCTATTTCAAGGCGCGCGGCGCCCGCATCATCGCCAGCCAAGCGGCCGTCGAGGATCAGCGTGCGCGCCTGCAGGAGCAGTTGTTGAGGCTTCAAAACCTGGTCGGCGCAGAAGGCCTGGCCGGCACCGAGCCGGTCTACGCCGATGAAACCTTCGAGGAGCAGACCAACCTCAGCATCGGCGGCACAGACGTCGAGCTGAAGATGGTCGGCCCCGCCCACACCCCGGGCGAGACCTTGGTCTGGCTGCCGGAGTCGCGTGTTGCCTTCAGCGGCGATGTCGTCTATGTCGGGCGCATGCTCCGGGTCGGCTCGCATTCCAACAGCGCGCACTGGATCGAGGCCTTCGAGAGCTTAGCCGCGCTGGAGCCCGAGGTCGTGGTGCCAGGACACGGCCCCGCCACTGACCTCGCTCGGGCCCGCGCCGACACGCTCGACTACTTGGTCTTCCTGCGCGAGACGGTCGGCGCCCTCATGGAGGACGGCGGCGATATCACACAGATCGGCAGCCTGGATCAGTCCCGATTCTCCTATCTGGAAGAGTACGAGTCGCTCAAAGGCCGTAATGCCCAGCAGGTGTTTCAGGAGATGGAGTGGGAGTGAGCGAGGCGCGATGGCTAGCGTCCACCGAGGCGTGTCGACGCGCTGGGGCTCGCGATGCTGGCGGATGCACTGGCCTATACCTACCTGGGCTTCGTCGGGCGCGAGGCCATGGCTGGAACAACGAGCGACGCCACAATCTACCCACGGAGACGACGCCATGACGACCCACACCGGACGCTGGCCGGCCGCCGCTTATCTGCGCGCGCTCGCGCTTGCACTGCTCGCCGCCACCCAGTCTGGGGCGGCCGAGCCAACCGAGGCCCTCTCGCCCCGCCCGGCCGAACTGCAACAGCGGCTCGATGCCGCGCTCGCGGCCAAGGGATCGGACTACGCACCCCGCACCGAGCATCGGCACCCTGACGGCCAACCGCGCTTCACCAACCGCCTGATCCTGGAGAACTCGCCCTACCTGCTGCAGCACGCCCATAACCCGGTGGACTGGTTCCCCTGGGGACCGGAGGCATTCGAGCAGGCGCGGCGCGAGAACAAGCTGGTGTTTCTGTCCATCGGCTACTCCACCTGCCACTGGTGCCATGTGATGGAGCGCGAGAGCTTCGAGGATCTCGCCATCGCCGAGCTGCTCAACGAGCACTTCATCGCCATCAAGGTCGACCGCGAGGTCCATCCCGATGTCGACCAGACCTACATGACCGCCGTCGAGCTACTCGCCGGACGGGGCGGCTGGCCGATGTCGAGCATCCTGACCCCGGACGGCGACACCATCGACGGCGGAACCTATTTCCCACCGGCCGAATTCGCTCAGCTGCTCGAGCGTGCGCGAGACCTCTGGCAAGCGCGACCCGAAGCGCTGCGCGCGCGGGCGGAACAGGTTGCTCGTACCGTGAAGCGGGCGCTCGATACCCAAGGCCAGGCTGCAGCTCTCGACGATGCCCTCATCGATGAAGCCGTCGCAGCACTGCTCGAGCGCCACGACGAGCTGCAAGGCGGTTTTGGCTTTGCCCCCAAGTTCCCGCAAGAGCCAAAACTCGGGCTGCTGCTCGATCAGGCCCTGCGCGTAGACGACGACGCATCGCTCAACGCCGCCATCTTCACCCTGAAGAGCATGGCGCGCGGCGGCATCCACGACCAGGTCGGCGGCGGCTTCCACCGCTATGCCATCGACAACGACTGGCTGGTGCCGCACTTCGAGAAGATGCTCTACAACCAGGCCCAACTGGCGCGGGTCTACCTGGCCGGCTGGCGGCTCACCGCCGATCCGGATCTCGCCCGCGTGACCCGCCGCACCCTGGACTACGTACTGCGCGACATGACCTCGCCCGAGGGCGGCTTCTACTCGGCCACCGACGCCGACAGCGACGGCGACGAGGGGCGCTTCTTTCTCTGGACGCCAGCCGAGCTGCGCGCCGCCTTGCCGGCCGAGGACGCCGAGCTGGCGATCCGCTTCCATGGGGTCACGGAGACGGGCAACTTCGAGGGACGCAACATCCTGCACGTTCCCGTCGCCCTCGAGACCTTCGCCGCAGCCGAAGGCATTGCTCCCTCCGACTTGCAGCGGCGCCTGATAGGCCGCAGGACGCGGACTTCGGCTGCGGCGGGCTGAAGGCGCCATCGCTGATTCGCCTTGGATTCCTGGCGGTGCTCCCCGAGGCGCGGCTGCTCGGAGCCATCGGCGGGCGACTGATCCTGGATCAAGCAGCTGCCATCATCGCCGTCACATCCCTCCCTGTATGATCCCGTTGAGGCGTTCGACCACCTGTCGCAATCGATTGGCTTGATCGCTTAACTCCCCGGATGCACTGGCTGCCTGCTCGGCATTGACTGCCGTTTGCTGCGTTACTTCATTGACCTGCTTCAATGCAATTGTGACCTGCTCAATGCCGTCCTTTTGCTGCTTGGCACCAGCATCCATTTCATTCATTGAGCCATGAACGCGAGCCACACTGGTATCGATATGCGCGAGTGCCGCATCCACGCTCTCCGCCTTTCCCTTGACCTCACCGAGTAGCGAGACGACGCTTGCATTCATCGCCACACCCTTCTCGCTCGCGCCCACCGAGCGCTCGATCAGTGTGGCTGTCTCCTGGGCGGCCTCAGTCGCCCTCACCGCAAGGTTACGTACCTCTTCCGCAACCACCGCAAAACCGGCGCCCGCTTGTCCGGCGCGCGCCGCTTCAACCGACGCGTTCAAGGCCAAGATATTTGTTTGAAACGCAATATTATCTATCTTATCAATCACTTGAGAAATAGACGTCGTTGACGACTGAATATCTGCAATCGCCTCGTTAAGCTCAGTGATCGAGGCACTAATCTGATGCACGACACCGCTCAGGTGTTTCATGGAAGACACCCCATGCTTGGCAGCGTCTTCCGCTTCTTTTGAATACTCACTGGCCTGACGCGAAAGCTCAGCGTTTTGCGTCAACAATTCACTCATGCTTTGCATGCTAGCGGTGGATTGCTCAAGTGAAGCGGCCTGCTCACTGGCTCCCTGAGCAAGCGATTGACTCGATGTCGAAACCTGTTCAGATGCCTTCTCAGTTTCCTGGCTACCGGCTTGTAGATCCTGGCTAATGCGACTGAGTGGACCGGCTAGGCTGCGCGTCAGCAGGAAGAAGACGACAGCCGCAACAATGGCCATCACCGCTGTCAGCAGGAAGACCCAGTTGGTGACACTGGTGATAGAACGTTCTACATCTTGAGCAGCCGCATAAAACTCGCTGTCGTAGGCGCTTGCTGCGATCAGCCAATCCCAGTCCGGAAAATAGGCGTAGATAGCCAATTTGGTCCGTGGAGATGTCTCGCCCGGATTCTGCCACTCATACTCAATCAGCGCCGTCTCACCGGATTCAAACGCTTGGCTCCTCTCCACCATTTCCTGGATAAAATACCGGCCATTGGCATCCTGGCTGGTTAGAATGGTCTCCTGATCCCGGGCGCGTTTCGCTGAGAGCACATATCTTCCGGCGTCTTCGCCTCGCGTATTGAGAATAAAGATATACCCTGTCTCACCGATTCGCCTTTCCGCCAGTTGATCGAGTAGCGGTTGTGTAGCCATCGACTCCGGCATGCCGACATAAAGAATGCCGACAACTTGCCCAGACTCTCTAATCAAGGGCTGATAAGCCGTCACATACCAACGATCGACGACAAAGGCGCGGCCAATGTAAGTTTTCCCGTCAAGCACCTCAGACAGCACCGGATTAGGCTCACCATCCGGATTAATTGCAGGGATAAAGGTGCCGACTGCCCGTTGACCGTCTTTTTCCACATTGGTTGCAATGCGCAGCATATCGCCAGCGGGATTCATGCGTTGAAACAGGGTTGCCGTATCGCCTGTCAGCTCCCCAATCTCATCGACCAGCGCAACCCTCTGATCGAATGACTGTTGCGGCTCCAGCTTGATAGAGCCTCCAAGCAATGCCAGTGGAAGCCGCATCATCTGCTGGGCGCGGGTGTACTGATTAACAGCATTCCATTCGACGGTCTTCAGCTCCGAAAACTGAAGACCACCAAGCTGTTCAAGCTTATCCGAGGCAAAGCTCAGCAAGGTCTTGACGTTTTGTTGGAGCAGCTCTTGTGTAATCTCGACGGTGTCGATAATCCCACCGATCTCCTTCTCCATCTGATGATGGCCTTGCTCCACAATCGCTTCTCTGGCAAGGCCGGAGATCACGTCGGCCTGAGAATATAAGAACACAGCCACGATCGCTAGCGGGCCGACCGCTACGGCAAGCCCAGCAGTCAGTAGTTTGGCCTTCAAGCTTAAGGATTGCATAGTGCGTAAGTCGCTTGGATTCAATGAATGATTTGCAAGCCGCCGGAAAACCTTACTACCCGCGAGCTCTTAACCGAAATAAGCACAGATTCTGTAGGCTCATGAGCCTGAGTCTAGGCGAAGACTCGGCCACGTCAACGCGATGGCAAGACGCGGGTGATCAAGACGCGGGTGATACGGCGCCGATCTGTCACAGATTCGTCACGAGATCGTGCCCTCTGTCCCTTCTGTTGACGTCACGTTCACATCGGACCCACCGCTGGGATCAGTCGCGGTCTCTCGCTCGGCACTCAATTCAGTCATCAGTCATCCTCATCCACAAGCGGTGAATACTCCCACGCCTGGGCCTCCGCACCCGCGGCTGGCGATGCGGCCGCTGGCGCAGACTCAAGCTGTGACTGCGGAGCGGCTGCTGATCGCCCCAGCACCTGCCCAAGCACGGCCTGGGTGCGCTCGGCGATGAAGCGCCGCGACAGGCGCCGATCGGCAAACAATAGGGTCTGATCGGCCGCGCGGTCGAGATAGAGTAGCTGGTTGTCGGCGGGTTGAAAGGGTTGGAGGCTGATGCGTGCGATGCGCCCGAGATTCACACCGCGCCCGTCGTCGAGCAAGATCAGATGTGGCGCCAGCCCACGCGCGGGGTCCGGGCGCGGGAAATCGATCACGCCAAGCAGCTCATAGGCCCGATCGGTGAGCCGAACACTCAGCTGGATCTCGGTATCGCGCAACTCCGCGAGGTAGATCCGCTCACCGACCGCGGCACGCAGGCGCTCGACCTGGGCCTGATAGTCGGCTGAGGGCCAGAGTCCGCCCTCGGCATCAAAGCTCGATTGCGCATCGTCTGCAGATGTCATCCTCAGCTTCTCCAATGGCAGATAGAGCGCGAGGAGTCGCGAGCCGCTGAGGCTAACGCTAGCGCTGGCGTTTAGAGGCGACCAAACCTCGAAGCCGGCCTCCTCATATGCTCAGCCTTAGGTCTTGCCAGTGAGTGGTAAATTGCTTCTGCGACAGCTCGCTGCTAAGTCGCGGTATCTTGCCCTTGGCACTTTATGCGCCGGGGTGTTGGTGCTGATGCCCAGCGTTCGCCAGCCTGTACGCTGGACCGAGTCGCATAGTCGCTTACCTGTTCTTATCCTGCGCTCATGCCTGCTCGCACTAGATCGAATCGGTTCAGTTGCCGATGACCATTAACCCTTGCTTTTGGCTCGCTACCGAGGCCTCGCGCGACTCGACCTGCTCTGGTTACTCGTGACGTGACGCGGCGCGGTCGGACTCGACACGCTTAGCAGCTCCACCTTGTCATAGACCTCAGCCAGCGACAGCTCGGCCTGAATCAGGTGCAGCGGGATGGAATCCGCTGGGCCTTGGTAGCTGCTCAGACTCCAAGTGCCATCGGGCTGGCGCAGGAACAGCTCCGCTTGCATCCGTGTTTGCGACAGCAGCAGATAGGCCTGCAGGCTCTCGAGGCTCCGATAATAATAGAACTTATCGCCGCGATCATAGGCCTCGGTGGAATCCGAGAGCACCTCGACGACCAGGATTGGATTGGTGATCAGATCACGCCGACCGTCGTGGAAGGCGCGCTCGCCACAGACCACCATCACATCCGGATAGGCACCCACATCAGCGGCGGCGATATGCACCTTCATGTCGCTCGGGTAGACCCGACAGGGTCGATCCTTGAGCTGGTTACGCAGCTCTGCGGCGACATTCAGCGCGATGAGATTGTGCTCCTCGGAGCCGCCCGCCATCGCAAACACCTCGCCGGCAAGGTATTCACTGCGTTGCTCGGTCGCCGTGCGTTCAATGGCCAGCCAGTCATCGAAGGAGAGACGCGGTTGCGATGCTGCGGACATCATGACCTCCCGTTAGAGCGCATACGGGCGAGGCCCCAACGGCATGCGACTCGGAGCCCAAGCATAGCAGGCTTAGGTACTGGCATCAGCAACAGGCCGTGTTGCGATCGGAGGCGGGCGGGTTCTGATGTTCACCATGCTCAGCGCGGATCAGCGCACGTAGCGTCTCTAGTGCTGCGTCAACGACGTCCCGGCTGCCCGCAGTCGGATAGACCACATAGGTCGGCAGCCGCAGGCTCGGGCTGTCATGGATGCGGTGCAGGCAACCGCCCTCCAGATAGGAGGCCGCGACCCGCTCCGGCACAAAGCAAGTGCCGCCGTTGGCGAGGATCAACTGCAATCCGAGCCAGCCGATGTTGGCGGTCTGCGCCGGGCGCTCCAGCTCGGGGTAGGCCTGGCGATGCTGAGCGAAGAAGGTCGGCCCCCAGTTGACGTAGACATAGCTGTCATCGAGCTTGCGCCGTTCGGGGTCCGGGCCGACCAGGATCAGGGTCTCGTCGAATAGGTACTCGACCTGGATGCCGGCGGCTTGGCGCGGGCTGTACATCAGCGCCAGGTCCATGGTGCCGGCGATGACCCGGCGCATCAGGTCTTCCTCAAAGCCGATCTCGGTGTTGAGCGAGATGTCCGGCATATGGCTGCGCAGGCGGCCGATCCAGCGCGGCAGCAGACTGTCCCAGAGCGCAATACGCGCACCCAGGGTGAGGCTGGCTCGGAAGCGACTCGGCAGGCCGACCTCGTGGCGCGCCTGCTCGTAGGTCAGCAGCAGGGTCTTGGCGTGGCGAAGAAAACGCTCCCCGGCATGGGTCAGGTTGGCACCGGCGCGGTTGCGCACGAACAGGCGCGCGCCGAACTGCTGCTCCAGGCTCTGGATGCGCGCGCTCACCGTCGATTGGGTGACATGCAACTGCGCGGAGGCCTCAAGGAAGCTGCCATGCGCAGCGACCGCGAGGAAGGTCTTGACCTGGTCGATGTCCATCAGCGCTTGTTCAAGCAGCGCCAGCGCAAACCTTTCATGTCAAAAAGCGTTAGAGCCGATTCCCGCTGGCCAGCCAGTACTGCCAATCGGCGATGGCTTCCGCCGTCTGCTCATCCACATCGATGCCTTGCAGGTGCGAGAGCGGAACGCCGCAGGTTCTCCCGGCCCATGCCACTTCGACCGCCATATCGGTCAGACACTCATCGTCGTTGATCATCCCGAGTACCTGCACGGTTTCACCGAGCTTGAGGGGAGAGCGCTGACTTTCTTTGATACAGCGGGCCTGGAATGGAAAGGATAGCTTCTCGCCGAGATAACAAGACCAACCCGCAACCGCCTCCTCATCGTTGTAGGTATCCACCAGCACTTCCGTCTCAATACGCTCTTCGCGCTCCTCGTCAATTTGATGCTTAGGCATGCTGCTTTCCTGTGTCGAACATGGTTGTTGGTTGGCTGCGAGAAGAAGGATCGAACTATCGGAAAACCCGATACTAAAGTCAAATAACTTTCGTTTGTCTGAACTCAATATCAGGGCTAGCTTATAGAACAGAACAGAACAGAACAGAACAGAACAGCGCGGAGCAACTCGCAGAACAGCCGCTCCACAGGAGGACAAATAATGATCGCAGTCAATGTCTCGATGAAGGCCACCGATGAGCCCCACAAGCGCACCCCGGTGCTGCAAGCGGTGCGGGCCTTGGCAACGCAGACGCTACCCAGTCTAACGGTGGTGGATGCCGTTGGCCGTCGCTGTGGCCTCATGCTGCGCAAGGATTTTTTGCACGCCTGTCGTATCGGGGAGGGATCATGACGCCGAGCAGACCACTGCAGACCCCGTACGATCGAGCGTCGCCCACTGCCGCGACCCATCAGCCGCAACGCTGCGGCTTGGGATTGCATCTAGCGAGCGCGGTCACTGGCTATCTGCGCAAGATGCGCGGCTCCACACGGGGTGCCCCGTCTCGGGTCAGCAACAGCGAGGTACTCTGGTCCTGGCTTGGCAGTTTCCTCGGCATCGCCTTAGTGGCCTGGCTGAACGAGGCAATCAGTACCCGGGGGACCTATCCGTCCGTCTGGCTCGAGGCCATCGGACTCACACCAACAGACGGCCTGCTCCTCATCGGCTCATTCGGCGCCTCAGCGGTGTTGCTCTATGGCGCCCCGCGCAGCCCGCTGGCGCAACCGCGCAATCTGATCGGCGGCCATGCCGTCTCGGCGTTGATCGGCGTCTCGGCCTGGCTGCTGCTTGGCCCACTGCTGCCCTGGCTGGCCGCGGCGCTAGCGGTCTCGACCGCGATCGCTCTGATGCATCTGACGCGCACCCTGCATCCACCGGGTGGCGCGACCGCACTGATCGCGGTGATCGGCTCCGAGCAGGTGCATGCGATGGGCTATCTGTTCGTCTTGATACCGGTGACGCTCGGCGCGCTGCTGATGCTGCTGGTCGCGCTGCTGGTCAATAACTTGGCTCGCGGGCGCCGGTATCCGGAGTTTTGGCTCTGAGATCGACGCTCAGGCACGCGCCCTGCCCAGCAAGACCGGCATGGATGTCTGTCAGATAACCGGCAGCGCTCGCGATGGCCGCTTTCATAAAAACATAAAAACTGTGTATAAGCAGCTTGCCCGACGATTCGAAGTGCCTAATCATTCCATCAATGGAGAACGCCACCATGGCTCATTTTGCTGATTTGCTGGGATCTGTCATCCAAAACAATCTTGGCCCTTCAGGTCAACAGCGTATCGGCAATGCGCTGCAGGATCTGCAGGCCAATTACCTGCGGCAGTTCGCTGCTAAGACTGGACTGCATCCGGCAGCGGTACAGACAATCCACCAGACGATGGGTGTCGCTGCAGTTTGAGCCGGTAGTTGGCGGCCCTGCGGTAACGACCCGCGGGTTGTCAGGGCCGCCGCCCAACCCGTTCGGGATCAGGCATCCGCTTTCGGGATGCGGATCTTTTGCCCTGGGTAGATCAGATTCGCGTCCTTGATGACCTCGCGATTGGCCTCGAAGATGCGCGGGTACGCATTCGCATCGCCATAGAAACGCTTCGCGATCGCCGAGAGGCTGTCGCCCTTTTCAATGGTGTAGTAATCGACCGCTGCCGTTTGCTCAGGCGCCTTCAGGTTGTCGACCTTGACCTCGCCGACACCCTGGACATTGCCCGCCATGAGCACGGCCTTCTCCATCGCCTCAGGGCTCGCCGCCTCACCAGAGAGCGAGACGACGCCATCTTCATAGCTGACGTCTAGCCCGGTGACACCGGGGCGGAGCATCAGGCCCTGTCGTCAAGGGTTAGGCGGCAGCCGCCGCAGCTGATAGACGCGCTCATCAAGTGCATCGAGTCCGCGCGCCCTGAAGCGCGGACTCTCGGCCAGCGCATCAAAAACGCTCAGGGTCTCGACCTGGAAATTGGGCTCGAACAGCGCGCGCACTTCGGGCTCCACCACCGCGAAGGGCGGCCCTTTCATGCGCGACTGCTCGTACTCCAGCGTGATCAGCAGCGAGCGCACATCAGCCGGCAGCAGCGTCGCGAGATGGCGCGCGTAGCGAGGCCGCATCTCGGGCGGCAGCGCGATGAGTGATGCGCGATCGTAGACAGCGGCGATGCCCGCAACCTGCTCAGGGCTCAGATCGAAGAAGTCACCGATCATGACGCTGATCTCATCAACCTGGTAGTGCTGAAACGGACCCCGCACTTCGATGCGCGGCTCGAGCTGACTCTCGGCAAAGAACTGCTCGGCCGCTAATGGACTGATATCGACGCCAAGCACGCGATGGCCGCAACTCGCAAGCCAGAGCATATCCAATGACTTGCCGCAGAGCGGCACCAGCACAGCCGTGCCTTTTGGCAGTTCGAGGCGTGGCCAATGCTCAGCCAGATGCCGATTGATCTCATCTTCGTGCCAGCCGAGCTCACTGCGCTGCCAGCGGTTGAGCCAAAACTCAGGGGTCATCGATTCACCATTGTTCTCAGACAGCCAGCCTCAGGTCCATGGCGCCTCGCCACTCTGGACAATGAAACACTTGTTTCACGGTAAACTCAGCTGACACCGATCGCGCTTTCAGAGGGTTTCACCAACTGCAGCGGCCCTGCAGCGGCCCTGCAGCGCCTCTGCACCAGCAGGCGCATGACCTTGCGCAGGAATCCCGAACGACCGATATGACTTGATATGGAAAATGTCATCGCGCATTTCAGGTGCAGCCTACAGTATCATCACTCGATCGCAAAGTTATCGTAACCGTCAAGATGGACTCATAAAGCACATGATAAGGAAAATCACCATCGATCAACTCAGACAGGGCATGTTTGTTCACGATCTAGACTGCGGATGGCTAGACCAGACATTTCTCTGGACTGCATTCGCAGTAACAAACGAAATCACCCTCCAGCGTGTTAAAGCGCTCGGAATCAAAGAACTGTATATCGATACCGAACAGGGACTCGATGTCGCTAGCGCACCTTCTCAGCAAGAAGCCGAAGCAGCACTCGACGAGAGACTCGACACCATTTCTGCATCCAGTACGGCAAGGCCAAGGCTGAGCAGCGTTAGCGAGGAGAGCGCCACAGCAAAGGGTATTCGAACACTCGCCACCTCGATTATCCAGGGACTCATGGATGACATTCGACTCGGCCGTTCGCTCGAGTTCGAGCGCGCAAACCCGGTGGTCGAGGAAATGACCGCATCCATCTTCAGAAATCAGGACGCATTGCTAGGCCTGCAGCGAATTCGCCACGCGGACCATTACACGTTCGAGCATTCAGTGAATGTTTCAGTATTGATGTTAGCCTTTGCAAAAAGCCTGAATCTGAGCGCACCTGTGATCAAGGAGCTTGGGCTTGGTGCGCTGTTGCACGACATCGGCAAGACCTTGGTCCCAAATGACATCCTCAACAAGCCAGGTCCTCTCACCGAGCACGAGTTCACAGTCATGCAACGCCATGTGAGCGACGGTGTTGCACTCCTAAGCCGATCTCACGGATTTCCACACGCTGCCCTCAGCATCGTCGCAGAACATCATGAACGCACCGATGGTAGTGGATACCCACATGGCAAAACCGGTGCCGAAATTTCGCTCTTTGGGAAAATGGCCTCCATTGTCGATGTCTACGATGCCATCACGACGGACCGCGTTTATCACCGAGGTATGGAGCCGAGCGAAGCGCTCAGAAAACTATTGTCGTGGAGCAATCATCATTTTGACCCCAAGCTGGTCCAGCAATTCATTCGCTGCGTTGGCATCTACCCGGTAGGAACACTGGTGCGACTGGCGAGCGGCCGCATCGCAGTCGTCGTTGAGTCTAGTCGCGATGGTCTCTTAAGGCCGGTTGTTCGAGTTTGCTTTGACCCCGACCGCCAACGCGAATTGACATTGGAGGATCTGGATCTCGCAGACCCCCATATCGGCACTGACGAGCGGATCTTGCGCGCCGTGCGAACCAGCGACGTCCCGATCGATATTGCGGCAGTCATGAGCGCCAAGCTCTAACCGGCGGCTGCAGGTCAACACCGGCCGACCGCTCAGGGAGCCTGGGTCAGATCTCGATCTCGGCGATCATCGCCTGTCGATGTAGATGCCAACCCAGCTCGGCGTCTAACAACGCACTCAAAACGCACTCAATCAGCGTCGGCACGCACGCTTTCGCGCTGCTGACGCAGCACATGCCAAAGACTCACCACGTCCGAGCGCTCCTCGCGCAGCACGCCGGTGATGGCAATCTCCTCAAGGGCGGCTAGCACAGCGAGTAGTGCCGCCAACCGAAACGGCCAGACCGAAACGCCAAGCAGCATCAGCAAGAGTCCGACGAACGTCGCGGCCACAGCGACCTTCACCAGCAGGGTGTGATAGCTGGTGAATCGGCGAAAGCGCAGCAGGCCCGCCAACGCTGGCAGCACGAAACTGACAACCACCGCGGCTACAGCCAGCCATTCGCTGCGCACTAACGCCGGCCATAGCCGCCAGAGGGCGATCGCGGTGACGGTGTAGATCGCAACATCGGCCCAGGAGTCGAGCTGGGCGCCCAAACGACTGGTCTGGCCCATGGTCCGCGCCAGCACGCCATCGACAGCATCGGTCAGAAACGCCAGTGCCAACAGCCAGATAAATGCCTCTCGCTGCTCGGAGAGGGCAAGCAACAGCAGCAACGGCGCGGAGCCGAGCCGAAGGATGCTCAACAGATTAGGCAATGTCCAGGGACCCATCGAGATCATCACCCCAACCAAGGCGGACTGAACGGAAAGCCCAAGGTGTACGGCGCAAGGTGTACAGCGCAAGGTGTACGGCGCAAGGTGTACAGCGCAAGGTGTACGGCGCAAGGTGTACGGCGCAAGGTGTACGGCGCAAGGTGTACAGCGCAAGCTCGCCAAGGCTCGCCAACAAAGTCGCGAACACCAAGCCTTTGCATAGTGCACGGGCTACGGCTGCCCGATCAAGCCGTTCCAGGATCGAGACAGCCTGCCGCAGGTGAGCGCGATTGAACCGCAGCTGATGCCCAGACAGTCCAATCCGTGGCCAAATCGGCCTCGCTGCCGTGCAGACATGGCGGCTAACCGCTATCATCCGCCAGCCAACCCCATCCAGTAGCCAAATCCTAAGATTCAGGAGAAGCCAGTATGAACACTCGTTTACGTGCCGCCGCCCTCGGAACCCTCGCGATCGCCTTTGTTGGCACCGCGACCGCAGCCGACCTCAAGCCCGAAGAGCAGATCCAAACCCGTCAGGCTGGCTACAGCTTCATGTCTTGGAACATGGGCAAGATCAAGGCAAACCTGGACGGCGACTACAGCCAGCCTCAGGTTGAGGCCGCCGCCAATGCCATCGCCGGCATCGCCAATTCCGGCATGGGCGCGCTCTATGGCCCAGGCACCGACAAGGACATCGGCGACGTGAAGACCCGCGTCAAGCCCGAGCTGTTTACCGACCAGGAAGGGGTTGGGGAGGTCGCCGTGGCCTTCATCGAAGCCGCCAACAACATGGCCGAGACGGCTGCTCTCGGCGACGAGGCTGAGGTCAAGGCCGCTTTTGGTAAGCTCGGCGAGAGCTGCAAGGCTTGCCACAAGAAGTACCGCAAAGACTAAGCCCAGGGGCGTTTGATCGGTTAGGCTGCAGTCCATTGGCTGCAGCCAAACAGTCAAGCACATCGGCGAGGCTGGCAACGGCCCCGCCATCAAACGACGCCATCTCCTGCCCGCTATCGAAAAGCCTGTCGATACAAGAGCGACGCTGGCTTGAGTTCACATTGGTTAGGTTGCACAGCCTCAAGAGCCGGGAACTCACCAGCTCGGCAGGCTACCCGCTGGTGGCGGAGGGGGTGGCGGTGGCAGCAGACCACCATCCGCAATCCACACCGCCGCTGCGCCGAGCAACAGCGCCAGCAGCAATGCCCAAAGAGGTCCGCCCCGCGCCGAGCTTGCGCACGAGCCATCCGGCGGTGCCGGCTTCCAGCCGGTGATCATCGGCCGGATCAAGTTGTTGCGCCGAACCAGGGTATAGAACAGCACAGCCAAGATATGCAGGCTCACCAGCGCAACGATGACCCACAGCCCTTGGCGATGCAGGCTGGTCAGCCAGTCGCTGGTCGCCTTGGACACCAGTGCGTAGAGTGGCCCGTTGAAGGCGATGTCATCGTTGCTGAACAGGCCGCTACCAGCCTGGAATAAGAGCACGGCGAGCAACGCGAGAACAGACAAGGCGCCAAGCGGGTTATGCCCCTCCTCGTGCCAGTGGCCACGCAGATAGGCCAGGATCTTCCGCGGCGTCGGGAAAAACTGCGCAAAGCGCGCGTAGGTTGATCCCAACAGGCCCCAGATGAGGCGGAACACGAGCAGCCCCAAGATCAGGAGCCCGGCGCGTTCGTGCCAGACCATCCAGTTACCGCCTTGCAAACCCGTCAAAATGGCCGCGGTTACAGCCACAAAGAGCACCCAATGGAAGACGCGTGTCGGTAGGTCCCAAACCTTGATGCGCATAAGCAGGATTTCCGCAACAGTCGAATTCTCACCCACCGCAGCCTGAGGCTGTCGGCCCAAGTGTGCCTATTATGCCAGAGCGCTCGCGCGCGCCAGCTTCAGCAACGCATCCACAAACGGCCGACAGCCTAACGACTGGCGCGCCGACAACCGCGCCATTTTAGCGCGCGAACGCGTAGAATCGGGGCATTGATGACAACATGCCACTGGAGTTGTGGGATATGCCCTTTCAACTTTGTTACGCTAGCACCGCGACACACGACTTCAGCCGCGATGAGCTGCTCGAGCTGCTAACCTACGCCCGCAAAAGCAACGCCGAAAAAGGCATAACCGGACTCCTGTTGTTTCAGGGCGGCCACTTTCTGCAGGTGCTCGAAGGCGAGCCAAATGAGGTCCGCGGCCTGTTCAAGCAGATCGCCCAAGACGAGCGCCACACTGACATCGCGCTGTTGTTCGAAGAGCTTGTCTCACAAGCCCAGTATCCGGATTGGAGCATGGGCTTCCAGACCCTCGACGGCAGCGAGTGGATGGAATTCCCCAACGAAGACAGCAATCAGCAAGATCTGCGCGCCCTCGCCCAGACCATGGGCCGGGCGAAAGAGCTCCTCATGTATGTTCGCAAGCAGGGCCTTGATCCAGCGAAAGACATCGGCTGAATCCGCTAGTAAAGATCATCACGCGAATGTCGCATACGGCCAGTGACACGCCCACCGCAGCGCATTTGATCGCCAGCGCCCGATGCTTGAGGCGACCTACCGCAGACATCGACACCGACGAGCCCCGCATCCGCGCGGGCGCCACGACCCACTCCCTGAAGAGGCATCCTGGATGAGCCACGACCAACTCCCCGCCCCGCTCCGTCAACTCACTGAGGCGACCCACACCGACCCCTTTGCCGTACTCGGCCGTCATCAGGACGGAGACCAGGTCTGCGTGCGCGCGATCCTGCCGCAGGCGGAGACTGTCTCCATCGCCGAGGTTCAGCAGGAGATGGAGCGCGTCAGTGGCACCGACATCTTCGAATGGCGCGGCCCGGCCGATAACCTACCCGACCATTACCGGCTGATCTGGCGCGACCAAGATCACCGCGAGCACATCGCGCACGATCCCTACAGCTTCCCGCCGCAGGTCCCCGACTTCGACATGCACCTGTTCGGCGAGGGGCGCCACTGGCATGCCTACCGCCTGCTCGGCGCACGGGTGCACGAGACCAACGGCATTGCCGGAGTGCTGTTTACGGTCTGGGCGCCGAATGCCGCTCGGGTCAGCGTGGTTGGCGAATTCAATGGCTGGGATGGCCGCTGTTATCCGATGCGCGTGCACGGCAACGGCGTCTGGGAGCTGTTCATCCCCGACCTGGCACCTGGCGCGCTCTACAAGTTCGAGATCCGCTCGCGCGACGGCGCCATCCTGCTCAAGTCCGACCCCTATGCGCGGCGCGCCGAGGTCCGCCCAAGCACGGCCAGCATCGTCGAGCCGCCCACCCAGTACCGCTGGCGCGACGAGCCCTGGCGCGAAGCGCGTGCGGCATACGACTGGCAGCACAGCCCGATGTCGATCTACGAGGTGCACCCCGGCTCCTGGCAGCGCGGCCCCGAAGGCGAGATGCTCAACTACCGTGAGCTTGGCGAGCGCCTAGTCGATTACGTCAAAGATCTCGGCTTCACCCATATCGAGCTGATGCCGATCACCGAGCACCCGTTCGACCTCTCCTGGGGCTATCAGACCACTGGCTATTACGCGCCCACCAGCCGCTTTGGCAGCCCGGACGACTTCCGCTGGCTGGTCGACCACTGCCACGCCAATGGCATCGGCGTCATCCTCGATTGGGTTCCAGCACACTTCCCGAAGGACGCCCACGGCCTTGGCCGCTTTGATGGCACGGCCCTGTTCGAGCATGAGGACCCACGCCTTGGCGAGCACCTTGACTGGGAGACCCTGATCTTCAACTTCGGCCGCACCGAGGTGAAGAACTTCCTGATCTCCAGCGCGCTGTTCTGGCTCGAAGAATTCCACGTCGACGGTCTGCGCGTCGATGCCGTCGCCTCGATGCTTTACCTCGATTATTCCCGCACCGACTGGCTGCCGAACCAATACGGCGGCCGCGAGAACCTCGAGGCCATCGCCTTCCTGCGCGAGCTCAACGAGATCGTCCACGACCAGGTGCCGGGAGCCCTAGTGATGGCCGAGGAATCGACCTCCTGGCCCCAGGTCACGCGGCCGACCTACGTCGGCGGCCTCGGCTTCGACCTGAAGTGGAACATGGGCTGGATGAACGACACCCTGGAGTACTTCAAAGAGGACCCGATCCACCGTCAGTACCATCAGGACGCGCTGACCTTCAGCATGCTCTACGCGTTCACCGAAAACTTCCTGCTGCCGTTCTCACATGACGAGGTCACGCACGGTAAGCGCTCGCTGCTGTATCGGATGCCTGGCGATGAATGGCAGCGTTTCGCCAACCTGCGCCTGCTGTTTACCTACATGTACACCCATCCCGGCAAAAAGCTGCTGTTCATGGGCAGCGAGTTTGGCCAGGGCGAGGAATGGGATAGCCAGCGCATCCTCGATTGGTATGTGCTCGAGTACCCGCTCCACCAAGGCATTCAGCAACTGGTGCGTCGCATCAATCGGCTCTACCAAGAGCAGCCACCGCTGCATCAGCTCGACTTCAGCGGCGAAGGCTTCGAGTGGATCGACTGCCATGATGCGCACAACTCCGTGCTGATCTACCAGCGCAAAGGCCAACCCGCCGGCGATAACAACGACTCGTTGCAGAGCGACCACCTTGTCGTTGCGCTCAATTTCACACCGATTCCGCGCCACGACTATCGCGTCGGGGTTCCGGCTGCCGGCGCCTATCAGCAGATCTTCAACTCCGACGAATCGGCCTTCGGCGGCAGCGGCGTCGACAACGGCAGCGCTCCGATCAGCACCGAGCCGGAGCACTGGATGAACCATCCGCAGTCTCTGCTGCTGACCTTACCGCCGCTGGCCGGTATCGTGCTCAAGTCCCTGCCCACAGCCGCTGCCGAGCACGACGAGACCGCGGAGGCAGCCGCCGACTAAGCGATCGGCCGGCATCGGATACACAAACGGCAGGTGGCAGGCCTTGCGGCCAAACCCAGCACTCGAAGCACTCAGATCGCGCAGGTGAGCAGCGATGGCAAAAAAGCCAACGACCACGTCCACGTCCACGTCCACGAAGAAGACCAAAGCATCAAGTAGCCGCAAGACCGACGCGCCCGTCGCGCCCAAGGTCGACGCCGAGGGCGCGGCTGCGAAGCCGCAGGCCGCGGGCACGCCGCCTGCTGGCTCCGTGGCTCAGACAACGGACCCGAGCCCGAAGTCGCCGGCCAAGACGACCGATGCGGAGGCCGCCAGCGCATCTGCAAAATCCGCCACGAGCCCGAAGCCTGCGGCCCCAGCGGCGGCCGCGACGCCTGCTGCCGAGGGCTCTTCAGGCGCTTCTTCAGGCGCGACTGCATCCACAACCAAGCCAAACACGCCCTCGCCGGCGAGTAAGCGGAAGCCGGTTCGCTCTAGCACCCGCACAAAATCCGCGGCAAAGGAGGCCCCCGCCTCCAGCAGCCCGGGTCCCTCGGCGCAACCAAAGACCACACCGACGCCTAAGCCGACGCCGACGCCGACGCCGACGAGCAGCGAAACATCAGCATCAGAACAAACGCCCACCGCCGCTGCGCCCGCGACATCGACGCGCCCCCCTGCCGCGACCAAAGAAGCGGCCAATCCAACAGCCAATCCAACAGCTCAGCCCAAGGCAAAACCGAAACCAGCGACCGCGGCGGCCAAGGCAGCGGTATCAACACCGCAGCCGGCCCCTTCCATCCCGGAGAGCGTTGAGGAGCCGCCGCAGCCCGAGCCGGTCGCAGAGCCCAGGATGCCCAAGGAGCCGCTGATACAGCCCGTTGCGGAAACGGCCGCGGAGCCGCAGCCCGCCCCCCCCCCTGAACCGCCGGTCGTCCATCACGCCCCGCGTCCCAGCCTGTTCATCGTCCATATCACGCCGGAGATGGCACCGATCGCGAAGATCGGTGGCTTGGCAGACGTGGTCTTCGGCTTGAGCCGGGAATTGGCCATCCGCGGCAACCATGTCGAGATCATCCTGCCGAAGTACGACAACCTTCGCTACGACCAGATCTTCGATCTGCAGCCGGTCTACAACGACCTCTGGGTACCCTGGTACGACGGCGCGATCCATTGCACGGTCTATTTCGGCTTCGTCCACGACCGCAAATGCTTCTTCATCGAGCCCCACTCGCACGACAACTTCTTCAACCGCGGTAGCATCTACGGCTTCCCGGATGATGTCTTCCGTTATGCCTTCTTCTCGCGCGCGGCGATCGAGTTCCTCTGGCAGTCCGGCAAGCATCCGGACATTATCCACTGCCACGACTGGCAGACCGCCCTGGTGCCGGTGTTCCTGTACGAGTTCTATCAGTCGCTCGGCATGACCCATCCACGGGTCTGCATGACCATCCACAACTTTAAGCATCAGGGCGTCACCGGCGCCGAGCTGCTGCGCGCCACTGGCCTGCATCAGCCCGAGCGTTTCTTCGATTGGGTGCGGATGGGCGACAACCATCACAAGAACGCGATCAACCTCCTCAAGGGCGGCATCGTCTATTCCAATTTCGTCACCACCGTCTCGCCGCGCTACGCCTTCGAGACCAAGGATCAAGGCCAGGGCTTCGGCCTCGAGTCGACCCTGCACACCCATCACATGAAGTATGGCGGTGTCGTCAACGGCATCGACTACGACGTTTGGAACCCGGAGGTCGACCGCTACATCCCGGTCAACTACGGTCTCGGCAACCTCGATGACAAGTACGAGAACAAACGCGCGCTGCGCCAGCGGCTGATGCTCGCCGACAACGACAAGCCGATCGTCGCCTTCATCGGCCGGCTCGACCCGCAAAAGGGCCTGGACCTGGTGCGCCATGCCATCTTCACGACCCTCGAGCGCGGCGCCCAGTTCGTGCTGCTCGGCTCCAGCCCCGACCAGGGCATCAACAATGATTTCTGGGGCCTGAAGCACATGCTCAACGACAGTCCCGACTGCCATCTCGAGATCGGCTTCGACGAGGATCTCTCGCACCTGATCTACGCCGGTGCCGACATCATGCTGGTCCCGAGCCAGTTCGAGCCCTGCGGCCTGACCCAGCTGATCGCGCTGCGCTACGGCACCGTGCCGGTGGTCCGCACCGTTGGTGGGTTGGCCGACACCGTGTTCGATAAGGATCACTCCGATCGCCCACTGCACCAACGTAACGGCTACCGGTTCGACGACTACGATGTGCCAGGTCTGGAATCGGCCCTGATCCGCGCCATCGACTGCTACTACCAGTACCCAGAGCACTTCCGCGAGCTGATGAAGAACGCGATGAATGCGGACTACTCCTGGAACCACCCTGGCCAGGACTACTTGAATATCTACGACTTCATCCGCGACCGCTGAGTAACCGTTGACCGTCCATTGTCTAATTCCCGATGATCGCCCTACGGTGGTGCTCAAATCGGGAAGAAGTTGATGGACAGTTTCTAAGGCAATTGACGGGCACTTTCGTACCAAAACGACGTTGGATTGAGAGTCGCCTTCACGCAGAGCTGGCGAGCGCTAAACAACGCCATCGGAGACCGTTCCGCCCAATCAGATGACTGAGTTCCAATCGCTTAACCTGCTGCTCTGCGACGACCACAGCCTGTTCCGGGAGGGACTCGCGGCACTGCTGCGTCAGCATCCAGGCTGGCGCATCCTCGCCGAGGCCGCCAATGGCGAAGAGGCGGTGCAGCTCGCCGCCGAGCTCAAGCCCGACGTGGTTGTGCTCGATGTCGCCATGCCAGGCATGAATGGCATCGATGCGGCGGCGGCCATCCGCAACGAGACACCACAAACCCGCATCGTCGCGCTCTCGATGTATGCCGACAATCATTATCTGCAGCGCATGCTCAAAGCCGGCGCCAACGCCTATGTCCTGAAGAACGAGGCCAGTGCTGAATTGGTCGAGGCCATCGAAACAGTCATGGCTGGCGGCCAGTTCATCAGCCCTGCGTTGACCCAAACCGGCGCCGAGACTCGACACCGCAGTGCGGACGTCGACCGCACGGCCCTCACCGCCCGCGAGCGCGAGGTGCTGCGTCTACTCGCCGAAGGTCAGCGGACCAAGGATATCGCCGTGGCGCTCAGCATCAGCCCCAAAACTGTCGAGACCTACCGCGGGAGAATCATGCTCAAGCTCGGCATCGACAATGTCGCCGGCCTGGTCAAGTTCGCCATCCGTGCCGGTATCGCAACGGTTGAGTAGCCCCTTAGCTAGAGTCGGGGATTCAGCGGCCCGCTACCAGGCAACCGGACCGACCAGCTGACAGGGATCGCAACCCGACTGTGGGGAGAGTCCTGACAGGCAACCCCTAATTGCCGCAAACTCCCGCGCGCCTTAACCTTGCCGGCGGTGTCAGCGCATTGCAGGCTGATGCTGGCTGACCCGCTTCACCAACACGCCTCCCCGCTATCCATCGATTGCTGCAACCACGAGATCGACCACCATGACACTCCGCTCAATTCGCCTTGTTGCGCTTACCGGCGCGCTCGTCGGTGCGCTCGTCGGAACACTCACCTTCACAACAGCGTCCTACGCGCAATTGTCGTCCGACGTCCAGTTCAAGCCTGGAAACTACGGCACGATGGTGAACGGAACCATCCGCGGCGATGAGTATATCGACTACAAGCTTCGTGCTAAGGCCGGACAGGAGATGTTCGTTTCCCTCAACGTCGATGGGACGAATGGCAATGGCACGATTTACTTTAACATCCTGCCGCCTGGCAGCAATGACGTCGCCATCTATAACGGCTCGATGGACGGCCGCACAACGACCATCGAACTGCCAAAGAGCGGCGAGTACAGGATTCGCGTCTATCTGATGGGCAACGACCGCGATACCGACAAGACCGTCGGCTACAACATCGACCTGTCGATTCAGTAGCCGTCCAGCGGCTGATTGAGTAGGGCTTGCAGCCATCAACCGCGATCGCTTCAGCGCCTAAGGCTGCGGCATTCATTGCCGTCGTGGCCCAAGCAGAAACCAACAAGACGGCAGATCCTGTCGGGCAAATCCTTACGGACGATACCCGATTTTCGCATGGTCATCTGCTTGCTAATGTACCAACAGTTTTAACAGGTCCGCCGACTGAGACGCCACTGACGGGCTGTCCGTTGTAGAAAACGGCGGGTGTCGCGGACAGATCAATAACGCTATTCAGTGAGAAGCAATCATGGGACTCTTTGATTTTGCGAAAAACGTCGGCAAATCGGTGTTCGGCAAAGACGCCGAGGCCAGTGAGAAGATCAAGCACGAGATCGAGCGGGACAACCCCGGCATCAAAGATCTCGATGTCAGCTTCGATAAGGGCGTCGTCACCCTCGGTGGCGCGGCGGACAATCGAGAAGCCATGGAAAAGGCCGTGCTCATGGCGGGCAATGTGAAGGGCGTCGAGCGCGTTGAGGCGGCCCAGCTGCAGGCCCCAGAGCAAAGCGGTGAGGTGGAGTTTTACATCATCAAGAAGGGTGACACCCTCTCCGCGATCGCCAAGCAATTTTACGGCGATGCGAATGCCTACCCGCAGATCTTCG
The DNA here is from genome assembly GCF_016583905.1 of Lamprobacter modestohalophilus. Lineage (GTDB taxonomy): Bacteria > Pseudomonadota > Gammaproteobacteria > Chromatiales > Chromatiaceae > Lamprobacter > Lamprobacter modestohalophilus. Next base: position 30,056 of record NZ_NRRY01000023.1, on the reverse strand, counting down.
AGGCCAACCGGGAAGTCATCAAGAACCCCGATCTGATCTATCCCGGCCAAAAGATCCGAATCCCGCTGTCCGCGGCCTAACGGACATGCGGTGGCGAAGTGGTCGGCGCAGCAGCAATATTGAGGATCGGCGTGACCGAGTGAGCACTGGAGTGCCTTCCTCGAGTCGACGACGACGACCGGTCGGGCGCCGAACGGCAACCGGGGGCGGACTCGGGCTGGTGGTCATCGTCCTGTTAGCCCTGGTGTTCGGCATCGACCCCAGCACCTTGATGTCCGTCGGCCTGCCAGTTCCAGAATCCGCTCCAAGCGCGCAATCGTTCCCAGGCGCCACCAACGACCCGTTCAGCACCCACCTTGGCCAACAGCGCGAAGATGAGCTCGCTGATTTCGTCGCTGTTGTCCTGGCTGATACGGAAGACACCTGGCAGGCCCTGTTCAGCGAGGCCGGCGCGCGCTATCGGGAGCCAAACCTGGTCCTGTTCACCGGTTCGGTGCGCTCGGCCTGCGGCTTGGCCGGCTCCGCGACGGGCCCCTTCTATTGCCCGGCGGACGAGAAGGTCTATATCGATCTCGGCTTCTATGATGAGCTACAGAGCCGCTATCAGGCGCCCGGTGACTTTGCCCAGGCCTATGTGATTGCGCACGAGGTCGGTCACCATGTGCAGAACCTGTTGGGGATCTCGGATCAGGTCAGCCGAGCACAGCAGCAGGCAGGCAAAGTCGCAGCGAATCGGCTTTCCGTGATGCTCGAACTGCAGGCCGACTGTTTCGCAGGGGTCTGGGCCAACCGTGCGCAACAGGCGCGACAGATCTTGGAGCAAGGCGATATCGACGAGGGACTCAATGCCGCGGCACAAATCGGCGACGACCGCATGCAGCGCCGTGCTGGCGGCTTCGTTGTCCCAGACAGCTTCACGCACGGCAGCGCGGAACAGCGCCAACGCTGGTTCCGCACCGGGCTCTCGACGGGCGATATCGAGCGCTGCAATACCTTCGAAGCCGCAAGTCTGTAGCGTACCGGCCAAAGATGCACTGCCGTTGCGACTAGGACTCGATCCTGACATCTACCGAGGATCTCAGCTTCAAACCGAGTCCGATCAAATGCCCTTCCCGCATCATTCGACCCATAGACCGCGCGCGAGCGCACAATCGGCACCTCCGCTGTAGACTTCAGGTTGAAGCGCCACGCCCCATGCCGTGGCGCCTCGCCGCCCTACCATTCTTGGTGGATTCGCTGCGCAGAGGCGCTTTAGAGGTTGCCGTGGTCGATCAATGGGCCTAAGAAGATTCGTTCTGGGATGGCTGATCCTGCTGTGCTGGCTACCTGCACTTCAGGCCGCTGCAGGTCAAGAGGTCGCGCTGACGCAGGCCGAGCAGGACTGGCTGGCCGCTAACCCACGCATCCTCTTCGGCAGCGATGCGCAGTGGCGCCCGTTCGTCTGGCGCGAGCGCGACGGTAGCCATGCCGGCATCGAAGCCGACCTCATCGCCCGCATCAACGCCCTCACCGAGGCCAATATCGAGCTGGTGCTGGGCGATTGGGCCGAGATGGTGACGCGCGCCGAACGCGGTGAGCTTCACGGCCTCGCCGCCTCGGCCAGCCATGCTGAGCGCGCGAATCGGTTCCTCTTCAGCACCAGCCCCTACAGCACGCACAAGTTCATCTTCACCCGCGAGGGGAGCCCAATCCAGTCGATGGAGGATCTCTCCGGCCGCCGTGTCGGCGTGATGCGGAGCAATCTGTCGGACCTGAAATTGCTCGATGCATGGCCGGACAGCATCCGCGTCGAGATCGACAGCCCCTTGGAGCTGGCCGTCGCGCTGCAGAACGCCGCGCTCGACGCGGTCATCTCCAGTGCCAATCTGCAGTGGATCGCCACTGAGAACATGCTGCCCGATGTGCACCTGGCGTTTCCAGTGCCTGGCAGCAGAATCGATCTGCGCTATTCCATCCGCAAAGAGCACGGACCACTGCTCACGATCATCGATAAAGCGCTGAAGGCCATCGAGCCGGTCGAGATGATGGAGATTCTGCGCAAATGGCGCGCGGAGCAAAGCCCGACCATCGAGCTTAGCGCGGAGGAGCGCGCCTGGCTGGAGCAGAAACACAGCGTTCGCGTCCGTATCGGCGAGGCCCCGCCCTGGGAGATCAACAGCCCCGAGGCCGCAGGCATGGCGGTCGATTACCTGCGTATCATCGCCAAGCTGTTCGAGATCGACGTTCGCTTCATTCCCGCCGCCGACTCCTGGATTGAAGGGTTCGAAGACATGGCCGGCACCCACCGCCACTATGACCTGCTGCCGTCGGCCAACCGCACCGACACACGTTTAGCGACCCTGGCCATGAGCCAGGACTATCTCTCCTCGCCCTGGATCATCTTCACGCGCAAAGAGACGCAGGACATTCATGGGCTGAGCGATCTGCGCGGCAAAACGGTGGCGATCGAGCGCGGCTATGTCATGCAGGGACTGTTGCAAACCACCGAGCCTGGCATCGTCCTCGTCATTCAGGACAGCACCAAAGACGCGCTATTGGCCGTCTCGACCGGGCGTGCCGATGCCTATGTTGGCAACCTGCTGGTCACCGATTACCTGATGCAGGCGCAAGGCATCACCAACCTCAAGATGGCCGGCCCAACCCCCTTTGGCGAGCACAAGCAGGCGATGGTCACGCGCAAGGCCTGGGCTCCGCTGATCTCGCTGATCGACAAGGGCCTGAACGCCATAGCCGCAGAACAGCACATTGCCATTCGCCAACGCTGGCTGACCTCGGTCGCCGCCGCCGGCGATATGCGCCCACCGCTGGAGTTCAGCCCGGAAGAGCGCGCCTATCTGGATGCCACCCTGTTTCAGCGTGCCCTGGCCACGGCCTGGACCCCATTCGACTTTGCCGATGCCGAGGGCGCGCCAACCGGTGTTGCCGAGGACTATTGGACGCTGATCCGCGACAAGCTCGGTCTACAGGAGACCCGCGCCGAACGGCAGCCCTTCGGCGCCATCCTGAGCGCCATGGAACGCGGCGAGATCGACCTCTACGCGGCCACCACGCGCACCGCCGATCGCGAGCGTTATGCCCTCTTCTCCGACCCCTACGAGCACTATCCCATCGCCGTCGCTGGCGGCGCCAATGCCGGGCTGTTCGCCGGCACCGCCACGCTGGCGGGACGGCGCGTCGCGGTCGGCCGAGATTACAGCGCCTACCATCTGCTCAAGGCTCAGTCCCCCGGGATCGACTTCGTGCTGGTCGACAACACGCGCGCAGCGCTCGAGGCGGTGGCGGAGCGCAAGGCCGATGTCGCGGTCGACATCCTGCCGGTGTTGCACCAACAGATCGAGGGCTTTCCGCCCGGCCAGGTCAAGCTCATCGGTGTCACTGACCTTGAGTTTCCGCTGCAGGTGATGGTCAGCCGGCAGCAGGCCGCTTTGCTCCCGCTGATCAATCAGGCCATCGCTGCCATCACCCCGGCGGAGCGCGGCGCGATTCACAACAAGTGGCTGCTGCGCCAGGTGGTCACCGCGCCCGATTACAGCCTGTTATGGCAGGTGCTCATGGCGGCACTGCTGATCCTGCTGACCATCCTGTATTGGAACCATCGTCTGCATTGGGAGGTCGGGCGCCGCAAGCAGGCGGAGACCGAATTGCTGCAGGCCAAGGAGATCGCCGACCGCGCCAGCCGTGCCAAAGGCGACTTCCTGGCCAACATGAGCCATGAGATCCGCACCCCGCTGAATGCGGTCATCGGCCTCACTCGCCTGTCAATAGAGACCAAACCAGGGCCATTGCTGCGCGACTACCTGGACAAGATCGACCTCTCCGCCCGAACCCTGCTAGCACTGATCAACGACATCCTCGATCTGTCCCGCATCGAGGCGAATAAGCTGCAACCGCGTCAAGAACCGCTAGAGCTGGATGCCGTGCTTGCGCGTGTGCGAGTGATGGTCGAGCAGCAGGCGGCGGACAAGGGTCTAGCGCTGCGGATCGACGGGCCAACGGAGCCGATCGGCACGCTGCTCGGCGACAGCCTGCGCCTCACGCAGGTGCTGTTGAACCTGGTCGGCAACGCGATCAAGTTCACCGCCAAGGGCCGGGTCACGCTGGCGGTCTGGGTGAATGACGCGAACGAGCGCGAGGTGCAGCTGGGATTCACGGTCACCGACACTGGCATCGGCATTCCCGAGGACCAACGCGCCGACCTGTTCGAGGCCTTCACCCAGGTCGACACCTCGAGCACCCGCAGCCACGGCGGCAGCGGCCTGGGCCTGGCCATCAGCGCGCGCCTGGTCGCCCTGATGGGCGGACGCTTGGAGTTAGAGTCCATTGTGGGCAAGGGCAGCTGCTTCTGGTTCAGCCTGGTGTTTCCCCGCGCAACAGAGGGGCTCTTGGCGGAGGCGGAAGCAGGGACAGAGGCGAAGTCAGAGGCAGAGGCAGAGGCAGTAGCAAATGCAGAGGTAGCTGCGGGAGCAGAGGCAAAGGCTGAGGCAGCGACAATGGCAGGAGCAGAGGCAGAGACAGAGACAGAGACAGTAGTAGAAGCAGAAGCAGAAGCAGAAGCAGAGACAGGTACAAAGACAGTGGCAGAGACAAAGGCTTTGCCGACGCTGCATCGGGCGGCCCCGCCCCCGCAAACGGCAGCGCTGCGCGATGCACGGATACTGGTGGCGGAAGACGACCCGGTGAGTCAGTTGCTGGCGCGCGAGCTACTGAGCCGGCACGGTGCCTTGGTCACCCTCGTCACCACGGGTACCGAGGCCGTCGCCGCAGCAGCCGAGGGCGATTTCGACCTCCTGCTCATGGACGTCCGCATGCCGGAGATGGACGGTCTAACGGCATGCCGACAGATCCGCGCCTTGCCGAATAGCAAGTTGCAAAGCAAGCTGCCGATCATCGCCCTGACGGCCAACGCATTGGCCGGCGAGCGCGAGCGCTGTCTGGCGGCGGGCATGGACGGCTACCTCACCAAGCCGCTCGAGCCTGAGAGCCTCTATGCCGAGCTGAGCCGCTGGCTGCGATTACCCGCTGCAGCGCACGAGGTCTCGCAGCCGGAATCCGTCATCGCCGGGCGCGACATCCCCCAGCCAGTCTCCGTCATCGCCGGACGTGACATCCCCCAGCCAGTCTCCGTCATCGCCGGACGTGACATCCCCCAGCCAGTCTCCGTCATCGCCTCGCGGCCCATTGATCTATCCGGTTTCGACGCCAACAAAGTCAGACGCTGGCTGGATGAGGCCCCGCACGTCTGGGGCACCATGGCTCAGCGCCTCGTCGCCGAGTACCCGGAGACAGCATCCGCCATTGCCGGCGCCCTGGACGCCGACGACCGGGCGCGAGCGGGCGATCTACTGCATCGCTTGCGCGGCGCCGCGGGAGCGCTTGGCGCAGACGACCTGAGCGCAGCGGCAGAACAGCTGGAGCTGGCACTGGCGAGCGACGAGCCTGTTGATGCCGACTTGCGTGTCCGTTTCTTCGCCAGTGCCGAGGTCAGCATCGCGGCACTCACGGAGCTAAAGATCCTGGATTGATCGCATGGGTTAGTTTCTCTTAGCTCGGCAGACGCTGGTTAGGTTTGGTCTTGATGCGCTTTCCTTGCCCGCACCGCCCGCAGCGATGGAATCAATTGATGATCATTTCGAGACGGTATTTGGCTGTTTCATCCCGGCGGGCCGCGTTACGCATCAGGTAGACACGGATCTTGTAGTCACCGCTCGCCGGCAGGGTGCCCTCGAACTGATTGCCGGCGATGGAGCCAACGAAGATGGCCTCGTTCGCCTTCCCGGGCGCGATGATATTGAAATAACTCGACCTGTTGTCCGTGGCCATGCTGACGTTCATGGATTGCCCCTCGCGGGCGCCGAGCAGGTAGTCGACGGACTCGCGGCCTTTGATCTGGCCCTCGACGGTGGCGCTGCTCGCGCCTTTGTGGAACTGCACGCGCTCGGTGCGGATGTCATCCGCCAGCGCGGTGTTTGCGACCAGAAATCCGGCAGCGAGTGCAAGGAACAGACGGGTCATGGTGATAGTCATAGCAATGTTTTGGTTTATTCTTTGGCCTGGATAGCTCACGAATCTCACGCGAAGGCACGAAGAAGCTAAGAAAACCAGGCGGTTGGACAAGTTTTTATGACCTAATGCGTCGTTTGCGACAAGCAAGCAGTCAGGTCAACTTTTAGCCACAAGATCCGTATTCTTCGCGTTCTTCGCGGCTTCGCGTTCAACATTCGGGTTAGATTGAAGGTTTACTGGCAGTTGTGCCCTCTCAGGCCTGCTTGAACAACCGCACCACCAACAGTAGCACCACGGCGCCCACGGTCGCGGTAATGATGGAACCGATCAGCCCGTTGGCTGAGATGCCGAGCAGGCCGAACAAGAAGCCGCCGACCACGGCACCGACGATGCCGAGCACGATGTCGATCAGCAGACCGAAGCCGCCGCCCTTTATCAGGACACCGGCGAGCCAGCCGGCCACGGCACCGATGGCGAGAAAGATCAAGAGACTGGTAATGTCCATTCGTATGACTCCGATAAGGGTGGGATCAACCAGAGGCCGATCGATTCACTTGGGTTGCCCGCCAGTCCCCGCCAATGGATTGCGGCGTTACGGCGAGACAATATCCGCAATGGGTACGGAATGAAGCCTGAACAGATCTTATTATGTCCGTCTGGGTATTAGCGCTTGGAGCAGACCACAACCATCGTCGCGCCAAAGACAACGCTCGCCAGCATACTTCTCGCAGCCACACCACCCGGACACAAACCCTCTCATGCCAGAGCGCTGCGATGCTCACAATGGTAGTGATTGTTCTGTTAAGAAAAAATCAGGAAACGGCGACAGGCTATTCCCGTCAGGAAAAACCTGACAGACAATGACGAGACATACACTGCCTATGCGGCATGCTCAGCTTATCGCCGCGGATCGATGTCCGCCAGCTCGAGCCATTGCGGCAGCAGACTCAAGCCCATTGCAGCGCAGTAACTGCTGCACATTCAATGCTCAAACTGTTCTATGATTCCCGCCCTCCCGTCGGCGCGGTCTTTCGGTTACTATTCGAGGCGGTGAAATCAACACCGTTCCTATGATCCACTTGGGAGTAACCAACATGGCCGGCTTTAGTGACTTACTTGGCTCGATGATTGAGAACAACATCCCGCAAGCCGGACAGGACCGGTTGGGGAATATCCTGCAAGACCTGCAAGCAAGCTTCGGCAATGCGCAAGGCGCGCAAGGTGGGGCGCAAGGTGGCGTTGGTGATTTGCTCGGGAAACTGTTGGCGGGTGCGCAGTCGACCTTGAGTCAAGCCTCGCAAAACCCGGTTCAGGCAGGGGGCCTTGGCGCCGTGCTAGGCTCGCTGCTCGGCGGCGGTGGCGATTCAATCAAGGGCGCAGTCGGCGGCGGTGCCCTGGCGATGCTTGCCGGGGTCGCGTTCAAGGCGCTAGCAAACGCATCGGCCTCTGCCGGTCAGGGGGCTTCGTTCACTTCACCAGCGGCTAGCATGGGCGCCATGCCGCTCGGGCTGCACGAGCCGGCGTCTCCGACCGAGCAGCAGGCCATGAACGACACCGCACGCTTGGTCATCAAAGGCATGGTCAGCATCTCCAAAGCGGACGGCGAGGTCAGTCACGATGAGATCCAGCGCATCCTCGGCAAGCTGCAAACGGGTGCAATGGATACGGAGACCCAAGAGTGGCTGATGAGCGAGCTGGCACAGCCGCTCAATCTAGATGCCTTCGTCGCCGAGATCCCGAATCAGGAAGTGGCCGCTCAGGTCTATGCCGGCTCCCTGCTCGCAGTCAAGATCGACACTGAGGCCGAGCGCGATTACCTGCGTCAGTTCGCCGAAAAAACGGGGCTTTCTCCGGCTGTCATCAGTCAAATCCACCACTCGATGGGGTTGGCGGCTTAAGCCTTACCTTCTTCTTCACTCAGGTCGAAACCGGGCGTTGATCATCGGGCGCTCGGAGCACGACTGCCACTCTTGATCGCGCCACCTGGACATTGAGCATGCCGGAGATGGGTCGAGCAGCCTCGGGATCACTTTGGCTAGACGAACTGATACACCTCTTTGATGGTGACTGGAGATGACATGAGTATGGTGACGCTCTTCAGAATCGTCTATTTCTGCGCAGCCTTGTTCTCGATCGCCTCGGGCGCCCTCGTCATTACAAGCCTGTTCATCCCAGACCGAGCCCCACAGAGCCTTCAATTCCTCATCATCAGCCTCGTTGTCAGCACCATTTTCCTAGGTGGCGGGGCCCTGCTGCTCGGTCTCCAGGGGCAGGTCGCGCGAATCGCCACCATCGCGCGCGGCCTCGAGGCCGAGACCGCACGCTCATTGGGCAAGCATGTCAACCGGTTATTGGCTTATCTCCTGGTAGGAGGCACCTTTCTCTGCGCCCTGCTCGGCGTCATGGCCTATGCCATCCTCGCGCGCATCGATCAGGGATTTGCGGTGTTTAGCTGAAGCCATCCGCCAGCGCGATGGGCAAGACAATCGGTACAGGGCTACCAAGTCGCCGTCTACTGGATTCGAAGCTCGCGATAATCGCCAGCAGACATAGGATCACCCGGGACTAAATATACGCTAAGCCTCAGCGGGCGCTGCGTCGACTTACTGCACGACCGTCAGCTCAGCGATCTCCCCAGCATCCGAGGTAAGGCAGCGCCAGCGCTCGGTCTGCGAGCCGCCGCGCACGCCGACCGCGTCGAGCATCACCACGGAGTTGGCCTGCGAGAACTCGGAGCTGACGACGCGAACCTCGCGCACGTTGCCGCCGTAGTTGCTATTGACGGAGGTCATGCAGGCCGTCTCGGCGGCACCGCTTGCGTCGCGGGGCATGGCTGAGCTGGAGCCAGCGATCGACTGCTCCTCGACGCAGGCCGAAAACGCGAGGGAGGCGAATGCCGTGGCTGTGATCTTGGCAAGGGTGTTCATGGTGTCGTTGGTATCCGTCTGATGGAAGGTTAAGGAAGGATTTGTCAGCGCCCAGGAAGCCTGTGGAACGATGCACAGCCGATCTCCTGAACGCGTTTAAGGACATGCCGATTGAGTCGGCTGTGGATAATGAGCGCTTAAAGCAGCGCCATGGTAATGATTGTGGCGCGTCGGAATAATCAGGAAATGGAGCAAGGCGATTCCTTAAGGAAAAACCTGACAGGCTATCGAGCGCCATGCCTGACAAGCGATCGAGCGCCATGCGCTGGAACGGCGGAGCACTAGACCCCACTCACCAGACGAACTGACGCACCTCTTTGAGAGGTGACCGGAGACGACATGATTGACAGCATGACGGCGGGCGAGATTGCCAACGACTGGGCCTTGGCCTGCTGCGAGACCTTGGAAAGACGAGATATCGAGGGCCACATGAACCTGATCTCAAGACGGGTCAAGGTCTATGGTCTGGCCAATCTTGATGTGGTCGACTACCACTTCTGGCGGCAGCAGGTGCAGGAGCAGTTCGCCGCCGGCCTGGTGACCTCGCTCCGCTACTATCTGAACGCGGTCAAGGTCGACTCAGACACCCAGCTCCGATTGACCGCCATCGAATATCTCACCGACAAAGACGGTAACGAGCACGAGAGCCCGCTCCTGATCACGCTCAGCAAGGAAGCAGATGGCTTCTGGCGCGCCACTGAGGAGAAGATCTTGACCAAAGACGAGGCGCAGACCGCCGGATTGAGCAGGCTGCACTGAGCCAGACAGGGGCGCTTAATCGCCGAACGCTTCCTTGACTGCTTCAGAGATCGCGTCCCAAACGCCGGTGTCGAGCAGCGCCGGGATCTCTTTGGCCAGTACCCTGGAGCGCTTGCCTTGATTGGCCGCCACCAATTTGCGGGCATCGATGGTATCGATATAGCCCGCCGCGCGTACTGTCCGGTCGGCTCATCCAGCACCCAGGCGACCAGATCGCTCGTCTCGATCCGCTCGAACAGACGGGAGAGCAATTCTAGGTGCGGCACCTCATGCTTGAGGTGAAAGGTCAGATGACCGCGTAGGCTTGGTGCTGGGCGCATCGCTTCGACATAGGTTTCGGTCGAAACGCCCTCGGCCAACCGCGACGCGCGCCGTCCGCCGATGCAGCTGACGACGCTGAGCGGGAGCACCAGCGTTAAACCGTAAGTGGCGACCAGCCAGGGCCCCACCGATCCAGTCGTTTTTTGAGCGCATTCCCCAGCTCACGGATGAGGTTGCCGGCGATCAAGTGATGCTCTGGATCAGATCGGCTTGTTGGCCTCCCGGGGGTCGGCTAGACTCCGAGACAAGCCTGCATCCACAGGAGTCCGAGCATGCCTTCGCCCGCGTTCGCCTTGCATCATCCGTCGCCTGAATCCACCCCACGGGATGGCGACCCCAGTCTCCCTCAGCCCGTCGATCCACCGGAAGGCACGCCGGTCAGCGAGGAGGACTACTGGGCTTTTTATTACGAGCACGAAAACGGCTACGAATGGAATAACGGCATCTTGGAGGTCAAGCCGGTGTCTGATGTCCTAACCGCTTGGATTTACCAATGGCTGCTTGGACTTTTACGGCTTTATCTCGAGACCCACCACAATGCCCGCCTGACCTGCCTGGAATTCGGCTTTCGCCTGAGCCTGCCGAACAAGATTGCCATCCGCAAACCGGATCTCGGCCTAGTGCTCGATAGCAATGTGCAGCCGCTCGCGGATCTCGACCGCTCCTACCAGGGCACTTTTGATCTGTGCGTCGAGGCGCTCTCAGATAGCAAACCAGCGGAGATCCGCCGCGACACCGAGCAAAAGCACGCGGAATATCAGGCCGCCGGGGTGCCCGAGTACTACATCATCCACCATGATCCGCGCTGGCAATTGTTCTATCGACGCAATGCCTCGGGTCTGTATGAACCCATCCCCTGCCATGAGGGCATCCTTCGCTCGGCGGTGGTGCCGGGGTTTCGCTTTCGCCTGGAGGATCTCACCCGCCAGCCGAGCCTGGAGACGTTGATTGAGGATCCGGTTTATGCGCCCTTTGTGCTGCCGGCCTGGCAGCGGGATCGGCAGGCTCGGGTGCAGGCTGAACAGGCACGAGAGCAGGCTGAACAGGCGCAGGAGCAGTCTGAACAGGCGCGTCGGCGAGCTGAAGAGACCGTCGTGACCGAACGACAGGCACGCGCGCAGGCCGAACGTGTGAGTGAAGTTGCTGCGCGTGCTCGTCAGCAAGCTGAACAGCGAGCCACCTCATCCGAGCAACGCGCGGCGATGGCCGAGCGGCTCGCTGAACAAGAGCGCTCCGAAAAAGAAGCCCTGCTGGCCGAGTTGGCGAAACTTCGTCGCTGATCCAGTCCGTTTCGCCATGCTCAGCGTTCTTCATCCGTAGCGAGAAACGGGTAGCGGATGCGGCCTCTGCACTTCAGTCAAGGGCCAGCGCGCGCGGCCGGTGTGACTCAGCAGCTTCCAGGGAATGCGCGGCATGCTCGAGCACTGCGCGCGCCTGCTCCAGCGTGACGTCCGGAAGCCAATCGATGAATTCGCCAACCTGAGCGCCATCTTCCAAGTTCTCAAACAGAGCGGCCACAGGCACGCGGGTACCGCAAAATACCCAAGCGCCGCTGACCCGCTCAGGGTCGCGCTCTAAGACTGCGCATGTTGACCAGTCGATCATGGCTCAAAAATTGACCTTGTTGCAGCTTAAGGACAAAGGATAGCCGATGAGTTTGCCAACTCCCAACATTGCGCACTGACCGACGAATCAATCGATGCCAGACATCAACGAGCGTTGCTGCTCGCTCAGAGCGCACCCTCGTTGGTCAGCGACATGATGTCGGCGGTGGTGCCGTCGCGATAGCCGATGCAGCGCCAGCGGGCGCGCTGCGGGCCGACGCCGACGATGACCTCGGTGCCAGCCTCGGAGTAGCTCGATGAGAGCAAGACCACGTCCGGGTTGTTGGTCTGTCGGGTCACGTCGCGCAGGCAGCCTTGCTCGGCCAGGGTTGGTGTGCCCGGTGCTGGCGCCGAGTCGGCCTGGGTTCCGCCGGTGGTCTCGGTGCAGCCCGCCAGGCCGAATAGGGCTGCGGTGGCGGCCAGGGTGGCGGTGACAACGAACCGGGGGTAGGGATACTTCACTTCTGTGCTCCTGTCATGGTGGCGCGATGAGGCCCGCGCCCGCGCCGGGTTGGTCAATACTGAACTGAGAATCGCGTCTTCGGCTGCTGACTGCAGCTGGTTGTTGCAGCCCTGCTAGCCGTGGTGCTAACCGTGGGCGTGACGGTTGTCGCCAGCACTGAACTCACCGCCCACGTGACCGGTGATAGCGACGGTCTTGGAGCGTGCGGAAGCGCACGTAGCGGAGGAGTCCATCCGCCAGCAGGGTGATCAGCACCACACTGAACAAGACGACGGCGGTTCCCTGCGCCTGGTTGGGAACGATGCGATCGTAGACCTGCAGCAGCGCCAGTGTGAGGGCCAGCGCCAGGATATTGGATGCGATCGATAGCACTAGCAGGCTGCTGCGCTCGCCCCATGTGGGCCCGGCTCTTCGGCTGATGTCCGTCACTTAACTGACTCCTGCGCTGTCAGCAGCTCGATGAAGATTGATTAGTGTCAAATTACCAGCCAATGCCTGAAGACTAAATCAGGAGTCCCCCGTCAGGAATTTCCTGACAAGCGCTCTTTGCTTGGCCTACGACTCACCTTAGGGAGCGTTTAAGGGCCTGCATCCACGCCAGTTGATCATCTGAAGCTGTTGGACGATCTTCGCCACGAACGCTGAGTACAGACCGCAAGGACAGTCTTGTTGACGACTGGAGAAAGATGCCAGTCGCTCGATGCTGACGGTCATTGGCAGCGATCATATCTGCGGGAGCAATGAGGGAGCCTACGCGCGCCGCTCGCTGCGAGAAATCCGGCTATTCATGTAAGGCAATCCCTGACCCTGGCCGCTCCGACGCCATCAAGCGCTAGCTAGCTAAAGATCCGTGCTAGCAGGAGCTGTGGTGGTATGCCTTACAGAGGAACACCAATTCCTCCCGCGACAGTCTGCTGTTACCGTCTTCTGGCTCTCTTTGATGACCGCCTGCAGTTCCACTGCTTTGCTCGCCGCCATGAATACATTCGTCTCCCGATCGCTCATCGTGCTGCTCGTTCTAGCGGCACTCTACCTTATCGCCGTCAACGCGGCGCTCAATCTGCCGGCCACCCGCGCCCTGGTCAACGGCTTGCAGCCGGAGCAGTTTCAGGTCACCTGGGAGCGGGCTTGGAGTCTGTATCCGCTGCGGCTGGAGCTGAATGGCGTCGCCGCCGATGGGCAGACCCCGACCGAGCAGTGGCAGGTCGATGCAGGCCATGCAGCAGCCTCGATTTCACTGCTGCCGCTGCTCCAGGGCGAGATTCGGGTGCACGACCTGGACCTGAAGGATATCGATCTGCGCCTGCGGCCGCGTCCCACGCCCGAGGCGTCCGCAGACGCAGATGCAGATGCAGACAGGAACCCACTGGTCGCCTTCTATCCAATGATCCGTAACCGCGACCCCAACGCGGTCGCCGAGGCACCACCGGAAGCGTCAAACGGCACGCTGGTGCTGGAGATCGATGACATCCATGTCCAGGGTGAGCACCGATTTTGGATCTCGCATATCCGCGGCAGTCTGCCCGGCGCAGTCCGTGGCAGCCTGCGCATGGAGAGCGAGACCGGTCGGCTGGCCTTGGGTGGCGGCGCGATCGACCTCGCCTTGACCTCATTGACAGTCGGTCCTGAGGAGCCGATCACCGATGCCGCCTCGATCCAGGGCGAGATTGAGATCCCGCCGTTCAGGCTATCTGAGAAGCAGGGTCTTGAGCTGATGCGCGTGCCAGAATTGGACGCCCGCATCGACCTGCCGGTGCAGAACCTGGATTTCATCGCGTTACTGATGCCGGTCTTGGGTGAGCTGGAGCTGAGCGGACATGGCCGCCTGAACGGGCGAATCGCGCTGTCGGCTGGTGAGGTGCTGCCGGGAACCGATCTGCGGGTCGAGGCCCACCAGCTGGCGATGGATATTAGCCCCTATGCGTTTAGCGGCGACGGCTCGGTCGAATTCAAGGTCGACCCAGACCATGAGGGGCAGGCTGATCTAATCGTCCGGTTCGACAAGGTTCGCGCCGAATTGGAGCCCGGATCGGGGCCTGCGATGGACAGGCCTGGTGCGTCGTCCCGGGAAGACAACAATGCCCAACCTGACGCGCAACTCCTGTTCACAGGCCAGGGGCTGACGGCGCAAGTCCAGGCCGCAGAGGTCGATCCCACGACCACCTCCACCGCGAAGCAGGTCGAGGATCTGGCGACTGAGGTGACGCTGCAGTTCAAGCTCGATATCCCGTCGATGCAGGTGCCCGACCTCGTCGTCTACAACCGCCTATTCCCGCAGGAGTGGGATCTCGGCTTGCTCGGCGGCAGCGGAACGCTCGCCGGCGCACTCGAGATCACGTCGGAGGTCTTGTCGCTCGACCTCGACCTCGCCTCTGACGAGGCCGAGCTGCGCTATCAGGACTATCACGCCATCACCGACTTGCTGTTGCAGCTGCGGGCACGCGTCGACGATGTTGACGATGTCCCCGGTACCGAGCTGCACATGGACGGCACGACGCTGCGCATCGAGGACGCCGAGGTCGCTGTCGAGCATGCAGACAATGATGCAGGCGAAAACGCCAGACAGCCAGCCCAGCCATGGCGAGCCGAGCTCAGAATCGTCGATGGCGACCTGCGCCTGCCAACGCCGAATGCTGTGCCAGGATCAGGATCAGGATCAGATTCGGGATCAGGGCCCGGATCGGGATCGGGGCAGGAGCTTGGGTCGGTATCGGAACCAGGGTTGGCGGAGACCCAAGTGCAGCCGCAGCCTCAGCCGCAGGCAGACGCTAAGGCAAATGCACAGACAGATACAGGCGCGAGCGACCCGATACCCGCCATTGCCCGCATCTTAAAGGAGCAGGGCTTCGGCGCCGTGCTCGCCGACGCCGATGGTCGCTTAGAGGCGGTCCTGACCGTCTCCGAGCTCGACTGGATCGCTGAGCTGCTCGACCGGCCGCTCGACCTGAGCCTCGAAGGCTCTGGTGAGCTCGACGCCGAGATCATCTTGACCAACGGCCAACCGGATGCCGGCACCAGCCTTTGGGTCCCGCGCGAACCGCTCTCGTTGGCGCTCATGCAGCATCGCGTCGATGGTCAGGGCAGCGCCCGGCTCACCCTGGAGCGCGGTGGTGACCGGCCCCGCTTTCGCCTCGACGTCGGGTTGGAAGATGCCCGCATGCGGCGACGCGACGAGCCGGAGCCAAGCATTGGCGAGGTGCGGCTCGATGCCATGATCTTGGTCACTGATCCACTCGCCGGCGGCGGCGACTCAGCCGACCTGAGCCTGAAGCTGCACTCGGCCCGTGTGCATGACATGAGCACCTACAACGCCTACCTGCCCGAGAACGCGCCCCTATCACTGCTCTCGGGTGCGGCCAGCCTGGTTGGCGATCTTCGTCTCAAGCCTGATAGCGCCGAGGGCCAATGGCTGCTCCAGGCCGAGGATCTCCAGCTCAGCCTCAGCGACAACAAGCTCTCTGGCGACCTCCAGCTCGAGATCCTAGTCCGCGACGGCTCGGCACAGGATCTGCGCTTTGACATCACTGGCTCCTCACTTCGGCTCGACCGCGTTCAGGTCGTCGGCGCGGCCGGTTCAGCGCAGTCACCCGACTGGCATGCCCGACTGCAGCTAGAAGACACCGAGGTGCTGTGGCAAAAGCCCATGCACCTGGACATGTTGGCCGACATCACCATCAGAGATACCCGCCCCTTCGTCGCGCTGCTCGACAACCTGCGAGGCAAACATGGCTGGATCGGCGAGCTGCTAACGATGGAAGACCTCGGTGGCCATGTGCAGCTTGCCATGGATGGCGAGACCGCCGTCATCGACGACGCCATGCTGAGCGCACCGGAGCTTGGCATCCATCTCAAGGGCCAGTCTGCGGCATCCGCGCGCGAGGCGATGCTGCTGCTGCGCTGGCACAACCTCAGCGGTGCGATGGAGCTCAAGGACGGGCAACAGCACTTCAACATGACTAACGCTCAGGCACGTTTCGCTGCCTACTCACCAGGCGAGACGCCGTTGCCATCGTTCGGTGACGATATGCCCATAGCGGAATCCAACATGCACACTGTCCAAACGAAGGCCTCCAAGGAACAGACTCCGAGGGAGCCCGAGGCCAATCGGGAGTCCGGACCGCAGCGACCTCATGGCACGCCGAGTCCATTCGCTGATCACAGTCTCTGACAAGACATGACGCCGCACGACTGGCTGTAGAAGGCTCTCAAGACTTATGAGCCATCCTCAATGAAGACCTTGTCATAGATCTCGACTAGGGCAAGCCGGCAGTCGACGCCAGGTAATTCAACCTCGGCGTTTGGATCAGTGATCTCGGTCAGCAGCCAATGATTGGCATCCTGACGATGATAATGGATCAGATGAGGGCTCTCCTGAGAAACCAGCAGGTAGTCTTGAAGGCTCTCGATCTGGCGGTAGCGAGCGAATTTTCTGCCCATATCGAAATCCGCCGTGCTCGATGACAACACTTCAGAGATCAAGTCCGGATTGACTAGGTTATCGCGATCACTGAAACGCGGTGTGCCGCAGACGACACTCACGTCAGGATAAAAGTAGCCATCCGCGACCTGGACTCGGAGGTCGCTCGGGTAGACACGGCATGGACGTTTCTTGAGCGCATTCCCCAGCTCACGGATGAGGTTGCCGGCGATCAAGTGATGCTCTGGGGTTGCGCCGGCCATGGCAAAGATCTCACCAGCGACATACTCGCTCTTGGTATCGGCCATGCGCTCCCGTTCCAGATACTCGGCGGGACTTGGCTTGAGTAAAGCGTTCATGACGAGACAGAGTAGCGATGCTTCAGATCGATGTCCAGCACGCATCCACTGGCCGGGTCGCCCCACTGACAGACAGGGTTGCAACAAGAGCCAACCTGAAGGCATGCCACCCAAACAGATGGATTTAAATGGTTTTCCGCAAGATATCCAGGTCTGGCGCACTACCTAGGAACAATTCGCCGCAGGGATGATGACGTCGATCTGCTACTATCTTGGCGCGAAAAGACGGGCGCGAAAAGACGGGCGCGAGAAAGGCAGACGTTGATGAACCATCTCCGGCAACAGACTCAAAGACGCGCGCTCATCGTCGACAGCGACGCCGAGAGCCGCGCAGGCCTTGGCGAACAACTCCTAGCACTCAATCTGGATCTCACCGCGGTCAGCACCACTGAATCGCTGATCGAGCAATTGTTGACCGCAGAATTTGAGATCGTCTTGATCGACCTCAATTTGGGCCAGAGCGATCAGGCCATGGACAGCATTGAGCTGGCCCGTGGATCAGGCCAGATCGCGCCGATCGTCGTCATGGCGACCCACCTGCCCGAGGCTAAGCAAACGCGACTGAGATCGCTCGGTTGCGACGTTCTGCGGAAACCGTTCGACCCGGCCACCTTGACGACGCTGCTCGAGCAATGTCTGCAAGCCTCGAGACCAGAGCGCTCCCCGACCACGGCCAACCCAGCGATCTTAGGTGACGATGAACAGCGCGCCTTGCAACGCGCCTTCATCGAGATGCTGAACAGCGGTTATCTCGTCGACCTGAGATCAGCCCTAGAGCAAGGTTCTGCCAGTCAGGCTCAGGCTGTACTGCATAAGCTCAAAGGGTCTGCGGGGAGTTTTGGCTATCATCGGCTTGGCACGCTCGCTGCGTCAGCGGATGGGTTGTTGCGTCAAGGGTATCCGCTCCAGGCGGTCATGATGCAGATCGACCCCGTCATCGCCGAGGCCGAGCGCCTTCAACAACTCAAGTATTAGATGGTTACTCGATGCCTTGGTCATGTAATCCCAATGACGTCCGCATTTTGATCGTGGACGATGATCCGATGCTGCGCAAGCTCCTACGCTCGACGCTGCAGTCACTGGATCACACAAACATTCTCGAATCAGGGTTAGGTCAAGAGGCCGTGGATCTCTGCCAGCAGAACCCTCTCGACCTCGTCTTTTTGGACATCGAGATGCCAGGCGAGATGAATGGCATCGACGTACTCAACGAGCTCAGGAAGGACAAGCGACCGGTTTCTATCATCATGCTCACTGCGCATAGCACAATCGCCAATGTGCGTCAGGCCGCTGCGAGCAAGGTCAATGGCTTCCTGGTCAAACCGCTGAATCCCGAGCGCATCGAGAAGGTCTTGGAGCATTATCATCAAAGCCGCTGCGCCTAGCGATGCGCGCACCGTGGACAACGGATGGCCTCATCTTATTGCCGCGCCTTATTGCTATACCTTATTGTCTTACAGCGAGAATGGCTGCGATCTCCTCGTCCCGTAGCACGATGGGATTGGTCTTCATGCTGCTGCCCCGGCTGTTAGCAACGATACGCGGATGATCGGCGCTGGTGACGCCCCAGGCTGACAGGCGCTGCAGTTGCAAGCTCTCGGTCCAGTCCCACAAGCTATCGAGTAAGGCATCCCAGGCATCTTGCCGGCTCAAGCCCTGCTCACTGGCGAACAGGCGGCCAACCGTGGCATAGGCCTCCAGGGCCGGATGCTCGGGCTCACGCTGTTGCATGGCGCTCAGATTGGTGTCCGTGGCCTTGGCCACCAAGGTGCCGCAGGCCATCCCATGCGGAATCGGGAAGAAGGCGCCGAGCGGCGATGCCAAGCCATGCACCGAGCCGAGCCCGGTCTGCGCAAGACAGATGCCTGAGAGCAGTGACGCATAGGCCATGCCGGCTCGGGCCTCAGCGTTGTTCGGGTCTTCGTAGAGCGGCAACAGCGCGTCACGTGCCTGTTTCAACCCGTCCAAGGCCAAAGCGGCACAGAGCGGGTTCGAGCGCGTCGAGACGAAGGATTCCAGCAATTGCGTGAGCGCATCCATACCGTTAGCCGCCAGCACCGAGCGCGGACAGGTTTGCAGGAAATCCGGGTCAACCAAGGCATCCCGCGCGACCAGGGCCTCGTCGCGAAAGGATTTCTTGTAGCCCTCCGCGCCGCGCTGGCTCAGCACGGCATTCTTGGTCGCCTCCGAGCCGGTGCCAGCGGTGGTTGGCAGCGCGACGAAGGGCACCGCCGGCCCTTGATAGGGACGTTCCGGTCCCACCCCTTCGAGGTGATCCAACACCGAGTTGCCAGGACGCAGCAGACCAGCGATGGCCTTGCCGGCATCCAGCGCGCTGCCACCCCCGATGGCGACCACGACATCGATGTCAGCCTGATGATAGGCGCGCACCGCGGCATCGATCTGATCCGGGCTCGGCTCATCGGCGATCTGAACCTGCTCGATATGCACCTCGGCCTTGGCGAAGGACTGCTCCAATTCCGCCCAGAAGGGACCGGCCCGCAGTGATGCCCCACCGGTGACCAACAGCGCGCGGCGTCCATAGCGAGCGGCGCAGGCGCCAACCGTCGAACGCACGCCGGCGCCAAACGCGATGCGTGGCAAGCGGGCGATCGAGAATCCTGACAGGCCCGCCATTATTCAGCCACCAGCATCTGATAGGCGACGCCTTCGCGCGGGCGCGCCATCATCTCGGCGACGGCCTCCCGCCAGGCCAAGTAATGAGCCGTCTCCTTGTGCGCACGCGCGGACTCGGCATCGACATAGGCCTCGTAGAGGATGAAATGATTCGGGTCGGCCTCGCCTTGCAAAAGATCGAAACGCAGGTTGCCCGGTTCTTGTCGAGATTTCAGGCAATTCTCGTGCGTCGCAGCAATGAATCGATCCCGCGCCTCGGGAACCACCTGAATATGGACGAGTGTTGTTGACATTGCTTTTCTCTCCTCAGGGACATTAGACAGACGTTTGGGGTTGGTCCCTAACCAGCCATTGCTCGGTCCAGGCGACCGCATGGACGAAATCCTCATTCAATTTCGCCACCACGGCAGGACTGAGACTTGAGAGATCACCAGATTCATGCGCATCCAGCACATCCAACAGTTTGCCCATCTCGCCCTCACGCTTCAGCAAGGCGTCTTGCATCGGCACGGAAAACGGCATGCCCTGAAGCAGGGTTGGCATCGGCAGTCCCTCGAAGGCATCCAGCCGTGAAAACAGACCGAGGGTGAAGGCGGTATTCGGGTCGATGCTCCGCACCCGCCGGGCAATGCGAGCCGCCATCGCGGCGCGATTCAAGAGCATGCGCACCTGTACCGCTTCGACCGGATCATTGCGGCTGAGCAAGAGAAAAGATGCAATGGTTTTGATCCGCTCCAAGCCGAGCCTCACCACCGCCTCGTGTAGGGAATCAATACGACGGTTGCCGCGCGAAAATGCCGCCGAGTTCACCTGCGCGAACAACAGAACGCAAAAATGCGGATGCTGAGCCACCAGTACCTCAAGTTGCTCGACTTGCATCTCGTTCGAGCTAAGCTCGGCGAGTAATCGCAATTCGACAGCGCGGTTACTGCGCCGCTTGCGCCCGCTCTCCTTCACGTGCATCGGTGGTAAGAATACAAACCCCATGAACCAATCGAATGCGCCGCCGGCGTGAACACGATCCAGGGTCGCTTGATCCTCGACGAAGGTCGCCAGTAGCCGTGGACCCAGTCCCTTTAAGTGCGCCGCAAGATCCAGGCAATCAGGGCGTCGACTATCGATCTTGACGAGATCAACCAGACTGATGGGAATCTCGGGATAACGCTCGAAAACGGTTTGTGGCACGGCAATCAAATAGCCGATGGAGCGCAAGCGCTGGATTGCATCGAGCGCCGTCGGCGATTCGAAAAAATCCAATGTCAACTCCGCGAACAACTGCTCGGCAGGAAGCTCGAAAAACCCTGTATTCTCGATCCACTCCAAGGGCGCGGTGAACAAGAGCATGCGATCGCCGACCAGGTTCTCGATACCCACCTCGTAGACCGCCGTCGAATAAGAGCGAACCGTCGCGAGAAAAGGGTCATCAAAAGACGCGACATCTGCTCCACAATGGGAACGATAAAGTAGCTTATCGGCCACATGATGCAGCTTGCGATCGCAAATTGGCTGTAATGCGATGCAGTAAGGGCTATGGTCGCTGTGTTCGCTCATGAATCAGGCCGATGTTGCTCAAGTCTTTCGTCGAGCAGAGGGCGGACATGCTGCAAGGTCGCGAACACCGCGTTCACTTGCCTGTCGACATCGGCCCAATCGCTTGGTTGATCCCGACAGGCCTGCTCCACCGCCCAGAACCCCTGTCTTGCCTGCTCCATGCACAGGGTCGCGCAGAGGCTTTTCAGCGTGTGCGCCTCCAGCTTGAGCAATTTTGCATCGCGTTGTTTCAAGGCCGCTCTCACACGTTGCTCGGCGGAGGGGAGATCGTCAAGGAAACGCGAGAGAAACATAATCAGTAATTCTTCTTCCGCACCCAACTGCTTGATCGCCTGATCCCAATCGAATTGCTGCGGGTCGGCACCTATCGCGGAGGGCTGACTTGGGGTTGCCGAGCCCGCATCAGCAAACGGCGCCGAGGTCTTGTCTTCTTCACCAGCGCCGAGCCAGGCATCCAGATCCGAAGAGGCCTGGGCTTGCTGCACTTTGGCTCCATCGCTCGGCAGTCGAACTTCAGCATCGCGCTTGGGCAACACCCGCTCCATTTCCTCGAACAACAACATAGAGTTGATCGGCTTAGCGACATAACCATCCATGCCCCGCTCAAGATAGCCCTCGCGATCACCTTTCATCGCCTTGGCGGTGAGGGCGATGATCGGCACCGGCGGCCATTGATGCTGACGCTCGTATTCGCGGATCAGCTCGGTCGCCTCCAAACCGTCCATCATCGGCATCATGATATCCATGAAAATGAGATCAAACCGTTCCTTGCAAGCCCATTCGACAGCTTCGCGACCATTATTGGCCAAGGTATAAGCAACCTTAAACTTCTTCAATAGCGCGATGATCACCTGCTGATTGATCGGATTATCTTCCGCGACCAGTATATTCAACTGCTGATCGGCAAGCGATGAGCGTGACCCATTTAAAACGCCATCCTTGGTTTGGTCTTGTCGAAAGAGGAGATGGCGCAGATCGGCAAGCGTCACCGGTTTGGTCAAGCACTCTTGTTGTTCGAACTGCCGACAGTGCGTTTCCTGACCATTGTAGAATGGGCAAGCCTGTTGGCATACACGTTGGTTGTAAGCAACGAAGTCTTGGTCGTGTTCCTCCTCTCCAGCAAACGCAGAAGAACTCAAAATACGAATTTGCGCGGGACAGAGCAACCCCTCACGCAGCACCTCCTTCGCCATGGCGTAGCCGTCCATACCCGGCATGTTGGCATCCAGCAATAAGAAATTAAACGGCTGCTCGTCCTCAATCGCCTTGCGGAGCACCAACAACCCTTCTGGCGCACTCACCGCGGTCGCACAGGCAACCTCGAGAATCCCGAGCATATGATGGATCACGGAACGGTTCAGTGGTTCATCATCAACCACCAAGATCCGGTAGGTTGCTGCCGGTAACGCCGGCACGCGGACCTCCTCGACGACAGGCTCAGCGGCTGACGTCAGTGGCAGGGTCACACGAAAACAGGTGCCCTGACCGACCTCGCTCTTAACCTCGATCAGTCCACCCATCATCTCGACCAGTTCGCGGGTGATGGTCAGGCCGAGTCCGGTGCCCTCGAATTTGCGTGTTGTTTTGCTGTCGACTTGCTCGAAGGCATTGAAGATCGTCAACTGTTGCTCGGCTGGGATGCCGATGCCGGTGTCCTCGACCTCGAAGCAGGTCCATTGAGCGTTGCTTACATGGGACACATGCGCTGGCCCCTTGCAGGGAGACACGATGAGCTTGACGCTGCCTTGATCGGTAAACTTCAAGGCATTACCGATCAGATTCGACATGACCTGGCGTAACCGGGTTGGATCGATCTCGACCCAGCGCGGTAGCGTCGGCTCCACGTCGTAGAGCAGATTGAGCCGTTTGCACAACGCATGCGGCACCTGGCTCTTGATCAATTCTCCGATGAACTCGAATAGGTCGGTCGGTTCCGGTTTCAGTTTGAATTTCTTCGCCTCGATCTTGGAGAGATCCAAGATCAGGTTGATGATTTCGAGCAGATGCTGCGCCGACAAGCGCGCCTGGCGGAGATAATCACGCTGCTGTGGCTGAAGCTCGGTCTCTAGCGTAATGTCCAACATCCCCATCACACCGTTCATCGGCGTGCGGATCTCATGGCTCATGTTGGCGAGGAACTGACTCTTGGCCACATTGGCTGCTTGCGCCGCCTCGATCTGCTGTTTCAGTTGCGCATCGTGCAGGCAAGCGAGCGCCGAATACGCCAACTTATCCATTAAGACATTCAACGACAGCAGCAGACTGTGCGAGAGGCTCGGGCCGATCCGTTTCAGCACGAGTACGCCGATCTTCGCAAGATAGAAGGCGTAATAGGTCGAGGTGCTAAGCTCGCTCGCGTGCGGCAAGGCGCCAGCCTCGACCGCTGCCTGCCAAACCTCGAATTCGGCCTGGTTAGCCGGCAAACTCAATTCCGTGACGAAGCCCTGCAATTCAGACGATTTGCGCGCGGTCTTCGGCACCACATAGAGATCAGTCCAAGTCAGCGCCTCCAGTGCGCGCATTTGCGCCTGCTCTTGCGACGGCTCTCGCGATCGCCCATTCCTGACCTGCGCGTCATCGTCAGCGTCGTATTGCAAGACCAGGGCGGCCTGGCAGTTCAACTGGCGCATGATCGTGCCCACGGACTGCTTGAGCATCGCCTGCAGATCCAGACTGTGACCAATCGCCAGCGAGATCTCATAGAGGATCTCGAATTCTTTATGAGTGTCCGTTTCGGTCATGACGGCGATCGGGCTTGCCGAGGGCTCGGCTGGGCATCGGCCTCGTAGGCCCGCATGAACTCAAGCAACCGCTCCGGCACCAGCGGACGGGCGATCAGGAAACCCTGAATCTCATCGATGTTCAGCGCATCGAGATAATCGCGTTGGGATTCGAGCTCGACGCCCTCGGCGATGGTCGTCAAACCCAGGTGGAAGCTCAGGGTGCTGAGCGCGGTGACAATCGCGCGATTGCGTTTACCTCGAGTGATCTCTTTGACGAAGGCCCGATCGATCTTCAAGGTATCCAGCGGAAATTGCAGCAGATAGGACAGCGATGAGTAGCCCGTGCCGAAATCATCGATCGCAATCCGGAATCCACACTGCTTGTATTTACGCAGATTGAGCAGGGTCTGTTCCGGCACCTGCATCGCGGTGCTCTCGGTGATCTCGAGCTCGAGTTGCTCGGGCGGCAGCTGATAGTCCTTGACCAGTGCACACAAGCGATTGATGAGGTTCGGGTTCTCGACCTGCGCCGCGGCGAGGTTGACCGACATCCGCAGATTCAGCCCCTGTTGCAACCAGTCGACGGCCTGACGAACCGCCTCCTCCAAGATCCAGTCACCGACCTCATGGATGAGTCCGGTTTCCTCCAGGATAGGTATGAAATCCGCCGGCGACACGATCCCGCGTTCGGCGTGGTTCCAACGCAACAGCGCTTCCACGCCCTCAATGCGCTGGGTCGCCAGACACTGCTGGGGTTGGTAGACGAGAAAGAATTCCTGCTTCTCGAGCGCGCGGCGCAGATCGGTTTCGAGAATCACCCGCCCTTCCGCACGCGCCTCGCGAATCTCCGAGAACTGGATGAAGCGCCGACTCTGATCCCGATTGGTCTCTCGCTCCGCCGCTTGCGCGGCCTGAATCAGGCTGGCCGCCTCCTGACCATCGTCGGGATGGATGGCCAGGCCCATGCTGCAATCGATATAGATCTCGCGCCCATTGATCTGCAAGGACAGGATCAACTGACTCAGCAGCTGCGCTTGGAGCGTCGCGAGATCGGTACTCTCGAGCGGGATCGCCATGCCGAAACTGTCCGACTCGAGCCGGCACAAGAGGCTATTGGAGGGCAGCAGTTGTCGCAGCCGGTTGGCCAGGGTCACGATGACCTCATCGCCCTGCACCGGACCAAAGGCTTCGTTGATGCGATGCAGGCGATCGATATCGATCACCAGCATCCCAGTGCGCGCCTCGGCATGCCGGTCGCGCTCGAGCCGATCCGCGAGCAAGCGGGAGAACAGCCGATGATTCGGCAGATTGGTCAGCTCATCATGCTCGACCAGATAGAGCGTCTGGTCCTCGAACGCGCGCAGAGCGGTCACATCCTGAAAGGCGCCGACGATGACGCCATCCTCGATCTGTGGACTGCTTTGCAGCTTGATGATGCAGGCGTTACCGGTGCGCGCCAGCTCGATCTCCAGATCCAGCCCCGCCGCCCGCGTCCCGGCTTGATCGAAGGCCAACTGCAGGCGTTGGCGCTGATCCGGGCGCGCCTCCTCGATGAGTGCCGCAACGCTGGTCGGCATGGCTGCGGAGCGGCCAAGCAGGGACGCCGCATCCCGCGACCATTGCAGCTGCCCGGTCTCGATCTGGAGCCGCCAAAAGCCCAGCTTTGCCAATTGACAGGCACTTTGCTGCTCCAGATGGATACGGCGCAGGCGCTGTTCACGCTCGGCACTGGCGAGCGCATAGCGCACCCGCTGGGTCAGGATCGGCAGATTGATCGGCTTGGTGATGAAGTCGGTTGCGCCAGCATGGAAGGCCTTGGTCACTGACTCGTTGTCATCGGAGCCCGTCACCATGACCAGGGGGATGATCTCGCCCCCCTCACGCTGGCGAATCGCGGCAACGGTCTCGAAGCCATCCAGCTCCGGCATGCTGACGTCGATCAGCATCAGATCGGGCTTGGCGGTTTCGAAACACTCCAGGGCCTCAAGGCCATTACTGGCCTCGGTCACCTGATAACCGGCTCGGGTCAAGCCATGCTGGATCAGCAGACGGATACCAGGGTCATCGTCCACCAGAAGGATCTTGGCTGGGGTCTCTTGCATGAGTCATTACCGCGGATGCCGCCCAGATGCCGAATCGCTGTCGACGCGGTAGAGGACGATGAACAAGGATTCTGTCAGCGCCTGCGCCTAATCAACGCCGTCCCACCAAACGCTTCACGTCGAACGCACCTAGTCGACCACCTAGTCGACCACCTAGTCGACCACCTAGTCGACCACCTAGTCGAACAAGATGCTGAACACCGATGTCTTATTATAGAACTCGAGGAAAGCGTCGCCAGTATTGGCAATCTCGCCGAGGGTAAAGGCGCCATTCACGGGCTGATCTGGCCCGACCGCGTTCAGCTCATCGGCGATGCGCTCACCGAGGAAGAGCACACGCGAGATGCAATCGATAAACAGGTAGCTTGCCGCCGCCTCCTCGCCGACACCCTCAGGGAGGGCCAGCTCGCGCGCCTTCTTCGCAGCGGCGATTAGGCTGTCCGGCGTGCCGTTCAGCAGCCGTAAAAAGGCCCCTTCAGGCACTTCGCCGACGCACACTAGATGGTTACCCTCGGCAACCATCAGGGGATCACGAACGACGATCTCGGTGCCAAGCTTGGTCATACCAAAGGGGTAGGATTTCGCCAGCGAGAAGAAATCCTCCGCATGCATTTCCTGACCGCTGTGTGCCTCTACCATGCGCTTGTAAACGTCAAAGGCAGGCTCCCAATCCAGGGTCATGACGACATTACCCTGGGCGCCGGTGACCTTCATCGGCTCACTGATCGGCTGCCAGCCGTGCGTGACGCCGAGAAGGCTGCGAATCGGCATGCGCACCAGGACTGCGACATCGGCCAGCAGCCCGGCATTGGTGAGGATGCAGGGTTTTTGCTGAAAGCTCAGCGAGCCTGCACCACCGCCGATGAAATTGTTCTCGAGGCCGAAGTTGGCAAACAAGCCCTCGACCAGCGCGCTGATCCGGCTCGACAGCCCATCGACATAGACGAGCATCGTGGTCACCTCGGGCGGCTCGGGCCAGTGCTCGGTAGCGGCCTCGACCCGCTCGTCGAAATCCGCCTCCGCGTCGCTCAGGCCATGCACACAGGCGACCTCGGGCAAAGCGTTGAACGCGATCAACAAGGTGCCGCGTTCATAGTTCTGGTTCTGGTAGGTGACCTGCGGGAAAATCCCCCCGAACACAGGCATCTCGCAGGCTTGCAGGATCGGATCGAGCTGTTCCGGTTGCCAGCCGTTGGCGTCACAAGCAAGCACCATCAGGCCGCCGATGGCCGCTTCGTCGGTCAGCGCATGGAGCGCGGCGAGCAGACCGTCGGGAGTACCACTGGGATCAAAGTGCGCGCGCATAGCTCTTGTCTCTCGTCCTGTACAGGATCTGTGTCTCGCAAATGGCGTCCAGTCTATCAGCTTACGAATCCTGACTGGACGTTGCGCGCGAAAACGGTCAATAGGATTCAGACGCCCACATCAGCTCCGCAGGTATACTGAGCGCCTGTTGAAACCAGAAACCGCTATGGCAGCTCCCTATGAAGAGAACTGTTTTCTACGCTCTGACCCTGATGATCCTATCGACCAGCCTGGGTGCCTGCTCCTGGGCCGGTAAGACGACAGGCAAGGCCATCAACGCCGTCGAGCAAGGCGCCGAGGAATTCGAGCAAGGCTATCAACAAGAACGCCAACCCAAGGACCAATCCAAGGACCAACCCTAGGACCAAGAGCGAAACACTGAATGAAGCTATACAACCTGTTCCCGCTGCTCGCCGGCCCTTTCGATCGCTGGGCGCCGCACCTGGAGCGCGCCGCCGCGATGGGCTTCGACTGGATCTTCGTCAACCCGATCCAGCAGCTCGGCCGCTCCGGCAGCCTGTACTCGATCGCCGATTATTTCGCGATCAACCAGGCCCTGATCTCCCCCGATTCCAGCCTAGAGCCAGACGCCCAGGTGCAGGCCATGGCCGAGATCGCTGGCGAGCAAGGGCTCTCACTGATGATCGATCTGGTCATCAATCACTGCGCTGAAGACAGCCCCTTGGTGACCGAGCATCCCGACTGGTTCGTCCGCCACAACAATCGCATCGCGCATCCGTTCTGCGTCGAGGCCAACGGCAACAAGGTGGTCTGGCGCGATCTGGCCCAGTTCGACCATCAGCGCGCGCTGCGCCAGGCCGATGATCCCGAGGGTCTGCTCGCCTATTTCGTGCGCCTGGTCGAGCATCTGATCGGGCTCGGCTTCCGCGGCTTTCGCTGCGATGCGGCCTATCAGCTGCCGGCCGCGCTCTGGGAGCAGCTGATCACCCAGATTCGCGAGCGCCATCCAGATACGGTCTTCGTCGCCGAAACCTTGGGCTGCAGTCCGGAGCAGACCCGCGAGACCGCCGAGGCCGGCTTCGACGCCATCTTCAACAGCGCCAAGTGGTGGGACTTCAACGGCAACTGGCTGCTCGATCAGTACGAGCTCACGCGCCAGATCGCGCCCTCGATCGGCTTTCCCGAGAGCCATGACACGCGGCGCATGTTCGAGGAATTCCGCGAAAATGCCGACGCCCTGCGCCAGCGCTACCTGTTCACCGCGCTGTTCGCAAGCGGCGTGATGATCCCGATGGGCTTTGAATTCGGCTTCCGCCGCCGCCTCGATGTGGTCGAGACGACCCCGGACGACTGGGAGACGCCGAACCTGGATCTCAAGGATTTCATCAGCCAGGTCAACGCGATCAAGGACGCGGTGCCGGTGCTCGATGGCGAAGGCCGCATCGAGCGGCTCGATGTTTCGGACCCGGCGGTCTTGGTCCTGCGCAAGCACGCGGCTGAGGGTCCAGGTCAGGCCCTCTTGGTCATCAACAAGGACCCTTGGGCGCGGCAGCGCTTCTATGTCGATGACCTGCGCCATCTGCTCCAGTCGCCCGGACCGATCCGCGATCTCTCGCCAGACTGGCCGATGGCCGAGCTGCCGGCCCCGTTTGAATTCTGGCTTGGGCCGGGCATGGCGCGGGTGCTGGTCTCCTCTGATGCCTAACCCAGATGCCAAGCGACTGCGCCGAGCGCGAAACCAATTTCACCGCGCTGCGGCTTCAGGATGATCAATTAACGCTTCGTCCGCTCGCCAGATCGTCGACGGCCACCGATCGCCGTAACCCGACTCTGGTGGCCGTTGCTGCCGCCATCCTCATTGAGCGCGCCACCCGTAATCACTGAGCGCAGCGCCTGCTCCGCACCCACGGCAAGCGGCCGCACCCGACTGCGCTCTAGATAGAGGGTATAGCCGCCAACCTGGTAGCTCATCGGCAAATAGACCGCCACCCGATCCCGTTGCTCAGTCTCGGCGTCGACATCAGCAAACGGCAGGTCAGCATGCTCCTGCATCATGAACCCAACCAATTGCACGGTGGCATCGCCAACCGGAAGAGTCACGACAACCGGCCGCCCCAGGTCTTGGTCACCGGTGCGCGCAAAGAACCGGGCAATGTCCTTCAAGCCCTGAAACAAACTCTTGACCAGCGGGATGCGATCTAGCACCTGCTCCGCAACCTCAACCAGCCAACGCACCAGAAACAGATTCGCGAGCAGTCCAGCGGCCAATGTCAAGACCAAGCCCGCCACTAACCCCATCCCCGGTATATACCAGGCGTCTGGCATCAGATGCCGAAGAAAAACGCCGACGAAGATCTCGACCGATCGTCCTAGCCAGACCAGCAGGGCCAGCGTGATGATCAGCGGCGCGAGCAAGGCGATGCCTTGCAAAAACCAGGTTCGTAGTCGGCTCAGCAGTGAGGACTCTTGCATCGACGGGCTCCAAAAGGCGTGCGTGCGGATCTGTCAACCCTTAGCGTCAGCCCGCCCTCAGGGCACAGCGGAAAGCCTGGGGTTGACCCACGGGAGTGAGGCGCTCGAAAAAGCGGGGTTTCGTCAGACCGACAACGCGGCCCATAGCGACCATGATGCACTCAGAACGGCGCTGACGCGATGACAGCTAGAGTGCCGTGGACGTCCAACCCACGTTGCTCTTGCAGGTCGTCAAAGTGTCTTCAAACAACACCAGCAAAAAACGTGTTGGAGACACATATTTGAACGGGTGCGGCCTCAACATACTGTGCTCAACAGCAGCACTCCGCCCCAAACTGATCGATCTTCTGCCAGAACTGCGCCCAGCGTCCGACGGTCTGTGTGAGCGCGCGCAGGCTGAGCACGATGCCCGCGCCCTTGGTCTTCCAGCGCATGCCTGAGGCACAGAGGCG
>NZ_NRRY01000022.1 GCF_016583905.1 Lamprobacter modestohalophilus | reverse complement strand
TGCATGAATTTGCTCGAACGCGAACCCTCCAAGCAACGCATGGTCAAGAAGCGCCGCAAGGCCACGTGGAACGATGACTACCGCGCTAAGGTCGTCTTTGGCTGAGGATTTATACGCGCTCGCCCTGCGCCGATGGCGAGTTCGCGGCAGTCATGAAGCTGAGTCGTGGCCAGGACGCTGAGAACACTCGAGGACTTTAGATCCATGTGCGAATTGTTTGCGATGTCGAGCCGGGTTCCAGCCACCTTGGGCTTTTCGCTCGAGCGGCTGGCGCGCCACGGCGGCGCCGAAGGCCCGCATCGCGACGGCTGGGGCCTCGCCTTCTACGAGGACACGGATTGTCTGCTGCTGCGCGAGCCGCGGCCTGCGAGCGAGAGTCCGTTGATGCAATTCATGGAGCGGCAAGGTCTGCGCACGAAGCTCGGACTGTGCCATATCCGACTTGCGACCTTTGGTGGGCTGGCGTTGCGCAATACCCAGCCGTTTGCGCGCGAGCTGGGTGGACGGATGCACGTCTTCGCGCATAACGGCGATATGCCATCGCTGGCCGATCTACGCTCGCGTTATCCAGCGCGGTTTATGCCCCTGGGTGACTCAGATTCGGAGCGCGCATTCTGTGGTCTGTTGACCGCGCTGGCGCCGGTTTGGGATGACGAGCCTGGAACGGTTCCCGACCTCGCGGTTCGGCTGGCCGTGATCGCCGACTATGCGCGCGAGATCCGTCCGCTGGGGCCGGCCAATTTCATCTACGCCGATAGCGACGCACTCTTCGTGCATGCGGACCGACGTACCCAGCCCGATGGGCAACTGCGCGCTCCGGGGATCTACTTCTTACAGCGTTATTGTTGGCGAACGGCCCCAGAACTGCACGATGCCGGCGTCAATCTGATGTCGATCCGTCAGGACGTGGCGCTAGTGGCTAGCGTTCCCTTGACCGATGAGCTCTGGGAGCCGCTGGGGGAGGGTGATCTCATCGCCCTGCGTGACGGGCTTTGTTATGGGGCTGACGGCTTGCAGGTTGAGCCGGAGCAAGCCGCCGGGAGGCAGCCGCTCCCACTCTGATGCTTTGGCGTCGCCTGGGCGTCAGACGCAGCCAGTGGGCTTCGGCAGGCCGCCCCACTTACAGATGAGCTTCATCGGGCCTTTCTTGAAGATGTTGTAGAGGTCTTTG
Source organism: Lamprobacter modestohalophilus (assembly GCF_016583905.1). Taxonomy (GTDB): domain Bacteria; phylum Pseudomonadota; class Gammaproteobacteria; order Chromatiales; family Chromatiaceae; genus Lamprobacter; species Lamprobacter modestohalophilus. The sequence goes on along the minus strand of NZ_NRRY01000022.1, from coordinate 82,156 downwards.
GTCGAGACGCCTTGCTTCTTGGCAAAGATGCGGATGGGCGGCACGACGCCGTCGTTATCGTACATGCTGCGTGCTTCGCGGATGAGCTGCATGACCTGCTCGTTCATCTCGAACTCGTCTTGCTCGGCGAGTTCGACAGCAAGTTCTTCGGTCCAGTCGTCCCGATTGAGCAAAAATCCTTCGTTGTCGAGTGGTACTGCTACGGCCATAGGGTCACCTCGTCGTGTCGTTTTCTGTGTTGTATCTCATGAACTCACCTCACCAGATGGCCCCGCGATGATGAGATTCTACCTTGCTTTATGTAAGGTTTAGGGCCTGCCTTGCACGGATTGACCCGGCTAGGAGCGGTTTGTCGACGCCGTGCTCTTGCGCGGGTGGGACTCGCTGGGACCGGCCGATCAGCCGCGCTCAACGCGCGCGCTCTGTACCGCTTCGAGTACGCCATCCCAAAAGCGGATGCGTGCGCAGATGGCCTCTTCGGCCGCGATGACTGCCTCGTCGAGACGTTTTGGATCATCTTCGCAGAGCTGCTCGAGCATCGACATCGACAAGGGCCCGTGGAAGTCTTCGTCGAGATGGATGTGGCGCTTCAGGTAGTAGTGGAAGGCCGGTGCGTCCTGCTCATTGATCGCCATCCGCGTGAGCAAAGATCGGAACATCTCAGGAATCACGCGCTCGCGGCCAACGGCCAGTGCCGCGGCGACGGCGTGGGGCTTGTCTTCACGAATGAAGCAGAAGGTGGTCTCGGTGAAATAGCGTGACGGCAGCGGCACCAGCTCCGAGTAAAGGGCGGCGTCGAGCCCCTGTTCCTGCACCAGGGCGGTAAAGCGGCGCGGATTGTCGCCGTCGGCACCGATCTCGTGCATCGCCTGGCAGTAGAACTCGAAGTGGCTGCTGTAGCTTGGTCCGCTGCTGCCCTCGATCGTGTCGGATTCTTCTTCCAAGACCAGCTGGTTGATGAAGTAGCGCACCGCCGGGTTGCCCTGTGGCACCCAAGGCACCTGCACCGGGGCGAGCTTGCCCTGCAGGTATTTGATCAGCGACATGAAGTCCCAGACCGAAAAGGCATGATGGGTCATGAACACCCGAAGATCGTTGATATCCTTGAGCTCGGCGTAGATCGGATGCTGATCGAGCTCGTCGACTAGCGGTTGGATGGATGTCAGGTCGGGTGCTGCCATGGTTGTGACCTCTCGAAGTCATACGTCGCAATGTATCGGCCAATATACGCCCGAACTGGCAGGCTCCAAGCGCTGAGCCCGAGTCTGAGCACGGGCTGCAGACCGTATCGAGTTACTTGCTCGGGGTGAGCGACTCGCGCGCTGGCGTGTATAGTACGCCGCTGGCGTGACCATGCCGTCTCAGCGTCCAGAACAAGGGGGTACCAATGGAACAGATTTCTGCGGTGATTGGCTCCATCAACGGTTGGGTTTGGGGCCCGCCGATGCTCGTGCTCATCCTCGGCACGGGCCTGTACCTATCGATCGGCTTGAAGGCGATGCCGCTGCATCGGCTCGGCTTCGGGTTTCGCATGCTGTGGCGTGGCCGCAAGGAGCAGGGCAGTGGCGACATCACACCGTTCAATGCCTTGATGACCTCGCTGTCGGCGACCATCGGCACCGGCAATATTGCTGGTGTCGGTACGGCGTTGGCGATTGGCGGACCCGGCGCCCTGTTCTGGATGTGGATCACCGCGTTGGTCGGCATGGCCACCAAGTACGCTGAGGCGGTGCTTGCGGTGCGCTATCGCGAGGTCGACGAGAACAACAACCACGTCGGCGGGCCGATGTACTACATCCGCAACGGCTTGGGCCCGAAGTGGCTTTGGCTGGCGACCTTATTCGCGATCTTTGGCGCTGTGGCCGGCTTCGGCATTGGTAACACGGTGCAGGCCAACTCGGTTGCGCATGCGCTGCAAACCAAGTTCGGCATCCCCGAGCTCGGCACCGGCTTGGTGATGGCGCTGCTCGTCGGGCTGGTTCTGATCGGCGGTATCCGTTGGATCTCGCAGGTCGCTGGCCGCCTCGTGCCACTGATGGCGCTGGCCTATTTGGTTGCTGGTCTGATCGTACTAGCGCTGAACCTGAGCGAGATTCCCGGCGCGTTCGTAACCATCGTTGAATACGCCTTCACGCCCGCCGCTGGTGTTGGCGGCTTCGCCGGCGCCTCGGTGTTACTCGCGCTCCAAATGGGTGTCGCGCGAGGCATCTTCTCGAACGAGGCCGGCCTAGGTAGCGCACCGATTGCGCATGCTGCGGCGGAGACCGATAGCCCGGTTCGGCAGGGCACTGTCGCGATGCTCGGCACCTTCATCGATACCATCATCATCTGCACCATCACAGGGCTGGTGATTGTCGTTTCAGGGCAGTGGAAGGCAGAAAGCCCCGATTTCACCGACTGCGTCGAGCGCGGCGGTGTCATCGAGGAACGAGTCGAGAGTACCTGGATGATCAGAAAGCCAAGCACCCTCTGCACGCTCGAGGCTGAAGACGGCACCACTGAAGAGCACGGTCGGAATATTACCGGGGCCGCCCTGTCGGCGATTTCATTCGGTGAAGAACTGCCTGGCAGTGGCGCCTACGTGGTCTCGATTGGGCTCGCGCTGTTTGCGTTTACGACCATCCTGGGCTGGAGCGTCTATGGCGAGCGTTGTGTCGAATATCTATTCGGCATCCACGCCATCATCCCGTTCCGCGTCCTCTGGGTTGCGGCGGTACCCTTCGGCGCGATCATGCATCTGGATTTCATTTGGCTACTGGCCGACACCCTCAACGCGATGATGGCGATTCCAAATCTGATCGCTCTGCTACTGCTAAGCCCCGTGGTGTTTAAGGTGACTCGGGCGTTTTTCAACGATCAGGCACGCTCGGACTGAGGCCCTCGAGATCACGGGATCATCCCAAAACCAATGCTGGCTCTGGGCCAGTTGGCCCAGGTGTCGCATTGCTGGGCTATTCGGCCTGTTTGCTTCCACCCAAACATTCCGGCGACGTGGGCGCCTCGCCACCGCCCTTGTCGAACCATTCTTGCGGCGTCCAGGCGTGAATGGCGAGCGCGTGCAGGCCGCTGGCAAGCTCGTCACGCACGAGGGCATTGACGCGGCGGTGCCGGTCAATCAGCTTATCGCCGGCAAAGACCTCGCTGACCGCGAGCACCTTGAAGTGCGACTCAGCACCTTCCGGCACGTTGTGCATGTGGCTCTCGTCTGATACCTCCAGGTGCATCGGTTTGAGGGCGGTGGTCAGTGACTCTTGAATGCGGACTTTACGGCTCATCGGCGCCTCGTTTAGCTAACAATCGTCCGCCAGAGGTTGGGTCGTTCGTCCGATGACCAAGCGCCCGATGATCAGGCGCCTGTTTTGATGGAACCCCAGGGGGGCCTTCTTGCTGGAGCCTCTGAGGGCTCTCTTGATGGCGGTCGGGTCAGCTCGCGCTGCGGCTGGAATCACTGCTGGGGCCGCTGCTGGGGCCGCTCTCCATGCTGGCGGTCTTGGGCTTGAGCAGCTCAAGGATCTGGCCATGCCCCTGTTCGCGAGCATGATCTGCGGCTGTCTTCGCCTCGAAATCTGGCAAGGTGGTGTCGGCACCGCGCTCCAGGAGCAGTGCAACGGCCTCTTGGTGACCCCGGTGCGCGGCCCAGATCAGTGGCGTGTAGCCTTGCGTCTGCTCTTTGGCGTCGATCATGGCCCCCTGGGCTAGCAGCTGCTGCATCACGGCGGTATGGTTGTTTGAGGCCGCCAGTAGCAATGCCGTGTAACCGCCTTGATCGACTGCATCGACGTCAGCACCTGCGGCGAGCAGGCGCTCGACCGTCTCGACATGGCCATGCACGGCGGCCATCATCAACGGTGTCCACTGACAGCTGTTGCGCACATTGGCATCAACACGGCTGCCCAGTAGGCGCTCGACGGTCGAGACATCGCCAGTTTCAGCGCCGCTCAGAAGTGCTTCGGCCTGCTGCTGAGGGTCGCTGGTCTCGCTGCAGCCAATGAGCAACAGCACTGCGGCGATGGTTGAGCTGGTCTTGATGGTCATCGGGATAGCGCTCTCGGCGGCCTGCGGATCATGAGGCAATGATTTACAGAGGTTGCCACCCATGCCCATGACAACCCGCAAAACCCCCTGAATTTCCCGGAAAAAGGATGGCGTAATGCAACTTGTCGGAATCCTGATCGCAATCTCGTTGCTGCTGCTGGTCGGCCTTGGTGTCGCAGCCCTGTTCATGGCTGGCCGCAGTAGCCGTTCTGCAAACGATGATGATCCTGATTCGCGCGGCTGATCGTGCCGGGCATCGGACAGGCCGATCAGCCCGAGGCGCTAGTGAGCCATCCAACAGCGCTGTCGGTTACAGCGTACAAGCATGGCATCGCGATCGATGCAGCCAACGCGATGCAGCTCAACGGCAGCTTTATCGGAGAGGAGGATCGCGCCGATCTCGTCAAGCCTGCAGCCTTGTTGCCGCGCGAGCTGCTCGGCATCGAAGGCCCAGATACCGATTCGGATAGCGGGCTGGAGGGCGGTCGCGGTCTGAGGCTGTGCTGCGTGAGGCACGAAGGGCCTGGGGTCTTGCCGATGTTTGCTGACTGCGTCGGGATCGAGGGAGGCTGGGCCGCCGTTGTCGATGGGCTCGGCCAGCTGCAACTGCCGGCGATCTGTCTGCAGAGGCGTCGAGCGCACACTGGCTCGGGTGAACTGCAGCCATTGCGCGCTCAGTGATGCCAGTGCTCGCTCCAGATGGGCTCGATAGGTTTGGGTAATATCGGTTGACCAGGAGCGCTCGGTGCCGGCCCGCCAGATCTCTGTAGCGCTCAACTGCGCGGTTACTCCGCCTTTGCTCTGGCTGAAGTCAGCACGGATACGCAGCAGGGTCTTCTCCGGTCTGTGCGCATCGGCGGGTCCGGCGCTGGCCGGCTCGTCCAAAGGGGTTTCAAAGATCGCATAGTCGCGCCCGCTGTCAACAAGGTGCCACCCTTTGATCAGGGCCGCGTCGAGTGACAGCGCCTTGGCTCGAGGGACGGTCGCATCGGGGAGCTGAATACTCGGGGCTCGAGTGCTCATGAGGCTGTCGGCGTCTGGGACCTGCCCGCGAGCGGACGTGCTGGCCTGGCCGAGGGCCATGAAGGCGACGAGCCAGAGCGTGATGAGGTCAGGCGCAAAGACTCGGCAGGTGATTGCTGGCCGGTTCATCAGCGCAATCTTGAGCACGAACTAACGTTCATGGCGCGTTGCCACTCCGATACGATGAAGCGCTTGTGTCACAGTAACGGCTGATTGCCGGCGACGCTCTCGGCAGGCGGCTGCTCGGTCTTTGTCGCTCAGTTGATATCGCGGCAGACACCGCCTTGGCAGCGTAGCAAGAGGTTAGGGCTACCAGCGCATTGCACCTCATAGAGCTCAAACGCTGTTGTCGTGCTGAGCAGCACCGCACCGCGCTCACCGACGGCGCAGCCTCGCTCACGCGCTGAGGCTTCGGCGTAGAAGGTCCAAAGCCCGCGGCGGGCCTGGCTGTCGAGCACGAGCATCTCGTTGCTTTCGCTGAGCGTTGTTTCAGCGTTGAGGTCTTGCGCGGCGCTCATGCCTGAGCCGATGGGCTGGGGCTCCCGTGGTGCGCCGTCTCCGGTCTGCAGCGGCGGCGTTGGCGCCGGAGACGTTGCGATTGGCGTTGCGATGGGAGTCGCCACGGCGGCCATGGTCGCGCCGTCCGTGTTCTCGACCGGCATAGTCAGGGCGGAACTGTTGGTGTCGCTGCTGGGCGGCGCAGTGCCGTCGTCGCTGACTGTGCCAGCCTCTGCGATAACGACTTGATCGGGATCGGGTGGTAGCGGGATCTCTGAGGCGATGCGTGTTCGGTTTTCCAGCCAGGCGCTCGCTAACGCATTCAGCGAGATCATTAGCTGGTCTTGGTAATCGGCGGTGTAGTCGACGCGGCGCTCTTGTTCGGTGCCTGGGTTGACGATGATCGACGAACTCAAGCCAACGACGACGTCGTTGCCGCGCTCACGCAGCCGAGTCTCAATCTGGAGCTTTGGGCGGGTGAGCACGCCCTCTGGGCTCAACATCTGTGCCTGCGGAGAGCTTGCGGGCAGTTCACGCTCAAGCAGAACCCGTTGATCACCGACTTCGGTGATCTTCCAGCCCTTGCTGCGCGCCATCCCCATCGCGAGCAGCTGTGCCTCCTCGACCCCGCCATCTGGAAGCAAGATCTCTGGCCCCGATGATCCGGCAACGGCACCGACCCGAGTGGGCTGCGATGAGCAACCGATAGCGAGCAGGGTCGCACAGAGGAGGCAAAGGAAGAGGCACTGCTTCACGTCGAGCTCCGATGGTTACTCGTTTATCCGAGGATCACTCATTTTATTGACGCGATGCTAGCACAGAGCGCCTGGCGTACAGTTGCGTCTGCGCCTCGAGCCAAGGGCCGGGGCCGAGCGGCTCCCGGGGAGATCCGCGCTTGCGGATTGCCGAGCCGCTCGCGGAGCAAGCGATGGCCGGTGGCCCAGACTGCAGCTGAGGTGGACAACGCAACCTGCCTTTGTGCACCATTGGAGGATAGCGAGATCGAACACTTGGAGTGAAAACGATGGCTGGTAGTGGCGTCAATAAGGTGATCTTGATCGGCAACCTCGGCGTCGATCCGGAGGTGCGCTACCTGCCGAGTGGCAGCGCTGTCGCCAACCTCCGTCTTGCAACCAGCGAGTCCTGGCGCGATAAGACGACCGGAGAACCGCAAGAGCGGACCGAATGGCATCGTGTCGCGTTGTTCGGCAAGCTTGCCGAGATCGCAGGTCAGTACCTTCACAAGGGCTCCAAGGTGTATATCGAGGGTAAGCTGCGGACGCGTAAGTGGCAGGGCCAGGACGGACAGGATCGCTACACGACCGAGATCGTCGTCGACATCAATGGCTCGATGCAGATGTTGGATAGTCGCGGTGGTGGTGCCAGCGCTGGTGGCGGAGGTGACGGCGACTATGGTCGGCCCGCAGGCACTGGCGGGTCCAGTAGCGCGCCAGCACCGATGCGTGAGGATGGAGGCTCGCCGGCCCCAGCGCCGGACATGCGCGGGGATGGGGGCGACTTTGACGACGATATTCCGTTCTGATTGCGATGTTGGCTCTGGCTCCCGTGCACTGGTTTTGTGCTCCGGTTCCGACGACGCATTGCGGGCTCACGCTTGCAATGAGCTTCACCCCGATTGCAGCTAGGCTGTGGGCTCACTGCAGCTGCTTCTCAGCTCCAACGCTGTCCCGTGCTTGACGACAAGGTTGACGACTCAACGATGACCGATACCCCACGCATCCTGCTCATAGGCTCCGATGGTCAAGTCGGCTGGGAGCTGCGACGCACCTTGGCGCCGGTAGGCCAAGTGATTGCCGCTTCACTTTCCGGTCAAGACGGCCCTTCTGTCGACCTCACCGAGCCAGCCTCGGTGAGGCGGCTATTCCACGAGACGGCGCCGGACGCGGTGGTCAATGCCGCGGCCTACACCGCAGTCGACAAGGCCGAAAGCCAGCCTGAGCTGGCTCAGGCGATCAACGGCGATGCGCTGGCGTTGATTGCGGAACTGTGCACGGCGCCACGCATCCCGGTGATCCACTACTCGACTGATTTCGTTTTCTCCGGCATCACCGATCATCCCTACCGAGAGGATGACCCTGCCGAGCCTAGGAGCGTCTACGGGCGCACCAAGCTGGCGGGCGAGCAGGCGTTGCTCGAATCCGGCGCGCCGGCGCTGGTGTTTCGCACCGCTTGGGTCTATGGCGTGCGTGGCAGCAACTTCTTGCTGACGATGCTGAATCTCTTTCGTGAGCGGGCGGAGCTGCGCATCGTCGATGACCAGATTGGCACCCCGACCTGGAGCCGAATGCTGGCCGAGGTGACGGCGCAGATCGCCTATCGTGTGTTCCATGGCGGCCTCGACATCGAAGGGGTCAAGGGGCTGTACCATCTCACTGGGGCCGGTGCGACCTCCTGGTTTGGGTTTGCTGAGGCCATTCGCGAAGCGGCTGGCAGTCAATGCCGGTTGCTGCCGATACCGACCAGCGAATACCCGGCTCCGGCGCAGCGGCCGGCCTACTCGGTGCTGGATACGGGCCATTTTCGCCGAACCTTTGGGCTGGCGCTTCCGGATTGGCGTCAGTCATTAGCGCTCTGCCTCGCCGATCTGCGCGAGCAACGTCCGCTCATGACGTCAGCGGCGATCGCGCCGAAATAATCCGAGCGCCGCGTCGGGCGTTTCACATAACCCAACATTCACTGTGCCAGTTCCAAAGCTGGTGCGAACCTTGCGTCGGATTCGCTAAGACACAGGCAACCGGTCGAGCCTTGGTCGTTAGCAGGCCGACCATCACCGCATTTTCTAGGTAAGCAACCTAGGTAAGCAACCGAGGACCTCCTCCACTATGACCACCACCCATGATGGCGCGTCGCGAACCAGTAACACTAAGCTCTTGAGCTGGGTCGATGAGATGGCCAGCCTCTGCAAGCCAGATCGCATCTACTGGTGCGATGGCAGCCAGGAGGAGTACGACAGGCTGTGTGAGGAGATGGTGCAAAGCGGCGCTTACACCCGGCTGAATCCAGAGAAGCGTCCTAATAGCTATCTGGCACGTTCACATCCAAGCGATGTTGCGCGTGTTGAGGATCGCACCTTTATCTGCTCCGAGCGGAAGGAAGACGCCGGGCCGACCAATAATTGGATGGACCCCAAGCAGATGCGCGCGACCCTGCGCGAGCGTTTCGACGGCTGTATGCAGGGCCGCACCCTGTATGTGATCCCATTCAGCATGGGGCCGATCGGCTCGCCGATTGCCCATATCGGCGTTGAGATCACCGACTCCGCCTATGTCGTGACCAACCAGCGCATCATGACGCGGATGGGACAGGCGGCGCTGGATGCCCTGGGTCCAGATGGAGACTTCGTGCCTTGCATGCACTCGGTTGGGGCGCCTTTGGCCCCGGGTGAGCAGGATGTGCCCTGGCCCTGTGCAACCAATGTCGAGGACAAGTACATCACCCATTTTCCGGAGACCCGAGAGATCTGGTCGTTCGGCAGTGGCTATGGTGGCAACGCGCTGCTCGGCAAGAAGTGCTTCGCGCTGCGCATCGCCTCGGTGATGGCCCGCGATGAGGGCTGGCTCGCCGAGCACATGCTGATCTTGGGCGTGAAGTCTCCGGAGGGCAGCAAGCACTATGTCGCCGGTGCCTTCCCGAGCGCCTGTGGCAAGACCAACTTCGCCATGCTGATCCCGCCAAAAGGTTTCGAGGGCTGGGAGGTGACCACGGTCGGTGACGATATCGCCTGGATCAAGCCGAACCCGGAGGACGGCCGCTTCTACGCGATCAATCCGGAATATGGCTTCTTCGGCGTCGCCCCCGGCACCAACGACAGCTCGAATCCGAATGCCATCGCCTCGCTGCGCAGCAACGCGATCTTCACCAACACCGCGCTCACCGATGACGGCGATGTCTGGTGGGAAGGGCTGACCAAGGAGCCGCCTGAGCATCTGATCGACTGGCAGGGCAACGACTGGACTCCGGGCTGTGGTCGGCCGGCTGCACATCCCAACTCGCGCTTCACCGCGCTGGCGAGCCAGTGTCCGTCGATCGATCCGGAGTGGGAGAATCCGGCCGGTGTGCCGATCAGCGCCTTCCTGTTCGGCGGCCGCGTCAGCAAGAACTTCCCGCTCGCGTTCCAGAGCTACAACTGGGAGCACGGCGTCTACATGGCCGCAACCATGGGCTCCGAAGGCACCGCAGCCTCGATTGGCCAGGCCAACATGCGCCGCGACCCGATGGCGATGCTGCCGTTCTGCGGCTACAACATGGCCGAGTACTGGAAGCATTGGCTGCGCATCGGCCGCAAGAATGTGGCGACACCGCCGCGCATCTTCCGCGTCAACTGGTTCCGCAAGGACGAGCATGGCAAGTTCATCTGGCCTGGCTTCGGCGACAACATGCGCGTGCTCAAGTGGGTGATCGACCGTGTCGACGGCAGCGCCTCGGCCATCGAAAGCCCACTCGGCTGGCTGCCGGCCTGGGATGACTTGACCTGGGAAGGGCTCGAGTTCAAGCCCGAGCAGTTCTTCAACATCATGAACATCGACAAGGAGATCGCCCGCCAGGAGACGGTGGAGCAGGACGAACTCTTCACCCGTTTCGGCGATCACCTGCCGCGCGAGATGGAGCTGGAGCGCGAGCTGCAGTTGGCTCGGCTCTATCACTCGCCGGACGTCTGGGATCTGTCGCGCGTGGCTGCGCGCTGAGGACGAGAGGCCAGTGCACCGCGCCGATCCGCTCGGCGCGGTCTCGCGCTGGCTCTATGAGCTGGCTCTGTGATTAACGGCCCATGGCGGCGCGCCCGACGATGTGCTCGGCCCAGGCGCTGTGGGTGGCCAGCTCACACATAGAGCCGCCGAATTTGAACACGGCCCGGTCATCGTCGAGGATGCGTTGTGCGGCCTCCAAGTCGCTGGGTGAGACGCGAAAGCGGCTGTCGATCAGGGGTAGCTGATCGGGATGGATTGCGGTCTTTCCGCAGAGGCCGTGGGCAAGGTCTTCGCCAAGCTCTTCTTCGAGGATCTCGGGGCAATCGATGTGCTCGAGCACGGGGGCGGTCAGCTGGAAGCCGTGGGGTTTGAAGACGGTGACTAGGTTGGCGATGGTTAGCCCGAGCGGGGTTCGATAGAGGGTGCGGTCGCGTGGGCGTCGAATGCCAAGGAGCGCAAGGAGATCGTTGCCGCCGATGCGTAGCGCGAGGATCTGGTCTTGATAGCCCCGTTCGATGATGTAGTCGCGCAGTTCGGTCATGCGCGCGGGATCGAAGACGTCACGGGTCTCGAGCGTCGGCATGCAGTGGTAGCGGCGCCGGCTGCCACCGAGCTGATCCATGTAGGCGTCGATGTTGCTCATATCGAGCTTGGGTAGGACGAAGCCGTCGAGCTTGTCGATGCCGGGTAGATCCAGCAGCCAGCCCAGGATCTCAGGGTTGCGCACGCGCACGAAGCGGAGTGTCTCACTGCTTGGGCGCATCTTGTCGAGAAAGTGGCGCAGGTTGTCGAGCGCCGGGCCCAGGGCCTCGGCGGCGACTGCGTCTTCGGTGCAGAAGATGACCGAACGCAGCTCAGGCCATTTGCGGCCATTGGCGATTGATAGGCAGTCCTTGTGCGTGACGGGGACGTATAAGGAGCCGCCTAGGCGATAGGCTTCAAGCATCGGTGACCGCTCTGGAATACTGAAAATGCTAGGCCGCTTGTTCCGGAAGAGGGAGCTGGAATCTTCCGGCAACGACACCCGCAACGGTCAGGTCTTCATCCAAAGTTTCCCAGCGGAGCGCATAGCCATTGACCTCAATGGTCACTTGTTTTAACTGCTCCTGAGTTGCTGCTCGGAGCGTCTTAAAACGATCCGCCGGGAAACCAACGATGCGCCCATCCGTGAGCTCGAGGTAAATCATTCTCGCCTCGGCCCAAGCACGCAGGGCGCATGGCTCATTGTCAATCGCCGTGGTATTCATGAAACTGCTCCAAAAGAAATGCTTGATTGTCGAAGACAATTCTCTCGATGTCTCTTAGTTGATGCGCGGGGATGCCCCGGTTTCGTGCGAGTGAAATCGGTGACAACCAAAACTTGCACTCACCTTCAGCGCTGCGAATATGGATATGAGCCGGCTCAGTCCCTTCGTCAGAGTAGAAGTGGAATCTTAGGCCTTGGATTCTTAGGATGGTTGGCATGCCTGAATCAACGCAACAGCTTGATAGGGTAGGCTGGGGTCGACCTCGCAGCGCACGCCCTTTTCGTCGGCGAGCTGGCGCAAGTGTGCAACCTCGGGGGGCTCAGCGTCGCGCAAGATCAGCAGCTCGGGCACGCGCCGTAGCAGCACGCGGGTGGCTTCGCCTATACCCGGCTTGATCAGGTTCTCGTCGCGGATGGCGAAGCGGCTTTTGAGCTCGGCGATGAGGCGTTGTGAGCGCGTCCGCGCCGGGGTGGGATCTATTGGGTTGGGGTTAGGCCGGTAGCCAGCGTCGATCTGCTCGCGAATGGCCTCGCGCAATGCCTCGACGAACCAGACCGAGCGATCCTGAGGCGCGAAGTCGGCGTAATAGACGCAGCCGTGGAAATCCTGCGGGCCGATCTGTTCGTTGAGGATGGAGCGGCTGACGAGTCCTGATAGGGTCGCGTTCATGATGCTCGAGGGGATCAGGTAGTCGGCATCCGAGGGCGCAATCCCGACCCCGGCGAGATCGGTGAGGGCATAGAGGTTTGGGTCTAAGCACAGGCTCGGGAACCGGCGTTGGCGCCGGTCTTCGGTATTGGCATCGGCTTCCTCCTCGCCCTGGCGGCGATGCTCGGTGAAGTCAGTGATGGCGCGCCGCAATGTTCGCGCGATGACGCCTTTGCCCGTCCAGCCGTCGATGAAGACGATGCTGGCCGGGTCATGACCGGCCTGCTCGAGCACATAGCGCAGCGCCTGTTGATCGATGCCGCGATCACGAATGATCGAGAGCGAATAATGCGTTGTCGGGCGGGCGAAGAGGTCCGTTAAGGTGTGCTTGAGCACCGCGCCGACCGGCGTGCCGGCGCGCGCCAGTGAGAGCAGCGTGATCGCGCCGGGCCGCTGGTTGGCGATGATGACGGCGAGATCGAGCAGCCCCTGCGCCATGCGCGCCCGATTCATCGCCCAGGCCTGCTCGAAGAGGGTCATGTAGCGCGGCGAGGGCAGGGACTCGCGGCTCAACATCTCGCTGTAATGGCGCTGTCCGCTCTGGATCAGTCGTTCCTTCTCGGCGACTGGCGTCGGTTCGAGCTGGATCGGCGTTAGCAGGAAGTGCACGTCCTCAGGGCGATAGCTGCCGTGAAAGCAAGCGCCCTGGGCAGGCTGCTGTTTAGGTTGCGACCGCAGCTGCGGCTGGGACTGCTGCGGCTGTGATTGCTGCGATGGTGGCTGCTGTGACTGTGGCGGCGGCTGCTGCTGCGACCGCGGCTGCGATTGCTGCTGCGGCTGCAGCGGCTGGTGGTGGTGTTCCAGCGGATCTCGGTCCATGGGATGTGCGTGGCGATGAAGATGAGCGGGATGCGATGGGCAGACCGAGCCGCGTGCGCTAGAGCAGCGGGCGGCCGAAGGTCGCGGCGAAGAGCTGCGTATCGCGCGGGGTGATGCAGTAGTCGCATGCGGCGATGAAGGCGCCGTCGATGAGACTGTCACCGACGCCGATGGTGAGCAGCGCTTCGCCGTCGTGGCTGAGGCAGTCGATCAGATGGCGCACGGCGTGCTCCTTGCCGATCCCGCGCGGGATAACGGCTAGATTGTTGTCGTTGCGATGCACGCGGTAGGCGCCGCCCTGCGCGGCGAGCCAGGGCTGGATCAACTCGGCGTCGAGCTGTGCCAGGTCCTCATCACGACCGTCGCGATACTTGGCGACGAAGTAGAAGGGCAGTTCAAACTCGCTGACCAGGCGGACGCGGGCGGCGAGGTCGTTCGCTTGAATAGAGGCTTGCGCCTGCTCGAGCAGATCCAGGAGATCCCTGCGTGCATCATTGGACACCCCGCGCATGCGCTCCAGCCACTCCGGGTCGGGCGATCCACTCGGATCGAGTAAAACGCCGCCATAGACCAGGATCGACCAGCTCTGGAACGGCAGATCGACCCGGCGCAGCGCATCCAGGTCGCGCGCCGTGGTCGGCACCAAGGTGGCGTCGGCCGCGAGCCAATCCCAGAACGCACGCTGTTTGCCGGTCATGAACGAATGCGCGCTGCCATCCCGCAGCCGGGCTACGGGGTGCAGCGCGCCGTCCGGCGGGCATTTGCGATGGCTCTGGAACAGGGTGTCGTCCAGATCCAAAAACACGAGCTTGCGCACGCTGGGTCTAAAGGCCTTGATGACTCACCACGGATTCACGATGATTTACGCAGATCCTGTCTTCTTCGATCTGTGTTTATCTGTGTCCATCTGTGGTTCAAAGCGATTGAGATCAGGTTAGGCCAGCTCGAATTCAGCGGGATTGAGGCTGAGTTCCATCGCCAGCTTGCGCGCAACCCGCTTCTCGTCATCATCGAAGACGCCGTCGGCACCCGCGATGGCGATGATCAGGCGCATGATCAGGCGTGCCGCCGAATCATTGCTCTTCATCTTGCGCACAGACTCGTAGGCCTTGCTCTCGCCGAGATCCTTGTCGAACTCGATTTGGGTGACGATGTTCTGGAAGCTGTCGATCAGATCCTTGCTCGAAAAGACTGACAGCGCCTCATAGTTCTCGATGAAGCGCATCATCTTCTGCTTCTCGTCCGATGAGATGTGACCGTCGGCCATGGCGATCAGCACCGAGCCGCTGACGGCGGCGTTCATGAAGTCCTTGTTCTTGAACTTGAGCGCCTCGTTCTTTAGCTCGGAGGCCTTGGTCTTCAGGTTGTCGAGAAAGTTTTGGAAGCTCATGGTGATATCTCAGGTGTTGATGGGTTGTTGGTCAAAGATGCAGGGGCGCTGAATGCTTACACGCGATCTTGGCGTTCTTGCTTAATCCTTGCTTCCAGAGGTCCAGCGCAGGCCCCAGTGATGGGCCTGGTCGACTTCGCGATGGCCGCGATAATAATCCACCAGCTTGGTGATGCGTACTGCGCCGGCGTCGTTCTCGAGTAGGGCGATGGCGCACATGGGCTGATGGTTGCTCTGCGAATCGAGTTGGACCTCGATCTCGGGCTGTCCTGGCGTCTTCAGACTGATCTTGGCGTTGGCCTCGGCCCAGTTGGGCGCGCCCTCGTAGATGAAGGCATAGATGAGGACACGTCGGATGGCATCCCAGTGCTGGCCATTGATGCGCAGGTTTTCGCCTTCGCTGCTGGTACCGCTGCGATCATCGGCATCCAGCGCGATGTAAGGCGGCTTGAGCAGATCACCGAAGTTGTTGCCGAGCGCCTGGATCGCGCCCTTGTCGCCAGTGCGCAGCTCGATCAGGCAGCCGAGGTCGAGATCGATTTGGTTCGTGCGTTTGCCGCCGAACAGGCCGCGCTTGACGGTACCGGCTGCCGCTGGGCGCCAGCTCAGGTTGATCAGGATCTCGCCATGCTCGGCATGGCCTTGCTTTTCAAGCGAGATGCGGTTGCCCTTCTTCTCCAAGGTGATCTTGCTGAGATTGACTGGCGGCGATTTGGGCTGAGAGGGTGGCGATTGCGATGCTGGCGGTGGAGATGCCTGCGAGGTTGTTGCCCGCGATCTTGTCCCCTGCGAGGTTAGCGGCTGCGGCTGCCCTGGTGGTGGCGGCTGCGGGGGCGCGGCCGCCGGCGTCGGCTCGGCGACCGTGCCGCCAAAATGCTCGACCAGGGCCGCAAGCCCACCGTTAAAGCCCTGGCCGATGGCGCAGGTTCGCCAGACGCCGCCCTTGCGATAGACCTCGAGTAACATCAGCGCCCGCTCGGCGGCGAAGTCGGCTCCGCTAAAGGCAAAGCGTCCGCTCTCGGTGGTGCCGTCGCCGTCGCCATCGAGGAAGCGTACATGGCCTTGACCAATGTTCGACATCGCGCCCGCGCCTTCGATCGCCGCGGTGATGGTCAGCCGCTCGATGCTCGGCGGCAGCTTGCCGAGATCGATGTCGAAGCGGATCTGATCGCCTGGGTGACCAGAAGGGCCTCCAGCGAGTGCGGCAGACGGGCCACTCGCGGCGGTACTTATAGGCGTGCTCAGCCGTACCCCGCCGCAGGGCGAGGTCGGCTGGTTGAAGAAGGTCATATAACGCTCATCGGCGAGCTTGCCGGCGGCATCCAGCCCGAAGCAGGCGAAGTCGATGCTCAAGCCCGGTGCCTGGATGGCGACACCGAGCCCAAAGCGCTCGCCGTTGGCGATCAGGTCCGTGATCTTGGCGCGTTGTCCGCGTGTCAGGTCCATCTGCGGCTAGCCGACGTTGACGCCATGCTGCTGGGCGAGTGCCTTGAGTCCGCCGGCATAACCTTGGCCAACCGCCTTGAACTTCCAGTCGCCGCTGTGGCGATAGATCTCGCCGAAGATCATCGCGGTCTCGGTCGAGTAGTCTTCGGACAGATCGAAGCGCACCACTTCTTGGTTGTTGTCGCGGTTGACGATGCGCACGAAGGCGTTGCTGACCTGACCGAAGTTCTGGCCGCGGGCCTCGGCATCGTGGATGGTGACGACGATGACGAGGCGCTGAATCGTGGCGGGCACCTTGGAGAGGGTGACATAGACGGACTCGTCATCGCCTTCGCCCTCGCCGGTGAGGTTGTCGCCAGTGTGCTCGACCGAACCATCCGGTGAGGTCTTCTGGTTGTAGAAGATGAAGTGGCTGTCGTCTGGCACCTTGCCATCGTCCTTGACCATGAACAGGCTGGCGTCGAGGTCGAAATCCTTGCCATCGGTCGCCCGCGCGTCCCAGCCCAGGCCGACGAGCACGTTCTCCAGATTGGGTGCTTCCTTGCTCAGGTTGACGTTACCGCCTTTGCTCAAGCTGATTGCCATCAGTGCCTCCGCTTGGGGTTGAGTGTGGGGGTTGCTGGTTGATGCTGGTTAGGCTGAGGACATGCCAAGATGATGCTCGATACGCTGCGCTGGTAGACATCCTGGGACAGGTGGCTACTAGGCCTGGGGACAGTTGACTAGGCAGCCTTGACTAGGCACAGGTCCCAGCGGGCGAGGTCTGGTAAGACACGCACCGCGCGCCGAGCTGCGCACGCACATCCATTAAGCTACCGCTTGGGGTCTCGTGACAAAGAATGATGCGGGCATAGGCATTGGGATCGACATTGTACAGATAGTTCGGGATGCCTTCGCCATAATTGTCCTTAAAGACCAGACGTTGGCTGATATCCGCACCACAGAGGATGGGCGAGCGGGTCGTCGACTGCACCCGCACGTTGCGTCCCTCGAGCTCCAAGGCCCGCCCGATCCGGAACGCCGGGTGCATCAGTTCGCCGGTGCCGAGCACGAGCAGCGGCGCCTCCAGCGGCAGATCGTCCACCAGCGCGGCGACATCCAATGCGCAGAGCGGCCAGCGTTGGCTGATGCCGAAACGCCCGCCGGTGGCGGCGAGCTGGTCGAGGCGCCGCCGATTATCGCCGACCGCGTTTGGGGCTGGCTGCTCGGCGAGCCGAGGCGCTGGCCTGAAATCGATCTCGGCATCCAGCGCGCTGATCAGGGTCACCGGCAGTCCGAGCTGGTCGCTGAAGGCCGCGGCACGCTGTTCCCCGCTGAAATTGGTGATGGAGACGAAGTGAACGCGCTCTAAGCCGGGATTGCGTGCCCGGTAGGCGGCGGCCAGATTGCAGAGCGTGGAGCCGGTGCTGATCTCGTCATCGATTAGGATCAGTTCAGAGGCCGTGGCGAAGCGCCGCTGGTGCTCCGGGTCGAGCGGTTCGTACAGGATCTGATCCGGCGCATGGCAATGGTCCTCTTGGAAATCCAGGGCGCGACAGCCGGGCACCCGATAACGGGTCGAGTGCAAGAACAGGGCCTTGGCATCTGGATGCTGCGCGAGCAGCGCCTCGAACACGCCCTGACCTAGACCGGTAGCGGTCTCCGCCATGGCTACGAACAGCCAGGGGCCCGAGCTTGGCATGAGGGTTTGGGCGAGGGCTTGGGCAAGATGGCGATGGATCTGCTCCATCGCCGCCGGCCGAGCTGGCCAATGCTTGCCCAGCACCTTGCTGACGAATAGGAATCCGCGCTTGGGATTGGCGCGCGCGGCAAAACCGCAGAGTTGATCGAGCGGGAATGCCGCGCGCCTAACCCGGACCTTAAGCGTGCCAGTGGCAAGCTCGACGTGCAGGGTTTGGTTGGGGTCCAGGTGGTTGTCTGAGCACATGCGGAAGTTTCCGGTCGCCGATGGAGACGGTGTGATCATCGACGCCCAAGAGGGCGACCGGAGCGATGGGGCCGTGTCAGCAGCCGCCTTATAGATGTGGCTTGATCTGCGGCAGCAGCTCCTCGAAGGTGCGCCCGCGACCCACCTCGCCAATCGCGTGCATCTTCCACTCGCCGTTGTGGCGGTAGACCTTGGCCATGATCATTGCCGAGTGGCCGCCCTGGCAGGAGAGGTCGTAGCGCGCGATCTCGCTGTTGTTGGCGCCATTGACGATGCGGCAGAAGGCGTTCTCGACCTGCGAGAAATCCTGGCCGGTGTAGTTGTTGACGGTGAAGACTAGGCTCTTGACGTTACCCGGCACTGCGGAGAGATCGACCTTAATCTGCTCGTCGTCACCGTCGCCCGCGCCGGTCCGATTGTCGCCGGTGTGCTCGATGCTGCCGTCCTTACTGCGCAGCTGGCGGAACCAGATCGCATCGAGCTGATTGCCTTGCTCGTCGAACAGCAAGCAGGAGGCATCCAGATCGATACTGCCGCCACCACCGCCACCGAACAGGCCGCCGAGCATGCCTGACTTCTTGCTGTTAGCCGCGTCCCAGCCGAGGCCCATGATGATCCGGCTCAAGCCGCCGCCGGCCTCCTTCTCTAACGAGATTTTTTGACCCTTTTGCAGGTTGATGCCCATCTTGGTTGTCCTCGTTTCGGGTGAATGATGTCGTTGTCGTGACTGAAGGCGCCGCCATCGAGATGTGGAGGTTTCAGTTGCCTTTCTGGGGTTGGAAGAGGCCGCGGTTGCGTGAGCAGATCACGACCTTGCCCTGGCCTCGGAAGCGGATCACCAGCCCTTCGCCGGAGGTCACGGAATTGACGATGTTGCCGAAGAAGCCGCCTCCGGTCTGTGGCATGCCGACCTCGAATGAGAGATTCGATGACCAGGCCACGGCATGGCTGTTGTCGATCACCGTTTCGCGCTCTGGGGTGACGTCGAGCGTGAAGATCGAGCCGAAGCCCGACACCGCAAGCTTGCCTGTGCCGACCGCCTCCATGATGACGAAGCCGCCGGTACCGCCGAAGAAGCCGCCGCCAACCGTGTTGAGCTTGGGGCGCACCTGAACGCCCGACTCGGCGGCGACAAAGCTACCGTCCGACAGGGTATAGGAGGTGCTCGGGCTGACGTCGAGCAACTCGATCGACCCGGGTAGGGCGGGTGAGAGCAGGCAGTCGCCGTCGCCGGTGACGGCCTCGATCTCCTGCTGAAAGAAGGACTCGCCAGTGGTCAAGCGCCGCATCACGGCATTGCCGAAGCCGCCGCGCATCTGACCCTTGACCTGCAGTGGCGCTTCCATCATCACCATGGCGTCGGATTCACAAAAGATCTTCTCGCCCTTGCTAAGACTGACGTGCAAGAACGGGTCGATGTCACCTGTGATGGTAAAGGCTGGCATGCGCGTATTCTCCAGCGGGTGGGACTGAGTGCTGAATCAGCCGAGGTTGACGCCGTGATCCCTGGCCAGTGCCGGCAATCCGCCCTCGAAGCCCTGGCCGACCGCCTTGAACTTCCATTCCTCGCCGTGGCGATAGATCTCGCCAAAGATCATCGCGGTCTCGGTCGAGTAGTCCTCGGAAAGATCGTAGCGCGCCAGCTCGGTGTTGGAGTCCTTGTTGAGAACGCGCATGAAGGCGTTGCGCACCATGCCGAAATTCTGCTTACGGCTCTCGGCCTCATGAATGGTCACGGCGAAGATGATCCGTTTGGCGTCGGCGCTGACGCCAGGGAGATTGATCGACACCGTCTCGTCGTCGCCTTCACCCTCGCCGGTGGTGTTATCACCCGAGTGGACGACGGCACCATCCGGCGATGTCTTCTGGTTGTAGAAGACGAAGTGGGCGTCAGACAGCACCTTGCCACTGTCGCCGACGATGAAGACACTGGCATCCAGATCGAACGCAGCGCCATCGGTAGATCGGTCGTCCCAGCCCAGGCCGACGAGCACATTGGTCAGACCTGGATCGGTCTTGGTGAGACTGACATTACCGCCTTTTTGCAAGCTAATGGCCATGCCACTTTTCCTCTCAGTTAGGTGAAACTTGTAGGTGAAAACTTGGGTGCACCGTGGGTATACCTGGGCGAAACCCGGTGGTGCGTTCGCGTTGTGCTTTATCGCTAGTCTACAGTCAAGGCGTCTGCAGCGAAAATCTACTGTACTCGGGTTGGACTCGGATTGGAGTCGGGTTCGGCCGGGTCATGGTGGTGCGTGCCAAGGCCCAGATGTCGATGCGCTCGCAGCCGGCCCGTTTCAGCACCCGCGCCAGCTCAGAGACGGTGGCACCGGTGGTGACCACATCATCGAGGATGGCGATCCGCCGCGGCAGCGTCCGCGTGGAGGTGACCTCAAAAGCGCCATGGATGTTACTGAAGCGCAACTGTTCGTTGAGCGCTGACTGGGCTTGGGTTGAGCGCATGCGTTGACAACAGCGGTGGTTGATCGGGATGTCCAGTCGGCGACTGACCAGGCGCGCCAACTCCAGCGCCTGATTATAGCCACGAACGCGCAGTCGCCGCGGGTGCAGGGGCACCGGTAAGATGGCCTCTGGTGGCTGCCAGCCGGGACGCTGGCGCTCGTCTTCGAGCTTCTCGGCAAGCAGCTCGCCGAGCAGGCGGATCAGGTTGAGCTTTGACTGAAACTTGATGCCGCCGACCAGTATCGGCAGCGGATCTTCGTAACGAAAGGCGGCGATACAGCGTTCGAACGGCGGTGGTTGGCGCTGACAGTGACCGCAGAGACCTGCTGCGTGAGGCCAAGTCGCTGTGGAGTCGTGGTCAAGGGCCGCGACCGGGAACGGCTTTGCACAGCGCGCGCAATGAGCGCCGATCAACGGGAGATCGGCGTGGCAGCCGGCACAGAGGTCGCGCCCAGCATCGCCGGGAGCGCCGCAGAGGGCGCAGGTGGGCGGATAGAGCAGGTCAATACCCTGGTGCGCGAGTCTGCGCAGAAATTGGCCATCGCGCTGGCGCAAAGCGGCAATCAAGGGTGCCAGCACTTGATCAAGCTGCCAACGATACTGTCGACGCCGAAGGCGGTCGAGCACGAGCAGATCACGGAGTGGTCGGTGTGGCGTGGGTCAGGGTCATGGCGATGCCTCTTTGCCTGTCGTGCTCGAGTATAGCAACCGTCTGAATTTTGGCCCTCTTGTCACCCTGCTTTGATGCTCAGCGTCGCGGTTGCGATGGTCGGTGCTCAGCCAAACCGGCACAGACTTGTTAACCATAACGGCGAGATTTGGTTGACAGCGCCGAGCTGACCGTTAGGCTAACAGCCTCGATTGCGGCTGCTTCGCGCGCCGCGACTGCTGCAAACCGCTGTCGGACACTGCTATGTCACCATTGCCAAAACACCTTGATGTTGCCTCTCAGGGCATGGCGCCACTGCGCCACGACTGGTCCATCGATGAGGCCGCCGTGCTCCTCGACCAGCCGCTGAACGACCTGCTGTTCGCCGCGCAAACGGCTCATCGTCATCATTTCGATCCGAACCGCATTCAGGTCAGCACCCTGCTCAGCATCAAGACCGGCGCTTGCCCGGAAGACTGCGGCTATTGCGCGCAGAGCGCCAAGCACGAGACCGGCCTCGAGCGCGAGCGCCTGCTGCCGGTGTCCGAGGTGCTCGACGCGGCTCGGGCGGCGCGCGAGGAGGGCGCCACGCGTTTCTGCATGGGGGCGGCTTGGCGCAATCCGACCGACAAGAATCTCGACCAGGTGATCGCTATGGTCCGCGGGGTCAAGGCGCTCGGTATGGAGACCTGCGTCACCCTTGGCATGCTGGAGCAGGACCAGGCACAGCGCCTGCGTGAGGCCGGGCTCGACTACTACAACCATAACCTCGACACCTCGCCCGAGTTCTACGGTCAGGTCATCAGCACCCGAACCTACCAAGATCGGCTGCAGACCCTAGACCATGTGCGCGAGGCCGGGCTGAAGACCTGCAGCGGCGGCATCCTCGGCATGGGCGAATCGCGCCGCGACCGCGCCTCGATGCTCTGTCAGCTGACCAATCTGCCGGCGCATCCCGAATCGGTGCCGATCAACCTGCTGGTGCAGGTGGAGGGCACGCCCTTATTCGGCACCGAGGCGCTCGATCCGTTCGAGCTGGTGCGCACCATCGCCGTCGCCCGCATCATGATGCCGGCCTCCTACGTGCGCCTGTCAGCCGGCCGCGCCAGCATGTCCGACGAGCTGCAAGCGCTCTGCTTCGCCGCCGGCGCCAACTCCGTCTTCTATGGCGATCGGCTGCTCACCACCGACAACGCTGAGGCCGCGCGTGACCAGCAGCTCTTCGCCCGTCTTGGCCTGCAGCCCGAGGAGGCCGAGATCGAGGGGCGCGACCAGCCTGGCGGTTGTCATAAGTCGATTGATCGCTCGGTACAGCTGCGCCCGACCACGAGCGATCAGGCGGCTAGGGCCTGACAGCTTAGGATGATTCAGATCGCCGCTGAGCTCGACCGCCTGCGCGACGCTGGCCTCTACCGCCAGCGGCGGCTGCTCGCCGGCCCGCAAGCGGTGCGGCCGCGTATCGACGGCCGTGAGATGCTCGCCTTCTGCAGCAATGACTATCTCGGGCTCGCCGCCCATCCGGCGGTGATCGAGGCGTTGCGCGAAGGGGCTGTGCGCGACGGCGTTGGCAGCGGCGCCTCGCATCTGATCACCGGCCACCACGAAGCCCACGAAGCACTTGAAGCGACGCTTGCCACCTTCGTGCGCCGCGAGCGAGCACTGTTATTCTCCACTGGCTACATGGCCAACCTCGGCGTCATCCAAGCCCTCTGTGGCCGTGGCGATCAGATCCTCGCCGACCGGCTCAACCATGCCTCGCTGCTCGATGGTGCCCGGTTGAGCCAAGCCCGGCTGCGCCGCTATCCCCATGCCGACATTGACCGGCTTCAGAGCATGCTTGGCAATGGCCATCGACAAGCTGACGGCTGCGGTGAAGACAGCGGTGGCGGCAGCGGCAATGGCTGCAGCGGCGGCGATCGAAGCAGCAACGGTCTCAGTAGCGACAAGTCCAACCATTCTACTCATGCCGGCCAGTGCAGGGTGAGCGCTGACCGCAAGCAGCGCCGCTTGATCGTAACCGACGGCGTCTTCAGCATGGATGGCGACCTTGCGCCGATTCCCGCCCTGGCAAGCGTTGCCAGCAACAGCAATGCCTTGCTCATGGTCGATGATGCCCATGGCATCGGCGTGCTCGGCGCTGAAGGCCGGGGCAGCCTCGAGCACCTTGGTCTCGATGGACCAGAAGCCCAAGCCGCGGTCCCAATCCTGGTAGGCACCCTCGGCAAGGCCATCGGCACCTTTGGCGCCTTCGTGGCTGGCAACGCTGAGCTGATCGAACTCCTGATCCAACGTGCGCGCAGCTACATCTACACCACCGCGTTGCCGCCAGCGCTCGCCACGGCCACCCTCAAAGCGCTCCAGATCGCACAGCAAGAACCGGAGCGCCGCGAGCACCTGCAGCAGTTGATCAGCCGCTTTCGCGCTGGCGCCGAAACCCTCGGACTGGCCCTAGCCGACTCGCCCACACCGATCCAACCGCTGATCGCCGGCGATGTCGATACCGCCCTGCGCTGGAGCCAATACCTTGAAGAGAACGGAATCCTGGTCACCGCGATCCGCCCGCCAACGGTCCCGCAGGGCTCCGCGCGCTTGCGCATCACCCTCTCGGCAGCGCACCAAGAAACCGATGTTGATCGCCTCCTCGAGACCTTGGCGAGGCTTCCAGAGCATCTGCCGGCGTGGCAGCGGCCATAAGGAACAGCAAGCCAAGGATCACCAACCAGAAGTAGCAGCTGCAGAACAACAGGAGCAAGAAGCAACAGAGCCGGAGACATTTGCGCTGTAGCGATTTTTGGGAGCCGGCAGCACTTGTGGATGAAGCGCAACGGTCAGCCAAACGTTCATAGCGCGTCGCCACCCGGCGCCGACACAAACGCCAAGTCAGGCAATCGCACCAAGACCGCAACCAGGTCCACCAACGAACGATCGAGCCAGTGACGACCCCACCGATCATTGTCATTCACCTGACAGCCAAACATGACGATCCGCTGACCAACAGCCGTTTTCAGCTTCTGCAGGCGGGCGATCTGCTAGAACGACTCCACCTGTAAAGCACTCATCACTCATCGCTCAGCACTCAGCACTCAGCACTCAGCACTCAGCACTCAGCACTCAGCACTCAGCACTCAGCACTCAGCACAAAGATCCCATCGACGATGCACAACGACCGACCCAATCTCGTCCTCCTCCACGGCTGGGGCATGAACAACGCCGTCTGGGATGCGCTCCCGGCAACCCTGACCGATCGCTTCGAGCTGCACCCCATTGAGCTTCCCGGTCATGGTCAGGCGCCCTTTGAGCCACACTGGCGCGACCTCCCAGACTGGGCCGACGCCGTGCTCGCCCAAGCCCCCGAACAGGCGATCTGGCTCGGCTGGTCGCTCGGTGCCCTGGTCGCCCTGCAAGCCGCGCTACAGACCCGCGTTCCCGGCCGCCCGCTTGGACCAGGACAGCAGGTACCCGCGGAAGACAAGCCCAGCTACAGCTTCGCAACAAGAGACGGCTGGCCTTCAAACAGCGACAAAGTAGGAAGCCCCAGTTCGGCATCGAGCTCCAGCCACCTAAGCCGCAGTCAGCCAACAAGCCGCAGCAACCAGCGATCAAGTCGCATCAGCGCCCTGATCCTAGTCACCGCCAACCCGCGCTTCGTCCAGGCCGCCGACTGGCGAGCGGCCATGCCGGATGAGGTCTTCGATGGCTTCCACGCCTCGCTGCTCGATGATCCAAACGCCACCCTCGAGCGCTTCCTCTCGCTGCAAGTGCGTGGCAGCGAGGATGCCCGCGAGACCCTCAGACGTCTGCGTACTGGCATCGCTGAGCGGCCGCAGCCACAGCCAGACGCCCTGCAAGTCGGCCTCGACCTACTGCGTGAAGAAGACCTACGCGCGCGTCTCGCCGATATCCCACAACCCGCGCTCTGGCTCTTCGGCGAGCGCGATACCCTGGTGCCGGCCACTGTCGCCGAGCGCATCGAACTGCTGATGCCGAACGCCCGCTGTCAGACCATTCCGGGTGCTGCCCATGCGCCGCTGCTGTCGCATGGCGATGCGGTTGCCGCGGCCATCGCTGACTTTCTCTACGGGACTTCGGTATGAGTCTGATCATCGTCATGAGTCTGATCCTATGAGTCCGATCATCAGTCCAACCATGGGGCCAACCATGGGCCAAAACATGGGCCAAAACATGGGCCAGAGTATCAGTCCAATCGACAAACGCGCCGCGCGCCGCGCCTTCGAGCGCGCCGCGGCCAGCTATGACGAAGCCGCGGTGCTGCAGCGCGAGATCGGCACCCGCATGCTCGAGCGGCTCGACTATGTGCGTCT
Organism: Lamprobacter modestohalophilus; assembly: GCF_016583905.1. GTDB lineage: Bacteria > Pseudomonadota > Gammaproteobacteria > Chromatiales > Chromatiaceae > Lamprobacter > Lamprobacter modestohalophilus. The sequence goes on along the minus strand of NZ_NRRY01000022.1, from coordinate 56,920 downwards.
CAAGCCGCAGACCGTCCTCGATCTCGGCTGCGGCACCGGGCAGGGCATCGATGCGCTCGCCAAGCGCTGGCGCAAGGCGAAGATCATCGCCCTCGACCTCGCCGAATCGATGCTGCAGCGTGCGCGCCGTCGTGGTACCTGGCTGAATCGGCCACGGCCGCTCTGTGCCGACCTGGAAGCGCTGCCGCTGGCCGACGACTCGATCGATCTGGTGATCTCCAACGCCAGCCTGCAATGGGCCAGTGATCTCCCGCGCACCTTTGCCGAACTGCGTCGAGTGCTGCGCCCCGAGGGTCTACTGATGTTCACCACCTTCGGTCCCGACACCCTGATCGAACTTCGCCGCGCCTGGGCGGAAGCCGACGGTGGCGCCCATGCCCATGTCAGCCCGTTCCTCGACATGCACGACATCGGCGACGCACTGATGCGCGCTGGTTTTGCTGATCCGGTGATGGACGCCGAGCGCATCACCATGACCTACGAGAACGTCCACGCCCTGATGCGTGATCTGAAGGCGATTGGCGGCCGCAACGCCCTGCAGGATCGCCCGCGCGCGATGACCGGGCGGCAACGGCTCAGCGCACTTGAGCAGGCCTACGAGCAGGAGCGGCGCGACGGCCGGCTGCCCTCGACCTGGGAGGTGGTCTACGGTCAGGCGTGGATGCCGACGGGTGCCAAAGCGCCTGCGCAGCAACAGACCGCCGATGGCGTCGCAATCCCGCTGTCGGCAATCCTGCGGCGAGTGGCCCGATGAGTGGCCCGGTGAGTGGCCCGATGAGTTGGTCCGCGCTCTTCACTGACCGGGGGTTGAAGCGGAGTGGAGTGTGCGTTGTCAAGACAATGTCTGGCGGCTATGATGGGGGCTTGATCACTGGAGACGCCTATGCCGAACACTCAAGCCCGAAGCTCCAAGCTCGATCTGCGGCTCACACCGGAGGCCAAGGCGCGGCTCAGTGCCGCGGCCCGCGAGCGGCACCAGTCAGTGAGCCAGTTCGTGTTGAGCAGCGCACTGGAGCGTGCCGACGAGACCCTGGCTGATCGCCAGCATTTTGGGCTCGATGCCGAGCACTGGAGCGCCTTTATGGCTGCGCTTGAGAGGCCACCCCGCGCACTCCCACGTCTTGAGCGCCTGTTGCATGAGCCGACGCCTTTCGATCCGCCCGACGCGGCATGACGGCCGGCTTTCGGATCGAGAAGCTGCGGCGCGACCATCCGCTTGACGGGTTCTCGAGCGGAACTGAGTCACTCGATCGTTTCCTGCTGCGCCATGCCTTGACCAATCAGCAGGCCAATGCCTCGCAGACCTACATCGGTCTGCATGATGATGAGGTGATCGGCTTCTACACGCTGGTGGTGGGGGAGGTGGCATTTAACGATGCCCCAGAGCGACTGACCAAGGGGCTCGCCCGCCATCCTGTCCCCATCATGCTGCTCGCCCGGCTCGCCGTCGCCGTCACCTGGCAGCGTCGTGGCATCGGCATGGGCTTGCTCAAAGACGCCATGCGCCGCACACTTCAGGCCGCTGAGATTGGTGGTATCCGCGCCTTCGCGGTCCACGCCAAGGACGACGACGCCCGTGGCTTTTACGCCCACTTTGGTTTCGCCCCCTCACCGACCGATCCGCTTCATCTGTACCTGCTGGTCAAAGACCTGCGTCCGCTCCTCCCAAGCGCGGGTCGCTGATGGCTTTCTCGCTTGCAGGAAATGGCGCTGGCTCGAAGATCGTAGATGATCCAACTCATGAGATAACGAGACCTACGGTATGAGTGGTGCGATCGGAATCAGCTCAACATCGGCGCAGGCGAAGAGGGGGTTACCGCCTCATGCACAGGGACTCTTCGTCACTGGCACCGATACCGAGGTTGGCAAGACCGAGATGACGCTTGGGCTGATGGCGGCCTTGCAGCGGCGTGGGCTCAGCGTGCTTGGGATGAAACCGGTCGCTGCCGGTTGTATGCTGACGCCGGATGGTCTGCGCAATGAAGACGCGCTGCGGATTCAGGCTCAAGGCTCAAAGCCGCTCCCCTATTCAGCAATCAATCCCTACGCCTTCGGGCCTCCGATCGCACCACACATCGCTGCCGCGCAAGTGGGTGTCGAGATGCAGATCGAGCCGATCAAGACCGCGTACCAACATCTAATCACCCAGGCAGACTGGGTTTTGGTCGAAGGCGCTGGCGGTTGGCGGGTGCCGCTCGGGCCAGGTTTGACGCTTGCTGATCTGCCTAGCGCCCTGGATCTCCCGGTGGTTCTGGTGGTCGGCCTGAGGCTTGGCTGTCTCAATCATGCGCTGCTGAGTGCTGAGTCGATTCAAGCCTCGGGTCTGCAACTCACCGGCTGGGTCGCGAACCGGATCGACCCCGCCATGGCTGCCGCGGACGACAATCTGGCGACCTTGCGTGAGCGGCTGCCGGCGCCCTGTCTTGGCGTGATTCCCTGGCTGAGGACGCCAACGCCAATACAGGTTGCGGATTTTCTCGAACCATTCCCAGAGATGGTCTAGACGATCATCGCGTCGTTTCGTTTTCGGTCGCGGTTTCCGCTGTTGGCTGGTCCCGTTCCGGGAACAGCAACGAGGCGACCACACCCAGGGTCAGGATGCCGAAAACAATGTAAAGGCTAGCGGATGGGCTGATATGGATGCCGGTGTCACCGAAGACGTGATTCCAGCTCTGCAGCGCCAGTTTGGCGGCAATGAAGTACAGCAGCACGATGACCGCCTTCTCTAAGTGCACCATGTAGCGTGTCAGCGCCGCTAACACGAAATACAGGCTGCGTAGGCCGAGGATCGCGAAGATCATTGCTGCATAGACCAACAGCGGCTCTTGGGTGATGGCAATGACCGCAGGCACCGAATCGAAAGCGAACATGATGTCGCTGGTCTCGATGGCGAGCAGGCAGAGCAGTGCTGGGGTGGCATACCACAGGGCCTTGGAGCCGGCCTTGCCTTGCAGCTCGATGGAGGGATCTTCCTCTATGCGTTGCTCCACTTGCTTGCGCGAGAGCAGGAACTTGCCGTGATGCAGGCGCGGAAAGACGGGTAATACCCGCTTGACCATGCGCACCGACCAATGATCGGTGTAGTCTTCGATTTCATCCTCGGCATCGCTTGCGGTCATCATGGCCCATGCGCTCCAGGCGACCGCGGCGGCAAAGATGAAGCCAACCCAGGGGCTGAGCAGGAACAGCGACGTGCCGATGACGACGAAGATGGCGCGAAAGACGAGTGCACCGATGATGCCCCAGTAAAGGATGCGATGCTGCAAGGCGCCCTTAATCGCAAAAGAGGAGAAGATCGCGATGAACACCATCAGGTTGTCGACTGACAGCGTCTTCTCCAGCACATACCCAGCCAGGAAGAGATCGGCGTAGGCCTGGTCGAAGCGCACCCAGAGATAGCCGTAGAAGGCGAATGACAGGCCGATCCAGAACATCGACCAGAGGCCGGCGTCTTTCAGTGATATCTCATCAACCCCGCGGTGGGCGCGCAGGTCTAGGTAGACTGACAGCGCGATGACGCCGAAGAAGATGAACAGGACCTCCAAGGGGAAGCCGAAGTGTTCCATGTGTGACTCCTGAGTGGCCGCGTTGGGCGGCGGTTATGGGATAGTGATTCCGAGTGCGAATGTGGCGCGCACGAGGCACATTCTCTATGGGGTGGCGATGGGCGAGGATTTTAGCGGCTTAGGGCGCGAGCCCTAACATCTCAGCGGCGTGGGCTCGGGTCGTCGTCGTCATCTCGGTGCCACCGAGCATGCGCGCGACCTCGTCGATGCGTTGCTCGGTATCGAGCGGGCTGATCTCGGTAAAGGTCTGCGCTTCTTTGGCGAACTTCTTAACCCGCAGATGCTGATGCGCCTGCGCTGCGACTTGCGCCAGATGGGTAACGCAGAGCACCTGTCGACGCTCACCAAGCCGGCGTAACAAACGGCCGACGATCTCGGCAACGCCACCGCCGATGCCGACATCGACCTCATCGAAGACCAGGGTCGGGATTCCGCCGATCTCAGCGGTCGCGACCTGGATCGCCAAGCTGATGCGTGAGAGCTCACCGCCGGAGGCGACCTTGGCCAACGGCTGCAGCGGTTGGCCGGGGTTGGCGCTGACCAAGAAGGCGATGCTGTCGAGCCCTTGGCTGCCGATCGCCTCCTGACCGCCGGTGTTGACCTCGATCTGAAATTCCCCGCCCGCCATCCCGAGATCCTGCATCGCTGCGGTGACGGTTCGACTCAGGCGGGCAGCGGCTTCAATCCGCGACGCACTCAGCGCCTCGGCGCGCTCGAGCAAGGCCGAGTGCGCCTGCTCGCGCTCAGCGGAAAGCGCATCGAGTGATTGGTCGGCCTGCTGCAATCGCTCAACCTCGGCATGCCGCTCAGCGGTGAAGGCGATTAGCTGCTCCGGTGCAACTCGGTACTTACGCCCGATATCATGGATGCGGCCGATGCGCTGTTCAACCACACCAAGGCGGCTCGGGTCCATCTCGAGTCCATCCAGATAGTGGCGCAGATTGGCCGCGGCCTCTTCGATCTGCACCGTGGCGCCATCGATCAGCTCACGCGTCTCGACCAAGCTCGGATCGATCCCGCTCAAGCTGGCAAGATCGGCACTCGCCTGGCCGAGGCCGTCGCGCAGCGATTGCTCACCCTCATAGAGTCGCTCGACCAGCGTCGCCGCCATCGCCTGTAACTGGCCTTGGTTGGCGAGCCGGCGCTGTTCGGCGTCGAGCGCGTCGAGCTCATGCTCGCCGAGCTCGAGCGCGTCCAGCTCCTCGAGCTGAAAGCGCAGCAGTTCGAGGCGCTCCTCGCGCTCGCTGCGGGCCGCATTTAGCGCCTTCCAGCGCTGGTCGAACTCTTTGTAGCGGCGATAGTGCTCGGCCACCTCGGCGGTGAGTGGCTGATGGTCGGCATAGCCATCGAGCAGGCTGCGCTGAGCCGCCGAACGCAACAGCGACTGATGCGCATGCTGGCCGTGGATGTCGACCAGCCGTTCGCCCAGCGCGCGCAACTGAGCACTGCTCACCGCGCGGCCGTTGATATAGGCGCGCGCGCGTCCGCTGCGCACCAGTACGCGCCGAATCAGGCAGTCGTGGTCATCCTCGAGCGCCTGCTCAGCGAGCCAGGCCTGAGCAGGTGTATTGTTGGTGACATCGAAGCTGGCGCTGATCTCAGCGCGCTCGCAGCCGCTGCGGATCAGGCTCGCATCGGCCTTGTCGCCCAGGGTCAGCCCAAGCGCGTCGATCAGGATCGACTTGCCGGCGCCGGTCTCGCCAGTCAGCGCGGTCATCCCCGCTGCCAGCTCGAGTTCGAGCCGGCTGACGATGACCAGGTCTTGAACGGTGATCTGGGTTAGCACAGGGTATCCGAGTGCGTATGGCCGCCCCAGCCGAGCTTGGCGCGCAGGATGCGGTAGTGGTTGTGATCTTGCGGATGCAGCAGCCGCACGCGGCGGCGACTGCGCTCGATCTGGATGCTGCTGTCGGATTCTAGCGGCAAGTCAACTTGGCCGTCACAGGTTAGGCGCACCTGCTCGGGCTCCAGGTTGCGGATGCGGATCTCGATGCGACTGCTACCCGGGACGACGAGCGGCCGATTGCTCAGCGTGTGCGGGCAGATCGGCACCAGCAGCAGGCTGTCGAGGCGTGGGTTGAGCAGTGGACCTCCGCCCGAGAGGGCGTAGGCCGTGGAGCCGGTCGGGGTCGCGACAATCAGTCCGTCGGAGCGTTGGGCGTTGACGAACTGCCCGTCGAGATAGGTCTCGAATTCGATCATGCGCACCGAGTTCCATTTGTGGATCACCACATCATTCAGTGCACGCTCTGGTTTCGCTTGATCGCCGATCCGGGCATCCAGCAGGATGCGTGTATCGGCATCATAGGCGCCGCTGAGGATCTGTTCCAGGCGGAGCTCGATCTCATCGGGCAGGATATCGACCAGAAATCCAAGACGTCCGAGATTGATACCGACCAAGGCGACATCATGCTCTGCCAGCATGCGCGCAGCATGCAGGAAGGTGCCGTCGCCGCCGACGACGAGCACCAGATCGCAGCGCTCGCCAATGTCATCGATACTGATGCCATCGGAACGCTGCAGTAACGCAGCCGTGGTCTGTTCGAAGTGGGTGCGGACACCTCGCGCGCTGAGCAGACTGACGGCGCGTGCGACTGTTGTGGCAACACGCGCATCGTCATGCTGTTTGGCGATGATGCCGACGTTTTGAAACCAGGCCATGGGGGCGAGCGATCCTGGGCAGGCAAGAACGATGGGGGGTCTTGATCATCACGCCGGCGACTCGGGCTCGCGGGGCGCTGCGTCAGGTCATCGTGACCTATCGACGCCCGGACTGGAAGCCCTGAGGGCGCCGGCTAAGCGATCGGCTGGCAGAGGCCATGATCGAGACCCGCATGAAAGCATCGGGCTGACGAACATGGCTGGTCGCTGCGATCAGTGGCCGCAACGTTAGCATGTGGCATCGCGCACGCCAATGCTGTGGCAGCGTTGCGCCCGCCAGCCAAAACGGTGAATTGTGAGCAGAGGCGCATCCGTCGGCGCTCATCGCTGCCAGGGACCAGACCTACCGGGCTCGCTAGCATTGGCACAACGAGCGTCCGCCAACGGCCTCATCGTTTGCAAGATCGGTTGCAAGAACTGGGCGGCGGTTCTTGACATCATTCGGCCAGCACCTTAGATTGCCTGAGTTAGCACTCGATCGATTAGAGTGCTAACAGCCGATTTCTTGTCCGAAACCCTTTGGGTCTCGTTCAGTCTCCAGTGAGTGAAAATCTCGTGTCAATGGACTCTCGAGCCAGTGGCCGCTTTACTGAGGGCCAAGTTAGCGAACGGGCATTGCACTTCCTCAAGGTGCTCGTCGAGCGTCACATTCGCGATGGGCAGCCCGTGGGCTCGCGGACGCTGGCCCGCGATACGGGCCTCGATCTGAGCCCTGCGACGGTGCGTAATGTGATGTCGGACCTCGAGGACATGGGGCTGGTGTCATCGCCACATACCTCGGCGGGGCGGGTGCCAACGGCATCAGGTTATCGACTCTTCATCGATAGCTTGCTCAAGGTCTCGCCGCTGACCGAGGCTGATGTGTCAAAGTTGCGCGATCAGTTCGCGCGCACGACAGACACCGTTAGTCTGATCCAGACAGCATCTCAGGCGCTGTCTGGGGTGACTCACTTGGCCGGGCTGGTGATGGTGCCGCGGCATGAGCGCGATGTGTTTCGGCAGATCGAGTTCGTGCAGCTTTCCGGCCGGCGGGTCTTGGCCATCTTGGTGACGGGCGATGGCGAGGTACACAACCGCATCCTCGAGACTGGGGAGCCGTTGTCGGCTTCACAGTTGGAGCAGGCGTCGAACTTCTTGACGCGGATGTTCAACGGCCAAGAGATGCGCGAAGTGCGCCGCCAGCTGATGGCTGACCTGAAACAGACGCATGCGCACATGGATGAGCTGATGATGCGCGCGGTGATGATGGCGCAGCGTGTCGTCGAGGCCGCTGAGCACAAGGACGACGTCATGATTGCCGGCCAGACCAATCTCATGGGGTTTACCGAACTCTCTAGCATGGACCGGCTCAAGGCGTTGTTCGACGCCTTCACTGAGAAGCGGCAGATCCTGGATCTGCTCGATCGTTGTATCGAGGCCGAAGGGGTGCAGATTTTCATCGGCGAGGAATCTGGCTACGAATTGCTCGACGATTGTAGCGTGGTGACCGCCACCTACCGGGTCGAGGATCAGGTGCTCGGCGTGCTCGGTGTGATTGGCCCGACGCGCATGAACTATCAGCAGGTGATTCCGGTGGTCGACGTCACGGCAAAGCTGCTCGCAGCAGCCCTTCGCGGCCGTTGACCCGCCACAAACTCATCAACCAAACATGGCAGAGGCTGGGGATGCAGACTGCGCTGCAGTCGATGTGCTGACACTGGCCCGGGGAGAGTGAACAGATGACGACGGAGCAAGAAGAGCAGCAACCCGGCGCGACGGCGCAGACTGAAGAGGCTGAGTCAGTCGGGGGCGTTGATCCCAAGTCGGGGCTCAAGCGCTCAGCCGAGGCGACGAGTGAGCCCGCGTCGGCGGCAGCGAGTGATCCACACGAGGGGTTCGACGCTGCCCAGGCGCAAGCGACAGAGCAAGATCCCGCCGAGCTGACAATGCTCCTTGAGGACGCGCGTGCGCGGGCCGATGATGCCCATAATCAGATCCTTCGGGTCCGCGCCGAGATGGAAAATATGGCGCGGCGTCAAGCCAAGGAGCTTGAGAACGCGCACAAGTTCGCGTTGGATTCCTTCGTCAAGGAGCTGCTCCAGGTGCGCGATAGCCTCGAACTCGGCCAGGCCGCCGCGGATGCCCCCGATGCGGATGTCTCCAAGCTCCGCGAAGGCACCGAGCTGACGCTGAAGCTGCTGCGCGATGTGATGGCCAAATTCGGCGTCGAGCGGATCGACCCCGAGGGTGAGCCGTTCAATCCCGACTATCACCAGGCGATGGCGATGCAGCCGCGCTCTGATGTGCCGCCCAATACCGTGGTGAACGTGGTGCAAAGCGGCTACTTGCTCAATGGCCGACTGATGCGCCCAGCACTTGTGATGGTGTCGCAGGCGGCCTGATTGCGCGACATCAATCCGCGTCTCGAAAGCGACGGCTAGGCCGGCGCCGGAGTCTCGCGAACGCTTGAGAATTGCAGGGTTTTGCCCCAATTCGTGCGCCAATGAACGGATTTGGGCCGGCCCAGCCGATTACGTACTTCAAAACAGATTTACTACTGGAGATACACCATGGGAAAGATCATCGGTATCGATCTCGGGACAACCAATTCGTGCGTCGCCGTTATGGAAGGCGACAAGCCCAAGGTCATCGAGAATGCCGAGGGCGATCGCACCACGCCGAGTATCGTTGCCTTCAACAGCGATGGTGAGGTGCTGGTCGGTCAATCGGCCAAGCGCCAAGCCGTGACCAACCCGGCCAACACCCTGTTTGCGATCAAGCGCCTGATCGGGCGACGGTTCGAAGATCAGGTGGTCGGCAAGGACAAGGACATGGTCCCGTACAAGATCGTCAAGGCCGACAACGGCGATGCCTGGGTCGAGGCTCAGGGCAAGAAGATGGCGCCGCCCGAGATCTCGGCGAAGATCCTGCAGAAGATGAAGAAGACCGCCGAGGACTACCTCGGGGAAAAGATCACCGAGGCGGTGATCACGGTACCGGCCTACTTCAACGACTCGCAGCGCCAAGCGACCAAGGACGCCGGTCGCATCGCTGGGCTCGATGTCAAGCGCATCATCAACGAGCCGACGGCGGCCTCGCTCGCCTACGGCATGGACAAGAAGCGCGGCGATCAGAAGCTCGCGGTCTACGACCTGGGCGGCGGCACCTTTGATATCTCCATCATCGAGATCGCCGAGATCGAAGGCGAGCATCAGTTCGAGGTGCTCTCCACCAATGGTGACACCTTCCTTGGTGGTGAGGACTTCGATCTACGCATCATCGATTTCCTGGCTGAGACCTTCAAGAAGGAGCAGGGCGTCGATCTACACAATGATCCGCTCGCGCTGCAGCGCCTGAAAGAGGCTGCCGAGAAGGCCAAGATCGAGTTGTCGTCGAGCCAGCAGACCGACATCAATCTGCCTTACATCACCGCCGATCAGACCGGCCCGAAGCATCTCAACGTCAAGTTGACGCGGTCGAAGCTTGAATCGCTGGTCGAGGATCTGGTCGATCGCACGATCGGTCCCTGCCGCACGGCGCTGAAGGATGCTGGCGTCAGCGCTGGCGACATCAACGAGGTCATCCTGGTCGGCGGTCAGACCCGTATGCCTAAGGTACAGGCCAAGGTCGAAGAGTTCTTCGGCAAGGCCCCGCGCAAGGACGTCAACCCGGATGAGGCGGTTGCGGTTGGCGCCGCGATCCAAGGCGGCGTGCTCGGTGGTGGCGTCAAAGACGTGCTGCTGCTCGACGTCACGCCGCTGTCGCTGGGTATCGAGACCCTCGGCGGCATCATGACCAAGCTGATCGAGAAGAACACCACCATCCCGACCTCGGCGAATCAGGTGTTCTCGACTGCCGACGACCATCAGACTGCCGTCACCGTGCATGTGCTGCAGGGCGAGCGCGAGCGTGCTGCCGATAACAAGTCGCTTGGTCGGTTCGACCTCTCCGACATCCCGCCGGCACCGCGCGGCGTGCCGCAGATCGAGGTCAAGTTTGACATCGATGCCAATGGCATCCTGAATGTGCATGCCAAAGATAAGGCCACCGGCAAGGAGCAGTCGATCGTCATCAAGGCCAGCTCAGGCCTTTCGGACGATGAGGTCGAGCGGATGGTCAAGGATGCCGAGGCGCATGCCGAGGACGACCGCAAGTTCCACGAGCTGGTCGGCGCCCGTAACCAGGCCGACTCGATGATCCATGCAACGCAAAAGTCGATGGAGCAGCTGGGCGACGACAAACTCGAAGCCGGTGAAAAGGACCGTATCGAGAGCACCATCAAGGAGCTCGAAGAGGCGATGAAAGGGGAGGACAAGGATAAGATCGAGTCCTTGACCAAGGCCCTCGGCGAGGCATCCGGTAAGATGGCCGAGCGCCTCTACTCCCAGGATCAGGGGGCTGCGGGCGGCGATGGCTCGGCCGGGGATGCGGGTAGCTCGGCCGGTGCGGGCGCCAAGGCCGATGCCGACGACGTCGTCGACGCTGAGTTCGAAGAGGTCAAGGACGACAAGCACTGAGTCGCCCAACGTCCCGAACGCCCGCGCCCCGGCCCGGGCTGCGGCGTGTGGGCGCAGGCTCACGCGCCGTTTCGTTTTTTCTTCCCAACGACTGACCGATTACGCGAATGTCCCAGCGCGATTATTACGACGTCCTCGGCGTGAGCCGAAATGCCAGTGAGCAGGACATCAAGAAGGCGTTTCGGCGTCTCGCCATGAAGTATCATCCGGATCGCAATCCGGATGACACGGATGCCTTGGCCAAGTTCAAGGAGGCGAAGGCGGCACATGACGTCTTGTCCGATGCCCGCAAGCGCAGTGCCTATGACCAGTTCGGGCATGCTGGCGTGAGCGGTCAGGGCGGCTATGGCGGCGGCCCTGGAGACTTCGCTGGCGGCGGGTTTTCCGACATCTTCGGCGATGTCTTTGGTGACATCTTCGGGGGCCGGGGCGGCGGACGCCGCACCGCACGGGGCGCGGATCTGCGCTACGACCTTGGGCTGACCTTGGAAGAGGCGGTTGCCGGCAAGGACGTCAAGATCCGTATCCCGACCACCGTCGAATGTCACCACTGCGGCGGCAGCGGTGCTAAGCCTGGCACGCGTCCCAAGGAATGTCCGACCTGTCATGGCGTCGGCCAGGTGCGCATGCAGCAGGGCTTTTTTTCCATCCAGCAGACCTGCCCGGAGTGTCGCGGCACCGGTAAGGTGGTCGAAGAGGCTTGTCGCTACTGCCGTGGCGCTGGCCGGCTAAAGGAGGAGAAGACGCTGTCGGTGAAGGTGCCGGCTGGCGTCGACACGGGCGACCGTATCCGTCTGGCGGGTGAGGGCGAGGCCAGCGAGCATGGTGGTGTGCCGGGCGATCTGTACGTGCAGGTCGTGGTTGAAGATCATCCCATCTTCAAGCGTGAAGACAGCCATCTGTTCTGCGAGGTGCCGATCAGTTTCGTCACCGCGGCCTTGGGTGGTGAACTCGAGGTGCCAACCCTGAACGGTAAGGTCGTGCTCAAGGTACCCGCCGGCACCCAGACCGGGAAGCTGTTCCGGATGCGCGGCAAGGGCGTCAAGCCGGTGCGTGGCGGTCCGGTGGGCGACCTGCTCTGCCGCGTCATCGTCGAGACCCCGGTCAACCTCACCGAGCGCCAAAAGGAGCTGCTGCGTGAGTTCGAAGACAGCGTGAGCGCGGGCGGTAAGCACCACAGCCCCCAGTCCAGCTCCTGGCTCGACGGCGTCAAGCACTTTTTCGAGAAGATGGGGCTCTAGCCCGGGAGGAGAGCAATGGAATCGATTCGTGTAGCCGTCGCTGGTGCCGGCGGCCGAATGGGACGAACCCTGGTCACAGCGGTGCAGGCGACCGAAGGCCTCCGCGTGACCGCCGCTACCGAGCAATCGGATAGCGCCTTGGTCGGTGTCGACGCCGGTGAACTGGCGGGCATCGGGCATATCGGTGCCGCAATCCGTCCGGACCTCGACGAGGTGCTGGCGGATTTCGACGTCCTGATCGACTTCACCACGCCGCGGGCAACCATGCATCACGTCGAGCTCTGTCGCGATGCACGCTGCCGCATGGTGATTGGTACCACTGGACTCACCGTTGAGCAGCGCGAGGCGATCAGCGAGGCCGCCATCGACACGGCGGTGGTGCTGGCGCCGAATATGAGCGTCGGGGTGAATCTTTGCTTCAAACTGTTAGATCTTGCCGCTCGGGTGATGGGCGACGATGTTGACATCGAGATCATCGAGGCCCATCACCGGCACAAGGTCGATGCGCCTTCCGGCACCGCACTGCGCATGGGAGAGGTGATTGCCGATGCCCTCGGGCGCGACCTCGGCGATGTGGCCGTCTACGGGCGCCAGGGTCAGACCGGTCCTCGCGAGCGCCAGACCATCGGTTTCGAGACCATCCGCGCCGGCGATACGGTTGGTGAGCACAGCGTTTGGTTCGCTGCTGACGGCGAGCGTGTTGAGATCGCGCACAAGGCAACCAACCGGATGACCTTTGCGCGCGGCGCCTGCCGTGCCGCACGCTGGATCGCCGAGCGCGAGCGGGGACAATTCGATATGCAGGATGTCTTAGGTTTGCGCGATTTGGACTAGAGCGATCCAGCGTATTGATCTACACATCGGCGGCCTGAACTCTAGCGCCTAGGTCGCCTTTAGTCTCCGGATCAAGCAGCGAACCGTGTTCAGGCTAGCTGATGCTGCTGCCGCATGTAGTTGTAGACCAAGCTTGAGACCTCACGCATCGCGTTGCTGCGGTTGGTGATCCAGGTTCCGTAATAGTCAGTTCGCTGGCTTTTTTCGATGATGCCGATGAAGGTGTAGGGCCTCGGTCGGCCACGCCGATCATGGCATTCGATAATGCCCATGTTGCCGCACAGCATCGCCGTTGAGCCGGTCTTGTCATAGACCTTGATGTTCGACGGCATGCCCTTGACCCGCTTGGTGATGCGGTCGTGGTTGGGCAGGCCCATCAGATTCCGGACCTCATTGGCGTTTGGCATCCGGTTGTTCCAGAGCGCCCATAGGAAGCGGCTGTAATCGTGCGCCGAGGCCAGGTTTCGGTAGGTGCGGCCGTTGGCCGGGATATACTCGACGATGCTGGTCTGTTGGAACACGCCTGGAGCATGGCGCTTGAGGACGTGCTCGACATCCTTCGGCCCGTTACCGCCGTTGTATCGGCTCACAATCTGCATCAGCTCGGTGGTTGCCGTGTTGCTGCTGTTGCGGATCATCGCCTCCATGCTTTCACGAACCGAGCCGGTGTAACGCAGCTTCGAGCCGCGCTCGTTCATTGTGTAGAAAAAGGCCTGCGCCACGAAAGGCTTCAACATGCTGGCCGCTTGGCGCGGTGCATCCTCATTGATGGAGACCAGTTTCTTGCCACCAGTAAAGTCGTAGACCGACCAGGACGTCTTTTCGTCAGAACGGATCAGCCCCTGAGCGCGCTGTTGCTTCACCAACCGAACCAGCTGGCTCTGCAGGGCTGATTGACGTGCAGCGGCGCTCGGCATCGAGGCGCCGAGCAGCAAGGCGGCGGAAGCGCCACCTAAGACGCTGACGAACTGGCGGCGGTTGATCATCTGGCCCTGGCCAATCTGTCCCCCGCGTCCCGCGTCCTCGGCTCCCCAAAATCCAGAATCTTGTTGCCCGCTCATCGCATTGCCTCGATGCGTGGTTAAGCCTGCTGCATGAAAAACGCGCTGGTGCCGGCGCCTGCGTGCAGGCACCGTTCCCCCGCACCAGCATCCCCCTGTTGCGAAGAAGGATAGGCTGAGCGGATCAGAAAAACAAGACAATCGAAGAAAAAAATGACTGTACAGTCAGTGCGATCGAAAATATTTCTCGACAGCGACTAATGGTTGACTGGCGCCCCATTGGCGCCCAATTGGCGCCGTGCGGTGATTGATCAGCCGTCAGCGGCCCTTGGCGGTTTGGGTTCGTAGCGGGCGAGCGCCTCGTCGATCTTGCGCGTTAACCGAGCTTCGATCTGACCTTGCATCGCGGTCAGCAGCAGGCCGAGCTTGATGGTCAGATCCATGGAATCATCCGCGACAGCGATCCGTCCCGAGATGCCCGAACGCTTGAAGTACAGCACATCGCCGCTCCAGTGATAGTCCGCGCCGTACTCGTCGCGGACTCGGGCGGCGATGCGCTCAACCTCGGCGCGCGCTGCCTCGAGCCCTAGGTGATGCGGTCGTGCGACGTGGATGTTCGACATGGACTTCTCTCAGACGGCTGGCCAGACGATCTAGTGTAATGTCGCTGGCTGCTCTAATGCACGGCGGTAGGCAGCCGAGCGGCGGTCACCGCCGCGGGGCCGAGGTTTTGCTCTGCGATTGAGCTTATCCTCAATGGTTTGACAGAAGCGTTCATTGCCGAGCACCCAGGCCTTGTTGGTCGCTGCCCGGATGCGCTCTAGCAGCGGTTGACTGAGTGGATACTCGAACAACGCGCGGTAGGCCTGCTGCCGCTGCGCCAAGCTCTCGCCAAGCGCTCGGTAGACCTGATGCGGTGTGGTCAGCTCATCCTCGAGCCCCAGTGCATTGGCCGCATAGCTGGACCAGTCGTAATCCTCCGCGGCGTTGACCAACTCAGCGCGCACCGCGTTGGTCTCGATGTACCGACTGACCGGCAACAAGAAGTCTTGAGGGTCCAGCAAAGTCGCTCGGTAGCGGCCTTCCCAAAGGGTCCCTTTGCGTCGATAGCGGCCGTTGACATGCTGCACGAAGTATCGGCCCGTGTACTGCATGAGCTTGCCGATGCTGTCTTCTTGCCAAGGCGTGAGCAGCAGATGGAAATGATCTGGCATCAGCACATAGGCGTGGATGTCGCATTGGAACTTGGCCGCGGCATCGCAGAGCCGACCCCAGAGGAACCAGTAGTCCTCCTCATCGCGCAAGATCGCTTGATGATTGTTGCCACGTTGAATCACATGCTGCGGAAAACCAGGAAGCACAAATCGGGGAAGACGAGCCATGAGACGATCACTCCCTCTCAGCATTAGGGCCTGATCCCAGTATAGACGATCGATAGGGCATGGCCGGTTTGCTCTGCGGCCGAGGCCTGGGCTGGGGTACAATCGACGGCTTTCATCCTGCGGAGACCCCCATGGAAGACATCAACCCGGTTCGCGCTCAGATCGCCGACCTCAAGGGGCGCCTAGAGCTCCTTAGGGGGTATCTTTGACTACGCCGGCAAGCAAGAGCGCCTGACCGAGGTTCTGCGCGAGCTCGAAGTGCCCGAGGTCTGGTCCGACCCCGAGCGAGCACAAACGCTCGGCCGCGAACGCGCCTCGCTGGAGACCGTGGTCGATACCGTCCGGGAGCTCGATGACGGCCTCGCTGACGCCGATGACCTATTGGCCATGGCCGCCGATGAAGACGATGTCGAGACGGTCGCGGCGGTGGTCGCTGACCTGCAAGGCTACGAGAAGCGCGTCGCTGAGCTTGAGTTCCGGCGTATGTTCTCCGGCGAGATGGACCCCAAGAACGCCTTTATCGACATCCAGGCCGGCTCTGGCGGCACCGAGGCGCAGGACTGGGCCGAGATGCTGCTGCGCATGTATCTGCGCTGGGCTGAAGCCCACGGCTTCAAGGCCGAGCTCACTGAGGTCTCGGCGGGCGATGTAGCGGGGATCAAGTCGGCAACGGTGTCAGTGCAGGGCGACCATGCCTTCGGCTGGCTCCGCACCGAGACCGGCGTGCACCGGCTGGTGCGCAAGTCGCCGTTCGATTCCGGCAATCGACGCCATACCTCATTTGCAGCGGTGTTCGTCTCCCCTGAGATCGACGATTCCTTCGAGATCGAGCTTAATCCGGCCGATCTACGGATCGATGTCTATCGTGCGTCCGGTGCTGGCGGTCAGCACGTCAACCGAACCGAATCGGCGGTGCGCATCACCCATCTGCCGACCAATACCGTGACCCAATGCCAGAATGGCCGCTCGCAGCATGCCAATAAAGATCAGGCGATGAAGCAGCTCAAGGCCAAGCTGTATGAGTTGGAGATGCAGAAGCGCCGCACCGAGCAGCAGGCACTGGAAGAGAGCAAGTCCGATATCGGCTGGGGCAGCCAGATCCGCTCCTATGTGCTGGATCAATCTCGGATCAAAGATCTGCGTACCAATGTTGAGACCGGCAATACGCAGGCTGTGCTCGATGGTGGGCTTGATCCCTTTATTGAGGCGAGTTTGAAGAGTGGGCTTTGATTGCGTGGTGAGTGGTGAGTGGTGAGTTTGGGGGTTACGATTGCTGTGGTGGGGTAACGGTTGCGGCTGCGCTTGTGGCCCCTGCCAGAAATACACTAGAGGCGGATCAGACGTGTGCATTCGCCATCAACGCTGATTGGGCTGCTTTGGCTGCCTATCGAGAGACCTTTTGAGCTATGAACGATACGCAGCCGAATGACCGCATGAATCCTTCCGCGCAACCGGAGCTGGAGCGAGATGAGAATAAGCTGATCGCTCAACGGCGTGAGAAGCTGAATGCGATTCGCGAGCTGGGTCCTGCCTTCCCGAATGATTTTCGGCGCAATGTGGTGGCTGGCGAGCTGCATGCCCACTATGCCGAGATGGATGACGCTGAGCTGGAGACGCGCAATGTGCGAGCCAAGGTGGCAGGTCGGCTAATGAGTCGGCGCGTGATGGGCAAGGCGAGCTTCGCGCATCTGCAGGATATGAGTGGGCGTATCCAGCTGTTCGTGCAGCGCGACCTGATCGGCGTCGATGAGTATGCCTGGTTCAAGAAGGAGCTGGATATCGGTGATATCGTTGGCGTCTCTGGCCAGCTGTTCAAGACCAAGACCGGTGAGCTGTCGATCAAGGTCGAGCAGTTGCGGCTGCTGACCAAGTCGTTGCGGCCATTACCCGAGAAATGGCATGGGCTGGCCGATACCGAGAGCCGCTATCGCCAGCGTTATCTCGATCTAATCATGAACGAGGCGACGCGTGAGACCTTTCGTGTGCGGACGCAGCTGGTTCAGGCGATCCGCGATTTCCTCAATCAGCGCAGCTTCTTCGAGGTCGAGACGCCCATGATGCAGGCGATTCCGGGCGGCGCGGTCGCGCGGCCCTTTGTCACCCATCACAATGCGCTCGATATGCAGCTATTCCTGCGCATCGCGCCCGAGCTTTATCTCAAGCGTTTAGTCGTCGGCGGCTTCGAGCGTGTCTATGAGATCAACCGCAATTTCCGCAATGAAGGCCTCTCGACCCGCCACAATCCCGAATTCACGATGCTCGAGCTCTATCAGGCCTATGCGGATTACCGCGATCTGATGGATCTCACCGAGACGCTCTTGCGCGAACTCGCCGAGCGCGTGCTTGGAACCACCCAAATCAGCTATCAGGGCGAGACCTACGACTTCGCGCAGCCGTTCGCGCGCTTGACCGTGCGCGAGTCGATCCTGCAGTTCAATCCGGACCTGAGCGCCGAGGATCTGGACTCAGTGGAGCGCGCGCGCGCGGTGGCCGAGCGCCTTGGCATCCATCTCAAGGACAGCTACGGCCTTGGCAAGCTGCAGATCGAGATCTTTGAGAAAACCGTCGAGTCGCGCTTGATGCAGCCGACCTTCATCACCGCTTATCCGACCGAGGTCTCGCCACTGGCTCGGCAGAGCGATGATGATCCGTTCGTGACCGATCGCTTCGAATTCTTCGTCGGTGGTCGCGAGATCGCCAATGGCTTTTCCGAGCTGAATGATCCCGAGGACCAGGCCGAGCGCTTCCGCAGACAGGTTGCGGATAAAGACGCTGGCGACCTCGAGGCCATGCACTTTGATGCCGACTACATCTGTGCCCTCGAGCACGGTCTACCGCCGACCGCAGGCGAGGGCATTGGCATCGACCGCCTGGTGATGTTGTTCACCGACGCGCCCTCGATTCGCGACGTGCTGTTGTTCCCGCACATGCGTCCGCAGGAAGAACACTGAGCATCCAATTGCAGGGTATCCATCATGAGCATTCATCATGAGTAGCACGCGCTTTGACCTCGAATTTGCAGGTGAGCTAACGCCTGGAACCAAACCTGGCCAAGCCCGGGCAAAGATCAAGGATCTGTTCAAGCTTTCTGACGAGGCCGTCGCCCAGCTCTTCAGTGGCACGCCGGTGACCGTCAAACGGGGTATCGATAGCGCGCTGGCGTCTCGGCTCCACGCCGCCTTTGCCCAAGCAGGGGCGCTGGTGCGCATCATTCCAGCGGGTGGTGGTACTAGCGTAGGCTCGGGTGCAGACGCCGAACGGTCATCGGGCGAGCAGGGCAGCAGTCGCCCGGCTGCCGAGCTGCCGCCGCTGGATCTCTTTGGCGCCGCTAAGCCGAAGCCGAAACACCCCTTCATGCACGCAGCCTTCCACCACTTCGAGCGTAGCCTCGCCTTTGTGCTGCTGCTTCTGATTGCCGGCGTCTCGGTGCTCGCACTGGTCGAGCTCTGCGTGATCCTCTACAAAGACGTGATGATCGTCAAAAACGACGGCTTTCTGCTTGGCCTCGACGAACTGTTCGAGGTCTTTGGCATGTTCCTGATCGTGCTGATCGCCGTCGAGCTGATGGCCAGTATCTACATGTACATGGTCGATAAGTCCGTCCATGTCGAAATGATGCTATTGATTGCCATCACTGCGCTAGCGCGCAAGGTCGTCGTGCTCGATCTCGAAGGCAAGGGCGACCCCGCTATGTACATGATCGGTATGGCGGCGCTACTCGCGACCCTGCTTGGCGGCTACTACCTGATGAAACGGCTCGATAAATCCGTTTATCGACGTAAGTCCAACTAGCGATGTCGTCATCAACGGCCAGCCTGGGTTGTGGCCATCGAATCACTCGCCCTCGGGCGGCGAGATGAAACTGGGCTGCCCGTCCAGCCTGCCCTGGCGCCTCGATCGCGCCCTGCTCGGCGTCGTGTTGCTGACCGGCAGGTTGGTGGTCGCGCTCTTGCTCGCGCTTTGGCTGTTCTGGAACTATGAGTTGATCCTCGACTGGAAACGCGGGGCCGATCCGCTCTCATTCTTCCTGTTGATGGCCATGTGCAGTTCACGATGCTGCTGCGAATCACGCCCGGTGTGCCGCTGTTCATCAAGAACTACCTGCTCGGCTTTTCCGGCATCCCACTGAAGCTGCATTTTTGGGTCTCGATGCTGCTCACAGGTGCTTATGGCGCGGGCTTCGTGCTGCTCGGGGAATCCATGCTTGAGCACAATCTGGTCGAAGCGATCATCGGCCTGCTCATCCTAGTGGTGATCTCGCTTGCGGTGCTATTGCTCCGGCGCCTGCTGCGGGCGGGTGAGACTGCCGCCCCGCGGACACGCGAGTTCTAGCAGTCTAGACTGATCCGTAACCGAATACTGCCCGCCATAAGGAGCGGTCCAGCATTGAAATGACAATGCGTCTGCATTACCCTGCAGCGCATCAACCGCGTTGACCGGAGTGCGCCATGCCCGCCAGCCTTGAAGCCGAATCCACGCTGACCGCCCGTTACCAGACCACGGTGCCGGAAACGGTGCGTCGTGCTCTGCGGCTCGGCAAGCGCGACAAGATCCGCTACAGCATACGCCCCAGCGGCGAGGTGGTTCTGACCCGCGCCGAGATCCCTGAGGGCGATGATCCAGTGCTCGGAGCGTTCCTCGGTTTCCTAACGCGCGATATCGCCCGCCATCCTGAACGCCTGCAGGCTGTTGATCCCGGGCTCGTCGAACGACTCCAGGCGCTGGCCGGCGATGTCGACATCGAACTCGATGCGGCCCTGTCGGCCGATGATGAATGAGTCCGGGCCAGCCCTCGATCTTGGTCATCCACGGCTGGACGGTCTTTGCGCATCCGCTGTTTTTGGCACAAATTGAAGCCTTGGCGCAGCAAGTCGAGGCGCTCAAACAGAAAGACCCGGCCGGATACAACAAGAAAAATGCCAGCAAGCGACTGGCCGCCATCACCAAGCTGGCCTTCGATGTGATACCGAAAGATCCAACTGGGCCGGAGTACCGCCAAGGTGGCACGCTTGGCGACGAGCACAAGCATTGGTTCCGGGCCAAATTCTTCCAGCAGTATCGGCTCTTTTTTCGTTACCACGCTCAAGCCAAGGTGATCGTCTTCGCGTGGGTCAATGACGAGAAGACGAAACGCGCTTACAAGAGCAGCAATGACGCCTATCGTGTGTTCCGCAAGATGCTGGAAAGCGGCCATCCGCCAGACGACTGGAACCAGTTGGTTGCCGAAGCTCGCGCCGAGGGGCAGCGTTTGCAGCGACTCACCGATAGTATCTCGCCTTAGGTGTACTGTCCGCGTTCTCCGTCTTTGGCCTCCTGCCCTCAGCCCCTCGCAGCATTGGTGACCAGGCTGCGACTGACGCGGTCGCTTGTATGGGGCTATCAGCGTTTTGCTGAGCGCCGCTTTCGAAGCCGCTGCGCCGATGGTGCCTGCACGCTCGATTGACCAAGCGTGCGACAAGCCTTGCCCCTCAGGGCGGGGAGCAGGATGTCAACTAGCCGAAGCGATTATCGGCCTGCTCATCCTAGTGGTGATCTCGCTCGCGGTGCTGCTGCTCAGGCGCCTGCCGCGGGCGGGTGAGACTGCCGCCCCGCGGACGCGCGAGTGATAGATTCATGACGCGCGAGTGATCGAGTCGTTCAGCCCGATTCTAGATTTTGATGATGGTGTCGCTGTAGCAAGACACCGATGGGTCGCGAGTCATCAGCCGCATCGGCTCAACCAGCGCCTGAGCGACGAGCAGACGGTCGAACGGGTCTTGATGGTGTGCGGGCAGTGCCTCGACCGCCGCCGCATGTTCTGCCTCGATTGCTAGAAAGCGATAACCGGACGCGCGGAAGTAGTCGATGGCCTCTTGACTCGATACAGGCATGTCGCCCCGGCCAAGCGCGTACTTGATCGCAATTTCCCACACACTAGCGACACTCACCCAAACAACGGAGGTGGGCGACTGAATCAACGCCCGAGCTTTTGGCGGCAATTTGGGACTATCGGTAATCGCCCACAGGGCGACGTGCGTGTCGAGCAGCAGGTTCAAACCTGGTCTCCACCCAGGAACAGCCGTGCCACCTCCGCGTTATGGGTGTCAATGCTCTCAGGCACCTCGAATTTACCCTTGGCGACGCCGAGACGTTGGCTGATCGGCACCGTCTCCACCGGTACCAACTTGGCCGCAGGGTGGCCATTACGGGCGATGATAATCTCGCGCTCCCGCCCTTGCTCAATGGCTTCCACTAAGCGGGACAGAGAAGATTTGGCTTGCAGCATGTTGACGGCTTGCATCAGTTGTACGCGAGGAACCTCGCTCGCGTCCTCCGCTTAAGCTGTTGTTGGAGAATGCGTTGGGACGGGTCTAGTCTCGATATTGGTCTAGTCTAGCTAATCACATCGCCGTAGGCCATTTTTCGTCAACGCGGACATGGCTGTTTGAATGCAAAAGCGCGCCCGCAGACAGATGTCGATTGCTTCTGCGGCGACTTGTTAATGGCGACTTGATCATGCCGATGGTCGCGGTTCAAGCGCATGCGCTTCGGTGGCGTTGTAGCCGCTACCGCAGTGCAGCGGCGCTAGCCTGGGCGTTTTTTGTAAGCGCATGAAATCGCGCTCGAGTCCCTCGAGTCGGCCGATGAAGCGCTCGCGTTGCGCGTCGCTCAGGGTTGGCTGCAGGCGCAGCAGCAGATCTGCGAACGCATTGCGGAGCGCCGGCTGTGCCGTGGCCAAGGTGCTCGGCAGGTCGCGGTAGTCGACCAGCCAATCGATCATGAATTGCTCGATGCTCGCCTGCGAGGCCCCACCCCTGAGCAGCTCGATCAGCGCATTGCGCTTGGCCGCGCGGTAGGCGTACCAAGCGGGCGCGGTGTCTGGGATGCGGCGTGTCACATCGGTCACCAGCCCGCGTTGTGCTGAGCTGAGATCGCCGAACCACCAGCGCATCTGATCGACGTAACGCTCGGCTCGCTTCCGTGCGCGACGCGCGGCCTCCTCGGCGCCAGCTTTGGCGGCATCATCCTTGTCTTCCTCGGCAAAGGTCTCCGCTAGGCGATCAATCTGCTGCGCCGACAGGCCCGCGAGAAGCGGCGCCGCAGTCGCGGAAGCGAGGCGGAAATGGCGCTGATAGATCGTCTCGAACTGATCGAACAGGCAGTCGATCTTGGCTCTGGTGAAGCCCTGGTGAGCATCCTGTGCCGCTTGGGCGAAGAAGCTCGCAAGATAGGGCAGCTCCTCGGCGCGGTGACGCTCAAGCGCTGTCTCGAGCACCGGCGACCAGTGCTGCATCTGGGCGCCATCGAGCCCCAGGTAGTCATCGGCATAGCGCTCGATGAAGAAGTCAGCGCTGTTGTAGGCCAACTGCACGCTGGAGCAGCCGGCGGTGAGTAGGCTCAACAGAATGGCGATGAGGATAGGGCGCATCGGCAGGACATCCTGATAGACGGGTAACGAGGCAGCAGAGCTCAGGTTGTTCAGCTGGTCTGGTCTTAAACCGCTTCCAGAGACAGAAACGTCAATTTTCCGCAGTGGGTGCGGTCAAAATTGCACATCCCAAACTGGACGCGGTTTAGATACGGTGAACGTTGATCTCGACGCAGGGACCGCAATCTCAATGGACATCCGAAGCCAAGCCTCTACTGATTGACCATGACCGAGCTGAAAACGTTCTTTGACGGCGGCTGTCCGCTGTGCAGCCGTGAGATCGCCCATTATCGCAAGATCGACCGTGACGGTCGGATTCAGTGGATCGATATCACCCAAGAAGCCGATGCCTTGGCAGGTGCGGGGCTGGATCTGCCAAGCGCGATGCGTCGGCTGCATGTCCAAGAGTCTGATGGCCGTTTGCTCAGCGGCGTTGAGGCCTTCATCGCGATCTGGCAGCGGCTGCCGCGCTGGCATCTACTGGCAGGATTGGTGAACAGGCTGCGACTGACACAGCCGCTGGAATGGGGCTATCAGCGTTTCGCTGAGCGCCGCTTTCGGCGTCGTTGCGCCGAGGGTGCCTGTACGCTCGATTGAACAAGCGCACGATAGGCGCCGAGGGTATCCTGCAATTTCGCGAACCGCTCATTCATCGCGGCGAGCGTCTCGAATAACGCGATCTCTTTGTAACGCGCGGCAAGCTCTTCGGGTTGGAGCGGCCAGGGGGCTTTGGCGCGCGAGGCTTGCAGGAAGTAGACGCAGCGCTGAATGGCTTCCAGCAGACCGGCGAGGTGGCGCTGTTCGGCGACAAGCGGTGGTATGGTCATGTCGGCAGTCTCAAGGGCTGGGCGCGAGCGCGGGCGAGTTGCTGAAATGGCGAGGCCGCCCTGTCATGATCGTCAACGATCAGATCCACCGGCAGTCCGAGTTGGGTTTCCAGGTCGAGCTGCAAGCGGGCACGCTCGAGCAATGGCATGGGCGTTGCGGTTTCGACGAGCAGGTCGAGGTCGCCGCCACGCGCTCGGTCATCGAGGCGCGAGCCAAACAGATAGGTGCGCGCCGACTGGCCGGCATGTTCGGAGACGATGCGCAGTATGGCTTCGATTTGTATCGGCGTCAGGCGCATGGCTTGCCTTTGCTGCGTTGGCTTCGGGCCGGACTATCCAGGACTATCCAACCGCTGTCCGCAGACAGGCCTCGATCGTCTCAAACGCCTGCTGATAATCCTGCTGGCCGCGGCTGCGCGGGGCGTAGACGCGCACCGGCTGGCCGGCGGCGAAGGCCTCGGCGAGCTTGATGTCGTTGCGGATGCCACCTAAGACGCGCTGCTCGCCGAATTGCTCCGCGACCTGGGTGCGGATCAGCCGATGCTGTCCGATCCGTGTATCGAGCATCACCGGCAGCACCCCGAGCAGGCGCAGTTGGGTGTTGGTGCGCAGGGCGACTTGGAAGAAGACCCGTGAGAGCTGCTTGACGCCTTCGCCGGCCAAGGGATGCGGGACGAACGGGATGATCGCCCAGTGCGCGGCTGAGAGTGCGTTGAACAGCAGGTGGTCGAGCGAGGGTGGCGAATCGATAATGATCTGATCGTAGCGCTCGGTGATCGTTGGCTCAGCGATGGCGCGGGCGAGGATTTGGTCATCATCGCGGATGTTGCCGTGGCGAAAGTCGGTGCTGGCGGGAACCAGGTCCAGACCATCCCAGGCTGTGCTGCGGCAGAGCTCGGTCAGCGTCGGCGGCGTGTCGGCAAACAGGTGATGGGCGCTGAGCTGCCCCGGCGTTGGCTGCAGACCCAGCCCGAAGGCGCAATGGCCTTGGGTGTCCAGATCGATCAGTAAGGTGCGTTTGCCGGCGGCAGCGAAGGCGGCGGCCAGGTTGACGGCCGTGGTGGTCTTACCGGTGCCGCCCTTGCGGTTGGTCACCGCCAGCACGCTGGGAGGCGTGTTGAGCAGCATGTCGTTGCCGGCCGTCTTGGTGGCTGTCATCCCTGCAGCGCGTCGGCGAGCACCTGGCGCAGGCTATCGCGCGTGAACGGCTTCGGCAGCGTTGCCTTCACGCCCATCAGCGCCGCCGATTCCAGGTTAAATTCGAGGCTGATGGTGCGCCGCCCACCGGACATGGCGACGATCGGGATGTCGCGTTGCTGCTGATTGAGGGCGGTGATCAGCTCGATGCCGTCGCCATCGGGCATCAGGATGTCGGTCATGATCAGGTCGGGTGACTGGGATTCCAGCAGAGCCAAGGCCTCGCTGCCATTGACCGCGCTGAGCACCTGATGGCCTTCCTTGCGCAGCATGGCCTCGAGCATGGTGCGGAAGAGCTCGTCATCATCAACAATCAGGATCGTCGTCATGGTGGTGGGTTTCCGTCGCTGTGCTAGCGCCGTGGCGCGTTCTCGTCGTGTGCCGCAGATGCGTTCTTATCGAGCGCTGCGGACGCGTTCTTATTGCGCACTGCGGGCGCGTTCTCATCAAGCGCCGCCGGTTCTCGCGCCGCCGGCTGAAGTGATCCGCTCAGGGCTGGCAGATCGATACTGAAGCGGGTGCCGAGGCCGGGCGTGCTCTCCAGGCTGATGGTACCGCCCATGCTGGTCACCAGGCCATGGATGACCGAGAGGCCGAGGCCGGTGCCCTTGCCCGGCGCCTTGGTGGTGAAGAAGGGGTCGAAGATGCGGGCTCTGGTCTCCGCCGTCATGCCTTCGCCGTTGTCGCTGACGCTGAGGCGAAGCAGGGGCTGAGCGGGCTCGAGCGGTGAATCGCTGCGCGGCTCGGTCGCGGCGCCGTGCAGTCGGGGCTCGATGCCGATGCGGATGCGGCCATCGCGAACCTGGATCGCATCAGCGGCATTGATGCAGAGATTCATGATGATCTGCTGGATCTGACTCGCATCGGCCATGATCCAAGCCTGTGGCACCGAGGCCTCGAGCGTCAGGCGGATGCTGACCGGCAGGGTCGCGCGCAGCAGCTCGAGCGTCTCGGCGGCCACCGACACCACATCAACCGGTTCACGCACCTCCGGCATGTCCCGGGCAAAGGTCAGCAGGCGGGCGGTGAGGTCGCGCGCCCGAAAACTCGCTTGCAGGATGTGCTTGAGGTACTGGCTACCGGGCTTGTCCGCTTCGATCTCATCGGTGAGGAGCTCGCTGAAGCCGATGATGCTGCCGAGGATGTTATTGAATTCATGCGCCACGCCGGCCGCCAGGGTGCCGATCGATTCCAGGCGCCGCAGCTGATCGATGCGGGCGTTGAGAATGGCGTTGGTGCGATGCTCGAGCTGTTCGCGAAAGGTCAGGCTGTAGGCCATGTAGGCCTCCATCAGCGGCGCCGTGATCCGGTTGGCGACCTTCGCCAGGAGCAGCTGCGGATGCGCTTGGGCGAGGGCGACCAGGGCATCGTGATGGATCTCGCTGACCTCTTCCAGTGGGATCTCGGCGCGCATCATCTCACGACCGAGTTCGGCGGCCTCGGCAAGGGCGGTCTCGACCAGCAGCGGATCATCGCCGAGCACGGCCTGATGCAGTAAGCGTGCGTAGCGCTCGGCGATGCTGTCCGTCGCGTCTCGCACAGCAGGGGCTTGAGCGGTGGTGTCAGGCATCGGGGGCGAGGCGGCGGCACGCGGCCTTACGGCGGCCATCACCGGGGGCTTGATCGAAGACGTCAGACATGCTGATAGAGGAGCAGGGAGGCATCATCCTGCGCGCTGGCCCAGCGCTCGAGCAGGGCTTGGGCGATGGCCTGGGCGGTGGCCTGAGTAGTGACCTGCCCGGCGATCTGCCCGGCGATCTGCCCGGCGACCTGGGCGCTGGCCTTCTGGTCGATCTCGTCGGTGTCCTGCCCGGCGATTTGGGCGCTGGCGTTCCGGTTGATCTTGGCGCTGGCCCGCCCAGCGACATGCCCAGTGGTCCGTCCAGCGACCTGGCTGGGCTCGGCGGCGCTGAGGGCGTCGGCGATCCGCGCGTCCTCGCCGATCCCATCGGAGAACATCACCAGCCAATCACCGGGTTGAAAGTCATGCTGTTCGGGATAGAGATCGCGGTAGCCGGCGCCGACGATGCCGCGCGCCGCGCCGAGTCGCCTGACCTGGCCCTGGCGCAGTAACAGGGAGCGGATGTTGCCGACCGCAGCATGCGTCAGGCAGTGCGCTTGCAGATCGATATCGGCCATTGCCAAGGCCACGCCGCGAGAGTGCAGCAGGTGCTCATCGCAGTATTGGAAGCGGGCGCTGATCGCGAGAGGTTGCAGGTCGCCAAGCAGCCGCATGACGTTGCAGGCGGCTTGATGGGCGCCCTGGCCATGTCCCAAGCCATCGGCCAAGGCGAGCTGGAGCCGGTGCTCGCCCTGTGGCCAGACGCCGATCTGATCGCCGCAGACGGATTCGCCAGGCATCGCCCGCAGGGCGAAGCCGAGATTGGCGGCAAGGCTACTCATGAGGCGGTCCCTGGGGTGATCGCCGTTCAGGCGCGGGCTGGCGCCATTTCACCGCGCGAATCCGGGTGCCCTGCTGCGTCGAGGAGTCGATGCTGAACTCATCCATGAGCCGACTGGCGCCGGGCAAGCCGCAGCCTAGACGCGCGCCGGTGCTATAGCCTTCGGTCATCGCGAGCGCCAGGTCGGGGATGCCAGGGCCTTGATCCTCGACAGAGAGCTCGATGCCGATGCGGGCGCTTTGCTCGGTGTCGTCGAGGACACACAGACGCACGGTGCCGCCGCCGGCGTACACCGCCAAGTTGGTTGCCAGCTCTGAGGTCGCGATCGCCAGATGGTAGGCGTGTACCTGGCTGAAGCCGAGACGCTCGGCGAGTTGGCGGGCACCACGCGCGACCTCCATCACATCGGCCTCGGTGCGGATTGAGAAGAGACGGCTGGAGGCCCCGTTCAAGTCCCTGTTCAGGTCACCGTTCAGGTCACCGTTCAGGGCTCCGTTCAAGTCCGGTGCGCCGGTCATCTCAGGGCGCCTTGTGGATGCTGATGACAATACGGGTGAGCCCTGGCTCGGAGCTGATCTGAAACTGGTCGACTAGCCGACGGGTACCGGGGAGACCGGCGCCGAGCCCGCCGCTGGTGCTGAAGCCATCAGCCATCGCTAGCGCTAGGTCGGGGATGCCGGGGCCGTGATCCTCAACGGTGACCCGGATGCTGCAGCCCTGCGCGTCGACCTGATCCTCGATCAGGCAGCTGCCCTCGCCGACGTACTGGATGACATTGCGGGTGAGCTCGGAGACCGCGGTGGCGAGCCGAGTCTGATAGGCGCGACCGAAGCCAAGTCGGGCACTGTGCTCGCGTGCGGCATGGCGCGCGGTGACGATGTCGTTATGGGTGCGGATGGGGAGACGCTCGATGGACGCTGGCTCATTCATCCTCGTCACCGGCGAAGCGAATGTCACCCCGACTGGCGATGCGTGTTTTCAGCTGTTCGAGCCCCTGATCGAGATTGAAGGTGCAGTCCGCGCCGATCAGGTCGCGGCCCATCTCGATCAGGGTCATGGCCACGAAGGGCTGCACCCCGCAGATCACCACCTCGGCGCCGAGCAGGCGCACCATGCTGGCGGTGTCGTTGATGACGCGCGCCATGTAGGAGTCCACCACATCCAGCGCGGTGATGTCGACGGCGACGCCAAGCGCCTCGATCTCGGCGACCTTGTTGACCAGATCCGATTGGAACTGCATGGCCTCGTTATCGGTGAGATCTTCCTGGATCGAGACCAGCAGGAGGCGGCCTAGGCGCAGGATTGGGATCTTCATCGTGCGCCACCGTCCATCGCCGAGATGCGCTTACCGGTGATCAGCAGCGCCTCGGCGATCCCAGCACGTAGGCTGGCGCGCGAGATCACATCGCCGAAGCGGATGCCGAGCTTGGTCAGGGTCTGCGCGCCCTCCGGGCTGATGCCGGTGAGCACCACCCGGCTGCCGAGCAGACGCGCAGCATCCACGGTCTTCATGATGTGCTGGGCAACGCTGGTGTCGATGATCGGCACGCCGGTGAGGTCGATCACGGTGACCCGCGCCTCGTACTTGGCGATCGCCTCGAGCAGATGATCGGTGACCTGGCGCGCGCGACCGGTATCGATGACGCCGACCAGTGGCAGCAGCAGGATCTGATGCCAAAGCCGCAGTACCGGCGTCGACAGCTCCATGATCGACAGGCTTTGTTCGGAGATATAGCGATCGCGCTCGGCGAGGGCGCTGTCGAAGGCCTGGCGCGCGATCTGCTCGAAGCAGTGGTCCAGCCAGAGGATGCTGCGATCCGTTGGGTCATGCGCCTCGGCGGCGAGCAGCGCCTTCAGCACTAGATGCTTGAGATGCAGCAGGAAGCCAAGGGTATCGGATAAGTTGCGCTGCAGGCGCGCCTGCTTGGCGATCAGTTGTTGCAGCTCCGTCTTCAGCGCTGCCTGCTGTTCGCTGCGTTCGCTCGCAAGCGGTGCCGGCTGGTCGGGCGCATGCGCTGATGCTTGAGATGGCGTCTGGTTAGGTTGCTGGGCAGGCTCCTGGTTGAGTTGCGCGATGATGGCCCAGAACAGCGCCCGGAGCGGCTCCATCAGCTCCGGATGCGCAGGGTTTAAGCCCGAGTCTGCAGCGGCTTGGGAGAGATCGTGCAACCAGTGATTGAGCAGCTGATCCTGATGGCTGCTTAGGACCTGGGAGAGAGACAGCGTCATGATAGAGGGTCCTGTGGCGGCGGTTGAACGGCAATAAGGTTGGTGCGCGATGAGAGAGGCGATGGGAGAGGCGATGAGATACGCGATGAGATACGCTATCAGAACAGCTCAATGCGGGGGCCCGTGTCGGTCTCGCTGTCCTCGGTGGCATGATCCGGATGGCTATGCATCGACTCTTTCGTCAGGTATTGCTCCAGCAACGTCTGCAAGGCTTGTGACAACTGTGGCCGTTTTTCCTCGGCGACGTCGTCTGGTCGATCGTCTAGCCGATCATCTAGCCGATCGTCAATCTCGCCATCAGAGGCCGCGAGCTGGGCGAAGGCCAGATAGAGCGCTTGGCGTTCCATCAGCGCATCCTTGATGCGGTTGAGTCGTTGACTCTCGACATCCTGATACTGCAATAGCCCGAGGATGTCGGCGATCTGCTCGGCGAGCTCGGTATTGTGTCGCGTCACCACGGTGAACAGCGTCTTGTAGAACTGGCGCATGTCCTCATAGCTGTGCTGCAGCCGCTCGAAGGCCACGGCCACCTGGTTGGCCTGTTCTAGCTCATGACTGGCATTGGCCAGATCGCTCTCGTTGAGGCTCTTCTTCACCGAGCTTAGGGCGTGATCGAGGCCAGATTGGATGGTGTCTGCGGCCTCCGCAGAGCGGTTGGCCAGCGAGCGCACCTCGGCGGCGACCACGGCAAAACCCCGCCCCGCCTCGCCGGCCCGCGCGGCCTCGATGGCGGCATTGATCGACAGCATGTTGGTCTGTCGACTGATCGCCTTGATCGATCCCGCCAGTCCCTCGAGATGCTGGATCTCCGAAAAGATGTTTTCGACCGCCTGGTTATTTTGGCGAATCTTGTCAGGCAACTCCTCGACGAAACTGGCGATCTTGTTCATCTCGTCCACCCCCTCGCTAATATCCGTTGCCATGTCACTGGCATTGCTGTCGGAGTGCTGCAGGTAGTCGAGCAGCTTATGCGCGGAGGTATTCAACTGGTCGACCCGGGTGATCAGGGTCAGGGTCGAGGATTCGCTGTCGCGCACCGATAACGCGAGATGGTCTTGCAAGGCCTGGTCGATGCCGGCGCTGGCGCTGAGCGCTTGCTGAGTGCTCTCGAGCTGGTGGTCGAGCATCCCATGCTCGCGGTTGAGGATCGCGGCGTTGGCGCGAAACAACAGCAGGGCGGCGAGTGCATGGGTGGCGAGCAAGAGCCCGGCAATGCCCAACGCGAGGGCCGCGGGCTCACTGAGCGGGAGCATCCGTGCCAGGTGCTGAAGCCAGCCATGGCCGATAGAGACCAACAGGGCGAGTAGCAGGGTGCCAAGCCCAATGGCCGCGGCAGTGATGAGCTGCAACCGGCGCAAGCGCTCCGCGCGTGTCGCCTCTTCGGGGAGTTGGAGACTGGCTGCGGCGTCGCGCAGCCTGCGCAACAGCCGTTCAAGCACCCGGCAGCACCTGCTTGATGACCTTGACCAGATCGGCGCCGCTGGTCGGCTTGAGCAGCCAGCCGGTGGCGCCGAGCTTCTTGGCCTCGTCGCGCTTGGCCTGTTGGCTCTCGGTGGTCAGCGCCAGGATCGGCACGAAGCGCATGCCGGGCAGGGCGCGTGCCTTTCCGATGAACTCGATGCCGCCCATGTTCGGCATATTGATATCGGTGATGATGAGGTCGGGCTTGACGCCGCTCTTGAGCTTGTCGACGGCCTGAACGCCATCGTTGGCGGTCTCGACCTTGAAGCCGGCAATCTCCAGGCTGGCCTTCAGGCTCATGACCATGGTGGCGGCATCATCGACCACGAGAATGGTCTTAGGCATGGTTGGACTCCATTTCATCGAATGCGGTTTTGAGCCAATCCGCGAGTGCAGGGTCATCCGGCCAGGATGTGATGGTTGGCCGCAGCGCCATCAGCACCTGCAGATTGGCGGCGTGTAGATGGTGACAGGCGCTGAGGTCGAGCTGCCCATCGCGATGTTCGAGCAGCCACTCCAGCAAGGGCTCGGCCTCCTCGACGCCTAGGATATCGCTAATGACCACGGTATTTCCATGGATATCCATGCCCATCACAGTAGACCTCTGGGGTTGATGACCAAGAGCACCGAGCCATCGCCCAACAGGGCGGAGCCGGCATAACCCTTGATGTTGCCGAGAAAGCCGGCGAGGGGCTTGAGGATGATATCCACCGTCTCCAAGCAATCATCAACGATGATGCCGAGAAAATCGTTCTCGATCCGCACCACCAGCACCGCCAACTCGCGGTCGTCATTGGCGACCTGCGGCTCACCCAAGCCCAAGAGGTCATTGAGCGCCATCAGCGGCATGACCCGTCCGCGCAAGACGGTCGTTTTTTGCTGCTTGATCGTCTGAATGCTGGTATCGGGCACGCGTACGGTCTCGGCGACGGCATCCATGGCGACACCGAAGCGCTGCCCGGCGGATTTGATGATCATCACATTACTTACCGCCATCGACAGCGGCAGCGAAAGGCGCAGGAGCGTGCCCTTGCCGGGCTCGCTCTTGAGGTCGATGCTGCCGTTGACCTGGGCCACGGCATTGCGCACCACGTCCATACCGACACCGCGCCCGGACAGGTCGGAGACCTTGGCGGCGGTCGAGAAGCCCGCCGCGAAGACCAGGTTCACAGCCTCCTGATCGCTGAGCCGTTCCAGCGTCTGCTCATCGATGATGCCTTTCTCGTAGGCCTTGCGCCGCATGGTCTCGGGATCGATGCCGCGACCATCATCGGCAATCTCGATCACTACCCGGTCCGACTCCGAGCGCGCGCGGATGCTCAACTGCCCGGCTGGCGGCTTACCGGCGACGCGGCGCTCCTCGGCGGTCTCCAGGCCGTGATCCAAGCTGTTGCGGATGATGTGCACCAGCGGATCGGCCAGGGATTCGATGACGTTCTTATCGGCTTCAGTCGATTCACCCTCCATCACCAGGTGAACCTCCTTGCCGAGCTTCTTCGCCGTATCGCGGACTAGTCGGGGGAAGCGCTGGAAGACGAAGGACACCGGGAGCAGACGGATCTGCATGATTGCGTCTTGCATCTCATCGGCGATGCGATGGATGGTGCTGTACTGGCCCTTGATCTCGCGCGCCAGATCACGCACGCCAAACACCTTTTCGGCACGGGCGGCGAGATAGGGCAGGGCATTCTTGGCGACGATCATCTCGCCGATCAGGTTCATCATGGTGTCGATCTTGGTCTGGTCGACCTTGATCGCGCTGGGGGTGGCGTAGTTGTCCTCGAGCCGGCGGCCGAACTTGCGCGGCGCAGCCTGAGCGCCTGCAGCGTTGCTGGCCTGGGCGCCAACAGGAGCGCTTGAGGCCGCGCCAGCGCCCCTGCTGTCCCCGGTCGCACGCACGGCGGCATCAGCGGACGCGGGAGTCGCTGAAGTATCGAACGCAGCGGCGTCGGCGAGCGACGCGGAAGCAGCGGAGAGGCCGGAGGCATCGGCAGCGTCGAAAGCAGCCGGAGCCTCGGCGATGGCGGCCAGGTAGGGCGCGCCCTGTACCTCAATCCAGTTGCGTAAGGGGCGCGGGCTGTCCTGCTCCAGCGCCTGCTGCAACGCCGTCTCAAGGGTCGTCAACGCGGCTTGATCGCCAAGGCTGCCGAAGGCCGCACGCAGGCAAGCGGCGACCGCGCGCAGGCGACCCTGAAGCCAGTCAGGCTGGTCTTCCAACGCCAGGATCTCGGCCTGGGTTTGCAGGATGCCGGCCAGGGGTTCGCCGATCGACAAGCGTCTGGTTTGCTGTTCTGCTGGGATCTGGCTCTCTTGCTGATCGGCTGTTGGTTGCGCTTCTGGTTGCGCTTCAGCCTGGGTTGCCGCTTGGACTGGCGGAGCGCCTGCCGTCGAATCCGACGGCAGTGCCGCCATCGCCATCGGGTCCTCCAGCTGGCGGATGCGCGCCAACAAGGCCTCAGGCAGCGCCTGATCCTCGGGCTGCGTTTCCAGCAGTAGCAGTAGCCAGCGCATGGCTGAGGCGATGCGCAAGCCAGGTGCCGCAAGCTCCAGCAGCACACGGCTGCTCTGGATCAGGCTCGGCAGGTCGCCGTGCGCGAGCTGCTCGCTGGCAGTCTGCAGATAATCGGCGACGGGCACACCGTCGTGTGCAGCGCCGGTCGGGATCGGCAAGCTTGCCAGGGTGATCGGTCGGACCTGGACCTGATCGGGCACATAACGAAAATGCTCGGCAAGGCTGTCGCGATCCATCGCGGTGATGCACTCGAAGCGCAGCAGACAGCGGTAGGCATCCAGGGTCTCAGGATCTGGCCAGGGCTCACGCGCACTCAATGCGCGCCACAGCGGTGTGTCGACCTGGATGATCTGGAAGAAGGGGTCCTCGCCCTTGAAGAAACACTCCTCCTCGGGCTCGTAGCAGATCAAGAAGAAGGTCTCGCCGGCGAGCGTCTGCCGATACAGCTGCATGCGCAGGGCTTCCGACACCCGGGCAAGCGCGGCGCTGAGATCCGAGTTTGCCGACGGGATTGCCGCCGAAGCAGTGGCTCGATCGGTTGCTGCCCCAGCTCCTGACGGGCTGGTCGAGTCGCTGGTCGACGCATTAGCAGACTCGCCCGTCGACGGGGCTTGGCTGGCAGCAGCGGCTTTTGGCGGGTCATCATCGGGCTTGAGCTGCTGCAATGAGCGCGCCAGATCGACGGCCGCAGCCGAGCGGTCGGCATTAGCCGGCAGGTTGTCGCTATCGGCCTGCTGGATCTCATCGAGCACGGCCAAGACGAAGTCCATCGCCTCGAGCAGCTGGTCGGCGAGCGCCTGCGAGTAGGTCGCACGTCCGGCCCGGACCGTATCCATCAGGTCCTCGGCCGCATGCAGTACCCGGATCATCTCCGGCAGATCGAATAGACCGCTGTTGCCCTTGAGCGTATGCACCAGCCGGAACAGCTCGCCCATGAGCGCCTGGTCATCGGGCCTGGTCTCCAGTTGCATGAGCTTTTCGCCAATGGACTGGATGGCATCACGCGACTCACTGAGGAACTGTTCCAGTAATGGCGTCATCAGTCTTGCCACTCCCCGAGCAGGCCTTGCACATGGGCCAGCAGCTGTTCAGGCTTGATCGGCTTGAGGATGTAGAGATTGGCACCGGCAACCAGGGCGGTGTGGCGATCACTGGCAGAGGATTCGGTCGAGATCATGATCGCTGGGGCCTGAGGTACATCCAACTGGCGCAGTGCGCGCAAGAAGCCGTAGCCATCGAGCTTCGGCATATTGACATCAACCAGGTACAGATCGAAGGGCGCCTGTTCGAGCTTTTCCAGGGCTTCCAGCCCATTGATCGCCTCATCGACCACAAACCCCGCTTTCTCGAGGATTTCACGGTGATAGAGGCGCACTGTGGCGGCGTCATCAATGACCAGAATGCGTTTCATCGCGCCTCCAGGGGTTTCTGATAGACGATCGCTTCGGGAAACCGCCGGATGTCGAACAGCGGCGAGATCCGGCTCATCGCCTCGGAATGCCCAAGGCAGATGAAGCCGCCGGGGTTCAGGGCATCAAAGAAGGACTCCGCCGTCTTCTTGCGCGAGATGTCATCGAAGTAGATCAGCAGATTGCGACAGAAGATCACATCAAAGTGCCGATGGCTACGCATGTCGGCGCTATCGCTGACGTTGACCTGGGTGAATTCCACCGCTTCGCGCAAGGTTTGCCGTACCTGGTACTGGGTACCAACGCGCTGGAAGTATTTCTTCAGCAGCGGCTCCGGCACATGCTGCAGGGCGCGATCGCTATAGAGGCCTTGCTTGGCCTGTTTCAGGATTTGGGTGTCGATATCCGAGGAGATGATCTCGACATCCCATTGCCGCAGCAGCGGCCAGTGCTCGAGCAGGTAGATGGCGATGCCATAGGGCTCCTCGCCGGAGGACGAGGGCACCGACCAGATCCGAATCGGCTTGTTCGAGGTGCGCCGCGTGACGATCTCGGTGAGCATCGAACCGACCAGACATTGAAACTGATACTCCTCGCGAAAGAAGTAGGTCTCGTTGACCGTCATTAGGTTGATCAGGGCCTGTAATTCGGCCCCAGAGGCCTGGAAGCGTAGCAGGGTGAAATAACCGCGAAAGGTCTCGTTGTCGGTTGCCGCCATGCGCTCGAGCAGGCGCTTGTCGACGAAGTAACGCTTGCCGTCCTCAAACAGCATGCCCGTCTTGCGATAGAAGAATTCCCTGAACTTCTGGAAATCTTCGTCGCTGATCCTCGGGTGATTCAGCATCAGGCTTCGTCGGCCTCGATACGCTTGAGGGCGAGATCAGCGGCAAACTGAATGTAAGGCTCCTCGGCGAAGCGCTGCTTCAGGGATGCCAGTGCGACCTTGGCCTGATCGCTGCCGACCTCGCCGAGTAGATCGACCGCCGTGGCGCAGACGTTCACATGGGGGTCCTCGCTGATGACCTCGATCAACCATTCCTCGACGCGCGGATGCCGCAGAGATTCGAGCACATCGACGGCAAAGATGCGCACATCCGGGTCGGAGTCCTTCAACAGCTGGCCCATGAAAGGTGCAACCTGATCGGGTAATTCCTTCAACACCTCGATCGCGGCATTGCGCAGCATCACATCTTCGAGATAGAGACAATCGATCAGGCCCCGGATCGCCGTCTCGTTGCCGATGCCGGTCAGTGCGGTCAGGATCACCTGGCGAACGCTGTTCTCGCGCTCGCTGCGGAGTTGGGTCAGCAGGGCGGCGGCGGCCTCCGGATAGGCTTCGAGGTCGCGCGCCGCCCAGCGCCGCGTCAGTGGATCTTCCGCTTGCAAGGCGAGCAGGAGTCCGTCCAGATCGCGCGCCTGTTGACGCTCGCCGGGGACATCGGTCGCCGGCGTCGGTTTGCCTTTTTTGAGTCCCATGGTCTGTGTTGGCTGGTCTCTTGTGATTAGCCGGCGTTGACCCACTGAATGATCTGTTCGGCGACGTGCTCCATCGAGAGCACCTTGGTGGCACCACCGCGGTTGATCAGTTCTGCCGGCATGCCGAAGACCACGGCAGATTGCTTGGATTCGGCGATGGTGCGGGCACCACGGCGGTTGAGCTCGGCGAAGGACTCGGCCCCATCGTAGCCCATGCCGGTGAGCAGCACGCCAATGACGCGCCGCGGATCGCAATGCTGGAGCACCGATTCGCCGAGCAATTCCACCGACGGATGCCAAAGATGCTCGGCGGATTCCGGGCGCGAGCTGACCATGAGCCGGTTCGCCCGGCGCACGACGACCATATCCGCGCCACCCCGGCCGATGCAGATCTGTCCGGCCTCCAGCAGCTGCGGCCGCTGCAACTCGAACACCTCGAGCGCGCACAGGCCATTCATACGATCGGCGAACGGGCGGGTGAAGCTCGGCGGCATGTGCTGGGCCACCAAGACCGGCCAGGGAAAGTTGGCTGGTAATCGCGGTAGGATGTCCTCAAGCGTGCGTGGGCCACCGGTCGAGACGCCTATGATGACGAGCCCATCGCGGCTCGCAGCCTGATCGATCGCCAGCGGTGACCGTTTCGGGGGCGCCGGCTGAGTCGCCTTGGAGACGCTCAGATCGCCGCGGATGCGGGCCGCCAACCCGCGCGACTTCTTCAAGTGCGCACCGGCGGCGGCGCGCACCTTGGCGATGATCTCGCGCTCGATCTCGGCGATCGACAGCGAGATGGTGCCGTCGGGCTTGGGGATGTAGTCGACGGCGCCGAGATTGAGCGCCTCAAAGGTCGAGAGCGCGCCTTTCTCGGTCAGCGAGGAGACCATCACCACCGGCACCGGACGCTCGGCCATCAGCAGCGACAGCGCCGTGAGTCCGTCCATCTGCGGCATGTTGATGTCGAGCGTGATGACATCCGGCTCGAAGCGGCTGTTCAGCTCGACCGCTTCCTCGCCATTGCGGGCGGCTTCGATCTGGAAGTCGCCCTCGGCCTGGAAGATGTTCTTGAGCTGACGGCGCATCAGCGCCGAGTCATCGACGATCAGCAGCTTGATCACGGCCGTGCCTTCATACTGTTGGCGGTGCGGCCTCGGCCCGATCGGCTAAGCTGGCCAGCTCCTGGCGCTGTTCGCGGGCGATCAGGTGCGTCGGGTCGAGCAACTGGATCAGGCGCTTTTGCTTCTGCATGTTGGCCACGCGGGTGATCAATTGTGCCTGCTCCGCGGACAACTGCGGCGCCGGCTCGATCGCGGCATGCGGGATCTTCAGCACCTCGGCGACGACATCGACGATGAAACCAATCCGCACGCCGTCGAGCAGGAAGACCATGATGCGTTGCCGATCATTGCGCTCGACCGTGGGCAGACCCAAGCGCCGGCGCTGATCGATCACCGGCAGCACCGAGCCGCGCAGATTGATCACCCCTTCAACGAAGGCCGGTGCCTTGGGCACATGAGTGAGCTCATCAGGCACGCGCACGATCTCCTGCACGCTGGCGATCGGCACACCGAACTCCTCCTTGTCGAGCCGGAACACCACCACCTGTTCTTCGTCATCGCGCTGCCCATCCTTGCCGTTGCGCTCAGTGGAATCGGACTCTTGCATCGTATTCAAGCTGTCCAAGGCCTCTTGGATCGATGAGTGGCGGAACAGGTTGCGAATCGAGATCACTGAGACCAGGCGTTTGCCGCCCTCGCCGAGGCGACAGATCTCGGTGATCTCCTGCAGATTGCCGCTCGCGGCCAACAGGGTTGGCATCGGCTCGACCGCCGAGGTCGGCACCCGCAGGACCTCATTGACGCTGTCCATCACCAGGCCGACGGTGACGGTGCCCAGGCGCACCACGACGATGCGGCTATGCTCATCAGCGGTGCGTGGCGGCAGTTCCAGCAGGCAGCGTAGCGAGACCAAGGGCAGCAGCCGATTGCGCAGGTTCATCAGGCCCAGTACATGCGATTCGGCACGCGGCACCTTAACGATATGCTCGGGCAGCTGAACAATCTCTTGGGTGTGCTCGATCGGGATCGCGTATTCCTGCTCGGCAACCTGGAAGCTGACCAGCTGCAGCTCATCCTGGGTTGCATCGTCATCCTCGGTCGCGGACCCAGACTCTTGGCCCAGGCTCGCTGCACTGGCCGCGCTGGCCACCTCGAGCTGGTCGATCTCGGTCAGCTCGAGCCCGATCAGGCGCTGGAAGTCCATCACCATGACCATCTCAAAGCCGCCGACGTTCTTCAGCAGGCCCGAGAGCATCTCGGTGTTGACGGTGGTGCTCAGGCCAGAGACGTCCTCGATCTGATCCGGCTCCACCGCGACCACGCTGCTGACGCGGTCGACGACGAAGCCCAGCGGTTGCCCCAAGTCGATGACCAGGGCGCGCGAGGCGTCATCATTATCGCGCTCGTCGAAACCGAACAGGCGCCTCAGGCTGATGATCGGCAGTACCTTGCCGCGCAGGTTGGCGAGGCCGAGCAGGGTGTCGGGCCCAAGTGGCACGCGCACCACCTCGGGCACACGAATAATTTCCTGGACTGGGGCCATGTCGACCCCAAACACCTCGCTACCACAAACGAAGATGACGAATTGGCGAACGTCGGATTCGGTGTCCGGGCTCGACGACTGAGTCTCACTGCCCACCGCGGGCGGGGAGGCAGCGACCGTTTCGTTGGTCATGAGGATCTCCGGCTAGACGGTGGGTGCACTCAGGCGCTTTGCAGCTCATCGGCGAGCGAGGCAATCTCTTCGATGGCAGCCGCTAACTCTTCGGCGCCCTGTGATTGCTCGGTCGCAGCGGAGGCAGCCTCAGTGGCGGCCTTGTCGGCCTCTTCGGCAGCGGAGGAGATCTGCTCGACGCCGGTCTTCACCTGGCTGATCGAAGCGGCAATCTCGGTGGCGGCTTCGAGCACGTCGATAGTGCTCTTCTGCACCGCGGCAACATCGGTTTCGGCCGTCGCCAAACCGGTGGTGATCGCGCGCGCCTTTTGCGCCTCGGCATTGGCGGCGTTGATGTTTTCTTCCAGGTCACGCCAGACGGTATTGATCTGATCCTGCACGGCCTTGACCAGATCCTTGATGCGGTCGGCGTTCTCGGACGAGTCGTGGGCCAGGTTACGGATGTCGGTGGCGACGACGACGAAGCCCTTGCCGAACTCGCCGGCCCGCGCCGCCTCGATGGAGCCATTGACCGCGAGCATGTTGGTCTGGATCGAGACCGTCGAGATGGCATCGACGATCTTGTCGATATTACGCGACACCAGTTCCAGGTTCTTGATCTGACGCAGACTCTCGCGAGAGGCCTCGGCCGATTCGGCGACGCCGTTGATCAGGCTATCGATGCTAGTCTGATTGGTCTTCAGCAGTTCGCTGATGCTGCGAATCTTCTCGTCGGCGCCCGTGGCACGTTGCTGGGCGATCTCGATCCCTTTCTCGATCTGCGAAACCGCGGTGGCGGATTCCTCTGTGGCCGAGGACTGCAACTGTGCGCTCTTACGAATCTGATCGATGGCCTCGGAGACCTGCGCGCTGGAGCGGTTGATCTCTTGCACGGCCGAAGAGAGCTCCTCGGCCGCTGAGGCGACTTCCTCCGCGCTCTTGCTGATGTCGGTTGAGCTTCGCAGCTCCTCGGCCAGATCCGAGAGATTCTGTGCGGCTTGCTCGCATTGAGCCAGGGCCTGGGTCTGCTCGGCGACGGTCTTTGCGGTCTCCTCCGCGGCAGACGACTGTTCCTCAGCGGCGGTGGCGATCTCTTCGGTGCCCTGCAGGGCTTGCTTGGTCGCCATCTCAGACTCCTGCGCACCGGCGGCGATCTCTTGGATCG
This sequence comes from Lamprobacter modestohalophilus, assembly GCF_016583905.1. Lineage (GTDB taxonomy): Bacteria > Pseudomonadota > Gammaproteobacteria > Chromatiales > Chromatiaceae > Lamprobacter > Lamprobacter modestohalophilus. Next base: position 16,947 of record NZ_NRRY01000022.1, on the reverse strand, counting down.
CGGCGGTGACCTCGGCGGAGTCGTTCTGGATTTGGGCGAGCTGCTCGTTGATCAGCTTGCCGTTTTCGACCTCGGCTCGGACCTTGGTCGCGGAGTTGTTGATGCCCTCGGAGATCAGCTTGACCTCCTTTTGAATCTGAGCAACCAGATCCTGGATCTGCTTGGCGCTCTTCTCCGAGGTCTCGGCTAGGGTGCGCACCTCATCGGCGACCACAGCAAAGCCCTTGCCATGATTGCCCGCGCGCGCGGCCTCGATGGCGGCATTCAGCGCCAGTAGATTGGTCTGATCGGCAATGCGCACCACGGCATTGACGATATCGCCGATGTTCGAGGCCTGCTGCTCGAGCTCGGAGACCATCTTCACCGACTCGCCTTGGCGATCGGCGCTGGTGCCGACGTTGGCGATAAAGGTCTCGATCTCGCCACCAACATTGATGATCAGCGCCTTCAGCGACTCGACCTTGGTTTGCGCGCCCTCGGCATTCTGCAGCTGATGGGTCAGCGCGGTCGTCACCTGCTTAAATGCAGTGAGCGACTGCTGTGAGGCGCCTGATGCCTCCTCGGCACCCGAGGCGATCTGGTCAGAGGCACGCTTCAATTCTTCGGCTGCGGAGGCGGCCTCATTGATACCGGAGGCGAGCTGCGCCGTCGCCGATGCGATGCGTTCGGCGGCTTGCTGCTGCTTGGCCAGGGTGCGGGCGCGCTTGCGCTGGGCTTCTGCCTCACGGGTGGCAGCGGCATTGCTGGCACGGGTGTCCTGAGTGCTTGCGGACGCGGAAGAGCTATCGGGATTTTTTTTGACGAGGGCCATAGCGGTTTCCTAGACGGGTGATCGGGGCAGGTGTCTGAGGCGTTGTGTTGACAAGCTTGTTTGCCGAGCTGCAGCGCCGCCGCCGGTGGATTATAGCAAGATTATTAGGGTTATTGCCGTGAGATTGTTCACATCTTTATCCTCTGAAAAGCCGAGGCTTGATTTGGCACGGCATGGTTAGGCAAGTCGCGAGTACAAGTCGCGAGCAATAGAGAATGGCTCTTCATTGCGACTTAGCCGGTTGCACAGCGCATTTGCTCGACGGTTGGATTGCGCTGCAGGCGCATGAAATCCCGCTGCAGCCCCTCGAGCCGACCGATGAAGCGCTCGCGCTGGTCGTTGCTCAGAGTTGGCTGCAGGCGCAGGAGCAAGTCGGCGAAGACCTCGCGCAGCGCCGGTTGGGCGTTGGCCAATGAGGGTGGCAGCCCCTGAAAGTCGACCAGCCACTGTATTAAGAACTGCTCGATGGCAGTTGCCGATGCGTCCGCCCGGAGTAGCGCAATCAGCGCCTCGCGCTGAGCATGCCGATAGTCATACCAGGCTGGTGCGGTGTCCGGGACGCGGCGGGTGATGTCGCGCACAAGCGCGCGCTGCTCGGAGCTCAGGTCGCCGAACCACCAGCGCAGGTTATCGACATAGCGCTCGGCGCGTTTGCGCGCGCGCCGCGCCGCATCCTCGGCATTGGCCTCAGCCTCATCTTCTTCATGCTCCTCGGCGAAGTTCTTGGCCAGCGCGTCGATCTGCGCCGGGCTCAGATTGGCGAGCAGCGGCGCGGCGGAGGCGGCGGCCAGGCGGAAATGGCGCTGATAGAGCGTCTCGAACTGATCCATTAGGCAGTCGACATTGGAGCGCGTAAACCCCGCACGCGCATCCCGTGCGGCCTGTTCAAAAAAGGCCGCGAGATAGGGCAGCTCCTCGGCGCGATGGCGCTCGAGTGCCGCCTTCAGCTGGGGCGACCAGTCACGCCGCTGGGTGCCGTCGAGGCCCAGATACTCATCGGCATAGCACTCGATGAAAAAATCGGCGCTGTTGTAGGCCAGCTGCACGCTTGAGCAGCCGGTGCTGAGTAAGATAAGGAGAAAGGCGATGAAGAGGCGGCGCATCGGCAGGAAATCCTGATGGACGGGTAACGAGGCGGCAGAGCTCAGGCTATTCAACTGGCCTGGTCTGGGTGGTACTGGGTGGTACTGGGTTGTGCTGGGTAGGGCCGGGCTGGACTGGTCTGGGATGCGGTTAACGTTGATCTCGACACAGGGGCCGCAATCTTAATGGACACCCAAGGCCAAGCTTCTTCTGATTAACCATGACCGAGCTGAAAACGTTCTTCGACGGCGGCTGTCCGCTCTGTAGCCGTGAGATTGCCCATTATCGCAAGATCGACCGGGATGGTCGGATTCAATCGATCGATATCACCCAAGCAGCAGACACCTTGGCAACCGCAGGCCTTGATCTGCCGAGCGCGATGCGCCGGCTGCATGTCCAGGAGCCTGATGGCCGTTTGCTCAGCGGCGTTGAGGCTTTCATCGCGATCTGGCAGCGGTTGCCGCGCTGGCATCTACTGGCAGGATTGGTGACCAGGTTGCGACTGACGCGGCCACTAGAATGGGGCTATCAGCGTTTTGCTGAGCGCCGCTTTCGGCGTCGTTGTGCCGAGGGTGCCTGCATGCTCGACTGAGGCTGCGGTCGGCCAAAACTGATCGAGCCGCAGGAGAATATCGGCTTGATGACTGTGATCGGCCTGCACGCCCGATGCGTCGGCGACATCGCCGGAGCGAATCGCTAGACTAGGGCGCCCTCTCGTCTTGTCACCGCTCGGAGTGCCTCTTGTCGTCGGAGCCTGGTTTCGTCCATCTTCATCTGCATACCGAGTACTCGCTTGTCGACGGCTTGGTACGGATCAAGCCGTTGGCGAAGGCGGTGGTTGCGGCCGGGATGCCCGCAGTTGCAGTCACTGACCAGTCCAACCTCTTCTGCCTGGTGCGCTTTTACAAGGCGGCACTGGCCGCCGGCATCAAGCCGATCGTCGGCAGCGAGCTGGCGGTGCGCAACCCGGCTGATCCGTGTAAGCCGCATCGCTTAGTGCTGCTGGTGCATGAGGATTGTGGCTACACGGCCCTGACACGGCTGATCTCGCGTGCCTATACCCAGGGCCAGCAGGATGGCATGGCCGCCCAGGTCGAGCGCGCTTGGGTGCTTGAGGCCGCCGATGGGCTGATTGCGCTCTCCGGGGGCGCCGGCGGCGATGTCCAGCGCGCCCTACTAAGTGGTCATCAGGACGACGCCGAGCGCCTGCTCGACGAGTGGCAAGCCGCCTTTGGCGATCGCTATTACCTTGAGCTGATCCGTACCGGTCGCGAGGACGAGGCGCGCTGCGTCGAGCTGAGTGTGGAGCTAGCGCTCGCCAAGGGCGTGCCCGTGGTGGCGACCAATGATGTCGCCTTCCTCGCTGCTGAGGATTTCGACGCCCATGAGGTGCGCGTCTGCATCAACGGTGGCCATACCCTCGATGACCCGCGCCGCCCGCACCGCCATAGCCCGCAACAATATCTGCGCTCGCCTGAGGAGATGGCCGAGCTGTTCGCGGACATCCCCGAGGCACTCGAGAACAGCGTCGAGATCGCCAAGCGCTGCAACCTGAATCTGCGTCTGGGCGAGACCTTCTTGCCCGATTCACCGGTGCCCGAGGGCCTCACCATTGATGAGCACCTGGCGGCTGAATCGCGCGCCGGGCTCGAATGGCGGCTCGACCGGACCTTCGATCGCGATGCGCCCGCATTTGCTGAGCAGCGTCGTATCTACGACGAGCGCCTGCAGCTGGAGCTCGATGTGATCTGCCAGATGGGCTTTCCGGGCTACTTCCTGATCGTGGCAGATTTTATCCGTTGGGCGAAAGATAACGGCATCCCGGTCGGCCCTGGGCGTGGCTCCGGTGCCGGCTCGTTGGTGGCTTATGCGCTAAAGATCACCGATCTGGACCCGATTGAGCACGAGCTGCTGTTCGAGCGCTTCCTCAATCCCGAGCGCGTCTCGATGCCAGACTTCGACGTCGACTTCTGCATGGACCGGCGCGATGAGGTCATCGACTATGTCGCCGGCAAGTACGGGCGCGAGTCGGTCTCGCAGATCATCACCTTCGGCACCATGGCGGCGAAGGCCGTGGTGCGCGATGTCGGCCGGGTGCTCGGACAGCCCTACGGCTTTGTCGACAAGATCGCCAAGATGGTGCCCTTTGAGCTGAAGATGACGCTCGATAAGGCGCTGGAGGAGAGCCCAGACCTCGCTGCCGCCTACAAGGACGACGAGGCCGTCACCGGCATCATCGACATGGCGCGCAAGCTCGAAGGCATCGCGCGCAATGCCGGCAAGCACGCCGGCGGGGTAGTCATCGCGCCGACCAAGCTCACCGACTTCGCGCCGCTCTATTGCGAGCCCGGTGGCCACAACCTGGTCACCCAGTACGACAAGGACGATGTCGAACAGGCCGGCTTGGTCAAGTTCGACTTCCTCGGTCTGCGCACCCTGACCATCATCGATTGGGCGCTGAAGACCATCAATGCCGAGCGCCAGGCCAAGGGTGAGGCGCCGCTCGATATCAACCTGATCGACGCCCATGATATCGACGCCTTCAAGCTGCTGAAGTCTTGCCAGACCACGGCGGTGTTCCAGCTCGAGTCGCGCGGCATGAAGGAGCTGATCCGCAAGCTGCAGCCCGACAGCTTCGAGGACATGACCGCGCTGGTGGCGCTGTTTCGTCCCGGCCCGCTGCAGTCGGGTATGGTCGACGACTTTTGTGATCGCAAGCATGGCCGTGCCGATGTCGCCTATCCGCACCCGGACCTGGAGCCGATCCTCAAGCCCACCTACGGCGTCATCCTCTACCAAGAGCAGGTGATGCAGATCGCACAGGTCCTGGCCGGCTACTCGCTTGGCGGCGCCGACCTACTACGCCGCGCCATGGGCAAGAAGAAGGCCGAGGAGATGGAGAAGCAGCGCGCCATCTTCGAGCAGGGTGCGACCGAGCGTGGGGTCGACCCGAAGATCGCGACCTACATCTTCGATCTGATGGAGAAATTCGCCGGTTACGGATTCAACAAGAGTCACTCTGCCGCCTATGCGCTGGTGTCCTATCAGACACTTTGGCTCAAGGCACACTATCCAGCCGCCTTCATGGCCGCGGTGCTCTCGGCCGATATGGACAACACCGACAAGGTTGTCACGCTGATCGACGAATGTCGCAGCATGGGGCTCAAGGTGGAGCCGCCGCGGATCAACCGCTCCGAGCTGATGTTTACCATCGATGGCGACGATACGGTGGTCTATGGGCTCGGTGCGATCAAAGGGGTCGGCGAGTCGGCGATTGCGTCGATGCTCGATGCCCGTGCGCAAGGCGGTGCGTTCGAGGACCTCTGGGCCTTTTGCCGCCGCATCGATCTGCAGAAGGCGAACAAGCGCGTGCTCGAGGCCCTGATCCGCGCCGGCGCGCTGGATGGGCTCGGCGAGAATCGTGCGACGCTGATCAATCGATTGCCATTGGCGCTCAAGCTTGCCGAGCAGCATCACGCGCAGGAAGCAGCCGGGCAGGGCGACCTGTTTGGTGCGCTGGATGCCGCGCCCAGCAAGGCTGCGGCGGTGGTGCCAGACCCGCAGATCGCGGCCCAGACCTGGCCAGACTGGGATGAGGACGAGCGCTTGCTGGGCGAGAAGGAGACGCTTGGGCTCTATCTGACCGGGCATCCGATCAACCGCTATGAAGCCGAGCTGAATGCCATGGTCTCGCAGCGCATCGGTCGGCTGCTGGAGACGGCACAGGGGCTGGGAGCGAACCTTGGGCCGCGCGGGCAGGATCGCGAGCAGCGCACTCTGGTTGGCCTGATCATGGCGATTCGCGCCAACAAGACGGCGCGGGGGCGGATGGCCACGGTGACGCTGGATGATCGCACCGGCCGCATCGAGGTGACCCTGTTTCCCGAGCAGTTCGAGCAGGTGCGGCATCTGCTGGTACCGGATGCGATCATCGCGGTCACGGGTAGTCTGCGGCCGGACAATTTCACCAATGGCTGGACCCTCACCGCCACCGAGGTGCGCACCCTCGCCGAGACACGTGTCAAACTCGCCGACCATCTGGCGCTGCGGCTCGATCTCAGCGACCCGGCCGCACACGCATGCGGCACGGAGGCGTTGCAGGCGCTGGCAGCCGAGCTCGAGGCGAGCCGGCTCGAGACGGGATTGCCGGTGTTGCTCGAGTATCGCTGTCCCGGGGCCGCGGTGACCATGCAGCTAGGTGCGAGATGGAGGATCGAGCCGACGGATGCCTTATTGAAGCGGCTGCGCCAGTTGTTGGGTAACGATGCCGCGGTCGAGGTGGTTTATCAACGCCGGCTGACGCGGCGCACGGCTGCGCCTGCGTTGCAGCCGTCGCTGACCGGGTCGCATGCTGCGGCCGGTTCGACTGCTGGGGCTGCGACTGGGGCTGAGGCAGCTGCTTAGGCCGCTGCTTAGGCGACCAATTCATCCCAGCGAAATGGGTGGCACATTAGTGGCGCGTTGGCTCAGCATTCCCGTTTGGGACCTAGAATCATTGGTCAGTCACCCAATATTATCGCTGTCAATGTGCTTGCGCCTTGAACACCGCCGCAGAATCAGGCAGTCTTCACAGGGTTTTGACCTGCCCCATGTGCGGCTCGAACTTGCGCGAAGAGGAAGATTTCAGTGAGTGATAATAAGTCCGGTCTCGGTTCTATGCTCGAGACCCTGAACCCGAAAGATATCGGCATGCTGTCGGTCAAGGTCGTTGCTGTCTTGTTGGTGATCGGCGGCGGCTACGTCTTTCTGGCGGGTGGTGATGACGATACCCAGCTGCCACCCTCGACGGTCGCCGCGAACCTCGCGCCGGTCGGTCGGGTTGCTGTAAAGACGCCAGAACCGCCGCCAGAGCAGCCAGCGGAAGCCGCTGCTTCTGAGCCTGCCCCTGCCCCAGCGGCTGATGAGCCTGCCCCGGCGGCAGAAGAGGCGACAGCGGCCGCCCCTGAGGACGAGCCGGCGGCAGAAACGCCAACAGCAGAGGCGGTGACAGCCGAGGCCAGCGATGCTGAGCCATCGGCGGCACCTGAAGCCGAGACAGCAGCCGCTGAGCCAGCAGCGGCATCTGAAGCTGAGACGGCAGAAGCGCCAGCGGCGGATGCGGAGACGACGTCGAGCGATGCCGAGCCGGAGACTGAGGCGACGGCATCTGAAACCGTTGCGGCTTCAGAAGAGGCCCCAGCAGCTGAGCCGGCATCCACAGAAACCGCGGAGGCAGAGACCGCTTCTGAGGAACCAACTGCTGCCGCCCCGGAAGTGCCTGCAGTGAGCGATGCTGAAGAGGCTGCAAAGGCGGCTGAAACCGAAGCGGCAGCGCAGCCCACCGAACCGGCTGCAGCTGAAACGGCAAGCACTGAGCCTGCCGTTGATACCGAGGCGCAGGCGAGTGCTCCGGCCGAAGAGCGTCCGTTGCCGATTGCCCAGTTGCCGCCGCCGCCGATCCCTGGCACCTTCACGCCTCCGGTTGAGCCACGCAAATTCATGCCGAGCCGACCGGTTCCGACCTGGGGACCGCAGTTCTCGCCGATGCCACCGCGCCCGGTCGCGAGTCCGCGCTGAGGCTAGGCCGCTGCTGTCCGCCGTCTAGGCGGGCCGAAAACGCCATGATCCTACTGTCAGGATCGTGGCGTTTTGTCGTTTCAGGTTGGATGGCTGACCGAGATATTGCTCGTTCCTGGCGGCCTGAGCAGGGCGCGGAACTGCTCAGGTATCAGCAATGCGTCGGTAATAGCGGGCACGGTAGAGCAGTCGAGTCTGATCTGCGTTGTCTTCGAACGGGCTGCGGCGATGCAGCACATTGTTGCAGATCAGGCCCCAGCCGGGCTCGAGTCGGGCCTCGAAACGCGGTGTTTGCGGGTCATCGAGCTGGCTGCGAATGGCCTCGACGGCGGCCTGAGTTGACGCGTCTTGCCGCCACTGGATAGTGCGTCGCCGATCGGTATAGCGCAGCGCGAGATGGCCGGCCTCGCCGCGGCGGAACACCGGCCCGATGCTGGCCGGTCTCGCCTCGACACCATCGACGCTGTTGGGTGGAATGGTCATCGCGCGCGGGTGCGTCAGTGCGGCGATGTGGGCTGGGCTCCGCTCGCGCAAGCGGATGTAGAGCATCTCCGGGTCGATGAGTCCATTTCTGCCGCCAGCGGCGGCTGGCCGGACACAATGGAGGATGAAGGCGTTGATCTGGCGCTCCGGGGTATTGTAGTAACCATCGGTGTGCCAGGCGATGGGCCGGTCGGTGTAGGGGATGTAACGACGATGCAGCGCATCAGGCTGCACGCTCAGCGCAGTGATGGCATCCTCATCAGCGCCGGGGTTGTGATCCAGCTCGCCAAGCCCGAGCTGCTCACCGAGCCGGTGCGGGATGCGCTTGTCAGGGTCGCTCCCGAGCGCGGAGACATAGATGGCCATATTGGCGCGCCGACAACGGTCGATGAGGGCCTGGCGCTCGGCGTCACTGAGCTGCCGGGGGTCGCGCACCTCGACGATCAGCTCCTCGAGCCGCTGGGGTGCCTGCGCGAGCTTCTGATCGCGCCAACGCGCATAGTCCTCAGGGCGGTTGAGGCTGAGCAGGGCGTCGAGATCAATCATGGTTGTGCTACTTCTCAGGCAATGACAGTCGAAACCTCTATACTTTGGGCAGGATCAGGTTGTCTACAGGTGCAGAGTGATGTCGAGCAATGGTTACACGCATATCCTCGTCGGTGTCGACTTTGCGCCCGAGTCCGAGGTGGTGCTCGAGCGTGCCGTGATGATGCGGGATCGATTCGACGCGCGGCTTTCGCTGGTCAACGTGGTCGATTACGTGGCGCCTGGCACGGAGTATGCTGGTGGTGCCTTCGTCGCCGAGCCCATCCTGCCGGACGATGGTCGCCTGGAGAGGGAACTGCTGGAGCTTGCGCAGAAAGAGATCGATGTGCTCGGTGAGCGCCTGTCGGTGACGGCGCAGGATCGGATCATCGAGTCAGGTCCAACGGCCCGAAGCATTCAACATGTCGCGCGCGACATTGGCGCCGATCTGGTGATCGTCGGTGTCCATGAGCGGAACTGGCTCGGTCGTCTGCTAGGGTCGACGCCGCAGTCGCTGCTCAAGCATGAGGTCTGTGATGTGCTCGCCGTTCGGCTCGATGCCGAGGCGGAGGCAGATTAGGCTCGAGCGCCTCGCGGGCGCATCATGCACCGTTGCCACTGAGCCCTGCTTGCACAGCGCCGTTGTCGGGCTGCCCTGATGCGGCTCGTGCTGTTTTTCTTGTCCTCCTTTGTGCATATTCTGCCTGCTCTTGTCCTGCTCTCGTTCTGCTCTCGTTCTGTCCTGTCCTTGTCTTCTGTCTAAGAGATTGTAAGAGATTGCCTTGTCTACGCGCCGCCAAGATACGCTGGCAGCCATTGCCCACTGCCTCCTCAAGGATCGCCGCCGGCTCAAGCGTGCGCTGAAACGGCTGTCAGTGTCGGTCACTGGGGCGCAGCCGGGTTTCGCATCGACAGAAGACCATGACTACTGGCGCGATCTCGCGCGCGCGATCGACCAGTCGCGCGGGATCGTCGACGCCCGTCGAGCCGCGATCCCGAGCCAGATCCCGTTTCCGCCTGAGCTGCCGGTCAGTGAACGCCGCGACGAGATCGCCAAGCTGGTCGAGCAGCATCAGGTCATCGTGCTTTGCGGCGAGACCGGTTCCGGCAAGTCGACCCAGCTGCCAAAGATCTGCCTAGAACTGGGCCGCGGCGTCTTCGGCCGCATCGGCCACACCCAGCCACGCCGCATCGCTGCGCGCAGCCTGGCGAGCCGCGTCGCGGCCGAACTGGGCACCGAGCTCGGCAGTACGGTCGGCTACAAGGTCCGCTTCCACGACCGGGTGCGCCCAGAGACCTCGGTCAAGCTGATGACCGACGGCATCTTGCTCGCCGAGATCCAGCGCGATCGTTATCTGAACGAATACGACACCCTGATCATCGACGAGGCCCATGAGCGCAGCCTCAACATCGATTTCCTGCTCGGCTATCTGAAGCAGCTGCTGCCGAAGCGGCCTGATCTGAAGCTGATCATCACCTCGGCCACCATTGACCCGCAGCGCTTTGCCAAGCACTTCGGCGCTGCTGCTGGCGCTTCCTCTGGCGCCGCCTCGAGCGTTGCTGCCGATGCCTCTGTTGCTGCCGTTGGCGAAACTGCTGCCGATGCTCCTGCCGCTGGTGAAGCAGCTGCCGATGCCTCTTCGTCAGGCGGTGCTGCTGCTGCATCTGCCGTTGGTGATGTCGATGCTTTTGGCTCAGGCAGCGCCGCGGCCCTAACTAGCGCTGGCTCAAACAACGATTCCGCCACCGCCGATTCGGCTGGCGCTAGAACCGATTTCGCTGCCGCCGTCGTCAATGCCAATGCCAATGCCAATGGTAAAGGCCATGCTGTGAACGCTGGCAGGGGCAGCGCCGCGCCGATCATCGAGATCTCTGGACGCACCTATCCGGTCGAGGTCCGCTATCGCCCGCCGGAGGAGGAGCACGCCGGTGAGCGTGACGATGCGATGCAGCAGGCGATCTCGGATGCTGTCGCCGAGCTCGCCCGCGAGGGTCCCGGCGATGTACTGGTGTTCCTCTCCGGCGAGCGTGAGATCCGCGAGACCGCTGAGACCCTGCGCAAGCATCATCCGCCGTCGACCGAAGTGCTGCCGCTCTATGCGCGCCAAGGGCCGGCCGAGCAGGCGCGGGTGTTTCAGCCGCATGGCATGCGCCGCGTGGTGCTGGCCACCAATGTCGCCGAGACCTCGCTGACCGTGCCCGGTATCCACTATGTGATCGACCCCGGCTTTGCCCGTATCAGCCGCTACAGCCATCGCAGCAAGGTGCAGCGCCTGCCGGTGGAGCGCATCTCCCAGGCCTCGGCCGATCAGCGCAAGGGCCGCTGCGGGCGCATCGCCTCGGGCGTCTGCATCCGCCTCTATGACGAGGACAACTTCGCCGCCCGCGCTGAGCACACCGAGCCCGAAATCCGTCGCTCCAACCTGGCCGCGGTCATCCTACAGATGAAGCAGCTCGGCTTCGGCGAGATCGAGCGTTTTCCGTTCATCGATCCGCCCGATGCCAAGCTGATCTCGGATGGCTATCGGGCCTTGGAGGAGCTGGCTGCGATCGATGCCAACGGCGACCTAACGCCGATCGGCAAGCAGCTCGCGCGGCTGCCGGTGGACCCCCGTATCGGCCGCATGCTGCTCGCCGGTGCCGAGCACCATTGCCTGCGCGAGCTGAGCATCATCGCCGCCGCGCTGGCGGTGCAGGACCCGCGCGAGCGGCCCATCGACCAGCAGCAGGCCGCCGACGAGATCCACGCCACCTTCCGCCATCCCGACTCGGATTTCCTCGGTTTTCTGAATCTTTGGGAGTTCCTAGAGAAGGAGCGTCGGCATCTGACCCGACGCAAGTTCCAGCGCCTGTGCAAGCAGCATTTCCTGTCCTGGAACCGAGTGCAGGAATGGCGCGATACCCAGATCCAGCTGCATGAGCTGATGGCCGAGCTTGGCTATCGCGAGAACAGGGAGCAGGGCCTGGGCAAACAGGCCGAGAAACATGCACAGGTCGCCGGCAAGCAGGCACAGGCCTCCGGCAAGCATACGCAGGCCGCCAGCAAGCATGCGGAGACCGCAGGCAAGGATGCGGGCAAGACCAGCGGCGAGCATCAGGGCAAGCACGCGGACAACCCTCCGAGTCATCGCCCGGTCAACCATCAAGCCGAGGGCACCTACGAGGAGGTCCATCGCGCCTTGCTCACCGGTCTGCTCAGCAACATCGGCCTCAAGGACGAGCAGCGCGAGTATCAGGGTGCGCGCGGCAGCCGCTTCTACATCCACCCCGGCTCGACGCTATTTGCGACGACGCCAAAGTGGATCATCTGCGCCGAGCGGGTCGAGACCACACGCCAATATGGCCGCACCTGCGGCCGCGTGCAGCCGGCCTGGATTGAGGCCGCGGGCCAGCATCTGGTCAAGCGCAGCTGGTCAGAGCCGCACTGGCAGTCGCGCTCGGGCCAGGTCGCCGCCTTCGAGACCGTCACACTCTACGGCATCACCCTGTTCAGCCGGCGTCGGGTCAACTACGGGCCGATCAACCCAGCCGAGGCGCGCGAGGTCTTCCTGCGCTCGGCGCTGGTCGAGGGCGACTTCGAGACCCGCGCGCCGTTTTGGCGTCACAATCAGGAGCTGATCGACGACGTCCATCAGCTCGAGGCCAAGTCGCGCCGGCGCGATATCCTGGTCGACGAGGAGGGCCTCTACGCCTTCTATCAGCAGCGCGTGCCCTCCGGCATCTACTCCAAGCCCCAGTTCGAGCGCTGGCTGCGCAAGGCGACGCAAAAACAGCCGAAGCTGCTGCACATGGACCTGGAGCAGGTGATGCAGCACGATGCGCGCGCGATCACTGGAGAACAGTTTCCAGATCGATTACAGATCGGCGCCACCGAGCTGCCGCTCGAATACCGCTTTGAGCCTGGCCATGAGGCCGACGGCGTGACCTTGGTGCTGCCGGCGATGTTGATCAATCAGGTCTCGCCCGAGCGCCTGCAATGGCTGGTGCCGGGGCTGCTGGAAGAGCGCATCACCGCCATGCTGCGCGGGCTGCCGAAGACGCTACGCCGTTCGTTCGTGCCGATGCCGGATACCGCGGCGCGGGTGGCGGCGCGGCTGACGCCCTCGGATCGGCCACTGGTGCGCGCCCTGGGCGAGGAGCTGAAGGCACTGACCGGGGTACAGGTGCCGGAAGACGCCTGGGATGAGGCCGCGCTGCCGCCGTATCTGCGCATGAAGCTGCGGCTGGTCGATCTGGAGGGGCGCACCCTGGCGCTCGACGACGATCTGCTTCGGCTCAAGCGCCGGTTGGCTGAGGGTGCCTTTGGTGACGATCAGGGCGCGTCGGCAGGGCCGCTTGCGGCAGCGTCAGGACGCGATCCGTCTGGAAGCCGTGCGCGCGGAGGTCGTTCGCCTGGAGACCCTGGCTCCGCTTCCCGGGTTGTTGGATCGAGAAGTGACCTGTCTGGAAGGCCTGCGCCTGGAGATCAGGCGCTCAGAGCTGGCGTGCCCGGAAGTCACCTGGCGGGAGGCGCTGCGCGTGGAGGGAGTCGGTCCAAAGGCGACGGGCTAGAAGGCAATACGAATGGACCTCGTTGGTCCGGCGGCACTGCGTCTGGAGGACAGCGGGGGCAGCGGGCTGCCATGGCCGCATCGGGAGCTACCGCATTGGGCTCGGCCAACCCCGCAGCGACTTGGGGACATGCGATCGAGCGTGATGGCCTCACACGCTGGGACTTTGGCACGCTGCCGGAGTCGGTCGACCTCGACCGTGCTGGGATCAAGCTGCGCGGCTGGCCGGCGCTGGTGGATCAAGGCGACGCCGTCGCGATCCGAGTGCTGGACGCTCAGCACAGCGCCGCCGAGGCGATGCGCGGCGGACTGCGGCGGCTGTTCATGCTCGCCCTCGGCGCCGATCTGCGCACACTGCGCCGTGGTCTCTGTGATACTGCAGGTGGCCTCGGTCGCCTGCGTCTGCAGTATGCCAAGGCGCCGCAGACCGAGCCCGTGCGGAGTGCCCCTGCACTGTCCGGCCAGCTCGCCGGACTAGGGGCGCAAGGTGCGATAGCGTCTGGCGAGAACGCGACCACCGAGGCCAGCGCTAGCAGCAAAGGTGGCAAGCGCAGTAAGAAGAAAAAGAAGGGTGCAGCGAAGGGCATGGGAAAGAGCACCAGCAGTGGCGCCGCCGGCGCTGGCTCAGCCACCTCGACAGCCGCGGCCGGTTCTGATCTCGCCGACGAACTGCTGGCCTTGATCCTCGACCTGACCTTGACCGAGGGTCAGCCGCCGATCCGCGATCAGACCAGCTTCGAGCAGCGCCTGAAGACCAACAAGCCGCGCCTGTTCCCGGTCGCGCAAGAGGTCTGCAGCCTGGCCAGCAATATCCTCGGCATCTATCAGGCCGTGCGGAAACGTCTTGATGGCATCACACAGGTGCAATGGATACCCTCAGTGCTGGATATGCGCGCGCACCTGGATAGCCTGGTCTACCGTGGCTTCCTAGCCCAGATCCCATTCGAGCACCTGCAAGACTATCCGCGCTATCTGCGCGCGCTCGAGCAACGCGCCGAAAAACTGCCGCAAGCCGCCACCCGCGACCGTGAGCGGATGCAAGAGCTGGCCCCACTGCTCGAGCGCTGGCGCGAGCGAGTCGCCGCAGCCGCCGAGGCCGAGCGTCAAGACGAGCGCCTCGACGAGATCCGCTGGATGCTCGAAGAACTGCGCGTCTCACTCTTCGCCCAGCAGCTCGGTACCGCCTATCCGGTCTCGGTCAAACGCCTCGAGCGACGCTGGCGCGAGCTGGGGCTGTGAGCGACGCTCAACCATGACCCGAACAGCCGACCGGAAGGCAGGCACAGTCACCGATGCTATGCTGAATGATCAGTTGTCGCCCATTGAGTTAGCCGCCGTAGCGTTAACCGCACTAGAGTTAACTGCCATTGAGTTGGCCCCCATCTAGTTGCCCCCACGGAGTCGAGCGCGCATGCAGTTTCCCTATGGTCTGAGCGATTTTGGCACCCTGAGGCAAGAAGGCTATTGGTATCTCGATCGAACTGACCGTCTTCCCGCTCTCGAGCAGGCTGGGCGACAGCTGGTCTTTCTGCGTCCACGCCGCTTCGGCAAAAGCCTGCTGCTCTCGATGCTGGAGCACTACTACGATCTCAATCGCGCTGAGCAATTCGAAGCGTTGTTTGGCAACCTGGCCATCGGTCGCGAGCCGACGCCGCTGCACAATCAGTATTTCGTACTCAAGTGGGACTTTTCTCTAGTCGCCGCGCACGGGGAGATCGGGGACATCGAAGCGGCGCTGCATCGGCATCTGAATGGCCGCCTCACCCAATTCGTCGCCGATTATCAATGCCACTGGACGCGCGCGATTCAGCTCCATCCTGAGGACGCCCTGGCATCCTTCCAGTCTGTGCTCGGTGCGGTCCACGCGACCCCACACAAGCTCTACCTGCTGATCGACGAATACGACAACTTCGCCAATGAAGTGCTGATGGCCGCGCGCCCTGGTAGTCAGGACCGCTACCAGACGCTGCTGCAGGGCGAAGGTCTTCTGAAGACGGTGTTCAAATCCATCAAGGCCGCTGCTGGCGGGCTGGGGCTAGACCGGGTGTTCATCACCGGCGTTTCACCGGTGGTGATGAGCGACATGACCAGCGGCTACAACGTCGGCGAGGACATCTACCTGCTCTCTCAGTTCAACGATCTCTGCGGCTTTACCGAGGCCGAAGTCGCCGCCGTTCTAAGCCAACTGGAAGGTGAGGCGCAGGAGACCGCAGATGCGGCGAGGGAAGGGCCACCAGCGGACAGCGACTGGTCTGCCGATCGCGCGCTGGAGACCATGCGCACCTTCTACAATGGCTATCGGTTCAGCGAAGACGCCGAGACCAGCCTCTACAATCCGACGCTCAGCCTGTACTTCTTCAAGGCCCTGACCACGCAAGGCCATTATCCCCGCCGCATGCTGGACGAGAACCTGGCGATGGATCGCAACAAGCTGGTCTACATCGCCTCGTTACCGCACGGAGAAGCGCTCCTGATCGAGGCCCTGCGCGGCGACGACCGAGTGGTGGTGCCCGAGCTGGTGCAGCGCTTTGGCGTCGCCGATGTGCTCGCGGCGGTCAAGGACCAGCCGTTCATGGCATCTCTGTTGTACTTCTTCGGCATCCTGACGTTGGCCGGCGAAGGGGCATTGGCCAAGTTGATTCTGCGCATCCCGAATCTGGTCGCGCGCGGACTCTATGTCGAGCGACTGCGCGAGCGTTGGCTGCCGGCGCCGGAGACCCGCGAGATGGCTCGGCAAGCCAGCGAGACGCTCTACCTGCAAGGCGACCTCGCACCGCTGTGCGAGCTGATCGAACAAAGCTACTTCAGCGCGCTTTCCAATCGCGACTATCGCTGGAGCAACGAGCTGCTGGTGAAATTCGCCTTTCTCACCCTGCTGTTCGACGATCGGCTCTACATGGCCGTCTCTGAGCTAGAGACCGGGCGCGGCTATGCCGATCTCGCGCTGATCCTGCGCCCGGACATGCGCCGCTTCCAGGCGTTGGACCTGCTGCTGGAATTCAAATACCTGAGCCTGCAGGACCTCGGCCTGAGCGGCGCGCAGGTGCGGGAGCAATCGCGTGCAGCGCTAGCCAAGTTGCCGGCGGTGGCGGCCAAGCTTGACGAGGCCGAAGCCCAAGCGCGCGATTATGGCGGCACCTTGACCCAGCGTCATGGTTTGAGCGACCTGCGTGCCTTTGCCGTGGTCGCCTTGGGCGTGGAGCGGCTGGTTTGGAGAACACTCTGATCTAAGCCCCCCATTACCCGTCTTGCCGCTCGAATCGTCTCGGAGCTGGATATGACAAATCCGCAGATGCAACTGGCCCAGGAGTTTATCCGCGCGACCAACAACAGCGTCTTCCTGACCGGAAAGGCGGGGACGGGCAAGACCACCTTCTTGCACAGGCTGAAGGAGCGTCCGCCGAAGCGTATGGTCGTCACCGCACCGACCGGGGTGGCCGCGATCCAGGCCCGCGGCGTGACTTTGCACTCCTTTTTCCAGCTCCCGTTCGGTCCCTTCGTGCCTGGTAGCGAGGTCGAGCGCCGCGCCGCCGAGCACCGCTTCGGCAGGCACAAGCGCGACATCATTCGCAGTCTGGACCTGCTGGTGATCGATGAAATCAGCATGGTCCGCGCTGACCTGCTCGATGCAGTCGATTTCGTGTTGCGCCAGACACGCGGCTCCGAGCGTCCTTTCGGCGGCGTGCAATTGCTGATGATTGGCGACCTGCATCAGCTTCCGCCTGTGGTGCGCGACGAGGATTGGAACATCCTGCGCGATTTTTATGAGTCGGGGTATTTCTTCAGCAGCCGGGCGCTGCAGGAGACCGCTTGGCCTTGATCATCCCTTGGTCCACTGTTGCTAAGCCGCCACAAGCGTGAGGTAAGGCCGCTTCGCTGGTCGCGGTCGTCGTCGCGCCGGTCGGGCCGGCCAGGGCATGCGCTCAAGCACCTGCTCGA
>NZ_NRRY01000021.1 GCF_016583905.1 Lamprobacter modestohalophilus | reverse complement strand
CCCCGCTCAGCGACACGCACCCGACCCCCAGCCAAGGCGACTGACTACGATGCAACGCGTCACCATCACGCTAGACGATGCCCTGACCGACGCCTTCGAGGGCTACATGGACAGACGCGGTTATGGCAACCGCTCCGAGGCCATCCGCGACCTGATCCGCGACCGGCTGCATGCCGAGCAGCTCGCCGGCCAGCCTGAAGGCGATTGCATTGCGACCTTGAGCTATGTCTACAACCATCACGAGCGCGAACTCGCTGCGCGCCTGACTAGCGCCCATCATCAGCATCACGACCTCACGGTCTCGACCATGCACGTACACCTGAGCCACGATCACTGTCTTGAGACCGTCATCCTGCGCGGACCCAGCAACCGGGTGCAGGCGTTTGCCGACGCCGTCATCGCCCAACCCGGGGTCCACCACGGCCATCTCGCCATCCTGCCGGTCAAGACCCGCGAAGAGGCGCATCGGCACGGGTCTGAGGACATCGCCAGCGCGAGCGACAGTCATCGGCACCTGCATCTCGAGCCACTCGCCTAGCGCCGGCCCTGCTGCCCATCCAACCCCTAGTCCCGGCGATAGGCCTGCTCAGGGCGACGGGCGTCCTCCGCAGGTCTTGACACAGTCGCGTAACGACTGGAATGGCCAGTCCGGATCACAAACGCCCTGCCTGAACGGCCTGCAGCTATCAGACTGGTAGTCATAATAGAAGGCCGGGCGAGATCGACTACAGCGGCCAGGCTGCGGCTCCTGCAAACAGCTCACATGCAACAGATCCCCCTTATCGCCAGCATCCGGACCGCCCGCACAGCCGACGAGCAGGCTCAAAAGCAGCAGCAAGACCAGCGCGGCAACCGGAGGCGAGCCCCGAACAGCGCGCCGATCATCGCCCGACCAGCCAGGCCACCTGGTAGGGCTCCAGCTCGAAACGGCTCGGTAGTTGCTCTCCACTTTGGTGCCAACCTCCAATCAATTCCGTCCATTGCAGCTCGCGCGGCCGCCGCACGAGGCGCGCAAACCCCAACTGCACCGGCGCGCCGGTCAGATTAGCGACCATCCAGAGCGTTTGGCTGTTATCCGGCGCCACACGACGCACACCAAACAGCCCCGCCGGCAGCTCCAGCACCCGCTGCGGGCCGTCCGGATGAAACGCCGCCTGCGAGCGACGAATCCTAAGGCGTCGCAGGTACTCGGGCAATAGGCGCTGCGCCTGATGGCTCGAGTCCTCGCCCAACATCACCTCGAGCTCTGGAAGCGCCCATTTTTGTCGATTGATGGTACGTGCGCGGCCACTCTGCTCGGCCCCGCGCAGATTATTGGACGCACCGAGCAGGCTATTGAAGTAGATGCCGGGCAGGCCCTGCAGACTCATCGCAATGGTCTGGACACAGAGGAAACGCCGAATCGAGGCCTCCTGATCACCGGGGATGCCAACCGCATCGAAGTAGGTGATATTCAGCTCGTAGGGCGTTGCCAAGCCGTCGGGATTACTCCGCCTCGAGATCAGCCCACCGCGCTCCTCCATCGCGGCGACCAACCCATCGAGCTGCGATTGGGGCAACAGCCCCTCGAGCGGCCGCACCCCAATGCCATCGTGCGAGGCAGTGAAATTGAAATAGGTACAGCCTGGCGGCGGCGGTGCCAGCGCCGCCGCCCACTCGGTCAAATAGCGCCCATTGCCGCTATGCATCGCGTGCAACAGGAGCGGCGGCAGGCTGAATTGATAGACCAGATGCGCCTCGTCGCCATGGCCAAAATAGCTGATGTTCTCGGCATGCGGAACATTGGTCTCGGTCATCAGCAGCACCGTTGGCGCCACCAGCGTCAGCAGGTCTCGCAGCAGCTTGACCACCTCATGCGTCTGCGGCAGATGGATGCAGGCACTACCCAGCTGTTTCCAGAGATAGGCGATCGCATCCAAACGGATGATCTGCGCGCCGTGATGGACGTAGAACAGCAGGATATCCAGATACTCGAAGAGCACATCTGGATTGCTGAAATCGACATCGATCTGATCATGGCCAAAGGTGGCCCAGACGTGGCGCTCACCCTGAGGTGTCTGCACCGACCGCAGCAGCGCCGATGTCCTTGGGCGCACCACCTTAGAAAGGTCGGCCTTGGGATCAACCTCGATGAAATAATGGCGTTCAGGCGCCATGCCGTTTGTATAGGCACGAAACCAGCGGCTCTGACTGGAGACATGGTTGACCACCAGGTCCAGCATCAGCCGATAGTCTTCGGCCAGCGCGTCGACATCCGCCCAGCCACCAAACGCGGGATCAACCTGCCGATAGTCGGTGATGGCGAACCCGTCATCGGAGCTGGAGGGGAAAAACGGCAGCAGATGCAAGCTCGAGATCGCATCGCCGACATGCTGCTCGAGGAAGCGCCGCAGCGTCGCCAGCGGCGCCTCATTGTTGGCGCAGACCATATCGCCATAGGCGATCAGCACCGCATCGGTCTGGTCCCAAGGCGCGCAACCGGATGCCTCGGGCGGGCATTGAGCGCCCACGCCATAGCGCCCGATGATCAGCTGCAACCGATCCATCAAGCGCGGTAATGCATCCTCGCCATAGAGTCGGCACAGACGCTCACGAATGCGCTCATAGACGCGCCGCTCGACCACAAACATGGCTTACTCCGTCATATTGCGCACGTTATTGATCATGCTGCGCAGGCTGTCGCGCAGCACGCGGTAACTGTAGAAGCGACTGGCGACCTGATAGTTGTGCTCGACCAGCTCGGCACGATAGCCCGGGTCGGCCAAGATCGTCCGCGTCTGCTCAACCGTGGATTTGTCGATCACCCCATCGATGACCGGCAAGCGAAAGCCCTTCGGCTCGATATCGCGCTGATAAACGCTGTAGCGACCGATCACGATCGGCAGCCGGAAGTAGATCGCCTCCAGCAAGGCATTGCCGAAGCCCTCATAGAGGCTCGGGAAGGTGACCAGGTCGGCATGCGGATAGAGATCGCTCAGCACGTAGACCTTCTGCCCCGTCTGATCCAGCTGACGGCGATCGGCCATGCGCTCGCCGAACAGCTTCAGCGACACCCCTTCATCCTGCGCCAGCTGCTGGATCTGGCGTTCGTACTCATAGCCCTCGTCACCGCTATGATGCGAGATCACCAGGTGAGCATGCGACAGCTTGAGCCGGCGGATCAGATGGATGGCGTTCTCGATGCCCTTGCGTGGCACGATTCGCGTCGGCTGCAGCACCAGCAGCTCCTCAGCGGTCAGCCCTAGGGCCTGGCGCACATCGGCCGCATAGGCGTCCGGCGGACCCGGCGGGTTCTCGAAATCGAACACATTCGGAACCAGGATGCTCGGCAGGCCCTTACGCCAGGCGATCTCCTCGCGCGCGGCCTGATTGATCACCACATGCTGCAGGTGCGGCACGCGCGGCGGAAAGGCCATCTCGAGGTAATCATCGACCGCCGAGATCTGGAACCGCTGCCGCTCCCACATGAAGTCGTGGTGATGGGCAATTGCCGGCATCCCGGTCTCGAGCAGAAACTCGGTGATCGCGACGCCAAGCGGGATATGCATCGGGATCGTCAGCGCGTTCTCGACGATCAGCACATCAAGATCAAAACGCGCGCGAAACGCATACAGCGTCGACTTGAGATAGGCCGCAAGCTCCCGGATGCGACGACTCACCTCCGGGCTGCGGCGCGTGCAGCCCCAGAGCTGGGCGTTGATCCACTGATTCTCTGAATGATCGAAGAAGGCCTCCGGGATGCAGAGACTCATCGCCGGATCGCGATCGAGCACGCCGCCATACCAGGCGCTGACGTGCCCGCTCTGCCAGAGCACCTCGGCCCATTTCGCGGCCTCCAAAGAGACGCCATCGGTCCCGGCGAAGCGGGTGGAGACAAAGCCGATATTTTCCGGTTGCTTCATGCGTACTGCGGGAGCTGTCTGGGAGCTGACTGGGAGCTGTCTAGTAACTGTCTGAAAAGTCGTCAAGATGAGCGATCCGTAAGAGCCGGGCCTGGGGTCCAGCAAACTCGCGGGTCAGTCAGCCGAGGATGCAGAGCGCCCGCAGCGCACTCGATGCTGCATAACCTGTGCCCGATACGCGCATCTGTCATTGAGCCAACAAGCCAGCATAGCGTCCACTGTACCTGACCGAATTGCCGCCGTGGTGGTAACAATGGTGGTAACAGCGGTAGTGACAGTGGCGGCAAGCATCTCAATCAGATCATCGAGCCAGCCAGCCATTCGACCAGCGATCCGAGCTATGATCCCACAGCATGCGTATCGCGATCGTCCATTTCCATCTTCAGACCGGCGGCGTCACGCGCGTGATCCAGCACGCCTGCGCGGCCCTTGCGTCAGCGGGTCACTCCGTCGTCGTGCTCAGCGGCGAGCCACCGCAACAGCCAGGCTCGCTCGCGGCCCGGGTCGAGGTGGTCTCCGCGCTTGGCTACGAGGAGCGCCGGCAGCCTTTGGGTGCCAGCGCCTTACAGCAGGCCATGGAGCAGGCCGCGGCGCGCGCCCTCGGCGGACCCCCTGACCTCTGGCACATTCATAATCATTGCCTCGGCAAGAACCTCGCCCTCCCCGAAGCACTCCGCAGACTCGCCGAGGCCGGCCACCGCTTATTGCTGCAGCCGCATGATTTCGCTGAGGACGGCCGCCCTGCCCTCTACCGGCGCATGCTTGAGACCATCGGCGCCCAAGATGGTGCAGGACTCTCCGCGCATCTCTATCCAGTGGCCCCGCAGATCCATTACGCAACGCTGAACGAACGTGATCACGGCTTTCTTGCGGCGGCGGGCGTGCCGAGCACACAGCTCCATCGTCTTCCGAATGCGGTTTCCTTCGCGGGCGAGCAGGACAGCAGGGCCAGTCGTCCGCCCAGCAGCCAACAAACCGCAGCGCGCAGCGATCATCGCCGCTGGCTCTATCCGACCCGCGCCATCCGCCGCAAGAATCTCGGCGAGCTGCTGCTCTGGGCCGCACTCGCCGACCCTGAGGATCGCTTTGCGACCACCCAAGCGCCGCAGAATCCGCTCGAGCAGCCGATCTATCAGCGCTGGGTGGCGCTGGCGCAGGCACTGGCCTTGCCGGTCGACCTCGCGCTTGGCGCCGGCAACAGCGATTTCGGCGCTCTGCTCGCCTCTAGCCATGCGCTGATGACCACCAGCGTCGCCGAGGGCTTCGGCCTCGCGTTCCTCGAGCCCTGGCTCATCGGCCGCCCACTCGCCGGTCGCGATCTGCCCGAGATCACCGCCGACTTCCGCGCCGACGGGCTCGACCTCAGCGGTCTCTATCAGCGCCTGCCAGTGCCGCTCGACTGGCTCGATGCAGCAGCGCTGCGCCGGCGCCTCGACCAGGCCCTTGCGGCCGCCGCCAGCGCCTATAGTCGCGAGCGCGAGGCGGATGACCTCGAGCGTACCTGGCGCGCGGCCGTGGATGAGGAGGGCCGCGTCGACTTCGGCCGCCTCGACGAAGACGCGCAAACACAGGTGCTGCGGCACGTCCGCGCCGACCCGGCCGCCGGCTCCGCCCTCGACGCAACCTCACCGCCGCTCACCGCCGATGCCGAGCTGATCGCGCGCAACCAGGCTGTGGTCGAGCGCGAGTACCTGATCGATGGCTACCGACACCGGCTCGAGGCGATCTACCAATCCCTGCTCAACGCCCCCGCCACCCCGCTGCGCGACCAGGCCGATGGCCAAGCGCTCATCGCCCGTTTCCAGGCCCCGGAGCGCCTCCATCTGCTGCGGACCTGAGCCAGAGGCCACGAGCCGATGCCACGAGCCCCGGAATGACAAAAGCCCATCACCCGGCTGGAAGCGCCGCATGACCGACCAGACACTCATCGCACGTATCCGCGACCTCAGCACCCCGCTCGAGCCCAAGCCGACCGGCATGGCGCCATGGCTGGAGCCGCTCCCGGGGATCAAAGCGGTGCTCTTCGACGTCTACGGCACCCTGTTGATCTCCGCCAGCGGCGATATCGGACTCAGCGGCAACCCGCCGGGATCGATCGACCTCCAAGCACTGCTCGCACATGCAGGCATCAACCCAGGGATCAACGCAGGCATCAACGCAGGGATCAACCAGGAGCGCGCGCAGGCCGATCCTCAGATGCGTCACCCGCAAGCGCGGTTGAGCGGACAGGATCACCCCACAAGCGAGCCTGGTCGCCACCATCGCAATGAACAAACGCCCCAGCAATCGCCGATCGGCATCCAGCAACAGCTGAGAACCCCCATCGGCGAGCGCCTGAGCGCCGCCATCCGCACCGATCATGCACGTGCTCGGGCCAGCGGCAGGCTTTACCCGGAGGTGGATATTCGAGCGATCTGGTCAACCCTGCTCGACGCGCAGGGATACCAGCCAACCGCGCAACAGTTGGAATGGATCGCCTTGGAGTACGAGTGCCGGGTGAATCCAGTCTGGCCGATGCCCGGTCTGGCCGACGTGCTCGACGCGCTACGCCAACGCGACCTGGTGCTCGGCATCGTCTCCAACGCCCAGTTCTACACGCCCCTGATCCTGGAGGCCTTTCTCCGCCAACCCCCGGCCGCGCTCGGACTCGAGTCCAGCTGCAGCGCCTGGTCCTATCAGCGGCGCGAAGCCAAGCCATCAACCGCCATCTTCCAATTCGCACTCGATGGTCTCGCACGCGCGCACGGCATCCGGCCAGGACAAGTACTTTACATCGGCAACGACCGCCGAAATGACATCTGGCCTGCGCAACGGCTTGGACTCAAGACCGCGCTCTTTGCTGGCGATGCACGTTCACTCAGACTCCGAGAAGATGACCCTGAGCTGATTGGCGTCAACGCTGACCGCGTGATCACCGAGCTTGCCCAAGTCAAACAGCTCATTGGCTAGATCGGGTTAAAGACTCAATCCACACCCTGGAGCACCTAGCCGAACACCTGATCAAGCAGCCTGCGCAGCACATCAAGACCCACATACTCAGCACCGCCGAGGTCGCCCATCAGGGCGCTAGCTGGGTCACCAGGCTCGCCGAGTTGGTCGACCACTAGGGTGGCGCCGCCGAAGTCTTGGCTTTCGGTGTAGGAGCTGGTTGTCACCAAGAGCGCATCGAGGCCAGCGCCGAGCGCCGAGCGAACGCCGTTCTCGGAGTCTTCGATCGCCACACAGGCCGCAGCGGGCAGATTCAGCTGGGCCAGGGCGAACTCGAAGATATCCGGAGCGGGCTTCTTCTCGCGCACCACGTCACCAGCGGCAATGACCTCGAACCAATTCACCAAGCCCGGCTCCGGCCCGGAATCGAGCAGCGCCGTGACATTGGCCGGCGTGGTGGTGGTGGCAATCGCAAGCCTGACGCCAGCGTCACGGGCCTCGCGTAGCAGCCGCAGCACGCCGCTGCGCAGCGGGATACCCCCCTGCCCCAACCGCTCGACGTAGAGTTCGGTCTTGCGCTTGTGGAGCTGCACAATCAGCGTATCGAGGTCTGAATAGCGCTGCTTGTCGAGCTCGAAGTCGGGTCGGTACTGGGCCAGGTAATGCCGCATCCGCTCCTTGCCGCCGGTGACGGCGAGCAGCTCGCCGTAGAGCTCGACAGACCAATGCCAGTCGAGACCGGCCTCGGCAAAGGCCGCATTGAAGGCCGGGCGATGGCCATCGCGCTCGGTATCGGCCAGGGTGCCGTCGACGTCGAAGATCAGAGCTTGGAGACCCGTCTGCATCGGGGATTCCCTATGTCAGTGGTGAACCTAATCGGCGCGCAAGATTAGCACAGCCTCATCACTCTGCCGGCGCGCAATGCTTGTCGCGGCCGAAGCGATCTGCTAGAAGGAGCGGCTTCTATTTTTCAACATCGCATCGTCTCCGGGAGCAGATCATGGCCGAGACAGAGAAGAAAGGCGCGAGGTCGCTCGGTTTTGAGCCCTACGCAATCGCACAGGACGAGGAGTACATGAATGCGGACCAGGAAGAGCACTTCCGTGGGCTGCTGCTGGAATGGAAGCGGCAGCTCATGGAAGAGGTCGACCGCACGGTCCATCACATGCAGGATGAGGCCACCAACTTCCCGGACCCGAACGATCGGGCCACGCAGGAGTCTGAGTTCAGCCTCGAGCTGCGCACCCGCGACCGCGAGCGCAAGCTGATTCGCAAGATCGACGAGGCGCTCGAGCGCATTGATGATCACGACTATGGCTACTGCGAGGCCTGCGGGGTCGAGATCGGCGTCCGCCGGCTCGAGGCCCGGCCAACGGCGACGCTCTGCATCGACTGCAAGACGTTGGACGAGATCCGCGAGAAGCAGCGCGGCTAATCAGCCTTGCTGGCGCGGCGGCTCAGGTTGCAGCGCCAGCAAGCCGCCTCGCGAACCGCTGACCGACCCCGTCGTATCGACCATGGGCGGCACTGTATCCGCGCCTTATCGTGGTCGGTTCGCGCCCTCCCCGACCGGCCCACTCCACTTCGGCTCACTGCTTGCCGCCGTCGGCAGCTTCGCCGATGCGCGCGCCAATGCCGGTGTTTGGCTGGTCCGGATCGAGGACCTGGATAGGAATCGGACCGTTGCCGGCGCCGACGCGCACATCCTTTCCACACTCGAGACGTTTGGCCTTTGGTGGGATAAGCAGGTCGTCTACCAGAGCCAACGCAACTCGCATTACGAGGCCGCGCTCGAGCGCCTGCGCCGTGATGGATTGAGCTACCCCTGCGCGTGCACACGCCGCGAGATCGCCGCGCATGGCATCCAGGGACCGGAAGGCCCCATTTATACCGGTCACTGCCGCAACGGGCTCCCGCAAGGCCGCGTTGCACGCAGCGAGCGCTTGCGCATCGATGGCGACCAGCTCAGCCTGACCGACGCGGTCCAGGGGCCGATCACGCAGCAGCTGATGACCGAGGTGGGTGATATCGTGCTGCGCCGCGCCGATGGCTTCTACGCCTATCAACTCGCTGTTGTCGTCGACGATGGCGATCAGGCCATCACGCAGGTGGTGCGTGGCGCAGATCTTCTCATCTCGACACCGCGCCAGCTCTATCTGCAGCGCTGTCTTGGGCTACCCCAGCCAGGATATGCGCATCTGCCTTTGGTCCTGGGCGACGACGGGCGCAAGCTCTCCAAGAGCCTTGCTGCAGCCCCAGTCGATCCCAGCGACCCGCTGCCAGCACTGGATCGCGCCTGGCGCTTTCTAGGCCAGACGCCGCTCGCAGCGCAGCCCCACAGCGTCTCCGAATTCTGGCAGCAAGCCATCCCGCGCTGGGATCGTGCACGCATCCCGCGCGGACCTCTGCGGATTGACGCCGAGGCAGCCACTCGCTTAGGTCAGGCGCCAAGCCAGCAGCCAAGCGGACCATAGCCGCGAGTGCAGGTCGCTCGATTGCTTGACGGCCCCGAAGGCTTGCAGATGAGTCAAGCTTGCGTGCAGTGCAGCAACATCATGACGCGTCGGACTGAGGCGGAGCCTCGCGAGCAGCGAGCGCAACAGGCCTGACTACAACAGCACCAAGGTCGCCAAACCGAGGAAGGCAAAGAACCCGACCACATCGGTCACGGTGGTCAACACCACGCTGCCGGCCAGGGCCGGATCAATGCCTAGTCTTCGCATCACCAGCGGGATGACGACCCCAGCCAGCGCAGCGCAGAGCAGATTCAGCAGGATCGCGACGCCAATCACGGCGCCAATGGCCCACTGACCGAACCAGAGGATGGACAGCGCGGCCACGACCACCGCCCACAGCAGCCCATTCAGCACGCCGATACCAACCTCCTTGAGCATCAGGATGCGGGCATTGCCAGCGACCAACTGGCCGGTTGCGAGTCCGCGAATCACCAGGGTCAGGGTCTGGCTGCCGGCGATGCCACCCATGCTGGCGACGATCGGCATCAGCACCGCAAGCGCGACGACCTGCTCCAGGGTGCCTTCAAAAAGGCCGATCACCCCTGCCGCCAAGAACGCGGTGAGGAGGTTGATACCGAGCCAGACCGCGCGTCGACGGCTGCTGGACAGGACCGGAGCGAACATGTCGGTCTCCTCATCCAAGCCGGCCAGTCCCAGCATCGAGCGCTCGCCTTGCTCACGGATCAGGTCGACGATATCGTCGATGGTGATGCGTCCGAGCAGATGGCCGCCGGCGTCGATCACTGGAACCGAAATCAGGTCTTGATCCTCGAATCGGCGCGCCAGATCCTCGCCCGGCTGATCCACCGACACCGGCTCGAAATCGGTTTCCATTAGATCCGCGATCGAGGTTTCTGGGCGCGCGGTCAGGACTCGGTCGGCACGGAGGATGCCTTGGTAGCGCCCCTTGCGGTCGACGATGAAGAACTTGTCTGTATTCGGCGGCAGCACATCGAGCACGCGCAGGTAGCGCAGGAGTGTGCCGACGCTGATCTCGGCGCGGACAGCAATCTGATCGAGGTTCATCAGGCCGCCCGCGCTCTCTTCGTCGTAAGACAGCATCGACTCGACGCGCTCGCGCTCACGCCGGTTCAGCGCCAGCAGGATCTCCCGTCCGAGCTTGGCCGGCAGATCCTGGATCAGGTCGACCAGATCGTCGGGCTCGAGGCCGCGGGCCGACTCGACCAGGTCATCCAGATCCATCTCGGCAGCGAGCCGCCGGCGGACCTCTTCGTGTAGATGGCGCAGAACCTTACCGGCACGCTCGTGATCCACCATGTCCCAGGCCACAACGCGCTGAGCGGCCGGCAGCGACTCCAACAAACCAGCAATGCGCGCCGGATGCAGCTTGCGGAACAGCCGGGCGATCCGTTTGAGCTTACCGGCCTCGAGCGCCTCCAGCACCAACCTGAGCTGCGTCTGCACGGCCGGCTTAGACTCACCGGCCGCGTCGGCCAGCGTCTTGGTGCTCGACGTCTGGCCCTGGTCGTCCTGATCGTCGAGACCGTCTTGATCGCCCTCCCGCCTCAGTTCGTCGCGCATCGTTGGCGACAGGTGGGCAAGGACCTTTGCCTCGTGCGGCTCATCGATTTGCTGCCAGACGGCGACGCGCTGCAGCGGCGTTAATGTCTCGAGCAGACTGGCGATCTTGGCGGGGTGCATAGTCCTGAGGATGCGCCGAACGCGTTTGCGTTTACTGCGCGCCAAGGCATCGCGCAGCAGGTCGCCCTCAGTCTGGATCGCATTCTCGTGCTCTGTGCTCATCATGGATGTTCCGCCAAGTCATTGCTCCGCCAAGTCATTGCTCCGCCAAGTCAATGGGTCTCGACGCCCCGCCCGCATGACGCGCTGGCGTGCAGAAAAGATCGAGCGTCTGGCACCGGTGCTCAAGACGCCTATTGAGCCGCTGGAGCGCAGCGCCGCACTCGACCTGCTCAAGCAGCCCATCGCCTTGATGGAGCACGAACCATACCGGCTCAAGCTGCGCGTTTCGGAGCGGATATTCAACCGATGTCAGTACCGCCCAGATCGACTGGCTGACGCGCCTCCCCCAGTTGGCGGCATGCTGATGGGGCTTGGCCTCGTGTTCTACGGAATGACCGGGGATTTGCGATTGATGCTTGCCCGGCGGCAGCGTCGTTGCTTACCACAGCGGCAAGCAGCAGAACAGACGAGAAGAGCTAGGATTTTTCATCCCTCGGCGTCAACTGCCAGCTCTTCTATACTGTCCGCAAGCCTCGCTGCTCGGTCATTCGCCATGAAATTCCCTTACGGCACCGCTGATTTCCATGCCATTCGCTGCGAAGGCTACTACTATGCCGATCGCACCGACCGCATCCGCACGCTGGAGGAGGCGGGCAAGCAGCTGCTGTTTCTGCGCCCGCGCCGCTTTGGCAAGACCGCCTGGCTCACGACGCTCGAGAACTACTACGATCTCGCGCGTGTTGCGGAATTCGACGCCCTGTTTGGATCACTCGCCATCGGCCAAGACCCCACGGCGCGGCGCAATCACTACTTCGTGCTGCGCTGGGACTTTTCCATGGTCGATGCCAGCGGCAATCTAGCTGAGATTCGCCAGGCGCTGCACGATCACCTCAATAGCCAAGCCAAAGGCTTCTTTCAGCATTACCGCAAACATCTTGGCGGAACCGATCTCGGTGCACCAGCGCTTGGGTTGCGTGAAGACAATGGCCTAGTCGCCCTAGCTTCTGTGGTGAATGCCGCACGTGCTCAGGGCCATGACCTCTACCTGCTGATCGATGAGTACGACAACTTCGCCAATGAGCTGATGCATGGGCGCAGCGCGGACTACGAGGCCTTGGTCTCCGGGGAAGGTCTGCTCAAGACCCTCTTCAAGGCGGTCAAATCGCTGGCCTCAGGCCAAGGCATCGACCGGGTGTTCATCACCGGTGTCTCACCGGTGGTGCTTGCCGATATCTCCAGCGGTTACAACGTATCGAAAGACCTGAGCCTCGATGCCCGCTTTGTCGATTTGTGCGGCTTCAGCGAAGGCGAAATCGCGGCCGTGCTGGATCAACTGGCCGTCGAGCAACAACGCGATCAGCGCTGGTCCAGCCGTATGCTCGAGACCATGCGCATCTGGTACAACGGTTACCGCTTCGGCTATGAGCCTGGTCCTGGTCTCTACAATCCCACTCTGGCGCTCTACTTTTTCGAGGCCTTGGCCACCACCGGCGCGCCCCCGCGCGAAATGCTCGACAGCAACCTGGCGATGGACCGCAACCGCATCGACTTTGTCGCCCGTCAGCCGCATGGGGCGGAACTCATCGGCGCCGCGCTCGACCCCGAGCACCCGCCGGTCATCGCCAGCCTGGCGCACCGTTTTGGTGTCGAGGACCTGCGTCGTGCGCCCAAGGACGCGCCCTATCTCGGTTCCCTGCTGTACTTTCTTGGCGCGCTAACCCTCAAGGACCAGACCCCATTCGGCGAATTGGTCATGGGGATTCCCAACCTGGTCATCCGCAAGCTCTATGTCGAGAAATTCCGTGACCAGCGCTTCCCCAACTACCCCGAGCGCGAAAGCCTCCGTCAGGCCGCCAAAGCCCTGTACGCGGAGGGCGACCTCGCCCCCTTGGTCGAGGTGCTGGAGGCCAACCACTTGCGTGTCTTCGATAACCGTGACTACCGCTGGTCCAATGAGCTGACCGTCAAGACCGTGTTCCTGGTCGCGCTGTTTGCCGATATCTTCTACGTCATGGACTCCGAGACCGCCATCGCGCGCGGCCATGCCGATCTCTCCTTGATCGTGCGCGAGGAGATGCGCCGCTTCGCCCTGCTCGACCACCTGTTTGAGTTCAAATACCTGGGTCTTCAGGAGCTCGGACTGGACGCGCAGAGTCTGCGCGAGCTGTCACACGCGGCGCTCAGCGCCCAGCCCAAGGTCGCCGCCTGCTTGGATGCCGCCGAGGCCCAGCTTGCCCGCTACCGACAAAGCCTGGAGCAGGCCTATGGCGAGCGCTTGCATCTGCACACCCATGCTGTGGTCGCACTCGGCTTCGAGCGCTTGGTTTGGCGTAGCACCTCGGCTGGGCGAGCGTTAGCGGAGAGCCAGCGGTTTCGCGGAGCCTCAGCCCAGCCGCAATAGCGTTATCATTTTTGCCCTGATGTCGGCAAGCTCCACCGCACTTGCGGCTCCTTTACGCTCTGCCTGCCGACTTTTCCAGTCGAGACTCTTGACTTGGTCGGCGAGTGCAACGCCGGTTGCCGCGCTGCCTTCAAGCCTGACCTCAAAGGGATCCTTCGGCGCGACCGAAATCCTGTTCGTCATGACGGTTCTGCGGTGTGATGCCCGATAGCAAGTCCTCAAGGACGTAGCTCGGAGGCGCAGGCTCGATGATCACCCGCCCATTTTCCGCGCGGATTTCGACAGCCTGATCCAGGGGAAGCTGTAGGCCCGCCGCCACGGCTAATCCGTTGCGCCGCGCAGTTGTGCCTTGAGACGCTCAAGCTCGGCTAGGGCGGATTCCTTGGCCGCGCGTTCTAGCTTGAGTGCGCCCTGCTCTTGTTCAAGCGCCATGCGCGCCTGCGCTTCGCCCGCTCGAGCTTGCTCAGCCGCCTGGCGCTCATGCTCAGCCGCCTGGCGCTCACGTTCGGCCGCCTGGCGCTCACGTTCGGCCGTTTGCTTTGCTTGCTCAATTTCAGCCCGGCGCTCGTCCAGCTCTTGCTGGATACTCATCTGCTGACGCAGGTAGTTCTGTCGCGCTTGATAGGCATGGTAGGCACGGTCTTTATCGGAAAAGCGTTCTAGGGTGCTCATGGCTTGCCTCATCTCGGGGGTCTGCATCCAAGGGGGGAGCGCCTCGCGGTCGAGGGTGGCGCCTTCCTTGAAGAATTTTAGCCAACGCTCTTGCTCGGTGCTGACCCGCTCAGCGTGGAATTTGTTCAGTTCTAAGAGCCAGATGCCGCCGTGATCGACCAGACTGCGGCCTTGGGCGTCGCGCAGGCGAAAATCGTGCAGGTAGCGATCAGGGTCCGGAAGCAAGTCCTGGGCGAGCAGCCAGATGGCGTAGGTGGGCTTGAGCTTGGTGTAGGACTCGCCGCTGCTGAGCTGGGAGCTGTAGAGATCGGCCCAGCCATAGCTGATGCGCGCGGGCAGGTCGCGATAGCTCAACAGCTGGATCTCGATCTGGTGCAGACCGCCCTGATCATCGCGGGCCTTTACATCGACGACGCTGAGCTTGTCGTCGAGGAATTCGCGCTCGTTGTAGGGGTTAAGGATCTCGACGTTGCTGATCGGGGCGGGCAGCTCGGCGCCGAGCATGGCGTTGAGGAAGTGGATCAGCAGCGCGCGGTTGGTCTCGGCGCCGAGTAGGGCTTTGAAGACGCAGTCGATCTTGGGGTCGATGGGGTGGCGCATACTGGGAGTCTAGCTGAGACCCGGTCGGCGGAGTAGTGGCATGACGATCGGCTCCGTCTGGCCGGGGCAGATGTCAGTCGATATGGCCGGCGTCAGCACTGCAGGCGGGGCGGGCCGTCTCGGCCGTCGCACTAAGGCGATTGCCGGCAAGCCTGATGCTGCTAGACCCACTGATCGAGGGCGAGCAGGTAAAGTCAGTATCGCGCGGGCACGAAGAGTTCGTTCGGCAGCACAGCCCGGTCATAATCAGGGCTGAAGACGCGATCCGGCAGCGTGATCGACTCGTGCGGGACATCCCCATAGGGGATCTGATCCAGCAAGTGATGGATGCAGTTCAATCGCGCGCGCTTCTTGTCATTGGCCTCGACGATGAACCAGGGCGATTCTGGGATGTTGGTGCGGGCAAAGGTCTCCTCCTTAGCCTTGGTGTAGTCCTCCCAACGCACCCGCGACTGCAGGTCCATCGGGCTCAGCTTCCACTGCTTGAGCGGATCATGGATGCGCATCAAGAACCGCAGCTGCTGCTCTTCATCGGTGATCGAGAACCAGTACTTGACCAGCCGAATCCCGGAGCGCACCAGCATCCGCTCGAACTCCGGGACATCCTGAAAGAACTGCTCGACCTGATCGGGCGTGGCAAACCCCATCACACGCTCAACACCGGAGCGGTTGTACCAAGAGCGATCGAAGAGCACGATCTCACCGCCCGACGGCAGATGCGGCACATAGCGCTGGAAATACCATTGCGTGCGCTCGCGATCACTGGGCTTGGTCAGCGCCACGACCCGACAGACGCGAGGATTCAACCGCTGCGTGATGCGCTTGATCACGCCGCCTTTGCCAGCGGCATCGCGCCCCTCAAAAATGATGGCGATCTTTTCGCCGGTATGCTCCACCCAGTCTTGAAGCTTGATCAGCTCGGCCTGCAGGGCCAGCAAGGCCTTGAAGTAGGTCGCCCGATCCAGCGTTGCTGGATGCCGCTTCTTGTAGATCCGTCTCAGCTCGAGCGATAGCGCAGGCTCTGACAGCTCAAGCTCGTAGTCTTCATCGAGCTCCGCCTCAAGCTCAGCCTTCAACCAATCCATTCCTCCGAGGTCCGCACTGGTGTCGTTCACAGATTGCTCCTGGCTTCGAACATCAGCGCCGCCGCCGGACCGGTCGCAGTCGGGTCGGGCAACAGCGATTGATCAATTTAGAGTGACAGAAGATTGACAGAGGTTGATGACAAAAAGAAGACGACAACATGTCGATCGAGAGGCCGAGGTGGAGAGAGACCATCGCCGCAACAACCCTGCAATCCAAGCGCAAGCCCCCAGTTGCCAGAACCCAGCCTTAGACTAAGGTTACCGTAAAACAAGCGCTTCATCGTCTGGGGTGGCGACGCGCTACGTCCGTTAGCGTCACCAAATGTTCACTGAAACGTTCTAACTTGAACCATAACCTGGTCCATTACCTGATCCACAACACCGCGAGCTCAGGAGATCATCATGGCCGAAGAAAACACCACTGTTTCCACGACCCTCAACCAGGCTCAGCTCGAGAAGATCGACGCCTACTGGCGCGCCTGCTGCTATCTCGCGGCCGGCATGATTTATCTGCGCGACAACCCGCTGCTGCGCGAGCCGCTGCGTGAGGATCATCTGAAGCAACGTCTGCTCGGCCACTGGGGCTCCAGCCCGGGCCTGGCCTTCATGTACGTACACATGAACCGGCTCATCAACACCCATCAGCAAGAAGCGATCTTCCTCGCCGGGCCCGGGCATGGCGCCCCTGGCGTCTTGGCGCCGGTCTATCTGGAAGGCACCTACTCCGAGATCTACCCGAACAAGAGCGAGGACGAGGCCGGCATGCAGGCCTTCTTCAAGCAGTTCTCGTTCCCCGGCGGCATTGGCAGCCACTGCACCCCCGAGACCCCCGGCTCGATCCACGAGGGCGGCGAACTCGGCTATTCGATCTCGCATGCCTTCGGCGCTGCTTTCGATAACCCCGACCTGCTGGTGACGGTCGCGGTCGGCGACGGCGAGGCCGAGACCGGCCCGCTCGCGACGAGCTGGCATTCGGCCAAGTTCCTGAACCCGATCCGCGACGGCGCGGTGCTGCCGATCCTGCATCTCAACGGTTACAAGATCAACAACCCGACCCTGCTCTCGCGCATCCCGAACGAGGAGTTGGCGAGCCTAATGCGCGGCTATGGCTGGACGCCGCACTTCGTCGAGGGCGATGACCCGATGACGATGCACCGGCTGATGGCCGATACGCTGGATAGCTGCTACGCCGAGATCAAGGCGCTGCAAGACGAGGCGCGCAGCTCGGGCAAGGCGACCCGCGGCCATTGGCCGATGATCGTGCTGCGCACCCCCAAGGGCTGGACTGGACCCGAGGAGGTCGACGGCCACAAGGTCGAAGGCTTCTGGCGCGCGCATCAGGTGCCGCTCGCCGGCATGCATAATAATCCGGCACATCTACAGCAGCTCGAAGCCTGGATGCGTAGCTACAAGCCGGAGGAGCTGTTTGACGCGAACGGCCGACTGATCCCTGAGCTCAAGGCCCTCGCGCCCAGCGGCACCCTGCGCATGAGCGCGAATCCGCATGCCAACGGTGGGCTCTTACGCCGGGCGCTACGCCGACCGGACTTCCGCGACTATGCGATCCCGGTCGACAAGCCCGGCACCATCCGGCACATGAACACCAAGCCGATCGGCGCGCTGCTGCGCGACCTGATGGCGAAGAACATGGACAATTTCCGTGTCTTCGGCCCAGACGAGAACAGCTCGAACAAGCTCGACGCGATCTACGAGGTCTCCAAAAAGCTCTGGCTCTGCGACTATAAGGATGAGGATGCCGACGGCGGCGAGCTGTCACCCGACGGCCGCGTGCTCGAGATGCTCTCCGAGCACACCCTCGAGGGCTGGTACGAGGGCTATCTGCTGACCGGCCGCCACGGCTTCTTCGCCACCTACGAGGCCTTCGTCCATGTCATCGACAGCATGTACAACCAGCATGCAAAATGGCTGGCGATCTGCGAGGACATCCCCTGGCGCGCACGCATCTCGTCGCTCAATCTGCTGATCACCTCGACCGTCTGGCGCCAGGATCACAATGGCTTCACCCATCAGGACCCCGGCTTCCTCGACGTGGTGGTGAACAAGAACCCGGAGGTCACGCGCATCTATCTGCCGCCAGACGTCAACAGCCTGCTCTCGACCGTGGATCACTGCCTGCAGAGTCGCGATGACATCAATGTCATCGTCGCCGACAAGCAGAATCATCTGCAATACCTAGACATGGACGCCGCCATCAAGCACTGCACCAAGGGCCTCGGCATCTGGGACTGGGCCAGTAATGATCAGGGTGAGGAGCCGGACGCGGTATTGGTCGGCTGCGGCGATATCCCGACCAAGGAGGCGCTCGCCGCCACCGCGCTGCTGCGCGAGCACTTCGATGATGTCAAGATCCGCTTCATCAACGTCGTCGACCTGTTCCGGATCACCACCCCGAATGAGCATCCGCACGGCCTCACCGATGCCGATTTCGATAGCCTGTTCACCAAGGATCGGCCAGTCATCTTCAACTTCCACGGCTATCCTTGGCTGATCCATCGGTTGGCCTATCGGCGCACCAATCACAAGAACCTGCATGTGCGCGGCTACAAGGAGCGCGGCAACATCAATACGCCGCTGGAGCTGGCGATCGAAAACGAGATCGATCGTTTCACACTGGCGATGGATGTGATCAAGCGCGTGCCGCGGCTGCAAGTAGCAGGCGCGCATGTGATGGAACGACTCAAGGACATGCAGATCGACTGCCGCAACTATGCCCATGAGTACGGCATCGACAAGCCCGAGGTCGACGATTGGGTCTGGCCGTTCTGAAGACGGCTCTAGAACACGGTTCTAGAACACGACTCTAGAGCACGACTCTAGAACACGATTGCACAAGAGGCGCGCAATGAGCACAGCTGACAACCGCTTGGACGAAGAACGCACCCGCACCGGCTTATCAAAGGACGCACTGAACCGCGCCTTCCTCGACAACCTGTTCTATATCCAAGGTCGCTCTCTGGAGGTCGCGACCGACAACAACCTGTATCAGGCCGCCGCCTACACGGTCCGCGATCGGATGCTCGAGCGCTGGATCAAGTCGGCGCGCATCTACAAGGATCAGAGCGCCCGTACCGTCTGCTACCTCTCGGCCGAGTTCCTGCTTGGCCCGCACCTGGCCAACAACATGATCAACCTCGGCATCACCGAAGTGGCGCGCGAGGTCGCCGAGGA
This sequence comes from Lamprobacter modestohalophilus, assembly GCF_016583905.1. Taxonomy (GTDB): domain Bacteria; phylum Pseudomonadota; class Gammaproteobacteria; order Chromatiales; family Chromatiaceae; genus Lamprobacter; species Lamprobacter modestohalophilus. The sequence continues at coordinate 69,386 of NZ_NRRY01000021.1, read as the reverse complement.
GTTGGGGCTCGACTTCGAGCGCATCATCGAGAGCGAGGAGGAGCCGGGCCTCGGCAACGGTGGACTCGGCCGGTTAGCGGCCTGCTACATGGACTCCCTGGCCACGACCCAGATTCCGGCCATCGGCTATGGCATTCGCTATGAGTTCGGCATCTTCGACCAAGTCATCGTCGACGGTTGGCAGGTCGAGAAGGGCGATACCTGGCTGCGTAACGGCAACCCCTGGGAGATCATGCGACCGAAGCTGGCGTTCCCGGTCGGCTTCGGTGGCTATAGCGAGGCCTATACCGACGAGCATGGCGTCCCGCGCCAGCGCTGGCGCCCGAACCTGGTCGTCAACGGCGTCGCCTATGACACCGCCATCATGGGCTATGGCGTCACCAACGTGAATCTGCTCCGGCTGTGGAAATCAGAAGCCCCAGAATCGTTCAATTTTGGCGCCTTCAATGTCGGCGACTATTACGGCGCCGTACATGCCAAGATCGAGGCCGAGACCATCTCCAAGGTGCTCTACCCGAATGACGAGCCGGTGGCCGGCAAGGAGCTACGCCTGAAACAGCAGTTCTTCTTCGTCTCCTGCTCGCTGCAAGACATGATCCGGCTCGAGCTACGCCATACCGGCCATCTGGAGCGTTTCCATCACAAGTACGCGATCCAGCTCAATGATACCCATCCATCGCTGGCCGTCGCCGAGCTGATGCGGCTGCTCCTCGACGATCATCTGATGACCTGGGACCAGGCCTGGGAGATCACCCGCAACAGCTGCCACTTCACCAATCACACGCTGTTACCGGAGGCACTGGAGACCTGGTCGGTCGAGCTCTTCGAGTGCCTACTGCCACGCCATCTGGAGATCATCTACGAGATCAACCGGCGCTTTCTCGATGAGGTGCGGGTGCACTTCCTGGGTGATGACGAGCGCGTTGCACGCATGTCGCTGATCGACGAGCAAGGGGGGCGCCGGGTGCGCATGGCGCATCTCGCCGCGGTCGGCAGCAAGGCCATCAATGGCGTCGCCGAATTGCACACCGAGCTGCTCAAGTCGACGGTGATGAAGGACTTCAATGACCTCTGGCCAGAACGCTTTCACAACGTCACCAATGGGGTGACACCACGGCGGTTCATCGTCGCCAGCAATCCCGAACTCGCCGCGCTGATCACCGAGACCTGTGGCAATGACCGTTGGGTACAGGATCTCGAGTGTCTGCGCGATCTCGAGCCACATGCCGAGGACCACGCCCTGCAGCAACGCTGGCGCGAGGTCAAGACCAACGCCAAGCGCAAGCTCTCGAACTGGCTCGGCGAGCGCACCGGCTTTGCCCCAGACCCCGAGACCCTGTTCGATGTCCAAGCCAAGCGCTTCCATGAGTACAAGCGCCAGCACCTGAATCTGCTGCATATCGTCTGGCTCTATGAGCAGATCAAGCAGCGCCCAAACATCGATCTGACGCCGCGCACCTTCATCTTTGGCGGCAAGGCCGCGCCTGGCTATTTCATGGCCAAGCTGATGATCAAACTGATCAATGCCGTTGGCGAGGTGATCAATACCGATCCCCAGGTCAATGGCTATCTGCGCGTGCTGTTCATGCCCGACTTCAACGTCAAGAACGGGCAACGGCTCTACCCGGCCGCCGATCTTTCCGAGCAGATCTCCTTAGCCGGCAAGGAGGCCTCCGGCACCGGTAACATGAAGTTCTCAATGAATGGCGCGCTCACCATCGGCACCCTGGATGGCGCGAATATCGAGATCCGCGACGAGGTCGGGCATGAGAACTTCTTCCTCTTCGGCATGACGGCGGCCGAGGTGCAGCAACAGCAGGCCGCTGGCTATGAGCCCTGGGAGCTGTATCAGCGCGACGAGCAGCTGCGCGCGGCCGTGGATCTCATCAGTTCTGGCCTGTTCTCGCACGGCGACACCGAGCTGTTCCGCCCACTGACCGAGAACCTGATCCACAGCGACCCATTCATGGTACTGGCCGACTTCAACGACTATCGTGAGCGCCAACAGGAGGTGGACCATGCCTATAAAGACCGGCATCACTGGAATCGGATGTCGATCCTCAACACCACGCGCATGGGCAAGTTCTCGTCTGATCGCTCCATCAAGGAGTATGCCGAGCGAATTTGGCAGGTGACACCCATGTCGGCCGACCTCAGCAGTCCCTTTTGACCAGCGCCAACCATCGATCTTTCAACAATCGAGCTTTCAGGCCAAGATGACTAAGACCACACTGCCTCTCACTCTCCTCCTCATTCTGCTGCTGCTCAGCGTCGCCATGCTGGGCTGCACCCAAGAGACCCAAAACAAGATTGGCCGCTCGCTTCAGAACTGGACGGGCGCCAACGGCGTGCTCGAGGTCTACTCGGGCGGCAAGGTCGTCAAGCGCTTCATCAAGATCGACAAGCTCTCGACAGCCACAGCGACCAGCGGCGGCGACATGAACCGCCCGTATCGTTTTGCCTACGGCGTCCTCGATACCAACCTCAATGGCGAGCAAGACGACAACGAGCGCAAGGTCTATTTCGAGATCAGCGACTACTCGACCAACTACGTTTTCTATGGAGACCCTGGCACCTGATACCGGCTCACAGCAAAGGTCGGTTGACTTCGGCAGCGGCCCACCTAGCCGGCGCAACGATCAGCAAGGCCTCCCGATAGGCTCATTGCCACCTTCTTGCGCCTCGCGTAGCATCCTGCTCGCCAGAGGATGATGTTTGCGCAGCCCTTTGGTCACTGACGAAGCCAATGGATCCCCAACGCCAACCGTAAACTCACTGCAGCGCGTGTTGGTATCTCCTGCGGCTCACGACAAAACACAACAGCGTCTAACGACCCCACAGGAGGAGCTGACCATGATTACAACACGCGCCACTGCCCTAGCTGCACTGCTCGCAACCGGAAGCCTCAGCGCGCACGCTGAGGTCTTCATGAGCGAGGCATGGGCCAAACAGGCCTGCGATGCCTGGAACAAGAGCAGCACCCTGACCGCCGAGCTTGCCGACTGGGCCAAGAATGACGATGGCCGCGGTTTCAAGACGATTCAGATGTATCGGGACAAGTGCGGCCTCGGCAGCAAGGTCGAGTTGAAGATCTCGAACAAAGACGGCAAGGCCATCTGTACCTATGGCGGCGCGGTCACCAACAGTAATCCAGATTACGGTGTCGACTACCTGATGCACGCCACCGACGAAAACTGGACCTGCATGGGCAAAGGCGAGTGCAAAGCGGCGGGCTCGATGATGACCGGCAAGCTCAAGTTCAGCGGCCCGAAGATGGAAGCCATGGGCGTGATGGGACCCTTTAACGCGTTTCTCGCACTGACCGGCAGTGTCGGCGGTGACAAGAGCGCTTGCCCATAAGCACCGCCTCCTCAGAACGGCCAAGGCGACCGGACGCGGATGCGACACCATGCTTCGCCGGTCGCCGCCCAGCCCGGGCCGATACGCCGAATCCTGACCGCGATTCACTTGCGGAGGGCGCATGGAGTACTACGTTTTGCTGGTCGAGAAGAACGGCGACGCAATCGCTCGCGTCATCGGTACATCGCCTTCCTCATCGGCCGCTCGCGAGTTGGCGCAAGCCCTCGACATCAAGCAACACGGACGGATCACGGGGCGGACCTTCTATCTCGACCACGATGCGCTGATTTCCTGGCGGAGTCAGGGGAAGGTCACAGCCATCGGCTCGCTCAGGCCGGAGCTTGAGGTACGAGCGCCTGACTAAGGCGCTTGCCGACGCGGACCCGGCTCAGCATCGTCTTTTGCAAGTTCGTGACCCTTGCGCGTGGGCGTGTCGGCCGAGCCGCTGCCGTCTGCTGGTGCTGTGTTCGCCTGCGAACGCTCGGCATCCTGATGTAAGCGACGTTTTGCACGCCTGAGTCCGAGCCAAGCCGTGCCCACCACCAGCGGTACCGCAATGCCGATACCGAGTGTCGCATTGAACGGCCAGCCGCTCGCCTCGAACCCCTTCAGCAGATAACCGATCAGCCCGACGCCGTAATAGCCGATCGCGACCACCGACAGCCCCTCGACCGTCTCTTGCAACCGCAGCTGAAGCTTGGCGCGCCGGTCCATCGAATCCAACAGGCCACGGTTTTGCTCCTGCAGCTCAACCTCGACTCGAGCGCGCAGCAACGCAGTCAAGCGCGCCGCCCGTTCGGCGAGATGTTGCTGACGTTGGGCGGTTGCGGTGCAGGTGGCGATCGCCGGCGCCAAACGCGCATCAAGGAATTCGGTCAGCGTCTGCACGCCTTGAATGCGCTCTTCGCGCAGCTGCTCGAGCCGCTGTCGCACCACCTGATAGTAGGCTTGCGAGGCATCAAACCGGGTTGCGGTCTCAGCCGCGACCGACTCGATCTCAGCCGCCAGTGCGGTGAGTTCGGCCAGCAGCTCGCGCTCTGGGGGCAGCGTCAGACCCTCGTCAGGGCTCGCGTCATCGCTGTCAGCGGCGTCCAATTGGCCATCGACCATGCGCGCGGCCACGCCTGCCAGGCGCCGCTCCGCATCGCTCAAGAGCAACGCCGCTTCCCGCGCGGCCGGCAGCCCCAGGAGCGCCATCGCGCGATAGGCATTGATCTCGAGCACGCGCTTGATCAGCCGACCCGCCTGCTCATCTGACAGACAGACATCGCGCAGCAGAATATGGCCAAACCCGTCGGCATGAATCCGCAGATCAGACCAGACGAAACCAGCCCCACCGGCGACCTGACCACCCACGACGGGATGATGCCCGAACAGCGTGACCAACTCGTCGAGGCTGCGCTCGGGCATATCGGCTGACTCGAGCGCTAGCTGCACCGCAGTGACCACCTGGCCGGGAAGATTACGCAGCCAGACCTGCGGCAATTCACCCAGTAGGTCGGAGCCAAACGGCTGATCAAACGGGCCCTGACGGCTGAGCGTGTAGGTGACGAATTCGGTATGCCGCTCCCAGCGCAGCCAGAGCCCACCAAGATCGATCGCGAATTGCAGGCCAACCTTGGGTGGCAGCTGAATACCAAAGTGGGAGAGCAATCGCGCCAGATACTGTTGCTGGCGCCCGCTCCCCCGCTCGCCACAGAGATAGGCAAGATGTGCGACCCGAACCGGCGCCTGCATCGGATCGAAGGTGCGGGCATGCAGTTCGGAGGTCACCAGCTCGCGCAGCGGATGCACCGGAAAGGGCAGGCCAGAGCTCTGCGCATAGGGCTCTGGCAGCACGCTTACGATGGGCGTGGCCTTGTCGCGTTTTTCGTCGTCAAGTCTAGTGACCATCAAGGTGTATCTTCTCCGCGTCCTCCTTGAGCAGGTCGGCAAATCGTTTTACCAGTTTAGGACGTTCTAGCAACAACCGCAGCGAATGTTTGCGCGAGCTCTTGACCAGCGCCGAGGGATCGAAGTAGGCCTTAGCATTCTCAACCGAGAGCACGAAGGGCGGCTTGCCGTCGTTGGCGAGTATCCAGCTCATCACCAGCGAGCCGGTGCGATGGTTGCCCTCGATGAACAACTGCGGCTGACTCAAGATATGAATGTAGGTACTCGCGGCCCGACGCCGAGCAGGTGCGCCGTTAAGACCTCGCACCCAGTTGACTAAGGATTCGACCCCGCCGTCGGTGGCCGCGTAGAAGTGTTCTTCGGTCGCCTCGAGCTGCGAGCTGCACTCGGGCCGCAGCGCGGCATCGAGCCCACAGAGTACCCGAACATTGAGTTCAAGCAGCAGCGACGAGTGCCCGGTCGCGAATAGATCCACCCCATCGGCAAGGTAGGCATCGACCAGCTCGTAGCCAAGCAGCATGCGCTCGAGGACGGCGTTGCCGAGTGGATCACGCGGCGTATCCAGGGTCGCGTTGATCCGCTCGAAGTCCGCCTGCACAGCGCGCAGTGAGGCCTCTATGGCATCAAGATTCAGTCGTCTCGCCTTCGGCATCGAGATCCATTTGCAAAACTAAAGCAAAAGCCCTGCCTTGCCAGGGAAGCCGAAGGCTCCCACAGCGTGGCATTATTGGAGGCTGAGGTGCCTAACAGCTGCCGAGCAAAGCCGCTGCCGATCAGCTGAATTCGCCGGAAACGTATTCCTTCGTCAGCTGGGCCTGCGGGTCCTCGAAGACCTGGCGCGTCTCGCCCATCTCGACCAGATAGCCGGTGCGCCCACCCTGAGAAATGTCGACCGAGAAGAAGGCCGTGGTGTCGGCGACACGCGTGGCTTGCTGCATGTTATGGGTCACCAGCGCCACCGAGTAGTTTTCCTTCAGCTCCAGCATCAGCTCCTCGACCTGACGCGTCGCGATGGGGTCCAGCGCCGAGCAGGGCTCGTCCATCAACAGCACATCAGGCTCGGTGGCCACGGCACGCGCAATACAGAGACGCTGCTGCTGGCCGCCGGACAATGACAGGCCGCTGTTCTTCAGCTTGTCCTTGACCTCGGTCCAGAGCGCCGCGCTACGCAAGGCCTTCTCGACCCGCTCGTCCATGTTGCCCTTGTAACGATTCAGGCGCAGGCCGAAGGCGACGTTGTCGTAAATGCTCATCGAGAAGGGGTTCGGCTGCTGGAACACCATGCCGATATAGCGCCGCACCAAGACCGGGTCGATTGACTTATCGTAGATGTCTTGACCGTGGTAGGTCACGCTGCCCTCAAAGCGGAAGATCGGGATCAGATCGTTCATCCGGTTGAGGCTGCGCAGTACGGTACTCTTGCCGCAGCCAGACGGCCCGATAAAGCCAGTGATCTTGTTCTTCTCGATCGGCACGATGCTGTTGCGCACGGCCAGGAAGTCGCCGTAGAAGATCTTCTGCAAGCGACAGTCCATCACCGTGTCTTTCGGGTCGACCGACCAGGCCGCAGCCTGGCTGGTCTCTGCTTCTGCAATCGCGTTCATGTCGGAGTTACCTCATCAATCGAAATCAAAACTTCTGCCGGCCGAGAACGCGGGCCAGAATGTTGAACACCAGGATTATCAGCACCAGCACCAACGAGGCCGTCCACGCCAGCTCGATCTGGTTGTCATAGGGCATGCCCGAGAAGTTGTAGATCAAGATCGACAGCGACGAGGTAGGCTCACTCAATCCTTCCCAACCATTGATGAAATAGGTACTGAACAAGGCGGTAAAGAGCAGCGGGGCCGACTCGCCTGCAGCACCGGCCACCGCCAGGAGCACACCGGTCATCACGCCCGGAATACCGGTCGGTAAGGTCACCTTGCTGATGACCTGCGCTCGGGTGCAACCCATACCGTAGGCAGCATCCTTCATCTTCTGCGGCACCTGCTTCAGCGCCTCCTCGGCGGTCAGGATCACCGTTGGTAGCATCAGCACCGCCAGCGCGATACCACCGGCCCAGGCCGAATAGCTCTTCATCGCCACCACCAGGGCCGCATAGACAAAGACACCGGCGAGGATCGACGGAAAGCCGGTTAGTACCTTGGCTAGGAATCGCGCGGTATGCGCCAACTTGGTATGCGGGTCGATCTCAGCCAGGTAGATAGCGGCGAGAATACCGATCGGGATGCTGATGGCAGCGCCGATGCCAACCATCACGCCGGTACCGACGATCGCCGGGCCGATACCGCCGCCGACCTCGAATGCCGACGGTGGCAGCTCGGTCAGGGTCTCCCAGTTGATGCGGGCGCCACCCTTGGCGATCAGCATGTAGAGCACCGAGAACAAGGGAAACGCGGCCAGGATGGCAAGCAACCAGGTGATGCCAGTATAGATGCGGCTCTTGAGGCCACGGCCCTCGAGCACCGAGCCCTTGAGCTGCGGCATCGACGCGAGATCCTGCTCGAGGATCGCTTGGCTAATGTTACCGGTCATGGCCTATCTCCCCTCAAACTTGCGCGTTGCGGCCTTCATGATCCAGAGGCCGAAGATGTTCACCAGCAGCGTGATAGCGAGCAGCGCGATGGCCGCATACATCAGCGCCTGCACCTCAATCGGCCCTGCCTCCGGGAAGCTGGAGGCGAGCAGCGATGCCAATGTGTTGGCCGGCGCGAACAATGACAGGCTGATCTGGTTGGAGTTACCGATCAGCATGGCCAGCGCCATGGTCTCGCCAAGCGCGCGCCCGAAGCCAAGCACCAGCGCCGCAAGGATGCCGCTCGAAGCGCTCGGCAGCATCACCTTCAGGATCGCCTCCCAACGCGTGGTGCCCATGCCATAAGCGGCTTCCTTGACCTTATAGGGCACGCGCTTGAAGGCATCGACCGAGATCGCCGCCACGGTCGGCAGGATCATCACCGCGAGTACCAGCGCGGCCGGCGCCATGCCAGGGCCGCTCAGCGAGGTGCCGAAGAACGGGAACCAGCCGAGCGTGTCGTGCAGCCAATTGGCCCCAGGCCGAATCAGCGGAATCAGCACGTAGATGCCCCAGAGGCCATAGACCACCGAGGGGATCGCGGCCAGCATCTCGACGATGGTGCGAAAGACATTGGAGACGCGATGGTCAAGAAAATCTTGGGTCAGAAAGATGGCGATCGCCACGCCCAAGATGCCACCGAGCAGCAAGGCCAAGAGTGAGCTATAGAGCGTGCCCCAGATCTCGGGCAGGATGCCAAATTGCTTGGCCTGGACATCCCAGGTGGTGCTGTAAATGAATTCGGGGCCAAACTCGAGCATCGCCGGAAAGGCCTGGCGACCGAGCTCGAAGACGATGTAGGCCACCAGCAGCAGGATGACCGCGGCCGCGCCCCAAACCACCCCTCGGAGCAGTTTGTCCGCTCCGTAGTCGACAGCCGAGGGCGGCCCGCTGACCTTGGTGACAACATGAGCGAAAGGATTGGAAGCCATAGCAAGTGCGCCGTTCTTGAGATCGCCAACGCTGGCGAAGCTGAGCGATAGGGAAGCGACAAGGAAGCGATAAGGAAGCGTCAAGGAATCGATAAGGATCAGGCCAACAAGCTGCCGGTGAACGGCGCGACCTCCGATCGCACCGACCCCAGCTTTGCCTCAGTCAGGCTTCAGCCGCAGCGTTATTTGCTGCTGCCGACCAGCTTCATAGCCTCTTCAACCTTGGCCTTGACGTTCTCCGGCAGCGGAATGAAGCCCATCTTGGTGGCGTCCTTTTGGCCTTCGGTCAGGCCATACTCGATGAAGTCACGCAGCACCTTGGCATTCTCTTGATCCTGGTTCTGATACATCAGCATCCAGGTGAAGGTCGCGATAGGATAGGCCTGCTCACCCGCCGGATCTTCAACCCAAACGCGCAGATCAGGCGTACCCGGATATCCCGGCAGATCAGTTGTCGGGAACTCGGCGCTCGCCAGTGCCGCTGCTCCAGTCTCCTCGCCCGGCTTGACGAAATTGCCGGCCTTGTTCTGCAAGATCGCCATCGGCTGCTTCGTCGCCTCGGCATAACCGTACTCGATGTATCCGATCGCACCTGGCGTCTGCTTGATCATCGCCGTCACGCCGTCGTTCTTCGGCGCGCCGACAAAGCTCTTTGGCCAGTTCACGCTCTTGCCGTGACCGACCTGGCTCTTGAACTCATCGCTAATGGCGGCGAGGTGACCCGTAAAGACATAGGTGGTGCCTGAAGAGTCAGAGCGACGCACGACAGTGATCTTGTCATCGGGCAACTCCACGTCCGGATTCGCCTTGGCAATGCGCTCATCCGACCAATTGTCGAGCTTGCCGGTGAAGATATCGATGAACACATCCCGCGGCAGCTTCAGCTCCGGGTTGCCGGGCAGATTGTACGAAAGGACGACCTCACCGGCGGTCATCGGCAGCAGGACCACGCCTTTATCCGTCGGCACCTTGCTGATCTCGTCGTCGTTCATGGCGGCATCGCTGGCCGCGAAATCGACGGTTTCGGCAATAAACGCCTGAATGCCTGCACCACTACCGACCGCCTGGTACTGGACGCGCACGCCCTTGTTCTGTTTGCTGAAGTCCTTCGCCCACTTGGCATAGAGCGGGAACGGAAAGCTGGCGCCGGAGCCATTCACGGTGGTGTCGGCGCTGACCGCCGCAGAGAAGGCGAACGTCGAGAGACAGCCGGCAAGTGCCGCTGTCTTCAGTGCATGCAGAAGCGTCATGGCGGGAGAACTCCTAAAGATCATGGTGCGTAGAAGGGTGGCCCAAACTCAGGCCAGCGCTATTGTGACGACCGCATACTGCCATTCTGTGAATTTTTCGTGACCAACCGATGCCAGACGAGACCGCCTTGAGGTTTCCCCGACTGGGAGGTTTGCCGACTGGCACGGCGGCGGTGTCAATGGCGACGCCCAGGGCGGTCGACCTGAAAATTCTTCGACGGGTCGACCTGATCATAGACCGAAAAGCGTGAAAACAGGGTCATGGAGGAGCCGTCCATGGCCGTTAACGCGCAGAGCCCCATATCGAGATCGCGAAAGTAGAAGGTCACGCCGAGCAGATGTCCGAAGGTAAAGCCGCCATGGGCAAACCCGTACTGTTTGAGTCCGGCCAAGGTCATGGTGCGCGGCTTGATCTCGGTGTCTGGCGCCATGCGCTGTCGGAGAACCTCCAGCACCCCGTAGAAGCGTGACTCGATCTGCTCGTCCCTGAGCTTCTTGCCCTTGGCAAGAAAGGCTGGGTCATCGACCAGGGCATCAAAGAAGTAGGTCATCGGCTCGGAAAATTCCTCGGCATTCACCAGCAGGGTCTTCAGGTGAGCGATCTTGCCGGCAAGGTTGGTTGGCTGCTTCATCGATGCGGTCTCCAAGGCTGACGAGAGGGTGGCTATGGCGAATGGCGAATGGCGACTGGCGACTGGCGACTGGCTTTCTGGCTAGCATGATGCCAGCATCCCGGTGAAGGTTGCAGCCGCTGTTCCACCAGGCATTGCTGCACCCAGAGGTGTGCTGTGCGAAGATTCGGTTCTCACCTTATCAGTCTGCTGTTCTGCTCTTCCTTGTCGCTGTGTCCCAAAACCTGACCGCCTCTTCCTCGGATGCGCCCTCGGCGCTCACCGCCATGCCTCCAGATGGCCTCACAGATGCTCTAACCGAGGATGCGCGAGCGCCATCGCCGCTCGCACCGCCCTTGCCGCAGCGCCAAGGCGAACGGCTGTTGTGGGGGAAACTCTATGGCGCTGCTTCAGCGCTGGCCATTGCCGAAGCCGCCCGCAAAGCACGGGCTCCGCTGCTCTGCGTGGTCGCGGATATGCCGGCGGCGGTTCAGCTCAGCGAGGCGCTGCGCTTCTTCCTCGATGAACACGACATCAGCGCAAACAATGCGTTGGCAAACGCCGGCACGGGCGCTAACGCCGGCAAGCCGAGTGCCGAGCGGGCTCGCGGCCAAGCCGTGCCAGTGCTCAGCTTTCCAGATTGGGAGACGCTGCCTTATGACGTCTTCTCACCACTGCCGGAGCTGGTCTCGGAACGGCTGCTGACCCTGCACCGACTGCCGCAGCTCAAACGTGGAGTGCTCGTGGTACCGGTCGCGACGCTGATGCAACGCCTGCCGCCACCGGACTTCGTCGACGGCCAGTCGCTGGTGTTAGCGGCCGGTGATCGGCTGGATCTCGATCGTACCCGCGAGCGCCTCACCCGAGCTGGTTATCAGTACGTCTCGCAGGTCATCACCCATGGCGAATTCGCGGTGCGTGGCGCGCTGCTCGACATCTTCCCGATGGGCAGCCGAGAGCCACTGCGTATCGATCTCTTCGACGACGAGGTCGAGTCGATCCGCACCTTCGATCCAGACAGCCAGCGCTCGATCGCCAAGCTCGAGCAGGTGCGCCTGCTGCCGGCGCGCGAGTATCCGTTCACCGAGGAGGCGATCGCCGGCTTCCGCCAACGCTGGCGTGCCAGCATCGACGCCGACCCCAAGGCCAGCCTGATCTACCGCGAGGTCTCCGAGGGCCGGGCGCCGGGCGGGCTCGAATACTACTTGCCGCTGTTCTTCGAACAGACCGCGACCCTGTTCGACTATCTGCCCACGGGCGCGCTACTGTTCGAGCCAGAAGGCGCGCGCGAGGCGGCCGAAGCCCGTTTTGAGGATATCGGCACCCGCTACGAGCAGCGCCGCCACGATATCGAGCGGCCGCTGCTGCCCCCTCAGCGACTCTATCTGAGTCCGGACGAGCTTGCTGGCCAGCTCAATGCGCTGCCCGGCGTGCGCTGGCAGAGTGCCGAATGGGCCGAGCGACGCAAGGGCTTTGCGCAAGTGCACAACTTTGCCACCGGGCGACCGCCAGCGCTGGCGATTCAGGCCCGCGCTGCTGATCCGGCTGCGGCGCTGAAGGCCTTTGTCCAGGATGCTGCCGAGCGCCGTATCCTCTTCGTCGCCGAGAGCACGGGCCGGCGCGAGATGCTGATCGACAACCTGCGTGGCTTTGGCATCCAGCCAACCGCGGTCGACGACTGGCGCGACTTCCTCAGTGGCACAGCGTCGCTTGCCGTCACCGTTGCCCCGCTCGAAGAGCCGCTGCTGCTGCCAGGCATGCCCCCCGCCAGCGCCGAGCAAGACTCCAAGCAAGATCCCGATCTAGGCCCCCAGCAGCCTGCGCTCGTCCTGCTCACCGAGACCCAGCTCTATGGCGAGCGCGTGCGTCAGGAGCGCCGGCGCAAGCGTCGCGAGCGCGATGGCGAGGCGGTGGTGCGCAACCTCACCGAGCTGGTCGCTGGCGCCCCGGTGGTGCATGAGGAGCACGGCGTTGGCCGCTTCCTCGGTCTGCAGACGATCGCTGTCGGGGGCACCGCAGCCGAATTCCTCGCCCTCGAATACGCCAAGGGCGACAAACTCTATGTGCCGGTCAGCTCGCTGCACCTGATCTCGCGCTACACCGGCGCCGAGCCCGAGCATGCGCCGCTGCATCGGCTTGGCAGCGATCAATGGGAGCGCGCCAAGCGCAAGGCGGCCGAAAAGGTGCGCGACGTCGCCGCCGAGCTGCTCGACATCTACGCCCGCCGCGCCGCGCGCCAAGGCGTTTCCTTCCCGACCCCAGGGCCGGAGTACGACGCTTTCGCCACCGCCTTCGCCTTCGAGGAAACCCCCGACCAGCAACGCGCCATCGAGGCCATCCTCACCGACATGGCCGACCCCAAGCCGATGGACCGGGTGGTCTGCGGCGATGTCGGTTTCGGCAAGACCGAGGTCGCGATGCGCGCCGCCTTCGTTGCTGTCAACGCCGGCAAGCAGGTCGCGCTGCTGGTACCGACCACCCTGCTCGCCCAGCAGCACTTTCAGAACCTCTCCGATCGCTTCGCCGACTGGCCGATCAAGGTCGAGAGCCTGTCGCGCTTCAAGAGCACCAAGGAGGTCAAGACGATCATGGATGGACTCGCCGCTGGCACCATCGATATCGTCGTCGGCACCCACAAGCTGTTGCAGCCGTCGGTCAAGTTCAAGAACTTAGGACTCGCGATCATCGACGAGGAGCACCGCTTTGGCGTCCGCCACAAGGAGCAGCTGAAGAGCCTGCGCGCCGAGGTCGACGTGCTCACCCTCACCGCGACACCGATCCCGCGCACGCTCAACATGGCGATGGCCGGGATGCGCGATCTCAGCATCATCGCCACCCCACCGGTCGAGCGCCATCCGATCAAGACCTTCGTCTCCACTTGGAACGATGCGCTGATCCGCGAGGCCTGCCAGCGTGAGATCAACCGCGGCGGCCAGGTCTACTTCCTGCACAACGAGGTCGAGACCATCGAGAATATGGCGCAGAAACTGGAAGCATTGGTGCCCGAGGCGCGGGTCGAGGTCGCCCACGGTCAGATGCGCGAGAAGGAACTCGAGCGGGTCATGCGCGACTTCTACCATAGGCGCTTCAACCTGCTGGTCTGCACGACGATCATTGAATCCGGCATCGACGTGCCGAGTGCCAACACCATTGTCATCCACCGCGCCGACAAGCTCGGCTTAGCGCAGTTGCACCAGCTGCGCGGACGGGTCGGCCGCTCGCACCATCGCGCCTATGCCTATCTGATCACCCCGCCGCCGAAGAGCATGACCGCCGATGCGAAGAAGCGGCTGGAGGCGATCGAGTCCCTGGAAGACCTGGGCGCCGGTTTCACGCTGGCCACCCATGATCTGGAGATCCGCGGGGCGGGTGAGCTGCTCGGCGAGGAGCAATCCGGCCAGATCCACGAAATCGGCTTCACCCTCTACATGGACCTGCTCGAGCGCGCGGTCGAGGCGCTCAAATCCGGCAAGACCCCGGAGCTGGACCGCCCGCTCGACCACGGCGCCGAGATCGATCTCGGCCTCCCTGCCCTGCTGCCGGACGACTACCTGCCCGATGTCCACACCCGGCTAGTCACCTACAAGCGCATCGCCAGCGCCGCCGACCGTGCCGAGCTGAAAGATCTGCAAGTCGAGATGATCGACCGCTTCGGCCTACTGCCTGAGCCCACCAAGACCCTGTTCGCGGTCACGGAGCTGAAGCTCAAGGTCCAGCCTTATGGCATCAAGAAGATCGAGGCCGGCCCTAAGGGCGGGCGCATCGTCTTCGGCGAGCAGCCGAATATCGATCACATGAAGTTGATCCAGCTGGTGCAATCACGGCCCAAGGACTTCAAGCTGGATCAGGCTGCGGGGGCGCTGCGGTTCACGATGGAGATGACTGATCCGGCCAAGCGGGTGGATCAGGTCAGTACGGTGGTGGCGCGGTTGACCGGGTAACGGGCGATCTTATCTGAACATCGACCGAAGACTTGTGTTGGAGAAGTCGTCAGAACGACCCTATCCACGACCAGCGACAGCATCGAGATCAGGCGACCGACATGACCTTAACCCTCAACATTCCCGATCCGCTGCAGCAGCAACGCCTGGGCTGGAACGACTTGATCTGGGTGAAGCAGCAGCCATTCGACTCGCGCTTGCGCGCAACGCCAAGCTGCTCTTGATCGACGAGCGTATCGGAAGATGCGCTATCAATGCTATCATGCTAACCACCAAGTGAGCCTAGATTAAAGATGTGATGGCCAATCTATTGGTACGCAATGTCGATGCTGACATCAGCCAGGCGCTTAAGGAGCGTGCGAGTGCTCATGGAGTGAGCGCCGAAGCGGAGCACCGGCGCATTTTGGAGGAAGCCCTGCTGCGCCCGAAGCGTCGCAGCTTTCTGCAAGTGCTCGCAGACATGCCGGACGTGGGGCACGACGAGGACTTTGCACGCAGGCAAGACGAGGCCACGCCGCCGGTCTTCGACTGAACCGAAACCAGGATGTATTTGTTCGATACCAATGTTGTCAGCGAGCTGCGCAAGGGGAAGCGGGCCAATGCCGGAGTCGTGGAATTAGTCCGAACTCTGGATGCCGATCATGCCCGCGTCTACCTCAGCGTCGTCACCCTTGGTGAGCTAAGGCGTGGAGTTGATCTGTTGCGGCATCGGGGAGATAGATCGCAGGCGGAGCGGCTTGAACGCTGGCTCAATTCGGTGATGGATGACTACGCGAACCGAATTCTGGATTTTGGCCGCGCGGAGGCGTTGCTGTGGGGACGACTGCGCGTCCCTCACCCCGAGAACGCACTCGACAAGCAGATCGCTGCGACGGCGCTGATAAGTGACCTGACCTTGGTCACCCGCAACACCGACGATTTCACTTTGACCCGCGTCAAGCTCCTGAATCCGTTCTCCTCCTGAGCGTTCGGCCGGATGGATGCTCATCGTCCTTCTGCTCGACAGCGACCTCTGCGATCCGGTCTCCGGGCTCTGCGAGCTTTGCCTACCCAACCAGGGCGGCTTGCGCGATCATCTATGGCGAACGGCGATAACTGGCGGTCGACCCTGGTTAGGCAGTTGATGGGGGGGATGAGCGCGTGATGAAAGCCGACATCGAGCAAGCCCGGGCGCCAATCCGCACCGATTTGACACTTTTGAAGTGGATGATGGGCGCTATGCTGTACGCGGGCGTTCATCAGTTGCAAGCCCCCAACAGCTAAGCCACCCTCGCCAACTGCAGGATGATCTCAATCGAAGCAAAAGGCACAAATAGCGTTCCATCCTCGTGACGCTCCAGCAGACCAAGGGTCTCGAGTCTCTCCAAATGGTGTGTAAACACAGTGGGATCGCTTGAGGCCGGCAGTTGGTCCGCCAACTCCTCCGCACGACAAGGACCGATACGCCGCAGGTGATCGAGAAGTTCCAGTCGCTCGGGTGTCACCTCGGCGAACAGCGTCTGCGTCGATTCGAAGCTGAGCCGATAATCGACCGGCCGGCCCGCTCGGCTTTCGGCCACCTGGCTGGAAACGGCATCAAAGATCGAGCCACGGTGGCCAACTTCGATAATGGCTTTCATCGGCTACCCCCAACGAGCGATATCGGCGCGCGTTCCTGGCCATCTCGCGTTCCTAGCCATCTGATTCAGAAGCTGATCTGCTTGCGTCAAGCGGACTCGCACCACGGATTGAACACCGCAACCCCGGCCGCGACGAAGTCATCCGTATCCCTGGTCACCACGGTGAGTCCATGCCGCGCCGCGCTCGCCGCGATCAGTACGTCGGGATGACTGAAGGTGTGGCCGCGCTTTCGGCCGGCTTCGATCGTCAGACGCCATTGCAGCAGGGTGTCCTCGCACAAAGGCAGGATACGACCTTCAAACATTGGTCGCAGCCGATGGTCGAGCCAATGGATCAATGCAGCGCGACGCGTCGCGTCGCCGAGTAATTCAATGCCATAGCGAATCTCGGCGAAGGTGAGGGTGCTCACGTGGAGTGCGTGCAGGGACTGGGCTGCGACGAAGTCGATCACCGACGGCGTTGGCCGCTGACGCCGCAGCTCCGATAGGACGTTGGTGTCAAGCAGCCAGCCGCTCACAGCTCGATGTCGCGGACTGGACCAGGGGCCTTGATGTGGTCGAATTCGATATCGTCGAGGTCGGCCTCAGCGAGCAATCGGACCAAGGCATCTCCCATGGGCTCGCTGCGCAGGCGCCGGTAGTCCTTGGCGGACAAGAGCACGGCCTTTTCCTTGCCGTTAACAGTGACATGCTGGGGCCCGGCCTCGCCGGCAAGACGGACCAACTCGCTGAAACGGGCTTTGGCGTCTTGGAGCTTCCACTCGCGGGGGCGTCTGGCAATTTCGGAAGGCGTTTCATTCATGGTTAAGATCGAAAATCTAGTCAGCTTGACTAGATCTTAGTCGCTACTCCCCCTCTCCGCAAGCCAATGCAGCCTTCGATCCGATTCATGATCATAGACGAGCTGTGTTGGTCTGATTGGACCATGCGGGCGTCGAGCGCCTGTTCCGCACCAATCAGCTGTTGATCGCCAGCGATTTCTTCTAGGCCCGTGCTGGCACCCTTGGCGCACCGCCCGAGGCCTATCTGGAATGGAGCGAGACCAACCCGGTCGCGCCCACGCAGATGCTGGCCGAGGTCCAGCAGGCCGGCAGCCAACGCCAAGCTGCTGCAGCCTTCGGTCACGTTCAAAAAGGGGTAACCGGAATCTACTGTTGGTCCGGGCTTTCTGCACTGCGTGGCATAGACGGTCACCTCAGATGTTACTGTTGGAACGGACTGATCTATACTTCCCGCCAGGCTCGGATTGCAGTATTGGTCCTGCCAAATCGACCACTTCATCGTCATCCACGACAGGGTTTGGATTCTTTCAACACCTGAGAACAATCATGGCGACAGTCACCTTCGATACCCTGGAATTGGTGGACAAACTCAAGACTGCAGGCTTTGCGCCCGAGCAGGCAGAAGCGGTCGTGCGCGCCATCGGGACAGCGCAGGATGAACTCGTCACGAAAGCCAACCTAGAGCAAGCCTTGGCGTCAATCCGCACCGATCTGACACTGTTGAAGTGGATGATGGGCGCCGTGCTGGCGGGAATCGTCTCGCTGATCATAAAGGCACTACTCTGATTCCAGCACCCGTCAAGAGTCATCGATGCCGTAGCGAATCTCGGCGAAGGTGACGGTGCTCACGTGGAGTGCGTCCAGGGAGTGGGCTGCGACGAAGTCGATCACCGACGAGCTGTGTTGGTCTGATTGGGCATCTTCCTCATCCAGCCGAAGTCGAATCCGAGTCGTTTAGGCGCGGGAGGCTACAATCGTAACCGCAGGAGACGCGCTGATCGAACTGGAAGTCGGGCTCGGCAGCGCGCCACGCGACATTCCACCCGCATCGAGGGCAATACCCTGGGCTCGGAGGAGATCGGTCGGGCGGTGATCGTCTTGGACCGCACCCAGACCGAGATGCAGCAGGAAGTTCGCAACTACTGGCGTGCCCTGGAATGGCTCGAGGAGCAGATCGAGGCCGAGCGCCTGCCGTCGGAGGAGCTGATCCGCGAGCTGCACAGCATCATCCTGGTGCATGGTCTGGGCCGACGGCGACGGCGCAGTGACTACCGCGTCGACGAATGTCCGGTGGTGGACAGCGCAACCCGTCGCATCGACTACGCACCGCCCAAGCCGGCAGAGGTGCCCGATTACATGGCCGATCTGGTCGCCTGGTGGCAGGGCGAGCGCGCGGCAATGCTGCCCGGCCCCGTGCACGCCGGCCTGCTGGCTCATCGCTTCGTGAGCATCCATCCCTTCCCGGACGGCAACGGCCGCACCGCCCGCGCACTCGCAACCTTCGAACTATGGCGCAGCGGCTATGAGATGCGCGGATTTCTGTCGCTGGAAGAGCACTACACCGCTTTAACACAAGTAAAAACCTGGACGAAAATAGCGCATCGCGATAAAAACAAGGCGTTACCAGAGCTATGCTCCCGATTTAGCACAAGTGCAGCCTGGTGGTTAACGCAGTTTACTGAAGTCCAGGAGCCGCACTTGAACTGACCCAACTCGACAATGGAGCGCCCGCTGATGAGCAAGATCGATGCAGGTCAACCATTGGACATCCAGGCCACCTCGGTGTTTTGGTGCCAGATCAAGACAGGCAACACTTCTTGTACTTCTTACCACTGCCGCAGGGACAGGGATCATTGCGTCCGACCTTGACGCTCTTGGCGGGCGATGACGGCCTGGCCGGCTGGGGCGGCGCCGCAGCCCTAAGCGATGCTCGCTCCTGCAGCGCCTTTTGCTGCGCCTTGTGCCGGCCTGGGAATCGCTCAGCCTCCCGCTCCGCGGCATCGAGCTCAAAGCAAAGCCAGTGCTCCATCTCCGCCACAGTGTCATCGATCAGGCCAGGCTCGCGCTGCCGGGTCTCCTCCAAGGCCGCCTCCTTGCCTCTTGCCAAGTGCTGTTTGAAATCGTGCAGGCCGATGAACCAGGTATCAATCAGCTCATCCTCATAGGCCTGCTCGATATCCTCGATCAGCTCCTCTGGGTAGAGTTCATAAGCCACCAGGACCAGGCTGGTCCAGAACGGATGATCGTACTCACGCCCGAGTTTGCCGCGAAACAGGGTCGCCAAATAGGCAACCGCCTCGTCACGCGCGAGTTGGCCTTCGCAAACCAGAATCGGTAGCGTCCTCAAAGCGGCCCCACGCACATACTCGTTGACCGTCGGCGTCTCGATCAGCCCTTTGATCGGCTCAAGATCACCAGCGCAGACCGAGGCGAGGATGCCGCAGAGATCGTCGGTCACCAAATCGCCGGTGATCTCCAGGCTGATCTCGCCCGGGGTCGAAAACAGTTTGATCAGCAGCGGATAGGCAGCCGGCTCGCGAAACTGTGCCAAGAGATACATGGCATAGAAGTGCGTCATCCGCGTCGGCTCATCGGCCAGGGCCAGCGGGTCATCGGCGCACTGCGCCAGTTGCTCCAATAGCCAGGGCGTGATGGCCTCGCGCTGCGCGATCGCGGCGCGCACGGCGTCGCGCGGAAATCGTGGTGTCACAAATTCAAGTTGCTGTTTGATGTCGTCGATATCCAATGCTCTCTCCGAGTCCTGTGCTTAGTGGCTGCCCATTTTCTACTTCCCGATAATCGCCCTCCCTGGGCCCTCAAATCGGGAAGCAGTTGATGGACAGTTTCTTAGTCGCTGTGCATCTACTTGACGCCATAGCGATCGGCGATCGGCCCTCATCCACTATGCAACGGCTTGCAAAGGCAGACCGGCTTCAAGGCTAGACTCATCAGGTCTGTTTGCTGATTCGCGCTCGGTTTACCCATAATCACTCTCATGGGCAAACGAAGCTTCATGCGCGGACGGCGGCCGAGCCTAGAGCGGTTGCGACTGCAGCTGGCGCGGCCGGACGCATTATTCTCACATGCGCTGCTCGGACTCGTCACCGGCCTCGCAACCGGGATCGTCATCGTCGTCTTCCGTCTCGCCGTGGAGGGGACGCAGGCGGTCATGCTTCCCGATCATGGCGAGAACTACGAGGCCATCGCGCCGCTGTGGCGCTTTCTGCTGCCGGTACTGGGCGCGGTACTGATCGGGCTGCTATTCCTGCGCTTTGCCAAGGGCATCTATGTGCTCGGCGTCGCCCGCGTGCTGGAGCGCATGGAATACCATCAGGGCCACATGACCCTGCGAGGCTTCGTGCTGCAGTTCCTGGGCGCGGCCATCGCCATCATCAGTGGCCACTCAGTCGGGCGCGAGGGTCCGCATGTCTATCTCGGCGCGGCCGGTGGCAGCCTGATCGGCCAGTGGCTGAGCCTGCCGAATAACAGCATCCGCACCATGGTCGCCTGCGGTACCGCGGCAGGGATCTCGGCCTCGTTCAATACGCCGCTCGCGGGCGTCATCTTTGCCCTGGAGGTGCTGGCGCTCGAGTACAGCATCACTGGCTTCATCCCCATCATTCTCGCCGCTGTCAGCGCCAACGCGCTCTCGGTGTGGCTGTTCGGCAGCGCCCCGACCTTTGCCATCCCGCCCTTCTTGCTCACCTCGCTGTCGGATCTGCTGCCGGTGTTGCTGCTCGGTCTCTTCGCCGGCGCTGTCTCCGCCGCCTATATCCAGCTCTTGCAGTCGATCGCCAGCGCCAGCAAGCCGCTCAGTTTCTTCACGCGCGTCTGCCTGGCGGGTCTGGCCGCGGGTACCTTTGGCGTCCTGGTCCCCGAGGTCATGGGGCTTGGCTATGACTCGCTGGGCGACCTGCTGACGCAGACGCTGCCCTGGACCTTTCTGCTCGTGCTGCTGATCGCCAAGCTGTTGGCGACCTCGACCAGCGTTGGCCTCGGCATCCCGGGCGGCACCATCGGGCCGGCGCTCTTCATGGGCGCCACTGTCGGCCATCTGACCGGCGTGATGGCTGACAGCTTGACGGGCACTGATGCATCGCACGCCAGCTTTTACGCCCTGCTGGGCATGGGCGCCATGATGGGCGCTAGCCTGCAGGCACCACTGGCGGCGTTGACGGCGGTGGTCGAGCTGACCCACAGCCCCGGCGTCATCATGCCAGGCATGCTGACCATCATCCTGGCCGCGGTCACCAGTAAGCAGCTCTTCCGAAAAGACTCGTTGTTCGTGACCATGCTCAGGGCCAACGGCTTGGATTATCGGTCCAATCCGGTGGTCGCGATGCTGCGCCGCAGCGGTGTGACCAGCGCCATGAACACCCGCCTCTCGCGCCAAGAGCCCCTGCTCAGCCGCGAGCAGGCGCAGCGTCTGATGAGCGAGAACCTGGATTGGATCATCGTCGACCGCGACGGTAAGCCGGCCTTTGCCATGCCTGGCATCGCCATTGCCAGCCATCTCTCACAAGATGAGCAGGCCGAAGAGATTGACCTGCTGGAGATCCCGGCCGACCGTCTCGAGCTCGCCCCGGTGCATCTGCAGGCAACACTTCAGGAGGCCCTGGACATCCTCAATCGCGAGGGGGCGGAGGCACTCTATGTGACCCGTCCCATCGCGCCTGGCATCAACCACATCTATGGCGTGCTGACACGCGGCCGAATCGAGTCGGCGTATCGCTATTGAAGCGACATCCCCTGGAGCCGGCAGCAGGCCAAGCGCGGGGCCTTTCATTGCACAGCGATAGCGGTCAGCTGCCGTTGCAAGGATCAAGCGCTCGACGGCGCTGCGTCCGCTATCGCTCGCTCGGCCAGCCGATAGCCAATCTCGATGAGTTCGCGCGCACGATGAAACTCGTGGGCTTCGCAAACATCGCGTGGAACGTTGATCAGCACATCCGGCGCATAAGCGGCGAGCTTCATTGCCGAGATCGCGTTCTGCATGGTCTCGAACGAACGACTCATCAACTCGAACATCCCCAGCTCGCGGGCTTCCACATCATCAGATTTCAGGCTTTCGCCGATGCCGTCCAAGAACTCGAGGATGCGTCCGCGGAGGTCATCGTCCCGCTTTTGGTTAGACGACGTCTTGGACGCAGAAGCGGGGCCAGGAGCGAGCGTTGTGGTTGACGCGGGGGCATCCTCGGGATCGCCGTTCAGGTTCACAGCGATGGTCAGATCGGTGAGATCGCGGAAGGTAGGCGCGATCGGAACCGGATTCAGCAAGCCACCATCCACCAAGGTGAGGCCGAGATAGCGATGCGGGGTGAACACCGTCGGCACCGCGATCGAGGCGCGGATCGCATCGAAGAGCGGCCCCTTGGTGATCCAGACCTCGCGCTGGCGCTCGATATCGGTCGCGACCGCGGTGTAGGTGATCGGTAGCTGCTCGATGTCGTGCTCACCCACCATCTCCCGCAGACGGTCTATGATCCGATCGCCCTTGATCAGACCTGACGAATGGAAGGCGAGGTCCAGAAAGCGCAGTACATCGGTGCGCCGCAGCGCGCAGACCCAGTCGCAATAACTGTCCAGCTTACCGGCAGCATGGATGCCGCCAACGAGTGCCCCCATCGAGCAGCCGGCGATGGACTCGATCCGATAGCCCTGCGCCTCTAGCCATCGGATGATGCCGATGTGCGTCAGCCCACGCGCGCCGCCGCTACCGAGGACCAGGGAGACACGTGGACCAGTCCGATCGTTCATTCGGTTTGACTCCGGTCGGCAGGATGCACACAAGCGTTGAAGCAGCCTGAACGATCTGATCGATGACGATGGTGATCAAACAAAAAGGCCGTGGTGCTCAAACAAAAACGGGTTAGCCGATCTCTCAGCTAACCCGTTGTTCTAATTGGCGTCCCCACGGGGATTCGAACCCCGGTTGCCGCCGTGAAAGGGCGGTGTCCTAGGCCTCTAGACGATGGGGACAGAGGCTCTCTATGTAAAAACCGGCAGACCGCCCTTCGCGGTCAGAGCACGGGCTGATGTGCCGGATCTCTTCAAAATTGGTGGAGCCAGGCGGGATCGAACCGCCGACCTCAACACTGCCAGTGTTGCGCTCTCCCAGCTGAGCTATGGCCCCGTCACCGAGCCGGTTATATTAGTGGCCTCTCACCGCGTTGTCTAGCGAAAAGTGATGCTGCCATCAGCCCAGGGAACAGGCCAAATGCGCATGGAGTCTGCAGGCCGAATCCTCCAGCCGAGCGAAACCTTGTCAACCCCCTACAAAACATGCATGTTTAGCCCGTTTTTAACCTGAATCTCACGCGATTCATTTTCCGGGGTGGCACCGCGCCATAATCGGTTAGGTGCAGCCGACTGCTCGGCGGTAGTTCTGATCACGCTTCTCAGCAATCGCCAGATTTCCGCTGCAAGACGGACACAGTCCGCCACCAACCCAAGCGACGATGAAGCGCCTGTTTCACTGTAACGTCTTTTCCACTCGACGAGGTCTAAACACCATGATGCGCATCCTTCTGTTCTTGGGCACCAACATCGCGGTGCTCGTTGTCATCAGCATCGTTTTCAACCTGCTGGGAATCGGCGGCCTGCTGGCGGCAAACAACGTTGATCTGAACCTGGGAGCCCTACTTGTTTTCGCGGCAGTGATCGGTTTCTCCGGCTCGTTGATCTCGCTGTTCCTCTCGAAGTGGATGGCTAAGCGTTCGATGGGGGTGCAGATCATCGAGCAGCCCTCGACCCCGTTCGAGCATTGGCTGATCGATCTGGTCCGTCGCCAGTCCGAGCAGGCCGGCATCCGCATGCCCGAGGTCGGCATCTTCGATCAGCCCGATCCGAACGCCTTCGCCACCGGATGGAACAAGAACGACGCCCTGGTCGCGGTGAGCACCGGCCTGCTGCAGCACATGAGCAAGGATGAGGTCGAAGCCGTGGTTGGTCACGAGATCAGCCACGTCGCCAATGGCGACATGGTCACGCTGGCGCTGATTCAGGGCGTGGTCAACACCTTCGTGGTGTTCCTGGCGCGGGTAATCGGCCACACGGTCGACCGGGTGGTGTTCAAGAATGAGGAGGGCCATGGCATCGGCTATTTCGTCGTCAGCATCCTCGCCGAGATCCTGCTCTCGGTGCTCGCCTCGATGATCGTGATGTGGTTCTCGCGCTATCGCGAATTTCACGCCGATGCCGGTGGCGCCGATCTGGCTGGACGCCAAAAGATGATTGCCGCGCTGCGCGCCCTGCAGCGCGTGCACGAGCCACGCGACCTGCCTGCCGGCGAGTTTGCGGCCTTTGGTATCTCGGGTAAGATTGCGCAGGGCTTTATGGCGCTGTTTGCCAGCCATCCACCGCTGGAGCAGCGCATCGCCGCGCTGGAAGCTGCACGCTGAGTCAGGACGCATAGGCCAACAAAGCGCCGGCTAGGGACAAGGTCCGGCGCTTCGCGGAGGCTAGGCGCTCAGTTCCTTGAGACGATTGCGCTGCGAATAGGGCGGACATTGAATCGCGGCCGACGCCGTCTGGGCCGGCCGCGCTTCATCGTCTGGAATGACGGCGCGCGATGTACCTGGCGCCACCTTAAGGCGCAACGCCCCAACCTATCCACAATGCCGTCTGAGCACGCCGCTCACGAACCTGATAATGGATATTGGGAATTGGACCGACGGCAACAGGATGCTCTGCGCTAAACTCAGGAGTCTCATCCAGGGCCCTGGCAGAAATCTGGCCGGCGCCCCAGACCCATTCCGACTGCCGTCGATAACGTCATGAGCGCGCTTCTCGAGCTATTCCGAAACTCGTCTGCCTACTACGGGGGCAACGCAGCCTTCATTGAGGATCTCTACGAGCGTTTCCTGAAGGACCCGGAGAGTGTCGATCTCGCCTGGCGCCAGCGCTTCGAGCTGATCCATCAAGAGGCCGCCAATGAGGTCCCACATGGACCGGTGCGGGAGAACTTTCAGCGCCTCGCCAACGAGAGCCGCAACCGTGCTCAAACGCGGTCACTGAGTCGCCTAGAGCCTGCCGCCGCTGAGAAGCAAACCGCGGTTGTGCGGTTGATCAATAGCTTCCGCTACCGCGGTCATCAGATCGCGAACCTGGACCCACTGAAACTGCGACCAGCGCCGAAGGTTGCGGATCTGCTGCCGAGCTACCACGGTCTCGAAGACGCCGACCTCGACCAGGTCTTCCACACCGGCTCGCTCTACGCGCCGGATCGGATGCCACTGCGCGGCATCATCGACTTGCTGCAGCGCATCTATTGTGGTCCGGTCGGGTCTGAGTACATGCACATGACCTCGACCAGCGAGAAGCGCTGGCTGCAAAAGCGTATCGAGGGCTACCAGGCGCGTCCGGAGCTGAAGGCC
This sequence comes from Lamprobacter modestohalophilus, assembly GCF_016583905.1. GTDB lineage: Bacteria > Pseudomonadota > Gammaproteobacteria > Chromatiales > Chromatiaceae > Lamprobacter > Lamprobacter modestohalophilus. Next base: position 44,045 of record NZ_NRRY01000021.1, on the reverse strand, counting down.
GCCGATCGGCGTTGGCTGCTCACCTTGCTGACCGCAGCCGAGGGTTTAGAGAAATACCTACACACCCGTTATGTCGGCCAGAAGCGGTTTTCGCTCGAAGGCGGTGAGGCGCTGATCCCGCTGCTCGACGAGTTGATCCAACGCGCCGGGCGCAAGGGCGTGCGCGAGATCGTCATCGGCATGGCGCATCGCGGCCGGCTGAATGTGCTGGTGAATATCCTCGGCAAGCCGCCGCAGGAGATCTTCGCCGAGTTCGAGGGCAAGGTGCGCCTGAGCCCGCGCCAGCTCGCCGGCGATGTCAAATACCATCTCGGCTTCGCGACCGATATCGACACGCCCGGCGGGATCACCCATGTCGCACTCGGCTTCAATCCCTCGCACCTGGAGATCATCAACCCGGTCATCGAGGGCTCGGTGCGCGCACGCCAGCGCCGCCGTGGCGATCGCAGCGGCGATCATGTGATGCCGGTGCTGATCCATGGCGATGCCGCCTTCGCCGGCCAGGGCGTGGTCACCGAGACCTTGCAGCTCTCGCAGACCCGCAGTTATGGCACCGGCGGCACTGTCCATATCGTCATCAATAATCAGATCGGCTTTACCACCAGCAACCCGCTCGATACCCGCTCAACCTTCTATTGCACCGACGTCGCCAAGATGGTGCAGGCGCCGGTCTTCCATGTGAACGGCGATGATCCGGAGGCGGTGATCTTTGTCACCCGCTTGGCCCTCGACTACCGCAACCAGTTCAAAAAGGACGTCGTCATCGACCTGATCTGCTACCGCCGCCTCGGCCACAACGAGGCCGATGAGCCGGCGGTCACCCAGCCGATGATGTACAAGCGCATCCGCCAGCACCCCACCGCTCGGGCCATCTACGCTGATCGGCTGATCGACCGTGGCCAACTCAGTCGTGATGAGACAGGGGCGTTGATCGAGGACTACCGATCCAGCATCGAGCACGGGATCGTGGTTGCCCGTCCCGTGCTCTGCGGCCTTGAGCATAGCTACCGGGTCGACTGGAAGTCGCGCTTTGGCGATGACTGGCACCTGCCCGCGGACACCGGCTTCCCGCGTGAGCGGCTGCAAGAGCTGGCCGAGCGCCAGCTGCAGCTCCCGGATGGCTTCGAGCTGCATGCCCGAGTCGCCAAGGTCTGGGCCGAACGGCGCAAGATGGCGCAGGGCGATCAGCTCGCGAACTGGGGCTTTGCCGAGAACCTGGCCTATGCGACGCTGCTCGACGCTGGGTATCCGGTGCGGCTTTCGGGTCAGGATGCGAGTCGAGGCACCTTCGTGCATCGCCACGCCAAGGTCCATTGTCAGCGCACTGGCAACGACTACACCCCGTTGCAACACATCGCCGCGCCTCCGGGCCAAACCCTCGAGCAGACCGAGCAACAGGCTCCGTTCATCGCCATCGACTCAATCCTGTCGGAAGAGGCGGTACTGGGTTTCGAATACGGCTTCGCGACCGCCGAGCCGAATGCACTGACGCTCTGGGAGGCCCAGTTCGGCGATTTCGCCAATGGCGCTCAGGTCGTCATCGACCAGTTCATCAGTTCGGCGGGCAGCAAGTGGGGGCTCGACTGCGGGCTGGTGATGCTGCTGCCGCATGGCCTCGAAGGACAGGGCGCCGAACACTCATCGGCGAGGCTGGAGCGTTTCCTGCAGCTCTGCGCCGAACACAACATCCAGGTCTGCGTGCCAACCACGCCGGCACAGATGTTCCATCTCTTGCGCCGGCAGCTCTTGCGCGATTATCGACGGCCCTTGGTGGTGATGACGCCGAAGAGCCTACTCCGACATCGGCTCGCCGTCTCATCCTTGGACGATCTCGCACATGGCGCCTTCCAGCCGGTTATTCCGGAGCCTGATCCGCTCGACCCGGCAGCGGTCGAGCGCCTGATCTTCTGTTCCGGTAAGGTCTACTATGACCTGTTAGAGGCGCGTCACGCGCGCGGTCTGACCGATGTCGCCATCATCCGTATCGAGCAGCTCTATCCGTTTCCGAAAGAGGCCTTCGCGGCGGTGCTGGCCGATTATCCGGACACCCAAGAGATCATCTGGTGCCAAGAGGAGCCCCAAAACCAAGGCGCTTGGGATCAGATCAAGCACCGCTTTCATGGGCTCATCCTGAGCGGCAAGCAGGCGTTTTACGTCGGCCGGCCCGCGGCAGCCACCCCCGCCGTCGGCCACCGCGCCGTGCACGTGGAGCAACAAGAGCGTTTGATCGACGAAGCCCTGACCGGGCGTATCAATCCGAGCATGAATCGTCGCATCCCGATCCCGCTCGACAACGGGCTTGGATCAGATGACGATCAATCCTAGCAGCCGTCCGCGCAACCCATCACTCGATCAACCGGAGCCCCATGCCCACTGAAGTTCGTGTCCCTGCCCTACCCGAATCGGTTGCCGACGCAACGGTACTGACCTGGCATTTCAAGCCTGGCGATCAGGTTCGTCAAGACGACACCCTGGTCGATCTCGAGACCGACAAGGTCGTGCTCGAGGTGCCCTCACCGGCCGATGGCATCCTGCTCGACATCACTGCCGACGAGGGCGCCCTGGTCACGAACGACAGTGTGCTCGGCAGCATTGAGCCGCAGGCCTCTCAGCCAACAGACAACAAGAGCCCGACAGCCAAAGAGCCGGATGCCGCGGCGCACACGGCGCGCGCGCCCCAAGGCACGAGCCCGGCGACTCGCGTCGGCGGCAGCGCCAGCGTCGACGCTAATGCCGACGTCGATGCCAGTGCCGGCGAAGCGGCAGGCACTGAGAACAAGGCGACTGATCAGCGCTCAGCCCGCCCTGGCGACCCAGTTCTCGCGCCCGCTGCAAGACGCCTGGTCAAGGAGATGAACCTCGACGCCAGGCGTATCCGTGGCAGCGGCAAAGGTGGCCGCATCACCAAGGCTGACGTGATCGCCTGGCTCGATGTACAGGAGGCGGCCGAGCCGGCGATCGATCCCGATGCCGCAGCCCTGGCCAAGAAGTGGGCCGTTGCCCATGAGCTCGAGTCCGAACCGCTCGACAAGCCCCAGTCACCAAGACTCACCGGCGAGGCAGGGCGACCCGAGCAACGGGTACCCATGACCAGACTGCGGGCACGGATCGCAGAGCGCCTGGTCGAGGCGCAACAGACTGCCGCGATGCTGACCACCTTCAACGAGGTCGACATGGCAGCGGTACTGGCACTGCGCCATCAATACAAAGAACGCTTCGAGCAGACGCACGGCGTGCGCCTCGGGCTGATGTCGTTCTTCGTCAAGGCGGCGGTCGAAGCGCTGCAGCGTTTCCCGATCATCAACGCCTCAGTGGATGGCAACGACATCATCTACCATGGCTACTACGATATTGGCATCGCGGTCAGCTCAGAGCGGGGGCTCGTCGTGCCGATCCTGCGCAACTGCGACCAGCTCAGCATGGCTGATGTCGAGCGCGGCATCGTCGACTTCGCCAACAAGGCAAAGGACGGCTCCCTGAGCTTCGAGGAGCTGACCGGCGGCACCTTTTCGATCACCAACGGCGGGGTCTTCGGGTCGATGCTCTCAACCCCGATCCTGAACCTGCCGCAAAGCGCCATTCTCGGCATGCACAAGGTTCAGGAGCGTCCAATCGCGGTCGACGGAGCGGTCGTGATCCGCCCGATGATGTATCTGGCACTGTCCTACGATCACCGCATCGTCGACGGGCGCGAGGCCGTGCAGTTTCTGCAGACCATCAAGGACACCCTGGAAGATCCCGCACGGCTCCTACTGCGGATCTAAGCGGGGCCAGAGTAAACGAAAAGCGCCGGAAGCCTAGGCTTCCGGCGCTTGCTGTTTTCGGCCTCACAGCCAAGCCTAAGCCTGGCCGATCCGCCGGCAGCTCATCGGATCGCGTCAGGTTGCCGGGATGACCTCGATGCGAACGGTCACAGCGACATCGGAATGCAGATGCAGTTCGACATCGTAGTCACCGACGGCCCGGAACGGACCGTCTGGCAGGCGAACCTCACTTTTGAGCAGCTCCATGCCGAGACCGCCTTCGGTGATGGCCGCGGCGATATCGGCGGTGCCGACCGAGCCGAACAAACGCCCCTCATCGCCAGCCTTACGTGGGATCGTGACAATCACACCCTCGAGCTTCGCCTTGCGTGCTTCAGCGGCTGCGAGTGCGTCCGCCGCCTCGCGCTCGAGCTCGGCACGGCGCTCGTCAAAGGCCTTCAAGTTGTCGGCGGTGGCAGGCTTAGCGAAGCCTGATGGGATCAGGAAATTGCGGCCGTAGCCAGCGCGCACCGAGACCTTGTCTCCGAGCTCGCCTAAGCCACGTACCTTCTTCATTAGGATCAGGTCCACTGGGGATCTCCTTCGTGAATGCGTTTAGGGATTCAGCTCAGGCTCAGTGGCCGTCGGTGTACGGCAACAGCGCAACGAAACGTGCGCGCTTGATCGCCGTCGCGAGCTGGCGCTGGTAGCGCGCCGAGGTGCCGGTAATGCGGCTCGGAACGATCTTGCCTGACTCACTGACGAAGGCCTTGAGCAGGTTGAGATCCTTGTAATCGATCTCGGTGATGCCTTCAGCGGTGAACCGGCAGTAGCGTTTGCGGCGGAAGTAGCGTGACATGAGGTGCCTCGACAGTATGTAGACTGAGGATAAGGATTGCGGTTAGCGGAATGGATCGCTGATTCGGAACGGCGTCAGAGGTTACCGTGACACCAGTGCTTCATCGTCCGGGGTGGTGATGCGGGTGGTGATGCACAGTGTGAGCTACCGTAAAACAAGCGCTCCATCATCCGAGTTAGCGATGCGTTCTATGGGTTAGTCGCGATCCGAATCGCGGTCTGAATCACGCGACCGCTCGCCGCGACCCTCGCCACCCTCGTCGTAGCGTCTCGGACGACGCTCGCCCCGGTCTCCGCCGTCATCATCCCCAGAGCCCTCACGCTCATCACCCGTCTTCAGCAGCGGCGATGGCTCGGTGACCGCCGCGTCGCGCTTGATGATCATGTTGCGCAGCACCGCATCGTTGAAGCGGAAGGCGCTTTCGAGCTCGGCCAAGGCCTCAGCATCGCACTCCACGTTCATCAGCACGTAATGCGCCTTATGGATCTTATTGATCGGATAGGCCAGCTGGCGCCGCCCCCAGTCCTCCAACCGATGGATCTGGCCACCGCGCGACTCGATGCTGGTCCGGTAGCGATCCAGCATGGCTGGCACCTGTTCGCTCTGGCTCGGATGAACCAGAAAGACGATCTCGTAATGACGCATAATGCTCCTCACGGATAAAAAAGCCCCCAGCGACGCATCGCTTGACGTGCATGCTATGGAGCAAGGAGTTACGCCCTGTTTCGGACGTAGCCGAGCATTATGCGGGGTGGCCACCGAGTTGGTCAAACCGATTCAGCCGCCCCCTAGCAAAGGACAGGACGAACGCCCACCTCAAACCGACACCAGCAGCTTTGGAGACTCTTATGCAACGCGTGACCATCGTCGGCGCCGGATTCGGCGCGCTGACGTCCCTGAAGACCCTCCGCGATGAGGGCTTCAAGGGCCAGATCACGGTCGTCAGCCCCCGCCCTGAGTTCGTCTACTATCCGGGCCTGATCTGGGTGCCAAGCGGACTGCGCAGCGGCGAGGACCTGCGGCTCGATCTCGGCCACTTCTTCCGCAAGATGGATGCCGAACATCTGGCCGCCTCGGCGACCGGCCTGACTGACGGCGGCCGTGTCCTGCAGACCGACGTCGGGCCGATCGAGAACGACGGGCTGATCATCGCCAGCGGCGGTCGCTTCATCAAGAAGCTGCCCGGCATCGAGCATGCGATCACACCCTGTGAGGGCATTGCCGCAGCAGAGGCCATCCGCGACCGACTGCGCTCAATGGATGGCGGCACCGTCGCCATGGGCTTCTCGGGTAATCCGAAGGAGCCCTCGTCGATGCGCGGCGGACCGATCTTCGAATTCCTGTTCGGGCTCGACCGGCAATTGCGCAAGGAAGGCCGCCGCGAGCGCTTCCGTATCGTCTTCTTCACCCCCGCCGAACGGCCCGGCAATCGGCTCGGCCCCAAGGCGGTCGACAAGCTGCTCGGCGAGATGCAGCGGGTCGGCATCGAAACGCATCTCGGACATAAGCCGAAGCAGTTCACCGCCGAAAAGGTGGTCACCGAGGGTGGCGAATTCCCCGCCGACCTGATCATCTTCATGCCCGGCATGACCGGCAATGCCTGGTTCGACGACACCGACCTGCCACGCTCACCCGGCGGGCTCCTGCAAGCCGATGCGCAGTGCAGGGTGCCAGGCTTCGAGCGCACCTATGTCGCCGGTGATTCGGGCAGTTTCCCGGGGCCGGACTGGATGCCAAAGCAAGCGCACATGGCCGACCTGCAAGCACGCGCCGCGGCCAAGAACCTGATCGCGGAACTGGCCGGCAAGACACCGAATGAGACCTTCAAGGTCGAACTGCTGTGCATCGTCGACGCCAACGACCGCGGCATGCTGGTCGCCCGCACGCCCAAACGCAACCTCGTGCTACCCAGTTCGCTGGCCTTCCACTGGCTCAAGCGACTATTTGAATGGTGGTATCTGCGCCGTTTCCGCTAATATCCACTCAATACACGGGCTTGGCGCCAAAGCGGCGCTTCAGGTCCTTACCGAGTGGTTTAACAATGTCGTCGAGGGCGTCACGGTTTCCCGACGCCTTACCTCGGTAGCGCTTGCTGAAACCATCGCCAGCGTCATTCTTGCGGTAAGCGCGCACCTGCAACAGCAGGCGTTCGAACCCCTCACGACTCGGCACCGCCTCGACCACGGCCGGTTCGATCAAGACCTCGACCTCCGTGCTCTGATGCGGCGAATCCAGCGGATACAGGCCGGCGAAGGCAGCCATTGGGTCAAGCCCGGCGATCAGGCGACGCTGAATGACGGCTCCCTGTGCGCCAGGCGGACGAACAATGCCGGCCGCAGCCTGGCCATCGTAGACCTCTTGCCCGGCCACCCGTGGCCCTGAGGCGCAGGCAGCAAGCATGGCGGTGAGACCGAGAACGAGCAGAAGCGTGAGAAATCGATTCATGACGGATGCATCTTCGACGCCTGGGAGTATCGAACCATCGACACAAGGTTCGGGCGCTGAGATTTCAACATAACCCAAAGGTCGAAGCGATCTTTTGCAAGCCGTCCGCCTTCGTCGCTGATGTCGGTGCAGAGTGTGTTATTGGGTTGAAGACGGCAGCGCCGAGCCCGCACAAACGAAATTCGTGCAAGCCAGCGGCGCCTATGCTCAATCAGTACTAATGAGCAATGGAGCGAGTAACGGCCAAACCGTCTCAAGAATCATCGGCTGGGCTTCAGCGGTCGGATGCAGACCATCGGCTTGCATCAGCGCGAGATCATCGGCGACGCCAGCAAGCAGGCGAGGAACCAGAGCGACCCCCGTCCGCTCCGCAGCATTTGCGAACAGTCGTTGAAAGCGCTTGGTGTAGGCCGGACCATAGTTGGGTGGGAGACGTAGACCAATCAGCACCACTTGAGCATCGGCCGCTTGCGCTTGCTCAACCAGCGTCACCAGATCGTCTTCGATCTTTGACGGCGGAAAACCCCGCAGTCCGTCGTTGGCGCCAAGCTCGATGAGCACGATCTCCGGCTGATGATCGGCGAGCAAGGCCGGCAGCCGGCTCAGGCCACCGGCGATCGTATCCCCCGAGATCGCGGCATTGACGACTCGATAGGGAAGAGCGCGCTCGTCGATTCGCGCCTGCAACAGATTCACCCAGCCCTGGTCCAACGGCAAACCATAGGCAGCACTCAGGCTGTCGCCGAGCACTAACAGCACCGGCGTAACGGTCTGTCCGGCGGCTTGGGTCGACTCTGCAGCCTCGATTGGCCCTGCGGTATCAGCTGCCGTTTTGGCTTCTGCTGTCGCTCTGGACTTGGCTAACTCTTTGGTCTCGGTGAGTTCAATGGCCTCGGTCATTGGCGCCTCGGCAACGCGATCGACCTGGCCCTGATCGAAGGCGCGAGCCGCCACAGGCGCGCTCGGGAATGTCTCGGTCATGGCCGAGAGGGGCAGCAGCAACAGTAATGACAGGAGAACACGCAGCATGTTGGATCAGGCTCCGAATACCGAAAATCGCAAGGTCAACGCGGGCAAGGGTACCGACCCAGCGCCAGCTAAGCCAAGCATTGCGGCCTCAGCCGAGCCGACAGCCCAGACGCCGCCGGCAACAGAAGCGCCCCCTCAGTCTCACCCGGCTTCAAAAACTGGCCCGAAAAACGCCTCCACCTCAAGCAATGGCCTTGATCGCGGCCCCGGCAGCGCACTTAGCACCTCTGACAGCCCGATCTGTCGCGCAAGAGGCCTAGCCAAGCAGGTCATCGGCCCAACCGGCCCGCTCGATATCCTCAACGCGGTCGATCTCGATGTCGCGCCAGGAGAGGCGGTGGCGATCATCGGTGCCTCCGGCAGCGGCAAGTCGACCCTGCTTGGGCTACTCGCCGGATTAGACCGCGCCAGCAGCGGCTTGGTTGAGCTTTGCGGCAGCCCACTCGAGCCACTCGACGAGGACGCCCGTGCCGCCTTGCGTGCCGGCCGGGTCGGCTTCGTGTTTCAGAGCTTCCAGCTGATCCCGACCTTGACCGCGCTTGAAAACGTGTTGCTGCCATTGGAGCTCGCCAGCGGCCTCAACGCCGGCTCGGCCAAGCGGACTGCCGAGGCCGCACTCGAGCGCGTGGGGCTGAGCGAGCGACACGGCCATTATCCGCGCCAGCTCTCCGGCGGCGAGCAGCAGCGGGTGGCGATCGCCCGTGCCTTTGCGCCCGGCCCCGAGGTGCTGTTCGCCGATGAGCCCACCGGCAATCTGGACGAGGCCACCGGCGCGCGCATCATCGATCTGCTGTTCGGGCTGCGCGAGGACGCCGGCGCGGCGCTGGTGCTGGTCACCCACGACCCAGCCCTGGCCCGCCGCTGCGACCGCCGGCTCAGCATGAGCGGAGGACGTCTCGAGGTGACCGCATGAGCAGCGAGTCACGAAACGAACATGCCCAGTTGGTGGGGGCGGCGCCGAGCCCGATCGCCGCCTGGCGGCTTGCCGTGCGACTGCTGCGTCGCGACTGGCGCAGCGGTGAGCTGTATCTGCTCGCCGCCGCGCTGATCTTGACCGTCGCTGCGATCACCGCCGTCGGTTTCTTCACCGATCGCATCGAGACGGCGATGCAGCGTCAAGGCGGCGAGCTGCTCGCTGCTGATCTGGCAATCGACGCGACTGGACCTATCCCGGCCTCGCTTGCCGATGCGGCTGAGGATCGCGGGCTGAAGCTGGCGCGCACCCTGACCTTCCGCAGTGTCGTCTTCGCCGGTGAGACCAGCCAGCTGGTGCAGGTCAAGGCTGTTGATGAGGGTTACCCGCTACGCGGCGAACTGCGGATCAAGCATCGCTTGAGCGGCCTTGACGCATCGAATCGCGTCGTCAACGAAGACATCACAACCCCCGCAACGACGCTAGCAGGCGGCAGCCTCCGGGAGACATCGCCCGAGGGCGCGACTGAGGCCTCAAGCCCAACTGAGCGCACGACTTCGGCTCCACCCGCTCCGACTAACTCGTCATCATCGTCAACCTCAGTTGCGACCGCAGCCGCAGCCGCGGTCTCAGGCCCAGCCGAGATTCCAGTCGCGACCGGCCCCGCGTCCGGCGAGGTCTGGGTCGAGCCGCGCCTGCTGCATGTGCTTGGCAAGCAGACCGGAAGCCTGCTGACCTTGGGCGAGCGCGAGCTGCCGATCAGCGCCGTGATCGCCTACGAGCCAGACCGTGGCGGTAATTTCTTCCAGATCGCGCCGCGCGTAATGATGGCGCTGACCGATGTCGAGACGACCGGGCTGGTCAACGAGGCGAGCCGTGTCAGCCATCGGCTGCTGATCGCCGGTGAATCGGACGCCGTGGCCGCCTATCGCGATTGGGTGGCGACACGACTGCCACCGGATGCGGAGCTGATCGATGCGCGTAACGCCCGCCCGGAGTTTGAATCCGCGGTCGACCGCGCCAGCCGCTTCCTGCATCTGGCCGCGCTGACGACGCTACTGGTCGCCGGCGCGGCGATGGCGTTGGCCAGCCGGCGGCTGGTCGAGCGCCAGACCGACGCCGTCGCGGTGATGCGCTGTCTCGGCGCGCCACGACATCTGCTGACGCGAGTGTTCGCGCTGCGCCTGCTGTTCTTCGGCCTGGTGGCGGGCGTCGTTGCTGTCGCGCTCGGCTGGCTGGCGCAGTTTGGGTTGGCGGCGTTGCTCGCAGACTGGTTCCCCGGCGAATTGCCGGCCGCCGGCAGCGCGCCGGCTTGGGTCGGGCTGGGCACCGGCCTGGTCGCGCTGGCCGGCTTTGGCCTGCCGCCACTGCTCCAGCTCGCCGATGTGCCGCCGCTGCGGGTGTTGCGGCGCGATCTGGGTCCGCCGCGGGCCTCGGTCGCGGTGAGTGCCGCCGCCGCGCTGGGTGCACTGGCCCTGTTGATCCTGTGGCAGGCCGGCGATCCGGCGCTCGCCGGCAAGCTGCTCGGCGGGGTGACGGCGGCCGTGCTGGTGCTCGGCCTGGTCGCGGGCCTGCTGGTCTGGCTCGCTGGTCGCGCCACCAATCATGCACGCGGGGTCTGGCGGCTCGGGTTGGCGGGGCTGTCGCGCCGACCCACTGCGTCCGTGCTCAGCATCGTCGGTCTGGGGCTGGGTATCCTGGCGCTGCTGCTGCTCGCGGTGGTACGCCTCGATCTGCTGCGCAGTTGGCAAGAGACCCTGCCCGAGGGCGCGCCGAACCGCTTCTTGATCAATATCCAGCCCAACGAGGTCGATGCCCTCGCCGCCTTCCTGCGCCAGCAGGGTCTGGAATCCTCTGGCATCTACCCGATGGTGCGCGGCCGTCTGCAGGCCATCGACGGTGAGGCCGTAAAGCCAGACGAAGACTTTGAGGAGCCACGCGCGCAGCGACTCGCCGAGCGCGAGTTCAATCTCAGCTTCGCGGTACAGATGCAGGACGATAACGAGATCGTCGCCGGGCACTGGTGGGCCGATGCCGAGGCGCCGGGGCAGTTCTCGGTCGAGGAAGGCATCGCCGAGACGCTTGGCATCGAGCTGGGCGAGACGCTGCGTTTCTGGGTCGCCGGACGCGAGCTAGAGGCGCCGGTGACCAGCCTGCGCCAGGTGCAGTGGGACAGCTTCAACGTCAACTTCTTCGTCATCGCCCCACCCTCGCTGCTCGCGGCGGAACCAGCGACCTATGTCACCAGTTTCTACTTGCCCGATGGCGAGGAAGCGTTGGTCAGCGAGCTGATGCAGGCCTTCCCCAGCGTGACACTGATCGATGTCGGCACCCTGCTCGACCAGGTGCAGGGGATCATTCGACAAGGGATTCAAGCGGTCGAATTCGTCTTCCTATTCACCCTGGTCGCGGGCCTGCTGGTGATGTACGCCGGCATTCAGGCCAGCCTGGCCGTGCGGCGCGCCGAGCATGGCGTGCTGCGCGCGCTCGGGGCACAGCGCCGCCAGCTGCTGTTGGCGCTCGCCGTCGAGCTGACCACCGCTGGCCTGCTGGCCGGGCTGATCGCCTCACTGTTCGCCGAGCTGACCGGCTGGGTGCTGGCGCGCGAGTTGTTCGGGCTGCCGTTCGCCTTTAATCCTTGGCTGTGGATCGGGGGTGTGCTCGGCAGCGGTCTGCTCGTCGGCGCTGCTGGTACTCTGGGGACTTATGGGCTGTTGGTGCGCCCGCCCTTGGCCGCGCTGCGCCAGTCTGGCTGAACGCAATGAACAGCGATCAGGATGAGCAACCAGCGAGCAACGAGCAACGAGCAACGAGCAACGAGCAACGAGCAACGAGCAACGAGCAACGAGCAGCTTAGCGTTCCTGCTATCATCTCTGCTTACTTTGACTGCCGGGAAACCCCATGCGCCAACTCAGGTCCTGCCGCCCCTATGCCATCGGTCTGCTTGGCGGCTGCGTCGCGACCTTGGCAACGACCGCTTGGCCGCAGCCATCGCTGAGCGAGCTCGATCTGCGTGTCACCGAGGCCGATATCGCGCCTCAGGTGCGCGTTCGCGATTATCAGAACCGCACCGTCGAAGAGTTCAGCGTCAATAATAACGTCTACATGGTGCGCATCACCCCCGCGGCCGGCGCCCCTTACTATCTGGTGGATACCGACGGCTCCGGCGATATGGAATGGAATCGCGGACGACCCGGCTTCGACCTGCAAGTGCCGCAGTGGGCCTTGCTGTCCTGGTGAGCACTGACTGAGACTCCAGTTGCTCGCCCGCCCGGGCGCGATCAACGGAGAGCGTAGCGCAGTGCCGAGAAACCTCTGCCAGCCATTTTTTAGGTTTTTAGGAATAGGATTCGATCGATGCAACTCGCAACCTACCGGCCCCTCGGGCGCTTGCTGGCGCTGCTCCTCGCACTGCTGCTGATGCCGCTGGCAGCGGCCGCCGACCAACTGGATGAGGTCCGCGAGCGCGGGCTGCTGCGCTGTGGCGTCAATGGCGAGATCCCCGGCCTCTCCTATCGGGATGACGACGGCGACTGGAGCGGCATCGACGTCGACCTCTGCCGCGCCGTCGCCGCCGCGGCACTGGGCTCAGCCGACAAGGTCAAGCTGATCCCACTGACCACGGCCGAGCGCTTCGATGCGCTGCGTGACGGCAAGATCGATCTGCTCGCCCGCAACACGACTTGGAATCAGGCGCGCGACCTCACCCAGGGCGTCAGCTTCGCCGCCATCCTCTACTACGACGGCCAAGGCTTCATGGTGCCGCGCTCGACCAACACCCTGAGCACGCTCGAGCTTGGCGGCTCCCAGATCTGCGCCATTGCCGACACCACCAGTATCGACAGCGCCAAACGCTACTTCCAACGCCACCAGATGCCGATGGAGCTGAAGCAGTATCCGGACCTCAAGGGCGCGACCAAGGCCTACCTCGAGGGCGAGTGCACGACCTTGACCGGCGACCGCTCGCAGCTCTACGCGCTGCGAGCCCGGCTCGAGCAGCCCGAGAGCCAGCGCATCTTGCCCGAAGTGATCTCGCGCGATCCGCTCTCGCCCGCAGTGGTCAAGGGCGAGACCCGGATGCTGGATCTGGTGCGCTGGACGCTCTACACGCTGGTCAACGCCGAGGAGATGGGCATCAGCTCGGATAATGTCGCCACCGCCAAGGCGCGCGCGCAGACGGATGCCGTGCGCACCCTGCTCGATCTCGACGGCGAGAGCGCCGAGGTGCTTGGCATCGAGCCAGAATGGGGCTATCGGGTGATCCTTGCGGTCGGCAACTATGCGGAACTGTTTGAGCGCAACCTAGGCAAGGCCTCTGGGCTCAACATCAAGCGCGGCCTGAATGCGCTCTGGACCCAAGGCGGTCTCCTTTACGCACCGCCACCACGCTGAAGCCGCCACCGCCCTGAAGCGATAGCGCCAATAAGCCAGACTGGATTGCCAATGAGCCTGATTGCACCCTTTGCTGGTCTCCGACCGCGTGCCGAGCTCGCCGCCGAGGTGGCCGCGCCCCCCTACGATGTAATGAGCACCGCCGAGGCACGCGCGATGGTGCAGGATCGGCCGCTGAGCTTCCTGCACATCTCCCGCGCCGAGGTCGACCTGCCAGAAGGCACCGATCCCTATTCGGAGGCGGTTTACGCGAAGGCGCGCGAGAACCTAGAGCGGCTGCGCGCGGATGGCACCCTGCAGCAAGATCCGACACCGCGCTACTACGCCTATCGCCTCAGCCTTGGCGAGCATCAACAGACCGGCCTGGTCGCCGCCGCCTCGGTAGCGGCCTATCTCGAGGGCCAGATCCGCCGACATGAGCTGACCCGCCCGGCGAAGGAGCAGGACCGCGTGCGCCAGATCAGCGCGCTCAATGCCCAAACTGGCCCGGTGTTCCTCGCCTATCGTGCTGCGTCGGCGATCGACGACCGGCTGCAAGCGATCTGCCAAGGTCCGTCGGCCATCGACATCCGCGCTGCGGACGGCGTGCGCCATCAGCTCTGGTCAATCGATGCCGGCGATGAGATCGGCGCCTTCAACCAGGCCTTCGCCGCAGTCGATCGACTCTACATCGCTGATGGTCATCACCGCGCCGCAGCCGCCGCGCGCGTCGCTGAAGCACGGCAGCAGAGTACGACCGCAAAGGCAACGCCAAACGCGAACGCAACCGCAGCCAAACAGACAACCGCAACGACACAGGCATCAACACACGCAACTGCAACGACAGACGCGCCCTCAACCGCCAGGACAACGGCAACCACAACCACAACCACAGACGGCGAAACTAAGTCGCAGCCGCAGCCGAGCGATCACTTCCTCGCCGTGCTGTTCCCGCATAATCAGCTCCGCATCCTGCCCTACAACCGTGTGGTGCGAGACCTCAACGGCCTCGAGCCCGCCCAATTCCTCGACCGTATCGCCAAGTCCTATCGCCTCGAGCCGAACACGCAGCCGGTGGCACCCACCGAGCGCGGAGAGGTCGGACTCTATTTAGCAGGACGCTGGTATCGGCTGAGTCTGTCGCCTGAGCGTATCCCGGCCACAGACCCGATCGGTCGACTCGATGTGAGTCTGCTGCACGATCAGCTGATCGAGCCGGTGCTCGGTATCACCGATCCACGCCGCGATGAACGGATCGACTTCGTCGGCGGCATCCGCGGACTCGAGGGGCTCAGCGCACGCGTCGACAGTGGCGAGATGGCGGTGGCCTTCTCGCTACCCGCAACGCGGATGGAGGACCTACTAGCGGTAGCCGACGCCGACGCCCTGATGCCGCCCAAGTCCACCTGGTTCGAGCCCAAGCTCGCCGATGGGCTTGTGTCGCATTTACTCAGCGGGTAACCGACCTGCATCAGGCATTCACCCGCTAGAGCGCAGCCTGAACATCAGTCAATTTGCATGAGGTGTTTGACGATGCCCCACGTCTTACCCGACCTGACCACACCAACAGCCAGGCGCCCCGCACCCACCGAGCGGATGGACGAAAACGCTGTGCAGGAACCCTACGATGGGATGCTGGTAAGCGAGACTGCGTATTGGCGGTTTTATGCCGATTGGCCAGATGTGACCTATGAATGGCATAACGGACGACTGGAGGCCAAAGGCGTGTCCGACTGGGCAACGATTCTCGTGTTTCAATGGTTCACTGGGCTCATCCGCTACTTTCTCGACAGCCATCAGGGTGGGCAACTGGTCAACCAAGAGCTGGGATTTACGCTCTCCCTCACGGCGCATGGGGCGAGCAGGCGCAGTATTCGCCGCCCAGATACGGCCGTCATCCTGACAGACAATCCGCACCAGTTGCAGCCGACCGACCGGCGCTATCAGGGGGTCTTCGACCTGTGCCTGGAGGCCCTCTCCGACAGCGATCCCGAACAAAAGGCGCGCGATCAGGTGATCAAGTACCGGGAATACGCCCAAGTGGGGGTCGAGGAATACTACATTCTGGCGGGAAACCTCGACGACTGCGCCTTTTTTCGTCGTGATCCGCAAGGCCGCTACCAACCGTTGTTGCCCGATCAGGACGGGGTGATGGCGTCCGTGGCGCTGCCAGGATTGCAGTGGCGCCAGCGCGACCTGGTCCGACAACCGTCCCTGGAAGCGCTGCTGGCCGACCCCGTCTACCAAGACTATGTCCTACCGGAATTCAGCCGGGCACAGGCGGACAAGGCCGCCGCGCTTCAGCGCGCAGATCAAGAGGCTCAGCGGGCAGATCAAGAGGCCCTGCGGGCAAAGAAAGAGGCCCGGCGAGCCGATCAAGAAGCCGCGCGGGCAGAGCGGCTAGCCGAGCGCTTACGGCAACTCGGCATCGATCCACATCTGCTCGAGTAAGGTGCCTATCGGCTCCATGGTCACGTCACGAACAGCCCTACCCACCGCCGAGATCGACGACGACACCGCCGCCGAACTCTGGCTCGAGCAGATCCCCGCGCACTATGGCGAGCAGGGCCGCACCCGCATCGCCGACGCCATCGCGCTGATGCAGCGCTGCGTTGGGGACGAGCTGCTCGAGACCGGCGAGAGCGCCGCGCGCCATCGACTTGGCACCGCCGACATCCTGATGGGGCTGCGGCTGGACACCGAAACCCTCTGCGCGGCGCTCCTCGGCGGCTGTATTGGCCGCGGCGAGATCGACTCGAGGACGCTCGATGCACACTGCGGGGCCGGCGTCTCCCGCATGGTCCAGGATCTCGGGCGCATCGCCCAGCTCGCCGAGCTGGAGCCAAAGGCAAACAGCGAACCACGCGATAAACCGCGCCACAAGCCACGTGAGCACGCGCGCCGCGAAGAGAACCTCAGGCGCATGCTGCTGGCGATCGCCGAAGACGTGCGTGCCATCCTGGTCGTGCTCGCCGAGCGCCTCTATCTGATGCGCGCGGCCAAGCAGCTTCCCGCCGAGCGGCTGCGCGAGCTGGCCGAGGACACCACCCGGCTCTATGCCCCGCTCGCCAACCGACTCGGCGTCTGGCAGCTCAAGTGGGAGCTCGAAGACCTCGCGCTGCGCTATTCGCAGCCGAGCGAATATCAGCGCATCGCGCGCCTACTGCGCGAGCGCCGCGATGAGCGTCAGCAGTTCATTGCCGAGGTCGTCCAAAGCCTGCAAACCGAGTTCGATCGTATCGGGCTGCGCGCGAGCATCACCGGCCGACCGAAACACATCTACAGCATCTGGCGCAAGATGCAGCGCAAACGCGTCGATATCGACGGCATCTTCGACCTGCGCGCGGTGCGCATCATGGTCGATAGCGAGGATGACTGCTACACGGCGCTGAGCGTCGTGCACAGCCTCTGGCCGTACATCCCGGACGAGTTCGACGACTACATCTCCAAGCCTAAGGGCAACCTCTATCGCTCGCTGCATACCGCGGTCACCGGACCCGACGGCAAGGTGCTCGAGGTACAGATCCGCACCCCGGAGATGCACCAGCATGCCGAATACGGTGTCGCTGCACATTGGGCCTACAAAGAGGCCGCCGGGCATGATGCGGCCTTTCAGCGCCGAATTGTGCTGATGCGCAACTGGTTAGAGCGCACCTTGGAAGCCGAGCCTGGTGCAGGTGCAGGTGCAGGTGCAGGTGCGGACGCTAGTGGCCCTGTAGGCGCGATCGCTGGCGCCACGGCGGGTGATGTTGCCGGTTCCAATGCTGGTGTGGGTGCAGTCGCTGGCGTCGGTGTGCGCGCCGTTTCAGGTGCTGGTGCTGGTGCGTGTGCAGTCGCTGGTGCTAGCCCAGGGACAAGTACAGGCGCCGCCGCGCGTACTGGGTCCGCCGCGGGTGCAGGTCCGAGCGCTGCAATGAGCCTGGGCCCTGACAGAATTGTTAGGACCACTGATCGCGCCGACTCGAATGCCAGCGACAACCCATCATCGGGGCACGGGAGCGCCGCGACCAGGCACCAGGAGGTCGCGGCGAGCATCTATGTGCTGACCCCACAAGCCAAGGTGATTGAGCTGCCGCCAGGCTCGACACCGCTCGACTTCGCCTATGCAATCCATTCCGAGGTCGGTCATCACTGCCGTGGCGCCCGCGTCGATGGCCGCATCGTGCCGCTGACGCATAAGCTCGCCAATGGCGAGACAGTCGAGATCATCACCCAGAAGAACGCGGCCCCGAGCCGCGACTGGCTCAGCATCCATCACGGTTATCTGACCACCTCGCGAGCGCGCAACCGAGTGCGCCAATGGTTCAAGCAACAAGACTTCGAGCGCCATCTGACCGAGGGCCGCAGCCTGCTCGACAAGGAGCTCACGCGCCTCGGCATCGACGCCAAGCCGCCGCTCGAGCAGCTGGCCGAACGCTTCAACCTGCAGCGCGGCGATGACGTGCTGGCCGCCATCGGCCGTGGCGATCTGTCGGTCGGCACCGCCGCGCGTCAGGTCGGTGAGCCGCGTCATGAGCGCCGCGACGCGCTGACCGAGTCCGAGCAGGGCGCGCAGCTTGCTCAGAGTCGACGCAAGCGTCAGCACCAGGGGCAGCCAGAGGTCGTGGTCGCCGGGGTGCCGGACCTGATGACGCAGATCGCGAGCTGCTGCCATCCGGTCCCTGATGACCCGATCATCGGCTTCATCACCCGTGGCCGCGGGGTCGCCGTACATCGCGCCAATTGCAGCAACATCACCAACCTGGCCGACGAGGACCAGGAGCGACTGATCGAGGTGGAATGGGCTGAACAGCCCAACCATGCCGCCTACCCCGTCGATATCATCATCACGGCTGCTGACCGCAAGGGGCTCCTGCGCGATGTCTCCTCGGTGTTGGCCGATGAGGATGCCAACGTCATCGCCACCGAGACCCAAACCGATGCCACCAATGACCGCGCCAGCATGCGCTTTCGGGTCGAGGTCAGCGACATCGATCAGCTCGAGCAAGTCTGCGCCAAGCTACGCCAGCTCAGCGATGTGATCGAGGTTCGGCGCACCGGCGGTTGAGCAGATCAGAACGTCGTTCAGCATCTAAGGTCAGCGCAGATGCAGGATGACGCCACGACCAGGCAGGAATAGCAACCCTGAAGTGGTATCATACTGACCTTGTTCAGGAAGGCCCCATCATTTGACTATGAGAACGCTCCTCGTCACCGGCGGCGCCGGCTTTATCGGCGGTAACTTTGTTCACCTCAAGATGCGCCAAGGCGATGAGCGGGTGATCAATCTCGACAAGCTCACCTACGCCGGCAACCCAGACACCCTCGCCGGGTTTCGCGATGATCCGCGGCACGTCTTCATCGAAGGCGATATCGGCAACCAGGCATTGGTCGGACATCTGCTGCGCGAGTATCAGGTCGATGCGGTGGTCAACTTTGCCGCCGAGAGCCATGTCGATCGTTCGATCGACGGCCCCGCCGCCTTCATCGAGACTAACGTGCTCGGGACCTTTAGCCTGCTCGATAGCGCCAAGTCCTATTGGAACGCCCTCGATGCAGGCCGGCGCGAGGCCTTCCGGTTTCTGCACGTCTCGACCGATGAGGTCTACGGCTCGCTGGGGCCGAACGGCAAGTTCACCGAGACCACCGCCTATGCGCCGAACTCGCCCTACTCCGCCTCCAAGGCCGCCTCGGATCATCTGGTGCGTTCCTGGCATCACACCTACGGGCTACCGGTGCTGACCACCAACTGCTCGAACAACTATGGTCCGTACCAGTTCCCGGAAAAGCTCATTCCGCTGATGATCGCCAAAGCGCTTGCCGGCGAGCCACTACCGATCTACGGCGACGGCGGCAACATTCGCGACTGGCTTTATGTCGAGGATCACTGCCGCGCGATTGATCGGGTGCTTGAGGCCGGCCGCCCAGGCGAGGTCTATAACATTGGCGGCGACAGCGAGCGCACCAATCTCGAGGTGGTCGACACCCTCTGTCGTCTGCTCGACGAGGCCGTACCCGACTCACCGCATCGCCCGCATGACCAGCTCAAACAGTTCGTCACCGACCGCCCTGGCCATGATCGTCGCTACGCGATCGATGCGACCAAGATCCAGACCGAGCTCGGCTGGCAGCCCACGGAGACCTTCGAGACCGGGCTCGCACGCACCCTCGCCTGGTATCTCGACAACCAAGCATGGACCCAGCGCGTGACCGATGGCAGCTATCGCGGCGAGCGTCTTGGCGGCCAGGCATAAGGAACAGTAACCACATGAAGCGAAAGGGCATCATCCTCGCCGGGGGCTCCGGCACCCGGCTGCATCCGCTCACGCTGTGCGTCAGCAAGCAACTGCTGCCGGTCTACGACAAGCCGATGATCTACTATCCGCTCGCGGTGCTGATGATGGCTGGCATCCGCGAGGTGTTGGTGATCACCACCCCGCACGATGCGCCGGCCTTCCACAAGCTGCTTGGCGACGGCAGCCAGTGGGGCCTGCAGATTACCTACGCGGTGCAACCGGAGCCAGGTGGTTTGGCGCAGGCCTATCTCATCGGGCGTGATTTCCTCGCGGGGGCACCGTCCTGCCTGATCCTCGGTGACAACATCTTCTATGGCGGTGGCCTGCGCACGCATCTGCGTGCCGCGGCAGCCCACACCGAGGGCGCTAGCGTGTTCGGCTACTGGGTGCGTGATCCGGAGCGCTATGGCGTCGCTGAGCTCGACGCCGAGGGTCGGGTCATCGGGCTCGAAGAGAAACCGTCCAAGCCGCGCTCCAATTACGCCATCACCGGCCTGTACTTCTATGACGAGCACGCCTGCGACTATGCCGCTGAACTCGAGCCCTCTCCACGCGGTGAGCTCGAGATCACCGATCTCAACCGTCGCTATCTGCAGCAGAGTCAGCTGCATGTCGAGCGGCTAAGCCGCGGCATCGCTTGGCTCGACACCGGCACCCATGAATCGCTGATCGAAGCGGCCAACTTCATCGAGACCATCGAGAAGCGCCAAGGGCTGAAGATCTGCGCCCCGGAGGAGATCGCCTACACCAACGGCTGGATCGATGACGAGGCCCTGCGCGCGGTGGCTGAGCCGTTGCGCAAGAGTGGCTACGGCGACTATCTGCTCGGGCTCATCACGCGAGGACCTGCGCCATGAAGATCACTGCCACCGCCATCCCGGATGTCCTGTTGATCGAGCCCAAGGTCTTTGGCGATCACCGCGGTTGGTTCTGCGAGACCTGGCAGCAGGAGCGTTATGCCGAGCAGGGCATCGGGCCGGCCTTCGTCCAAGACAATCAGGCCTTCTCGGGGTATGGCACGCTGCGCGGGCTGCATATCCAGAATCCCTACGGACAGGGCAAGCTGGTGCAGGTGATCACTGGCGCGGTGTTCGATGTCGCCGTCGATGTGCGCAAGGGCTCGCCGACCTTCGGGCACTGGGTCGGCGCCGAACTCAGCGCTGAGAACAAGCACCAATTATGGGTGCCGCCGGGTTTCCTGCATGGCTATCTGGTGACCAGCGACACGGCGATCTTCAGCTACAAGTGCACCGACACCTATCATCCAGAGACGCAGTTCGGAGTGCGTTGGGATGACCCCGACATCGGCATCGACTGGCCAGCAGGCATTCAGCCTATCTTGTCGGATAAGGATCGGGAGGCCCCCTTGCTGCGCGAGATTCCGACCGAGCAGTTACCGAGCGTTGGCTGACAACAGGCTCAATGCGCGGCGCCAGCTTGCATCGTCTGCGAGAGCGTTTCGAACACCTCGCGCCAAGCAGCCAGCCCCTCGGCATCCAGCTCATCGCCTAGCGTCTCCTTGAGGGTATCGAGCAAGGTCTTCTCAAACTTCGCATAATCCTCGGGGCGCACACCGTAGTCGGCATGGCGCACCCCAAGGATCTCAATCAAGGGCCGCACCCGCTCGGGATGTTCGAGTGCACTGATCACGGTGTTGATCATGGTGACGAAGAGGTCGGCCTGCTCGCCGATCTCGCCCTTGAATAACGGTCGGAGTTCGGGATAACGGTCGAATAAGCGCTGGTAGAAGTCGCGGCACACGGTTTTTCGCTGCGGCAGGATCAGTGCCCAGGATTGCCGAACGCGCGAGGCCGTATCAGGATGCATGGATAGTCCACCAAAGCTGCTTGGCGCGCACCGGGCGCGCCTTACTCTGATACTAGGCCAGGCTGAGCTGGGCTTCAACGCGATACAAGGGCTGAAAATGACGGCGCGCAGCGGACGGGCAAACGACCGGTTTGGCGTTCGCGATCTGACGCTCGCGGTGATCGGAGCTCGTGATCTTGCGCGTGCGGTTTTTGGAGCCCGCCAGCACGCGCTTGCGGTTGTCGGCGCTGCCACCCGCCGTCGAGCCGAGCCCAGTTTCAGCATATCCCCGAGCTTTTCGTCGCGTTAGCCTCGCGCGAGCTGCAATCCATCAAGCGAGCCGTGGCGGGTTTGAGTAGCATTGACGGATTTTCAACCTCACCCCCGTCGCACAGGCTGATCAGCATCAAGGTCGATCGGTCTGATCGCCAGAGCGAACCTTCGGAGAATGATGACATGGGCAAACTCCTACCTAGGATCAGCATGACCGACCTCGCCGGCGCTGTGCTGGCGGTCTTCGCGATCTGGCTCGCGGGGCAGGTGCCGTCAATCGAGATCGCCTGGGTGATGGCGGTCTTGGTACTCACGGTCTTCCTGTTCGCGTTCGAGGTGGTCCCGGTCGACGTGGCCGCGGTCAGCGTGATGGTGCTGCTCGGGCTGACCACACTCGCCGCGCCGTTGATGGGGCTGGAAACCGGTCTGGTGCCCTTGGCCAATCTCTTCGACGGCTTTGCCTCGAACGCGGTGATCTCGATCATCGCGGTGATGATTATCGGTGCCGCGCTGGACAAGACCGGCCTGATGACGCGGGTCGCAAGCTTCATCATGCGCATCGGTGGCAGCACTGAGGCACGCATCATCCCCTTGGTCTCGAGCACCGTCGGCGTGATCTCCTCGTTCATGCAGAATGTCGGCGCTGCCGCCCTCTTCCTGCCAGTCGTCAGCCGCATCTCGGCCCGCACCGGTTTACCGATGTCACGGCTGCTGATGCCAATGGGCTTTTGCGCCATCCTCGGTGGCACCATCACCATGGTCGGGTCAAGTCCGCTGATCCTGCTCAACGACCTCATCAAGACCACTAATCAAGGGCTACCACCAGAACAGCAGATGCAGACCTTCGGCCTGTTCTCGGTGACGCCAATCGGCCTGGCGCTGGTGGCAACCGGCATCCTCTACTTCGTGCTCGCCGGTCGCTTCGTGCTCCCTGCCCGCGGCACCGACAAGCTGCTGCAGGCTCGCGACCCGATGGATTATTACGCCGAGACCTATGGCGTCAGCGACTTCAGCGTTCAGGAGGCGCGGGTTCCCGCCGACAACCTCGTTGCCGGGCTCAGTGTCGATCAGATCGAGCGACGCTGGAACCTGCGTATCGTCGCCGTCGACAAGGGCGACGGCGTGCGCCTCGGCGCCTCTGGGGTCGATCGTAGTCTCGGTATCGAGAAAGGCACGCTGCTCGGCATCCTGGCCACTGAGGAGCGTTTCAAGGCCTTCCTCGCCGAGACCCAGATCGAGCCCCGCCCCGAGCTTGAGACCTTCGCCGAGGCCCTCTCCGCGACCAAGGCCGGTATCGCCGAGATCGTCATCCCGCCGGGCTCGGCGTTGCTCGGCAAGTCGGCACGCGATGTCTATATGCGCAAGGTCTATGGCCTCTCGCTGTTGGCCATACGGCGCGGTGACGAGACCCTCACCTATGCCACCGGCGGCGTGCGCGATATGCCATTCAAGCCCGGCGACACCCTCGTCGTGCACACAGCCTGGACGGATCTGGCCCGACTCGAGACCAACCGCGACTTCGTCATCGTCACCACCGAGTACCCGCACGAGGAACTACGTCCGCACAAGCTACCGATCGCCTTGCTGTTCTTCGCGATCACCCTCGGGCTGGTTTTATTCACTGACCTGATGCTCTCAGTCGCGCTGCTGACCGGAGCGGTCGGCATGATCCTGAGCGGGGTGCTATCGATCGACGAGGCCTATGAGGCGGTGAGCTGGAAGACGGTGTTCCTGCTCGCATCGCTGATTCCGCTGGGCCTCGCAGTCGAGACCTCGGGCACCGCGGCCTGGATCGCGCAGGAGACACTGGTGGCGCTCGGCGACGTGCCGATCTGGGTGATCCAAGCGGCACTCGCAATCTTGGCCACCTTCTTCACCCTGGTGATGTCGAACGTCGGCGCGACCGTGCTGCTGGTGCCGTTAGCGGTCAACATGGCGCTTGGCGCTGGCGCCAATCCGGCGGTGTTCGCGCTGACGGTCGGCATCGCCACCTCGAACTCGTTCCTGATCCCGACCCATCAGGTCAACGCCCTGATCATGGGCCCAGGCGGTTATCGGGTGCCGGACTATTTGCGCGCCGGCGGCATCATGACGGTGCTATTCCTCGTGGTCTCACTGCTGATGCTAAACCTGGTGTTCTAAAAGGCACCACCAACAGCGGCGTAACCGAAGACGATGTCACCGGTTGAGCCGCTCGCCATCCAGAGCTTGCCGATGCCATTGCGCCCGGTCTGATCGAGCACGATCTGCGCTCGCCCTTCCCGGCCGTCATCGCAGCGGAGACGAAAGACGGCTTCTGCATCTCCCGCAAAGGCGTTATAGCGCCCGCGACAGATCGCCTTGCCGTTGCTCACTGAGAAGGCGGCGGCGAAGGGATTCGAGACATAGCTGCCGCGGTAGCGCTGCTTATCGATGAAGGCGACGAAGGGGCCATCGATGGCTTCCATTGGCGCAATGTCCCGGTTTCGATGCTCGCGATAGTGGCCAACCACCGAGGTCATGCAGGTATGGCGCTCGGCCATCGGCTCGAGCTGACAGAGGATGCGCGCATAGTCCATCGGCGTCACCTCGACGAAGACTAGGTTGAGATCCACCGGAGCGCGACTCGCCGAGCAACCGGCGAGCGAAGCGGCAAGCGCAGTGGCGAGCGAAACGGCAAGCGCAGTGACGCAGAGCTGCGCCAGGGCTAGCGCTGGCCGCCGCAGCCAAAGTAACGCAGCCTTCGCGGAGCAGCCCGTGAGCGTCTTCACATGCAACCGTCCTTGGCTCCTGCACGGGAATTTTCGGCGCGCAGTCGTCAACATGGCCAGCTGACCCAGATCACCCGCAAGAATCGAGCACTCACCCTTAGGCTGGGCGCTCGAACAGGTAGTGCCCGACGTACCATTCCTGCCCATTGTGAAGCCCAAACAGCTCGGCACAGGCCATGAAGAACAGCCGCCAGCGCATCCACCAGATGCCGACCTGATCCTTGCCATAGGTGGCCTCCAGGATCGGCCAGACCTCAGCCCGCGCAGCATCCATCTGCGCCAGCCAGGCGTTGAGCGTCTTCTCATAATGACGTCCATCCCAGCGCCAGCGATCGACCAGCTGCAGCTGTTGCTGGAAGTGCAAGGGCAGATCATCACTTGGCATGATGCCGCCGGCGAAGAAGTAGTGGCTCATCCAGTCGTCCGGCCCGGTGTCCTCGTAGGGATAGGGATGGTCGCGATGGCAGAACACGTGCATGAAGAAGCGCCCGCCAGGCTTGAGCCAGTCGTGCACGCGACCGAACAGGGTGCGCCAATTGCGCATGTGCTCGAACATCTCCAGCGAGACGATGCGATCGAACGACTGATCGATCGCGAAGGCATTCATATCGGCGGTGATGACAGTGAGATTCTCGATCCCGCGCCGCTTGGCCTCGCCTTCGATGTAGGCGCGCTGCGAGCTGGAGTTGGAGACTGCGGTGAACTGGCTCGATGAGAACTGCTCAGCAGCCCAGAGACTGAACGAGCCCCAGCCGCAGCCCAGTTCCAGCACCGCCATGTTGCTGCCGATGCCAGCGCGGCGCGCGGTCTCGGCCAGTGACGCCTCCTCGGCCTCGGCCAGGCTGTTGACCCCATCCGGCCACCAACAACTGCTGTACTTGCGCCGCGGACCCAACACCGTCGCGAAGAACTCGGCCGGCACCTCGTAGTGCTGCTCGTTGGCACGCTCCGGCACCGCCGCGACCGGGGACAAGTCCATCATCGTGATAAAGGCCTCCTTGTGCTCAGCGGCGCGCTCACAATCATGCATCGGCAGCTCGGCCAGGGTCTTGCGCAGGCGCTGACGAATGCCAGCGCGGATGATCGGATCGGGCACGATGCCGCGCTCCACTAGGGAGATGATCAGGGTCTCAGAGATCGGCATTCATGACTCCGGTGTCGACGATTTCAGCATAAACAGTCAGGTATTGGCGCGGGCGTTTGTTTACAATCAGGGATCGGTCGCACGCACACAAATCTACGTACACAAATCATTGTCGTGAGAAGAGCGAGATGAGGAGGCCACCAACACGCCTGCTGGTCATCTGCAGCCTGATCACCTGGCTGCTCGCCTGTCCAACCACTGGACTCGCTCGGGACTATCGGCTCAACGTCGGCCAGCTGCCCCTCTATGCCGAAACCAAAGACCGCGGCATCCTCATCGATGTGATCAAGGCGATGGACGAGGAATACCAGGCAGGACGCCTGATCATCGAGGTCTATCCCTTCGAGCGCTCGATCCACAATGTCGCACAGGGCTTGGCCGACCTGCACTTTCCCATTGTCGGCAGCGCCGACTGGGGCCCCGAGGCTGGCCCCTACGAGGAGCAGCTGCGAGCACGCGGGCTGCGACGCTCGACCTGCAGCCTGACCAAGAGCCACTTCGCCCTCTATCGCCATCGCGACCGTCCACCACTGGATCTGACCCGGCTCGATGACTATCGCATCGAGACCGACGCGGGACACAGAAGCTTCTTCGAGATCCCAATACAAGGCACGACCTGCCTGCCCTGCAGCGTCGAGAAACTCAGCGCCAAGCGCATCGACGGTCTGGTATTCGCTTCACGGGAGATCGATCTGATGATCCGCGAGGCCGGCTTGACCAACATCGCGCGCCAGAACTTCCGGATCTTCGGCTCCAAATTCATCCTGCCGAACACGGCCGAAGGCGCCCAGACCGATGCGATGCTGTGCGAGGTCATCGGCCGCATGATCCGCAAGGGCAGCCTCGCGCGGGTTGCGCGTCCCTATAGCAGCTACTTTTTGCGCGAGTATGGCGATCCTTATCTCCCCGATCTCGAGGATCTGTCACGCCTGGACTGACCCCAGCGAGCGACGACTCCGATGCTCTCCTTCTTCCTCTCACGCCGCCGCTCTCCACTGGCGCTGCGCCTGCTGATCACGATCCTGGTGACCAGCTCGCTGATCACCTTACTGGCGGTCGCGCTCCAGCTCTATGTCGAGTATCGCAGCGACGTCGAGCTCATCGAGCAACGCCTGAACCAGATCCAGGGCAGCTACAGCGATTCCGTCGCGCTCTGTGTCTGGAACTTCGACCGCAAACAGTTCAACAGCCAGCTCGAGGGCATCCTACATTTTCCCGATATCGTCTATGCCGAGATTCGCGGCGAGGACGGCGAATTGATCGCGGCGCGCGGCACCCCTCAAGACAAGGGCTTCATCCGTAAGGAGATCGCGCTGTCCACCACCGACTTTGGCCGCAGCGTCCAGCCCGGCCGTCTGGTCATCGTCGCCAGCCTCGAGCGGGTCTACAACAACCTCTTCCAGCGCGGCCTGATCATTCTGGTGACTCAGGGCATCAAGACCTTGATCGTTTCGATCGTCATCCTCTTGGCCTTCCACTGGATGGTGACCCGACACCTGTACCGGATTGGGACCTACGCCAGGCAGATCGATCTCGGCTCCGAGCAGCGCCTACAGATGCAGCGCGCCCCCGGCACCCACGATGAGCTGGACTTCATCGCCCGCGCCATCAATGACATGCAGGACAACCTCCAGCACAGCTACCGGACCATCGCCGAGCTCAATCAAAGCCTCGAGCACAAGGTCGAGCAACGCACACGGGCGCTGCAGGCGTCGACCGAGAAGTTCCGTTATCTGTTCCAGAATGCGCTTGAGTCGATCGGCATCTTCGATCAGGAGCACTGTGTCGATCTCAACAAGGCAGGCCTCGAGCTGTTCGGCTTCAGCTCGCTCGCGCAAGCGCAGGGCCTGCATGCGCTTGACTTTGTTGCCCCCGAATCGATGGCGATCGTGCGCGAGAAGATCGCCCGCCAGGATGCCGAGCCCTACGAGGCGATCGGCAGAAAACGCGATGGCAGCCAATTCCCGATGCTGGTCAAAGGCCAGAACGCCCTCATCGATGGCAAACCGACGCGCATCACCTCCGCCATCGATCTCACCGAGATCAAGCGCAGTGAAGCGGCCCTGAGACAGGCCAACCAGGAACTGGCGAGGATCGCACACACCGACCCACTGACCGGGGCCTTCAATCGCCGTTACCTCGATGAGGCGGCAACCAGCCTCGTGGCCCTGGCCAAGCGCGAGGGCCGCGATATCGCCATCGCGATGATGGACATCGATGACTTCAAGCCCATCAACGATCGCTTTGGCCATGATATGGGCGACCGGGTGATCGCCGTGCTCGTCGACCTGATCCGGCAGCAGATTCGACAGAGCGATCTGATCGTGCGTTTCGGCGGCGAGGAGTTCGTCCTGATGCTCCCCAATACTGGGCTCGAGGATGCCGAGCAGGTGGCCGAGAAGATCCGCCAGCAGGTCGCGAACAGCCAAGCCGTTAGCCCCGTTCAATTTACCCTGAGCATCGGCCTCACCGTCGTCTCGAGCCTGGATCAGAACATCAGCGACAGCATCGCGCGTGCTGACAAGGCGCTCTATCAGGCCAAGCGCGAGGGCAAGAATCGCGTCTGTCGCACGCCGACGCCAGAGCCGCTCAGCCGCGCAGCACCGTCCCGCTGCGAGCATCACGAATGACCGACGGGCGGTCACTGCCGCCGCAAGGGGCATTGAGCAGCAGATCCGGGCCGCTGGGTAAGCGGTGGCGAACCTCGAGCGCGGTGCGCGCCGGCGGCCGAGCGGCGATATTGGCGCTGGTCGAGACCAGTGCCCCGCCGCCATAAGCGGCCCAAGCCGCGCACAGAGCACGGGCGATGGGATGACCGGGGATGCGCACCGCGATGGTCTCGTGCGCACCGGTGAGCCAGGTCGGCGTATCAGGTCGCGCCGGCAGTAGCCAGGTGTTCGGACCCGGCCAGGAGGCATCGATCTCCGCCATCCGCGCCGGCGCCAGCGGCAGGATGAACGGCCAGAGGGCATCGAGATCAGCGGCGATCAGGATCAGACCCTTGTGCTCGGGGCGACGCTTGATCGCGAGGATGCGCCGCACCGCCTGGGCGTCTAGCGGATCGCAGCCCAGCCCATAGACTGCCTCGGTGGGGTAGGCGAGGATTTCGCCAGCGGCGATCGCCTGGGCCGCGAGCCGCAGCCCAAACGGCGAGGTGCCGATGGTTCTCATGCTGATTTGCCGCGACAACTATCGCGCCCTGCGCTCATTCCATTAGCCAATTGCATCGACTGCTCGTCCCTAACTGGATGGATGCAGGCTACCGAGCGCATGGGACATAAGGAGTACATGGAGCAGATGTGGCATTACGACAGCATCAGCGGCATCAAGCGACCGGCTCGGGCGCCGGCTTGCTGCGGGCGCTCGCCGCATCGGCATCCGGCCCATCCGATCCGCCATCCTCGTCCACAGGCGCCATATAGCCACACTCCTTCTGCGGACAGACCTTCTGCGCTCCCTTGGACTTGGTGACCTTGATGGTCAACACCGGCCAGCCGCAGTTCGGGCAGGGCTCGGCGATCGGTTCGTTCCAGACCGCGTAGTCGCACTTTGGGTAGGTCGAGCAGGAATAGAAGATCTTGCCGCGCCGCGACTTCTTCTTTTGTAATGTCCCAGCCTTGCATTTCGGGCATTCAACGCCGGTGTCCTCGGGCTTCTCGAGCGGCTCGATATAACGGCACTTGGGATAGCCGGTACAACCGATGAACTTACCATAGCGGCCGCGCTTGACCGCCAGTGGCGAATCACACTCTGGGCAGGTCTTGCCCTCGACGATCTCGGGCTCATCGCTGGCCCCTTTATCGGCATTCAGGTCGCGGGTGTAGTCGCACTCGGGATACTTCGAGCAACCGATGAAGAAGCCATTGCGGCCGAGACGCTTGGCGAGCTGCCCACCGCACTTAGGGCATTCCTCGTCGATCGCCTCCTGGGTGACATCGCTGCGCTGGACGTGCTCCTGGGTATAATCGACTTGGTCCTTGAACGGCTTCCAGAACTGCTCCAGCAACGGTACCCATTCTTCCTCGCCACGTGACACCGCATCCAGCTCGTCTTCGAGTCGAGCGGTGAAGTCATAGTCGACGTAAGAGGTGAAATGCTCGGTCAGGAACTTGTTGACGATGCGCCCGACGTCGGTCGGCGTGAAGCGTTTCTTGTCGAGTTCGACGTATTCACGATCTTGCAGGGTCGAGATGATCGACGCATAGGTTGAAGGCCGACCGATGCCGAGCTCTTCCAGCATCTTCACCAGCGAGGCCTCGGAGTAGCGCGGTGGCGGCTCGGTGAAGTGCTGTTCGGGGCGGATGGCGACCAGGTCGACCGTCTGACCCTGCTCGAGATCAGGCAGCATCCGCTCCTCGTCGTCATCAGCGCTGCTGATGTCGTCGCGGCCTTCGAGATAGACGCGCATGAAGCCCGGCTCGGCAATAGTCGAGCCGGTCGCGCGGAACCGATTGCCTTCGCCGCAGCCAAGATCGATCGAGACCAGATTCAGCAGCGCATGGGCCATCTGGCAGGCGACGGTGCGCTTCCAGATCAGCTCGTAGAGTCGCGCCTGATCATTGGTCAGATGCGCCTTGATCTGCTCCGGCTGATAACCAACCGAGGTGGGCCGGATCGCCTCATGCGCCTCTTGCGCGTTCTTCGACTTGGTCTTGAACAGCCGCGCCTGGGGTGGTAAGTGGTCGGCACCATAACGCTCGGCAATGAACTCGCGCAGCTCGCCCAGCGCATCTTGAGACAGATTAACCGAGTCGGTTCGCATGTAGGTGATCAGGCCCACAGCACCACTGCCGATGTCGATCCCTTCATAGAGCTGTTGGGCGGTGCGCATGGTGCGCTGGGTAGTGAAGCCCAGTTTGCGCGCCGCCTCCTGCTGTAGCGTTGAGGTGATGAACGGTGGCGCTGGATGCCGCTTGCGCTGCTTGCGCTCGACCTTGTCGACGCTGAGCTTGCCATTGGCCGCGGCAAGTAATGTACGCTCGACCTCTCGAGCGCGGGTCTCATCAGTGATACTGAACTGCTCGACCTTCTCGCCCGCGTACTCGGCCAGCTTGGCGCTAAAGGCCTTGCCCTGCTCGGCGGCATCGGCCTCGACGCTCCAGTACTCGCGGCTCTTGAATGCCTCGATCTCCTGCTCGCGCTCGACGATCAGACGCAGGGCTGGGCTCTGCACGCGCCCGGCCGAGAGTCCGCGACGGACCTTCTTCCACAGCAGCGGGGATAGATTGAAGCCGACCAGATAATCCAACGCCCGGCGCGCCTGCTGGGCGTTGACCAGGTGATAGGACAACTCGCGCGGGTTGGCAACAGCATCTTGGACGGCACGCTTGGTGATCTCGTTGAAGACCACCCGATACACCGGACGCTGCCCGATCTGGCGCCGCTTGCGCAGCAGCTCGTACAGATGCCAGGAGATCGCCTCACCCTCACGATCAGGGTCAGTCGCGAGATAGAGCGCGTCGGCGGTCTTGAGCAGTTTCGAGATCGCTTGGACGTGCTTCTCGTTGCGCTCGATGATCTGGTACTTCATCTCGAAGCCGTGATCTGGATCGACCGCGCCCTCTTTGGGCACCAGATCACGGACGTGGCCATAGGAGGCCACGACCTCGAAGTCCGGTCCCAGATACTTCTTGATGGTCTTCGCCTTGGCCGGCGACTCGACGACGACGAGGTTCATAGTCTTGCCAATGCGCTCAAATGGAGCGCTAGGAGATACGATCGGCGACCGTTACGTCAAGGCCGACGTCACAAAGAGAAGCGCGCTGGTCAAGCTACGGCAAACGAGAAGCCGCTTCGGCAGCACAGCACCAACAACCGTTTGGCCCTTTGCTACGCTAGTGTAGATAAGCGGGCTCATCGCCATAGATCAGCTCTTCCATCTGAGTGAACGCGTCCTCTTGCCCAGGGCGGTTCATCAGCACCAGCAGCACCACCCACTTGAGCTCATCGGTCGACACGAAGGCCTGCTCGATGGCCAAGGCGCGATCGATCACCAGCTCACGACTGAGCGGATCGAGAATCCCGTTTTGCTCCAAGAAGAGCAGCAGACCGCGGGCGTCGAGATCGAGCTTGGTCGCCTCCGCATCGGTATAGATGCGCATTGCGCCGAGGTCACGCGGCCGGTAATCACTGTGCTCCATGCGCCGGGCCAGATCATCGAGCCAGGTCAGCGCCTGCGCGACCTCGTTGCTGGTGAAGCCGGCCCGGGTCAGCTCGTCCTCGAGTTCGCCGTGATCCTCCGGCGGCATCGCTTCGCCGGTCATGTAATTTTCGAATAGGTAGATCAAGACATCGACCATGTTGTCGTGCATTCAAAATCCTCGGATGTCGTGACAAGCCTCGGCACGCCCGGCAGTCGTCTATCGACGACGCCCCGCTAGCCGAGATGACGGCAGTACCGACCGCCTGCGAGGCATGATACATGGCCCTGCAGCTCGAGGAGCAACAACATCGACGACACCTCTTGCGCCGACAGCCCGGTGCGAGAAACCAGCTCATCCATGGCCACGGGATCCGCCCCCATCGCCTCGAGCAGGTGCCGATAGTCCGCGTCGAGCCCATTCTCGCCGGCCATAGCGCCTGTTTGAGCGTATGTTCCAGCGCCTGTTCCAGCACCTGTTTGAGCGCCTGTTCCAACACCTGTTTGCGACGACGCTGCCATCAGTGATCGACCCGTTTGCGGCGTCCTCGGCTGGGTGGCGGCTCGCGCCGTTACCGCCTCTGATGCAGGCATCGCCAAGTAGCTCACCAATTGTGGCGCGAGCTCCTCGAGCAGCTGATCAGCGCTGTCGATCAATTTCGCACCTTCACGGATGAGCTGATGACAGCCTCGCGCCAGCGGGTTATGGATCGAGCCTGGAATCGCGAACACCTCACGGCCTTGCTCTGCCGCATAGCGGGCGGTGATCAGCGAGCCGCTGCGTGGCGCTGCCTCGGTCACCAAGGTGCCCAGACTCAAGCCACTGATAGTCCGGTTACGACGCGGGAAATGACTGGATTGTGGTCCAACGCCGGGAGGGAATTCGGTGACCAGCGCACCCTCGGCGCTGATCCGACGCGCCAGCTCTCGATGCACGGCGGGGTAGACTCGGTCTGGGCCTGTCCCAAGCACCGCGATGGTGCGCCCGCTCTCGAGTGCGCCTACATGCGCCGCGGCATCGACACCCAAGGCCATGCCGCTGGTGATGACCAGACCGAGCCCGGCCAGATGCGCAGCAAAGGCGCGTGTGGTCTGCACGCCTCCGGGCGTCGGGTTGCGGCTGCCGACGATGGCGAGCTGCGGCTCCTGCAGCAACGCCAGATCGCCACGCACGAAGAGTAACGGCGGTGGTGACGAGATCGCGCTGAGGCGCGCTGGATAGCGCGGATCGGAGAGGGTCAGAATCGTCGCCTGAGCATGCTCAGACCAGCGCAGTGCGGCAGCAATCGCGGCCTGGTCTGGCGCGCGGATGACCTCGAGCATCGGCTCGCTGAGCCCGAGCGAGCGCAGGGTAGAGGTCGGCGCCGAACAGGCGGCCTGAGCACAGCCAAAGGCAGCAAGTAGCTTGGTGATGCGCTGTGAGCCCAGACGCGGCGCCTGCAGCAGTGTCAGCCAAGCGATCAGCTCCGCTTCTTCGATATCGGCCATGGGTCAACGCCCGTCCGGCGACGCAATCATCTCGCCGACGTGCATCGCCTGATTCGCCCGCATCACCAAGGCGAAGCTGACACGCGGAAAGACCCGAAACACCATCAGGATGCCTGAGCGCGAGTCCGGGACGATGTAGGTCTCTGACAATCGCTCAGCCTTGCGATGCAAAGGCAGCGGCGCGTTGGGATCTGGTCGGTCTCGCTCCCAGCCGGTTATCTGCCATTCACCCAGCCAAAATGCGCTGTCCAGCGGGCTCTCGTTACGCCAATTCCACTCATTGCGATGGCCGATTACCTGATCACGGGCCTCTGTGCCGCCGCGATAGACGCCAAACACTTGCCCAACCTCGACGCCATCACGCGCACCGCGATCGAGCACGACGACGTCGAACTGACCGATCTGCGAGACGCCATCCATCACCGAGATGATGTGACCTTCCAGCCCGACTGGCGCTGGACGCGGCAGAAAGCTGCGAATCGCCGTCTCGTCTCGCGATGGACGCACGCGGTCGCCCTGCTGCACCTGCATCGTCGAGCTGGTGATCAGGAGTGTCGCAGGATCACCCGTGCGCTCTAATTCAGCCTCCGCGACATAGATCGCCTCATAGCCGAGGAGCTCGTTGGTCACTGAATCGCGTAGCGCCTCGCCCGGGCGCAGGATCTCGAAGCCGGCATTGCTCGCCGCCATGATCCGCCGCACGAAGATCCGATCGCCGCTACCGACAAGGATGCGCTCGCGCGGAAAGCCGACCACATACGGGGCGTCATCGAGCTCACGCGAGTCGGTGACCCAGGGTCGCGACAAGAAGGGCGCGACGGTACCGATCGGGATGGTTGGAATCGCGGCATCCAGCTCGCTCACCCTGACCCGCGGCGAGAGCTTGACCACACGCAGGCCACTGGCCGCGGCGCGCACGCGCGGTGCTTGGGCATTGCTCGTATCGAGCACAAGCCGCTCGCCGGGAAAGATGCGGTTTGGATCAGAGACCTCTGGATTGCCCTCCCAAACCTCAGGCCAACGCCAAGGGTCGCGCAGGAATCGACCCGCGATCCCCCACAGGGTGTCCCCCGCACGAACGGTGTAAACATCAGGCGCATTCGGCTGCAGCGCCACTTGCGCCGTCAGCAGCCCAGGCCATGCGACTAAGCTGATGAGGCCCAAAAAGACGCAGCACCAGGTTCGGCCTCGGTAGGATTCGTGCGTAACCATCGAGCCCATCTGACCTCCAAACGGCACACCCAGCCGCAACCCAATTATGACCACCGCGCGAACGGCAAGCGTCTGCGTTCGAGCACAGACTGGCAAGCCGAACGGGCCTCTTGCACAATAGGGTATCATCGCAACGTTATTTAGACGTTTTATGCTCGGCTTGGCCCAACGCTTGGCCAGCCGCTCGACCCGGCGCTTGGCCAGCCGAACTTACCCAGAACCACTATGGCTTTACTCGATATCTTGACCTTTCCCGACGCCCGTCTGCGTCGAACCGCCGAACCTGTCGCACAGGTCGATGACAACACGCGCCAATTGGTCGACGACATGCTCGAGACCATGTACGCCGCGCCCGGCATCGGTCTCGCGGCGATCCAGGTCAATGTGCCTCAGCGCGTGATCGTGATCGATGTGTCCGACGACCGCTCGCAGCCATTGTGCCTGATCAACCCTGAGCTGATCGAGCGCGAGGGCGACGAGGAGATGGACGAGGGTTGTCTCTCAGTGCCCGGCTTCTTCGAGACCGTCAAGCGGGCTGAGCGCGTGCGCGTGCGCGCGCTCGACCGCGACGGTGAGCCGTTCGAGCTCGAGACCGACGGTCTGCTCGCGGTCTGCATCCAGCACGAGATCGATCACCTCGATGGTCGGTTGTTCGTCGACCATATCTCCTCGCTGAAGCGTCAACGCATCCGCAAGAAGCTTGAGAAAGAGCAGCGCACACCGCAGGCCGGCGCCGGCACCGCGACTCAGCGAAAAGTCATCTGATGCCGACCGGTCCCCAGCTGGAGCCGGCACTCAGCGTGACGACCCTCGAACCGTTACGGAGTGATTGATGGACCGCCCGCGCATCCTCTTCGCCGGTACCCCCACCTTCGCGGTGCCGGCACTGAGCGCCCTAATCGCAGCCGACTGGCCGGTGGTGGCCGTCTATACGCAGCCCGATCGCCCGGCTGGTCGCGGCCGGAAGATCACGCCAGGCCCGGTGAAGCAGACCGCGCTCGACGCCGACATCCCGGTCTTCCAGCCGACCACACTGAAGCGTCCAGAAGCACTCGAGCAGCTCGAGACACTGGCCCCGGACCTGATGGTGGTCGCCGCCTATGGGCTGATCCTTCCGCCCGCAGTACTCGACTGCCCGAGGCTAGGCTGCATCAACATCCATGCCTCGTTGTTGCCGCGCTGGCGCGGCGCGGCGCCGATTCAGCGCGCCATCGCTGCAGGCGACGAGCAAACCGGCATCAGCCTGATGCAGATGGAGATAGGGCTCGACACCGGGCCGGTCTATGCCACGCAGCGCACTCGCATCGGTCCACGGGAGACCGGCGGCAGCCTGCACGATCGGCTCGCGGCGATCGGCGCCAAGCTTTTGCTCGACAGCCTGCCGGCGATCTGTGAGGGCGTCCTGACGCCCGAGCCGCAAGACCCGGAACGAGCGACCTATGCGAGCAAGCTCGAGAAGCAGGAATCGACCATCGACTGGCAGCGCTCGGCGATTGAGATCGACCGGCAGATCCGCGCGTTCGATCCCTGGCCGGTCGCGCAAACCCGATACAACGATGAGACCTTGCGCATCTGGGAGGCCTGTCCGCTCGACGACGCTAGCGGCAACCATGCCGACGAAGCCCGACCCGGCACCGTACTGAGCAGCAGCGCCGAGGGCATCGATGTCGCAACCGGCGATGGCAAGCTGCGTATTCAGCGCCTGCAAGCTCCAGGCAAGCGACCGATCAGCGCGGCCGACTTCGCGCACGCCCGGCAGGTCGATGGGACCGTCTTTGTCTAAACCCAAGATAGCCTCTGAGCGGACAGCGTCTCAGCGCACGGCGTCTGAGCGCACGGCCCCTGGGCGGACGGCGTCTGAGCAAACCGGTGCAGCAGTTCGCGCGCAGGCAGCCAGGGTGTTGCATGCAGTCCGCGCCGACGGCCGCTCGTTGACCGATGCGCTCGCCGCCAGCCCACCAGCGGATGCAAGAGACCGGGCCCTGCTCAGCGAGCTTGCGTTCGGCGCCGTCCGGCTCTTGCCGCGCTTAGAGGCGATCACCGATCAGCTCCTCCAGCGACCGCTGAAACCGAACGATCGCATCCTCGGCTCGCTGCTGATGATCGGCCTGTACCAGCTCATCGCCTTGCGCATCCCGGATCATGCAGCGGTCTCGGCAACGGTTGCCGCCACACGGCTTCTAGAGCGCCCGCGCGCAGTCGGGCTCATCAATGCGAGCCTGCGGCGCTTCCAACGCGAGCGCGCGGAGCTGCTGGAGCAGGCAGAGCGGAACGAGTCGGCACGCTGGTTGATGCCAACCTGGCTCCTGCGCCGCCTGCGTGCTGCCTGGCCCGAGCACTGGGAAGCACTGGTCGCCGCCAGCAATGGCCGAGCGCCCATGTTCCTGCGCGTCAACCGCCAGCGCATCCGCACAGATGACTATGCCGCACAGCTTGCGGCGGCGAGCATCGAAGCCGAGCCCTTACCCGATCAGCCGCAAACCCTGCGGCTGCTGCAGCCGGTTCCTGCGGACAGCCTGCCCGGCTTTGGTGACGGCTTGGTCTCAGTGCAAGATGCTGGCGCACAATGGGCCGCGCCACTGCTCGCGCCACAGCCGGGTGAGCGCATCCTCGACGCCTGCGCGGCGCCGGGCGGCAAGACCGCACACCTGATCGAGCAGGCTCAAGGCCAGATCGCACTGACCGCGATCGACATCAGTGACGAACGGATGGCTTCGGTTCATGTCAATCTGCATCGCCTTGGCTTGCAAGCACGGATGATGGTCGGTGATGCAACCCAGCCCGCGCCAGCCTGGGCCGACGGCCCCTATCAACGCATCTTGCTCGACGCGCCTTGCTCGGCGACCGGCGTGATGCGCCGACATCCTGATATCAAGCGCCTGCGCCTCGACCAGGACATCGCACCGCTCGCCCAGGTCCAGGCCAGGATGCTCGAGGCGCTCTGGACCTTGCTGGCGCCTGGCGGACGACTGCTCTACCTGACCTGCTCGTTACTGCCGGACGAGAACGAGGCACAGATCGCCGCATTCTTGGCGCGCCACAAGGACGCAAGCGAGCTGCCGCTGCCGGCAACCTTAGGCATTGCGCGCACCCACGGCCGTCAGCTGCTGCCAAGCGAGGCCGGTCCGGATGGCTTCTACTTCGCACTCTTGCTCAAGCGATGACCTTGGTCCGACCTCCGCGCTGGCTCACTAGGACCCTCAGCTGGGTGCCGCTCAGGATGGTGTTGCCCCTTGCGTTGACCCTAGCCTTGACCTTGGCGCTGAGCCAGGCCGCACTCGCAGCAGACGATTTCAGCGTCATCGATGCCAACACCCGCAGCGTCGACGGCAGCATCCTGCTCTCGGCCGAGATCGACTATGGCTTTAGCGAGCGGGCGCTGGAGGCGCTCGAAAACGGTGTTCCGCTGACCATCCTGGTCCACCTACAGGTCCGCGAGCAGGGTGCCTGGATCTGGGATGAAAGTCTCGTCGATCAGCGCCTTCACTATCGCATCCGCTACAAGCCGCTGTCCGAACGCTACCTTGTCTCGCGTCTCCCCGGCGAAGAAGGGGGGCGCACCTTCGTCACCCGACAGGCTGCCATCGCCGCCCTCGGCGACCTCGACGACCTCTATCTGATCAGTGAGAAGCGGCTCGATCCACAGCAAGCCTACGAGCTGCACCTGCGGGCTTCGCTCGACATCGAAGAGCTCCCGCTGCCGCTGCGTCCGATGGCCTATCTGCGCTCCGGCTGGAAGCAGAGCACGGGCTGGACCAAGTGGCCGCTGAAAAAGTGGCCGCTGCAACCTTGAGCATGCTGAAACGACAGCTGCTGCAGCCCGGCGCCATCGCCGTCGGGTTGCTCCTGGTCATCCTGATGGTGGCCCTCCACCTGATGACCAACGCGGTACAGAACTCCGAGGCGTTGAGCCGTGTGTTCGTCCCGTTGCTGGTCTTGGTGCTGCTCGGCCTGCTCGCACTCGCGCTGCTGGTCAGTGTCAACTCGGTGCGTCTGGTGCGGGCGTTGCGTCGCCAGGCCGCGGGCTCGCGTCTCGCCGCGCGGCTGCTGGCGATGTTCGCGCTGATCTCGCTGCTGCCGGTGGGCGTGGTCTATTACTACTCGCTGACCTTCCTGATGCGGGGTATCGATAGCTGGTTCGATGTCGAGATCGATACTGCCATGGAAGATGCCTTGACCCTCAACCAGGCCTCACTCGACCTCAATCAGCGCATCCTCATGAAGTACAGCGCCCAGCTGCTCAACGGCATCCAGGACCGCTCCGCGACCGCGCTCACGCTGACCTTGGGCACCCTGCGCCGCCAGGCAGGCGCGCTGGAGCTAACCCTCTTCGATCGCAGCGGCCAAGTCCTGGCGACGGCGAGCGATGACCCCTTGCAGCTGGTACCTAACCAGCCAGAGCGAGAGGTCATGCAACATGTGCGCGGTGGCATCAACTATGTGAGCCTGGAGCCTGGCCCCAGCGGGGAGCTGGTGGTGCGGGTGCTGGTGCGCGATCCCAGCGCGCGCCCCTTATTGCTGCAAGCGATCTTCCCGACCTCGGCGCGCATCACCGAGCTCGCCTCGCGTCTCGAGAGCGCCTACAACCGTTATACGGAGCTGTCGTTCCTGCGCCAATCGCTCAAGTTCAGCTTCTCGATCACGCTCTCGCTGGTGCTGGTGTTCAGTTTCATGGCGGCCTTGCTGATCGCATTCCGGACCGCCCGGGCGCTCTCTGACCCGATCGCCGACATCGCCCACGGCACCCGCGCCATTGCCGACGGCGACTATGAGCAGCAACTCCCGCTGCCACGCCATGACGACGAACTCGCCTTCCTAGTCGCCTCCTTCAACGCCATGACGCGGCGTATCGCCCAAGCGCGCGACGAGGCCGAGCAGAGCCAGCAGGCAGTCGAGTCACAACGGGCTTATCTCGAGACCTTGCTGAGCCGACTCTCATCAGGGGTCATCGCCTTCGATGAGCACAACACGCTGCGCACCAGTAATGCCGCGGCGCGCCAGATACTGGCGATCGATCTCGACGACGACACACCGATGCCACTAGCCGCCTTGGCAACCCAATATCCACGACTCGCGCACTGGTGCGAGATCGTCGGCCGCAGGATCGGCAGCGGCCGCGATTGGCGCGAAGAGGTCACCCTGTTCGGCGCCGACGGCCGCCAGGTACTCATGTGCCGCGGCAGCCCACTGCCGGTGACCCTGTCCGGCAGCGCCGAAGACGCCGAGCCAAATGCCGATCACGTGCTAGTCTTCGACGACATCACGACCTTGATCCGCGCGCAGCGCGATGCGGCCTGGGGCGAGGTCGCACGCCGGCTTGCACACGAGATCAAGAACCCACTCACACCCATCCAACTCTCGGCCGAGCGCTTGCGACACAAGCTGCTGCGCAAACTCCCAGAGGCGGATGCGAAGGTGGTTGACCGCTCGACGCACACCATCGTGCAGCAGGTCGAGGCGATGAAGGCGATGGTCAATGACTTCGCCAGCTACGCGCGCACCCCCGAGATGCAGCAGGAGCCGTTCCTTCTAGATAAGCTCGTGAACGAGGTGATGGAGCTTTATCGGGCGGGACCGGTCAGTATGAGCAGACAGCTCGAGGCCGGCGACGCGATGATCCGCGGCGATTCGAAACGGCTGCGCCAGGTGATCCACAATCTGGTCAAGAATGCGATCGAAGCCCTTGAGGAGCGCGAAAATCCTCGTATCCTGGTTGCCACGCGACGGGTCGACGAAGAAGACACCCCATCTGTCGAACTGCGGGTCGAAGACAACGGCAATGGTATCGACCCAAACTTCATCGGACGCCTGTTCGACCCCTATGTCACCTCAAAAGCCAAGGGCACTGGACTCGGACTTTCTATCGTGAAGAAGATAATCGAGGAGCACGGCGGTATCATTCGGGCCGATAATATCGAATCCGGCGCCCGGTTCACCGCGCGATTGCCGATCAGCACCGCCTCCCGAACCCCCAGCATGCCTCAAGCAGGAACATCATGAGCGCAATCCACATCCTGGTCGTCGACGACGAGCCGGACATCCGCGAGACCGTTCAGGACATCCTCGAGGACGAAGGCTATGAGGTCGCAGGTGCCGAGAATGGCGAAGCCGCGCGACACGCACTGCGCGACCGGCGCCCCGATCTCATGCTGCTCGACATCTGGATGCCCGACCTCGACGGCATCACGCTGCTGAAGGAATGGTCTGAGAACCAGGGCCTACCCTGCCCGGTGATCATGATGTCTGGTCATGGCAACGTCGAGACCGCGGTCGAGGCCACCCGGCTCGGGGCCTACGATTTCCTCGAGAAGCCGTTGTCGATGGCGAAGCTGCTGCTCACGGTCGAGCGCGCGCTCGAGGCCGATAAGCTGGTGCGCGAGAATGTCGGCCTGCGGCGACGGCCAGCGCTTGTGCTCGAGCCTGCCGGACGCTCAGCGGCGATGCAACGGCTGCGCGAGCAGGTCAAGCGTATCGCCCAGCACGACACCTGGGTGTTGATCACCGGCGAGGCCGGTACCGGGCGCGAGACCTTCGCCCATTATCTGCACACCCAGAGCGCACGCAAGGAGCGCCCGTTCGTCGACCTCGGCGTGTCCGCGATCGCGCGCGGCAATGCCGCCCGCGAGCTGTTCGGCAGCGAGGAGAATAACCAGGTGCACTACGGCAGCCTCGAGCAGGCGGCTGGTGGCACCCTGCTCCTCGATGAGGTCGCCGATATGGACCTTGAGGCCCAAGGCCAGCTACTCGGTGCGCTCGATACCGGCTCCTTCATCCGCGTTGGCGGCAGCGAACCCGTGTCGATCGATGTGCGCATCGTCGCCGCAACCCAGCGCGACCTGAAAGAAGAGGTGCGCGCCGGCCACTTCCGCGAAGACCTGTTCTATCACCTGAACGTAGTGCCGCTGCATATCCCGCCGCTGCGCGAGCATGCCGAAGACATCCCGGATCTGCTCAACTACTACGTCGACTACTTCGCCACGCACGAGAAGCTGCCCTATCGGCGCTTCAGCGTCGGCGCGCAGAACTTCCTGCGCAACTACGGCTGGCCGGGCAATGTGCGTGAGCTGAAGAACCTGGTGCAACGCGTGCTGATCCTCGGCGCCGGCGACGAGATCACCCAAAACGAGGTCGAGACCGCGCTCGGCTCGAGCCCGCCGGCGCCGAGTCAACCGCTCGAGGGCCTGGTCTCATTCGATCAGCCGCTCAGACAGGCGCGCGAGCAGTTCGAGAAGGCCTATCTCGAATACCAGCTCGGCAAGCATGCCGGCAACGTCAGCAAGATGGCGAAGGAGGCCGGCATGGAGCGCACGCATCTCTATCGCAAACTCCGCTCGCTCGGCATCGAGATCAAGGAGCGCAGGTGACCAACGTCGCCTTAGGCGATTGCCGGAAAAGCTCGTACCGGATTGCACAAGATTTTCCTTTGCTTTCAACGAGCGTCGTCGGAAGCATAGCCGGGCTATCTGACCGGCGACGCGACGCAGAAGGCGAGCGAAAAGCCAAGCAAGGCGGTGTGAGCTTTGACAGAAATCGCCTTAAGCGTCGCCCGTGGATCACCAGCGATCCGCGTCTAGCCGCTAACGTACATGGCGCGTCGCCACCCCGAACGATGAAGCGCCTGTTTCACGGTAACCAATCGCCATGAAGATCATCATCCTTGGCGCTGGCCAGGTGGGCACCTCGGTGGCCGCGAACCTGGTCAACGAGGCCAACGACATTACCGTGGTCGATACCGACGCGCGGCGCCTGCGCGAGCTTGCCGACCGCTTTGACCTGCGCACACTCCAGGGGCATGGCGCCCAGCCCGACGTGCTCCTGCGCGCTGGCGGCGAGGATGCCGAGATGATCATCGCGGTGACGAATAGCGACGAGACCAATATGGTCGCCTGCCAGGTCGCCTACACGCTGTTTCATACGCCGACCAAGATCGCTCGCGTGCGCGCGCAGGGATTTCTCGATCACCATGAGGCGCTGTTCGGCGGCGATGCCTTCCACGTCGACGTCACCATCAGCCCTGAGCAGCTGGTAACCGACTACACCCTGCGCCTGATCCAGACCCCTGGCGCCTTGCAGGTCACGGATTTCGCCAATGGTCGGGTGCGGCTGGTGGCGGTGCGCGCCTATTACGGCGGCCCATTAGTCGGCCAAGAACTGCGCGCCCTCTACGACCACATGCCGCATATCGATGCGCGGGTAGCGGCGATCTACCGCCAGGATCGGGCCATTCAACCCGAGGGCGATACCGTCATCGAGGCCGATGACGAGGTCTTCTTCGTCGCCGCGCCGAAGCACATTCGCTCGGTCATGGGCGAGCTGCGGCGACTCGATAAGCCCTATAAGCGGCTGATCTTCGCTGGCGGTGGCAATATCGGCACCCGCCTCGCGCGGGTCACCGAGCATGACTACCGGGTCAAGGTCATCGAGAGCAATCTCGAACGCTGCAAGCAGATCGCGGAGTCGCTGGAGCGCACCATCGTGCTGCACGGCGACGCCGCCGATGAGGAACTGCTGCTGGAGGAGAACATCGAGGACACCGATGTCTTCTGTGCGGTGACCAATGACGACGAGGCCAATATCCTTTCGGCGATGTTGGCGAAGCGGCTTGGCGCGCGCAAGGCGATGGCGTTGATCAACCGCTCAGCCTATGTAGACCTGGTACAAAGCGGCCCGATCGATGTCGCCATCTCACCGCAGCAAGCCACCATCGGGACCCTGCTCAAGCATGTACGCCGCGGCGATGTGGTGATGGTGCACTCGCTGCGCCGCGGCGCCGCCGAAGCGATCGAGGCCATCGCCCATGGTGACAAGAGCTCATCGAAGGTGGTCGGACGGGCGATCGACGCCATCAACCTGCCCAAGGGTGCCAGCATCGGCGCCATCGTGCGCGGCGATCAGGTCTTGATCGCGCATCACGATACCGTCATCGAGTCCGAGGATCATGTGATCCTGTTCCTCCAGGACCGCTTGCGAGTGCCCGAGGTTGAAAAGTTGTTTCAGGTCGGCGTCACCTTTTTCTAGCGGTGTGATACGAGCACCCGCGCAGACACGGCTCAAAACGCATTGCCCGTTGACTCAAGGTCCAAGGAGACGATCCCCGCATGCACTGGCGAGCTATCGTGCGCCTGTTCGGTATCTTGTTGCTGCTCTATAGCATCAGCTTTTTACCCTCTATCCTGGTCTCATTCTGGTACGCCGACGAACAGTGGCCGGCCTTTGCGCTGTCCCTGGCGCTGACCGCGAGCGCGGGTCTGGTTCTCTGGCTGCCAAACCTGCGGGAGCGTGAACAGCTCTCGGTGCGCGATGGCTTCTTGATCGTCACCCTGTTCTGGGCGGTGCTTGGTATGCTGGGCGCGCTGCCGTTCATCCTCGGCCTGGATTGGGGCGTCACCGATGCGGTGTTCGAATCCATCTCTGGATTCACCACCACTGGGGCGACGGTGATCGAAGGCATCGACCGCTTGCCGCAGTCGATCCTCTACCATCGCCAGCAGATCCAATGGCTTGGGGGCATGGGCGTGATCGTGCTCGCGGTCGCAATCCTACCGCTGCTCGGTGTCGGTGGCATGCAGCTCTATCGGGCCGAGACCTCCGGCGTCG
>NZ_NRRY01000020.1 GCF_016583905.1 Lamprobacter modestohalophilus | reverse complement strand
AAGGGCGCCGGCATCGTGCTCAGCCTGCGCGCGCTCACACAGACCGTCGGACGCTGGGCGCAGTTCTGGCAGAAGATCGATCAGTTTGGGGCGGCGTGCTGCTGTTGAGCACAGTATGTTGAGGCCGCACCCGTTTGCACAACGATGAAATTCCCTTAGCAAATGGCGCTGCGAGAAAAGGCAAATACGGCTGGAAGTCGCCATAAAGCTGGTTCCCCCTGATGCTCTGGTAGCCGAAGCGAATGAATGCGGTGCGATAATCTAGACGGATGGCCCAACCCCGCGAATCAGCGCCCGCGATCCAGAGCCTAAGCCGGGAACTTATCGACAGTGTCTGACCCGGCTGATATGATCATATGGCATAAAGCGCTCGGTCGTGATCGGGGCAATCCTGATTCAGGCACAAGTCCAATTGCCCATTAAGCGTTAGCGCTGCGGAATTCAGCAATGCCCGTGCTGATCGCGTGTCGCACAGCGGACAG
Organism: Lamprobacter modestohalophilus; assembly: GCF_016583905.1. Classification (GTDB taxonomy): domain Bacteria; phylum Pseudomonadota; class Gammaproteobacteria; order Chromatiales; family Chromatiaceae; genus Lamprobacter; species Lamprobacter modestohalophilus. The sequence goes on along the minus strand of NZ_NRRY01000020.1, from coordinate 90,301 downwards.
TGATTTGTTGCCATTTCCGCTTCACAATGCCACAACATCAGGTGATAGCCCCATTGCACCGAGGTCGCGTGCGATCTCGTCTCGATAGATCCCATTCATGATGATGACTTTATCCGGACGATAATCTTGCAGGAAGGACGGTGGGACGATGCGTTGACCCGTTGCCGGCATAAAGTAACCATGGCGATGCGGATTGATATCGACCACGTAGTCGATTTTATCGGCGACACCAACTGTGGTCAGGAACGAAACGGCCTTCGAGCCAGAGCCCCAAAGCACAGTCTTTTTACCCTGCCAGGCTGCCGCTTCGACAAAACTCCGCCATGAGGCGAGGATTCCATCCAAGGTGGTCGAAAAACGACGCGAATAGGTCGACATCAGCCACAGATCATCTTCTTGTGGCAAAGGTGCGCATTGAGCAATATGCGCGGGTCTTGCCTCGACTGTCAGATATTGACCCGCGTATTCGGTGTCGAGGCTATGAACGTTGAAACCGCAGCCGCGGAAAAGCCGGGCCAAGGAGCCTGGGCTAAAATACGAACAGTGTTCGTAATAGATGTCTTCGAATGCACAGTCACGAACGATACGGGTGGCATCTGGGATTTGGAAGAACACCAAAACGTCTAGCCGATCACCGATTGCGCGCCTGAGATTGGAGATAAAGCTCGCCGTTGGATGAATATGCTCCAGCGTCATCTTGCAGCAAACGAAGTCTGCCTTGTAATCGGCATAGTGCTGCGAATAGAAATCTTTGACGAACTGTACCTGCGCGATGGCTTCACCTGAGAGACGCCCTTCCTGATAGCCAGGATCGAAACCGACCCCGCGGTTGTTTCCTAGCTCGGCGAGTAACAGCAGAAACTCGCCCTTACCGCAGCCAATCTCCAAGATATCTTTCTCGCGGAGCCCATGTTTATCGATTAGGCGCTGCGCCAGATCGCGATGGTAGGCGCTAAATGTCTCAGAAAATCCTTGGGTTTCCTCATAGCGTCCGGAGTACTCTGTCATCTCGGCCTGGAAAGCGGTGTTGGAAATAAAACCACAGTACTCGCAAAAGCCTAGTGCGATCTTTCCGCGTTGGCAGTTAATCGCCTCTTCCCTTGTTTTGAGAAGAATGCAGCTGTTAGTTGGTACCGCCGCTTGCTCGTGAAAGATCTGCATTCCACTTGAGTGGCAGGTTGGACAGATAAACGCGTTATCTTTCATGGTTAGGGGGTCTCGGGAAATCGGTAAGCTCAGCGCAGCCCGGTAGCCTTTAACGTGAATCTCACGCGATTCATTGTCCAGGGTGTCACCACGTCCCATACCAGAAGCCACTAGGCCCGAACGATCTGTGGCGCCGGCTCCTGATAGCGCCCGCGGGTATCGACAATCAATGGCGCATGCGCCTTGATCAGCGCGTAGTCGAAGCGATCGTGGTCTGTCGCCAAGAGTACGCAGTCGGTGTCTTCCAAGGTCGCTGGCGTCAGCGGCACCGACTCCAGATTGAAGCTGTACTTGCGCATCGGCAGAAAGTGCGGGACATGCGGATCGGAGTAGCTGATCTCGGCGCCCTTCTCCCGCAGCAGCGCCATCAGTTCCATCGACGGCGACTCGCGCCGATCATCGACGTTCTTCTTGTAAGCGATCCCTAACACCATGATCCGCGAGCCATTCACCGCCTTGCCACGCGCGTTGAGCGCATCCGCAACCCGCCCAACCACCCAGGCCGGCATGTTGGCGTTGACCTCACCAGCCAGCTCGATGAAGCGGGTATTCAGCCCGTACTCACGCGCCTTCCAGGTCAGATAAAACGGGTCGATCGGGATGCAGTGCCCACCCAGACCCGGCCCCGGATAGTAGGGTGTGAAGCCGAATGGCTTGGTCGCCGCGGCCCGAATCACCTCGTGGATGTCGATGTCCATGCGCTCGCACACGACCTTCAGCTCATTCACCAGACCGATGTTGACAGCGCGGTGGATGTTCTCCAGCAGCTTGGTCATCTCGGCCGCCCGCGTGGAGCTCAGTGTCACCACCCGGTCGATGACCTGGCCATAGAGCGCCTCGCCGACTCGGGTACAGACCGGCGTAACGCCACCGAGCACCTTCGGGATACTGCGGGTGCTGAACATCGGGTTACCCGGATCTTCGCGCTCCGGGGAAAAGACCAGAAACAGCTCCTCGCCGACGCGCAGCCCGGTCGACTCAACGCGCGGACGCAAGACTTCATCCGTGGTGCCGGGCCAGGTCGTGCTCTCCAGCGAAACCACCTGCCCGGCTCGCAGGGACGGAACGATGGCTTCGGTGGTCGCCACCACATAGCTGAGGTCCGGCTCGCGGTGCTTGTTGAGCGGCGTTGGTACGCACAGGATCAGCGCATCGCACTCGCGCGCGCGGCTAAAGTCAGCTGTCGCGCTGAAGCCCTGGCTCAGGGCCTTGCCGATCGCCTCGGCGCTGATGTGCTCGATATAGGTCCGTCCGGCATTCAGCGCGTCCACCTTGAGCGGATCGATATCGAAGCCGAGCACCTGATAGCCGACCTCACTGAAGCGCAGCATCAACGGCAGCCCGACATAGCCCAGACCAACGATGCCGATCACGGCTTCGCGTTGTTCTAACTGCTGGATAAGAAGCGTCGATGGTTTCATCGATAGGACTCGACAGTGGATGTGTTCGGGGGCAAGGTTTCAGCCTCGCCAGCCAGGCCCGCAGACCGCGTCGACGACCGCACTGGCACAGCCTGATGCGCGCCGAACTGGTTACCAATCTCACCGACGCCCGACTGCGACGCCCTGATCAGATCCGCGACCAGGCCCCTGTACCGATCCGCCATCACCTGGCCAGAGAGGGCATCCTGGGCCTTGTGAGCAAGACGGCTCTGTCGCGCACGCCGATCCGGATCGGCCGCAAGGCTCAGCACCCCCTGGGCCAAGGCGGCACTGCTCCCAGGCGCGACGTAGGTGATGCTGTCGTCCGGGAAGATCGATGTCATCGCCTTCAAGCGAGTTGCGACCACGGGCAGCCCGGCCGCGGCGTATTCGAAGGTCTTGGTCGAGACCGCGATGTCCATGAATTCATCGTGGAGATAGGGCACCACCGCGATGTCGGCCTGGCGAAAGCACTCCATCAGCTCATGCGCTGACCGCCAACCACCAAACTCAACCTGAGCAGAGAGTCCGAGATCGCCGATGATCGATTCCAGGCGCCGCAGATAGCTCGGATCGGCCTTGCCATAGAGCCGTAGCTTCACGCCAGGATGGCTGGCCCGAATCCGCGGCAACGCCTCCAGGAGCCGGTGCAGGCCAAAGCGCTCGGCGATGGTGCCGTGGTAGATCAAGTGCAGCTCATCCCCGATTGGCAAGAACTGGCGCTCCCGGTCGAGCCAGAACAACACCGGATCAGCCGCATTGAAGACGAGGCTGATCTTCGCCTCAGGATGGCCGCGCTGCAGTAGCCGCTCATGAAAACCCCAAGAGGTCGTAATCAGGTGGTCGGCGAAACGGCAGGCGAGGCGCTCCTGCAGCGCAACCAATCCAAGAAGACGCCGCTTAGCGCCGTCAAGCTTCGCTGCGAACAGCTCGACCGAGAGGTCGTGCAGGTCAAGGATGATGGGCTTGCGCTGCCATTTCGCGATCACACAGGCGAAGACCAGAAAGTCCGGCATCGTGTGTGCTTGATAGAGCGCATAGCGCCCTGAGCGCGCCTTGGCGCTGAGCGCGAACAGCGCCCGCAGCGTGAATCGCAACGTATGCACGAGATAGCGAGCCAGCGTCTCTTTACTGCGCGGAGCATCAAAGATCCGATAGACGGTGACGCCCTCGCAGTCTTCAGTGCGGCACTCCCCCGGCTGCCGCAGGCAATAGACGTCCACCTCGATACCATGGCGGCGCAACGCCGCGGCCTCGCGACGCACCCGAGGATCACTCGGATAGCCGCTGAAAACCACCATGCAAACCCGCCACGCGGTATCCGGTTCCCTTGCGTCACTCATGATTCAACTCCTCGCGCCAGTCACTGTTGATCCGCCAAGCTGATCCGCCAAGTTGATCAGCCAAATTGATCAGCCAAATTGATGAGCCATTACCGAGAATGACCAAAAAGTGGCCTTGAGAATGTGGCCTAGAGAATGTGGTAGAGCCAATCCGGTATGTGATGACGGCGCCGATTCAAGATCGAGCCCAGCACCCGGCCACCGCCGCGCAAGACCGCGCGCTGCGCCTGCGCCACCACGTCGGCCCGCGTCCACTCGGCCTGCACCACCAAGATCACCCCGTCGGCGACTCGTCCGATCGCCCCTGCGTCCGGATACACACCCACCGGCGGCATATCCAACAACACCCATCGATAACGCTGGCGCAGCTGCTGCACAGTGCGCTGCAGAGCCCCAGAGGCGAGCATTGCCGACGCATTAGGCGTGCCGCTGCCCGAGGGCATCAGATGCAACTGCCTGGGCACATCGACGTCGATCACCGAATCCATCGGTGCGTCATTGAGCAGCACCTCGGTCAATCCTGGACGTCTGGCCGGTGAGGACACCGGCAGCCCCCAACCCGCGCGCAGATTGGTGTCGACGACGATCGCATCGCCGAGCTGTCCACAGAGCCCCTGACCAAGACGACGCGTCACCGTGCTCACGCCTTCGCCATGCGTGGCAGAGGTCACCGCCAGGACCCGGCCGCCCTCGATACGTCTGCTGTTGCCAGCAGGTGCGTCGTCCGTCAGCGTCGGCTGTGCCGCAAGAAGGTTCGATTCAGCGTCGTATTTCACGTTCCACCTTAATGATCGAGAAGGATCAGCTCGCTACCCAATAGCGCAGTACTCAACAGCGCAGTACTCAACAGCGCGGTACTAAAAACAGCGCGAGACCAAAGCGCGCGAGACCAATCGATTACAGCTCCGGGCTCGGCACCTCAGCGCCAGTCCGCTGTCCAGCATCTGACATCGAGACGATGGCCGCGGAGCGATCGGCCTCGACCGGCTCCTTGGCCGCCGCGGCGAGGTCGCTCGACTTCGCGTCGCTCAGTAACAACAGCTGTGCCCCGTGGTCTTCACCAACCAGGGCCAGTTCAAAGTCACCGGTCAGTGACCCGATGACATGATCTTGAGAGGCAATCACCAGTGATCCGGGTCGCGGCGCAAGCCAGTCTCCAAGCGCCACGCCGAGCCCCCGGTCGGCGAGCACCTGGGCGTAGAAGGCTTGATGCGCCGCATAGCCGTCGTACAGCACCTCGGCTCCGCGCAGATCACGCTCACCGTTCACCGCCTCCTTGAGCAACAGGCTAATCGCGTAATAGTTGTCTTCTTCGCCGCTATAGATCCGCGATTCCGGAAACACCGTTTTGTGCAAGATCATCCCGTACGGCATTGCAATCATCGCAGTAATCACCGCAGTGGGAAGAATGGAGCGTGCGAGCTGAGGCGCAGCCTCCAGACGCCGTTCAAGGACTTGCAAGCAGCCATAGAGGAACATCGCCACCAATAACGCCATAAACGGATAAGCCGGAGCGCTATACCAGGGCAGCTTGGTGCCAGCAGTCGAAATCAACGTGAACAGCGATGCCAGCATCAACAGCGAGAACAGCGTTAAGTGCCGAATGCGCGGATCATAGGCGACCAGACCGAAGAGCGCGGCCAGTGGCAGGAAGCCAAGCCAATAGGTGTAATCGACCTTGATCATCCGTTTTAGGTAGGTCAGAAGGTCGCCTTGATGCGTCTCGATCACCTGGAGATAGCGACCGAAAAGCTCATTCTCCAACACGGCGTCGAGATAACCCGGGTGATGCATCTCGCGCGCGAGGTAATAGGATGAGACCACAGCGATGAAGCCCAGCATCCCAAGATAAAGGCTTGGTCGAAGCAACAGCGTCAAGACCTGCTTTCGCAGCAGTGCATACACGGCCAGGCCGGGCACCAGAAACAGACCTGAAACGCTTTTGGTCATGACCGCAAGCGTCAGCGCAAAGAAAAACGCCAGTAGATAACGGTCACGGCCGGTCTCGCAGAAGGCAAAGAACGCCAGCGCACTCGCCGTGGTAAAGAGCACCAAGAGCGCGTCATAGTCGCCGGTGCGCGTCACATGGATATCGACATAACCCCAAGTCGTGACCAAGACCATCATTGCGATCAGGCTCGGCGCCAGGCGGCCGAGATAGCGATAACAGAAGATCAGGAGCAGCGCCGCCGTCGCCGCGCCGGCGATGGCCGATGGCAGGCGAACGGCCCATTCGCTCGGCCCGATGAGATGCATGAACGACGCTTGCAGCCAGATCAGCATTGGCGGCTTCGTATTCCAGAGATCCGGTGCGCCCTCGAACGAGGTCACGAGCCAATCACCACTGCTGAACATCTCATAGGCATTGATCGCCAACCGCGACTCATCCCAGACTTGGATCGGAATAGCGCCGAGATTGATAAACAATGGAACCAAGGCCAGCAAGAACAAAGACGCGATGAGCAGCTGCTCGCGGTGATTCGAGATCGCAGTAAAAAAACGGTCACGCATCTAACCAGCCCCCTCCAACAAGACCGACACCCGAGTGAGCCAGAATCGTGCTCAACGATATGCCAAAGGTCGCAGCCAATCGGCGCATCTGATTGCGACGCGAAGGCCGCTGTCTGACGTGAATTGTATGCTCGAGAGACTATCTGACAACCAGACCCAGGGCGCAATCAGTGTTTCCCCGAGAGGCTGGTCATAGAATGCGGAAAGGCCGACAAAAAAGACCGGTTCGCAAAAGCGAACGGCTAGCCATCGGATGCAGCAAAACGGATTCAGTCGAAGGGGTTCGGCATCAATGCGACGCGATTGATCATCGCGATCGCAAACGCCATAGGCCGCTAACGCCGTTCGGTGCGACTGGCGAGAGCGGAAAGCTCGCTCATGGTGATGCTCCGCAGCCGGCCCGCAGCAATCTGTTCTGCGGCAAGACCTAGCAGGTACTCCAGCTTGTCTTCATCCGCGGGCGTGCGCAGTTCCCATGGATGGGCCCAAAGATGCAGAATGCCGCCACTCCGAGCGGCATGATCGATCGCCTTGGCGATACCGCGCAGCCGCAGACGCTGCAGCCCAACGCGGTCTAGACGCAGTTCTAAACCGCGCGGAAAGTCGAACAAGTGGGCGCTCGAAGGCACACGAATGAGCCCCTGCTCACGGCGCAGCTGCTCGCGCCGATAGACGCGAGGTGTGCTGAGCGCGAGTAGATCATCGGCCGACTTGAGCGCCGACCCAAAGCGGCGCAGATGCCAACGCGGGGTGCGGTCAGGGGCGCGAAAGCAGCGAAAACCGGCATCCGCAAACAGTGGCAAATGACCCACTCGGTTACGCGGAAAGACAATGCTTTCTGGCTTGACGCCGAATCGCCCCGCAACCGCAAGCCAGGCCTGAACCTCGCTTTGGGCGGCATCAGCGTCCATCTGGTGGAAAGGACGGTGGCTAAAGCCATGGAACGCAAGCTCGTGGCGATCGCTCGCAGCGAGCAGAAGATCGCGAACATCAGGCGCATACCACTGAGGATGGGCGGGTTGCGGATGCACGAGTTGCGGATGCGCCGGCTGCATCTGCGCGAGTTGCGGATGCGCCGGCTGCATCTGCGCAGCTTGGCCGGTGACGTGAACCTCGCGGAAGCCGCGGTGGTCGTCTCGCCAGGCCGCCACCGGACAGGGCGCGCAGTCTTCGCACTGAGAAAAGAACAAATGGCCAACCATCGCCCATGTGGCGCGAATACCCTGATCGTCACAAAGGGCGAGTACCCGTTCGATCGAACGCCGCTCGCGGCTGCCGTCTGCTGAAAACAGCCGCTCGCGCGCATCATCGTCGTCGTAGTAGCCCCATGCCAGCTCGGTATCCAGTGAGAGAACCAGATAGCCATGTTCGCGCATCGGCTTCAAGGGGGCGTTAGACACACCAGATCACCTCCAGAACAGTTGCTTGTTCAGACTCGACTGGAGCTCAATCTGCAGGTCACTCGGCGTTTCCGGTGGCTCCTCGGCTGAAGCCGCCTCGATCGCCCCCCGATCCGGCGCACTCCCGCGCGGCACCGGCTCGCCTTCCAGATCACGCTCGAAGCCGAGACTGGTCCCAGAATCGATGGCCGGCGAGTCCGCGGCCAGGCTCATGTCGCCACGCCCGGCATCGACGAAGCGCGGATCAGCAAACAGGCCATTGGCCTCATTGTCCGTCGCACTGCGGTAATCGTCGAAGCCACGGTACTCGCGGCCACGCCAGACGAAGATCGGCGAATCGGTGCGATTGGAATAGAACAGGTTGTAGTCGACGTTCTGGCCGCCCGTGTTCTCCATGTGCTGAAAAGCGGAGCCACGGCTGGCGTCATGGACACAGATATTGTTGACGAAGGCGCTGAAATCCGGCGTGCCCTGCGACGACTCATTCGAAAAACAGGTCGACCAGCCATCACCGCTGGTCAGGATCGTATTGTTGGCAAAGACACCACCGATCGAGCCGCGACTGCAGCCGGCATCGGCACCGTCGCAGCCGTTGTAGATCCCCGGCATGGCCCCGTAGAACAGATTGTGATGCGCCCGCAAGCCGTCTGTTCCGATATTGTTCAACCCCCCATAGCCACAGTCGTGCAGACGGTTGTAGCGCAAGGTGACGTTCGTCAGTCGATTCTTACCGTTGGAATTGAACTGCACGCACATCGCCCGATTGCCGTAGATATCGTTATCTTCGATCACGACATCATTGATGCCCAAGGTTCCGTCCAAATAGATCCCGTGCTGCTGCTCGGCATTGCGGATGGTATTGCCACGAATGCGCAGGCCGTCGATCCCCGTCAGGTAGATATTCCAGGTCTGCGCATTCTCCAGCAGCGAGTCCTCGAGCAGGATGTCGCGCGAGTCCGCCGCCTCGTTCCAAACCGCGAGTGCGCCGCGCGTGCCGCCACTCGGTTGACCACAGTCCTTCAGGTGCAGACCCCGGAACACCAGGTGGCTGCGTGTCGTCGACCATTCGATGCAATGATCATTCGGCGCGCCGGTGATGATCGGCCGCACACCGCCGCCGAAGTCGGCGTAAGTGATGGGATTGCCCGGCGCCCCCGACGAGCTTGGGTGCAGGGTCTCCTCCCAACGGTCGCCACGCCGGAACAGCACCCGATCGCCCGGTTCCAGCGAGGTCTGATTCACCTTAGCGATGCTGCGCCAAGGTGCCTCCGGGCTACCCGGATTGTCGTCAGAGCCTGCCGAAGAGACAAAATAATCGGCCGCACTCAGGGGCATTGCCAGCAGCAAAGCCAGGACACCGGAAACGGGGCTCAACGAGCGAAGATCGCGCTGATGCTTCATGGGCTTTGGCCTCTCAGTTCTCAGTAGTGGCGCTCGCCGCAAACGCTCAGGTGGCGAGCAGAGGAAGGTCGTTCCGCCAGACCAGGCCGCTCAAGCGGAAGACCGCAAGTGGTGAACCGCGAACCGAGCAGCAGCCCACCGCACGGCATCGCGCTAGTCGCTCTTGTGTTTGCGTGCATCGGGTAACGGGATCTCGCAACGCATCAGCGTGCCGCCCGTGTCGAGTGGGCGAACGCTGAGGCGGCCACCCAAGATTCCAGCGCGGTAGCCCATGATGTGCAGGCCCAAGCCACCCAAGCCGCCGCTGCCGCGCTTGCGCGCGCCGCTCCAGGTGCCGTCATCTCGCACCGAGAGCAGGATCTTCCTGTCCCGCACCTCGAGCCCGAGGTCGATCCGTTTCGGCTTGCCATGCCGCGAGGCATTGTTGACGGCCTCCTGAGCGATGCGATAGACATGCGAGGCGACCACCGCGTCTTGGATCGCCTCCGCGCCCTCACACTGAAACCTGCACTTGATACCGCTGCTGTGCTGAACCTGCCGCGCCAGTGTGCTCAAGGCGTCGACCAGATCCTCTGGCGACACGCCCACCGGAGCCAGCCCCTGCGTGAGGGCCCTAGATTCCGACAAGGTGCGCTCGAGCTGCTCCGCCAGCGTTCGCGCCTCGACCCCTTCCCTGCTGCCGGCCGTTTCCAGCTTGCCCGCCAAGGCCGCCGCCAGCAGCGTCACCGCCGTCAGCTGTTGGCCGAGACTGTCGTGGATCTCCCGACCGATGCGCTCCTGCTCGCGTGTACTGATCTCGATCACCTGCTTCTCGAGCTCGCGACGTCGACTGACATCCCGCACCAAGATCACGAAGATATCGAGATGATCGACCTGCCCGACACTCAGCTCAGCAGGAAACAGCGAGCCGTCCTCACACACACCGTCGCAGAGCGATGGCTCTTGAGCATCGGCGTGCGCGGCCTCGCGCACGACCTGCATGATGTCATCCAGATGCTGCCCGGCCGGCCCCGGTAGCAGCACCGACGCCAGCGGCTCACCGATCAGCGCCTCATGGGATCGGCCGAAGAGCCGTTCGGCCGCCTGGTTGGCCTGATTGATGCGCCCGTCGGCATCCACCCCGATGAGCCCGTCGACAACCGTATGCAGGATCGCCGACAGGCGCCTCTCGCGATCAGCCAGCGCCAGCTCGATCCGCTTGCGCGCCGTGATGTCGATCACCGCCATCAGCACCCGGTCAAGATGCTCGAAATGTCCGGGCAGAGGCACCGCGTGAGCGAGCACGGGGATGCGCGCACCGGAACCGGTGTGCACTTCCAGCTCGAAGGCAGCAGCGCGGCCCATCAACAACTCACCGAGCAAGGCCAAATAGCCCTCGCCCGGCTCCAACGGGAAGAACTGCTCAGCCATCGGCACATCAACCACGCTCGGGTCGGAGACCCCCGCCAGCTGCCGGGCGGAGGCATTGGCAGCGCTGACCCGCAGTTTGCCCCGGCAAGCAAGCGCCTGCTCTGGATGCGCACAGACCCAATCCGCCAGCGCGGCCCCACTTTCCCCGCTGCGCGACAACAGACAATCACGCACCTGCGACCAGTCCTGCTCCAGCAGGCACATCGGCGAGCGCTCGAACAGCAGCCGAAAGCGCGCCTCACTGGCACGCAAGGCCTGCTCAGCTTGAGCACGCGCGGTAATGTCGACGAAGGTCAGCACAACCCCCGCGATCCGGTTGTCCTGCGTCCGATAGGGCTGGATACGACGCAGGTAGCGGCTGTGGTCGTTCGCGACGACATCGCGCTCCATGGGCGCCAAGCGCTCGAGCACAAGCCGCGCGTCCGGCAGCAGTTCCTCATCGGAGACGTTCGACGTGAGGTCGCCCAGCGGCCGCCCAATGTCGATCGACCGCAGATTGAGCAGCCTTGCGGCACGCGGCGTGAACCGCTTCACCTGCATCTCGGCATCGAGGAACACGGTTGCGATCTCGGTGCTCGAGAGCAGGTTACTGATGTCATTGTTGCTCTGCTCGAGCTCGTGAACCTTGTCCTCGAGCTGGCTGTTGACCGTGCTCAGCTCCTCGTTCAAAGACTGCAGCTCTTCCTTCGAGACCTCCAGCTCCTCGTTCGCCGACTGCAGCTCCTCGTTCATCGACATGGCCTCCTCATTGGAGGCCTTGAGCTCCTCGTTCGCGCTTTCCATCTCCTCGACGGTGGTCTGCAGGTCTTCCCGCGTCGCCCGCAGCTCGTTCTCGAGCTGCTCGACCAAGGCGGCCGCCTGGCTCGAGTCCGGAACCCGGCCCAGCTCAGCGAGATCGACGGGCGCGATCGCTGTCCCTGCCGCAGCGGTCTCAACATCCACAAAGCTGAGCAGCAGCAGGGTCTCTGTCCGCCCAGGATCATGCAAGGGTGTCACCCGCACCCGCACCGGCACATAGCGGCCAGAGCGCTGAACCTGCGCGTCGTCGACCAGCACCGTTGTCTGCGCTTCGAGCGCCTTGTGGCAGGCCGCCCGCACCCGCGTCCGGAGGCCGCGGCGCAGCATCGAGGTCAGCTCGAGCGCCGGGCGGCCGACTGGAAGCTCCATGTAGTCGGTGGTCGGACCAAACAGATGCAGGATGTCGTAGCGACGATTCACCAGCACCGCGGCCGGACCATACTCTTCCAACAGCACCCGCTGTGCGACCCCAACCATGTCCACATGCGCCCGGGGCATTGCCGTGACGAGCGACGGAAACACCGGTTGCAACCGCGCCGCCGGCGGCAGCCGCGACAGGTCTGGACGCGTCCCGCTGCTGCGCTGAAAGAGTCGCCACCGCTTAGAGGTCGTTTCATACAGCTCGGTGTGCGACCCAACGCTTTCCGATGGCCCGAGCAGCAGGTAGCCGCCCGGATTGAGCGCAAAGTGGAACAGGCTCACGATGCGCTCCTGCACCTCCTGCTCGAGATAGATCAGCAGATTGCGGCAGCTGATCAGGTCCAGCTTTGAGAACGGCGCATCGGTAATCAGGTTCTGCGGAGCAAACACGACGGCGTCGCGCAGCCGCTCGCAGACCCGGTAGCGATCTTCGCCATCCTTGACGAAAAAGGTGCGTAAGCGCTGCTCAGAGACATCCGCAGCGATACTCGGCGGATAGGCGCCGTAGCGTGCGAAGTCGAGTGCCTTATCATCGATATCGGTTGCAAACACCTGCAGGTTGGGCGGTTGCTCGTGGTGAGAGAAGCTTTCGAACAACAGCATCGCGATGCTGTAGGGCTCCTCTCCGGTGGAGCAGCCGGGCACCCAAACACGAACCGGCTGATCCGCCTTGGTGCCGCCAATCGCGTGTTCCTGTACCAAGGGCTCCAAGACCCGCTGCGTCAACACCTCAAACGCCTGCGGGTCGCGGAAGAAGCTGGTCACGCCGATGAGCAGATCCCTGAACAACTCGCTGAGTTCGGCGGGCTCTTTGCGCAAGCGCGCCAGGTACTCAGGCACGCTATCGAGATTGCACAGGCTCATGCGCCGTTTCACGCGACGCAACAGCATGTTTTTGCGATAAAAGCGAAAGTCATACCGGGTCCGGGCTCGCAACAACGCCAGCACACCAGCAAGCTGCTCTATTTCTGCTCTCTTATCCGGCTCGCGCGAGATCCAATACTGAGCGTTCGAGGCCCGCCGCGCCCAAGCGGCAACCTGGTCTGCCATCGCCCGCGGCGAGAGCACCCGGTCGGCGACGCCAGCAGCGATCGCGCTGCGCGGCATCGAGTCGAATTGGGCCGTCGACGGCTCCTGCACCAAGGCCACTCCGCCCTGATCCTTGATGTCGCGCAGTCCGAGCGTGCCCTGCGTCCCCGTTCCGGAGAGCACAATCCCGATTGCACGTTGCTGCTGGTCTGCGGCCAACGCGCGCAAAAACAGATCGAGCGTCGCCTCGCGATCCAGTGCGCGCCCGTCCGGGTGTGCCAGGTGAAGCACGCCGCCACTGATCGTCAACTGAAAACCGGGCGGTATCAGATAGACCTGATTCGCCCGCGGGCGCATGCCATCCTCGATCTCTTGCACCAGCATCTCGGTGTGCCCAGCCAACAGCTGGGTCATCAAGCTGCGGTGGCTCGGATCGAGATGAGGAACGATGACGAAGGCCAGACCCGTATCCGGCGGCACTTGATCGAAAAAGGCTTGGAACGGCGCGAGGCCACCCGCTGAGGCCACCATGCCGACGATACCCACGCGGGTCTCGTCATTTGCTTCCGACTCAGGCCTCGATGCCTGATGATCAGGAGAGTCTGCAGGGTCTGCACGCTGCTCAGAGACCTGCTCCGATGGTGTCTGCACTGCATCACCGGCGTCATCCGACGCCGCGCGGGATTTAGGGTCTTCAGTCGATTGTCTTGAAGTCACGGATGGGTTCCCGGCCGCCGCGGTGATCGGGTCGGCTCGGGCTGAGTCCAACCTCTAGCAACAGCGTAGCATGCCGCAACGGGACAACTTCTGCTGTCAAACATCGAGCCACTCGTGCGTACTCCGCTGGTTGCAAACACCGAAAAATGCAGATTCGAAGACGACCTGCAAACAGCAGTATTCCATGAGACCTGTCGGCGAATAGATCAGGAAATCCCTGATGGCATCGTCCGCAGTCCGCAGACACACTCTATAAGCACAACTACTGTGTATCCGATCGGGCTTCGGCCCGAAAACCAGGGGAAACCGTCATCTGTTTTGCCAGATGCGATCCAGGAGGTGGCAGCTGAACGCCAGAAAACGAACAGTCTTGATCGTTGATGATCACCCACTCGTGCGCGAGGGACTCAAAGGCGTGATCGGCGAGGCGGCTGACCTCACCGTCTGCGGCGAAACCGGGAAGATTCGCGAGGCACAAGATCTCGCCCGCGAGCTCAACCCGGACATCGCCATCATCGATCTGTCGCTCGAGGACGGAAACGGCCTCGAGCTGATCCGTCGGCTCAAAAGCCGGTATCCAGAGCTGCGCATGCTCGTCTGCTCGATGCGCGATGAATCGCTATTTGCAGAGCGTGCCATCAATTCCGGTGCACACGGCTACATCAATAAGCACGAGGTTGCCGGCCATGTGATCGACGCCTTGCGCCAGGTGCTCGCCGGCAAGATCTATCTCAGCCCCGATGTCGTCGAGCGCATCATCACCGGCTTTGCGCATCAGAAACAGCCAACGGCTGGCTCATCGATCGACGAGCTCAGCAACCGGGAGCTCGAGGTCTTCTGGCTCATCGGCCAGGGCCGCTCCACCACCGAGATCGCCAAGCAACTGAATCTGAGCGTCAAGACGGTCGAGACGCACCGCGAAAAGATCAAGCGAAAACTGGGCCTCACCTCGGCCGGCCAGTTGATGCGGCATGCGGTGCAGTGGGACCTTGAGCAACGCTAGACCGCAAGCGGCTCTGGCGAGGCGCTCGCGCGCCGCGACCGGCGTGGAGTCTGAATACATGGCCGCTAAGCGCGGCCTCGTGGGCAGCACAGCACGCAAGCCTCAGGACGAGACGTCGCTCAATCAATCCGCCTGTCGGCAAGCGTCGCAGGCAGCCATGGCCAAGGCTCAGTCCGCGAGCCAACAGCCACCATCAGCCAGCACGGAGAGCGGCCAAAAGGGCCGAGCCTTGAAACACGAAAAACTCCAGTCAACCATCGCCAAAGGGCGCCGAATGGGCCGAGAGTTGGAAGCGGACAACCGCACTTCAGGCGACCAACCGCCGATTGCCCCGATACTCACGAGCGGACAGCTGCGCGCGATCATCAATGCAACCGCTGATGCAATCCTGACAGTCGACAGCGCCGGTCGCATCCTCGACTTCAATCCCGCCGCAGAGGCCATGTTTGCATGCAGCAGCACAGTCATCATCGGACAACCGCTGGAGTCGCTCTTCTCGACCATCTCTGCACAATTGCTGCGGAGTCATCTCTGCGCTGAGGCGACGAACTCAACGCTAGACGAGCAGGACCTGTTGATCGAAGGGCGCCGCCCGGACGATGACATCTTCTTGGCTGAGGTCGCGGTTCGCCCAGCGGCCGACCAGGATCTGTTCGTATTCGTCGTCCGCGACCTCAGCGAGCGCCGGCGCCTCGAACATCAGCTCATCGAGCTCAACACGCGCCAGCAGCAGCAGGTCAGCCGCGAGATTCACGACGACATCGCGCAACAGCTCAGCGGTATCCTGATGCTCGCCTCCAATATCGAGCGGAGGCTAGCGCTCCCCGCCAAAGAGCCCAAGCTCAGGCAAGACTTCGAACAGCTGCAGGGCCACATCAAGCAAACCCTCGACAGCGCTCGTCAGCTATCCAAGCGGCTCGCCCCAGCCGACCTCGCAAGCGACAGCCTGCCGGCCGCACTGAGCGAACTCGCGGCGCGCGTACAACAGAACTTCGGACTCGAATGCCGCTTCCGCGACCACAGTGGACTGAGCATCAGCGACCATACCCAGAGCCTGCATCTGTTTCGGATCGCGCAGGAGGCCGTCAGCAACGCCATCCACCTCGGGCAGGCGACCTGCATCGAGATCCACCTGCAAACCCTCGATGACAGTATTCGCCTGAGCGTTCGTCACAATGGTCGCAGCCCCAGGGGCTCAGCCGACGCGAGCGGCGGTCTTGGCCTCCGCGTGATGCGCAGCCGCGCCAACATCCTCGGCGGGCAGTGCCGATTCATTTCGCCGCCGGGTGGGGGCACCCTGCTGCAATGCGATATTCCAGACTGGTCATCGGCAACCAGCGCCAACCCCGGATGATTCAGGAGGCTCAGGATGATTCAGGACGGCTCAGGACGGCTCAGGACGGCTCAGGACGGCTCAGGACGGCTCAGGACGGCTCAGGACGGCTCAGGACGAGGCTAGTTGGATTAGGCGAAGGATGCCAACAACAATCGCTAAGGGAGTCTTGAAACGATGTTGAACATGAAACTCGTCGAGCTCAACGCAGGGCTCATCCTGCTTGCCTCTGTCTGCGGCGGCCTGATCATCCTGCTGGTCGCTGCGCTACTCCTGGGTCGATACTGGCGTCGTACTCTGCAGCAACGGCTCGGGGTCTACACATCGATTATAGACACCTCACCAGACGCGTTGGCGCTGGTCGGGCCAGACTACCGCTATCGCATCATCAACCAGGCTTTCGCACAGCGCGCCGGTCAACCGCGCGAGGCGATTATCGGGCGATTGGTTCCCGACGTGATCGGCGAACAGGCCTTCAACGACCTGATCAAACCGAAGCTCGACCAGGCCCTTGGTGGCAACCTGGTGCGCTACAACGCCTGGTTCGATTTGCCCGCTACAGGCCGACGCTTGGTGCTGGTGACCTACGCTCCCTATCATCAGGACCCGGGCCGAGCCGATGCCGATGGCGTTCTGCTGTGCTCCCATGACATCACCGATCTCAGGCGGATCGAGCAGGAACAGTTCACCGCCAAGCACGCCTTGCAGGCCCTGCTCGACAACAGCCCGATGATGGCCTGCATCAAAGACCCTGAGCTGCGCATTCTAAGCTTGAACAAGCGCGGCGAGGAGCTGCTCAACATCTGCGCGGACGAGGTCATCGGCCAGCGAACAGAGGACGTCTTCCCAGCTCAGGCCGCAGCCAAGATCGCCGAGCATGATCGGCGAATACTGCAGACGAAGGAGCCTCAGACCACCGAGGATCTGTTGCCGACGCCCAACGGCGAGCGCGTGATGATGTCCACGCGCTTTCCCTGGCTCGACAGCAATCACAACGTCAGCGCTATCTGCACCCTCTCGCTCGACGTCACTGAGCTACAGGCTGGGCGCGAGGCCCAACGACAAGCAGCCGCGCTGCGCGAGAGCGAACGGCGCTTTCGAGTCATGGCCGATGGCTTGCCGACCATGAACTGGCTGATCGATGCCGAAGGCCGTGTGGAGTACGTCAATCGAGGCTTCGCCGAGTATTTCGGCGTCACCACGGCTCAGATGGCCATCATCGGCTGCTGCGCGCTGGTGCATCCCGAGGATCTTTCACGCGTGCAGGCACGCATGGCGAGCGCGCTCAAAGAGCGGCAAGCCTTCCAGCTCGAGTGCCGCGCACGGCGTGCGGACCAGCACTGGCGGTGGCTCGAATGCTCGGCAAACCCGCTCTTCGAAGACGACGGCCGCTTCGTTGGCTTCGTCGGTTCGGCGCGTGACATCGAACAGCGCAAGCAGGCCGACAAGGCCTTACACCAATCGCAAAAACAGCTCAAGGAGCACGCCTACCAGCTCGGCCTGCTCGCGCAGGAGCTCACACGCGCTGAGCAACGCGAACGGATGCGCCTGGCGCAGGTGCTGCACGACCATCTGCAACAGCTGCTGGTCGGCGCAATGATGGCCACCGCGCGCCTCAAACGGCACTTGGAGGACAGCGGCTCACAGGAGTTTGCCAAGCTCCAGAACCTACTCGACGAGGCGATAGGGGCCTCGCGAAACCTGATGTCTGATCTCTGGCCGCAGATCCTCTACGAGAGCAGTTTTTCCGATGCCCTGAATTGGCTCGCGCAGAGCATGCGGAAACGCTACGAGCTCGAGGTCAGCCTCGATCTGGAACCCTCGCTATCACCCGAGGATGAAATGCTGCGGGGGCTGCTGTTCGAATGTGCGCGCGAGGCCCTGTTCAACGTGATCAAGCACGCGGGGGTGCTGGAGGCACGGATCGAACTGCTCAAGCGGGGCGAGCGCGCCTTGCGGATCATGATCAGCGACCGCGGCAAGGGCCTCGGCGCTAGCGAGAGCGAGCGACCCCTAGCCAGTGGCTGCCATCTGGGGCTGACCTCAATGCGCGAGCGCATGCGGTTGCTTGGCGGCTCGGCAACCGTGACCGAGAATCCAGGCGGCGGCACGCTGGTCATCCTGGACGCACCCTTAGAGACTCCGCAGCGGCCACAGGAAGACCAGCCCCAGCAAGCGGTTCTCGAGCAGGTTGAATCGGCGCCCCTGACCCCGACATGTCGCTTATCCCTAGATCCGCTGCCCATAAAGCCGGTGACTGTGCTGCTCGTCGACGACCATGTGGTGCTTCGCGATGCCCTCTCATCCCTGCTAGCCGAAGAAAAGCACTGGCTGCAGGTGATCGGCGAGGCATCGAACGGGCGCGAGGCGATCGAGAAGGTCGGGCAACTGAAGCCGGACATCGTGTTGATGGACTTCGCCATGCCCGAGATGAACGGCCTTGAGGCCACCCGCATCATCCATCATCGCTGGCCATCGATCCGGGTCATTGGGCTCTCGCTGCATCAAGAAACCGACCGCGGCGGGGCGATGATCGAGGCCGGCGCGGTCGACTACATCAACAAGACCATCGTCACCCATGAACTGCTCGACAAGCTTCGCCTCCACGCCGGCATCGACTCGAAACCGCTTCTAGCGCAGCCAGGCGGCGGCATCGACTCAAGTCCGTTTGGCCAGCACAAGTCGCCAAGCTCGATGAAGCATTGATGCAGACACAGGGAACGCGCAATGCGTGAACCAGGATCGGATCAGTAACTCGATGACGCTGAAGTACCCACCGGAACGCTACGACGACCACCTCTGCCTTCGGGTCCCGGTAACGCTCTGGCTCTGCCTGCTGTTCTTGGTCCGGCATCTGCTGCTGCTCGGGATCACCTTCCTGCCGACCACTGGTGAGGAGATCACGGTGTTGCGCGAGCTGATCCGCCCCGAGTATCTGCTCGCCGATCTCATCGCACTGCCAGTCCTCATCGCTGGCGTTCGCCGTCGTCCTCGATCGCCACGCTGGATGCCGCAGCTGTGGCGCATCGGACGCGGGCTGCTGTTGGCCTCGGCGGGGCTCTATCTCTTGTTGCTGGGAACCAACCTGCTGGCCTCGGCGCGCCCGCTCACCGCGACCCTGAACGAGGTCTCCCTGATCTCCCTGCTGCTCAACCTGGCCATCATCGCCTATCTGCTCCGCAGCCCATTATTGCGGGATCTGTTTGCGCAATGGCCGACTGAGCCTTCTCGCGGCTCGGCGTAGGCCATTTTCAATCCCGCGCCTGACCTGGCGTAGAATCCGTTGCGGTCGACGCTGACCTTCATCTTCGTCATCTTCCTGATCACCCAGAGAGCCTACCGTCATGCCTACCGTCATGAACAGCAAACGCATCATCCAGCCACTCATCGCCGGTGGTCTTGCGCTTGGACTCTGCCTCCCAGGCGCGGCCTTCGCCTATGGCGAGAACGACGCGATCCGCGATTGCAACGAGCGCATGCGCGCCAACTACAACATCACCGACTTCCGCAGCGAGTCGGCCGAGAAGATCCCCGGTGGCGGACACCGCTACAAGGTGGTCGGCAAGACCAAGGTCGACGGCAAAAAGTACGAGTATTCCTGCGAGATCAAGGACCGCCGCGTGGTCAAGCTCGAATACAACGGCAAAGAGCCAAAGGGACTCGGCACCGCCGAATCACTCGCGATCGGCGCCGCGGCAGCCATTGCCGCAGGTATCGCGGTCTCGGCGATGTCGAAAGACAAGGCACCGGCTGCTGCCACCACCAGGCCCGCGCCCGCGCCAGCCCCAGCCCCAGAGGTCAAGGTTCGCGCCAACGGCGAGATGGAGGTGCTGATGGCAAACGGCTGTACGGTGCTCTACAACGACATCGGCCTGCGTAAGCGTTATGGCAATAGCTGCAGCCAAGCCCAGCTTGCAAGCGCCAAGCAGGCGATGACCAACCACTTGGCAAACCAGAGCAGGAACTGACGCTGAACGAGCCGACCAGACAGCGCAGCCCGATCGGCTGCATGGTCAGCAAGGCTTGGCATTAGGCCGAGATCCGCCTCGGTGTCGGTCGGATCCTTCATTCGGGCATCAAGGTACTCGATCTCGACGCCGCGCCTGGTGGCAGCGCCGATCGCTGCGAAATGGATAGCCGCGACATCCTCGACCAGTGCCTCGGTCGGCTGCGAAGGGCTCATGGCTGCAACCATTCCATCACCGGGCGCGATAGGAAGGCTTCCAGCTCGATCCCGTCTCCGCCCACCAGTATGGTGCGATCGGGCGCGAACGCCTCGACGAAGGCGGCCATGCCCGGCAGAGCGTCGCGCCTGCGGCCGCTCTTTACCTCGATCGCCAGCAGACGCTTGCCGTCGCGAACCACGAAGTCGACTTCCCGATTCTTTTCGCGCCAGTAGAACAACTCGCAGTCGCCGCGCTGGGCGGCGTTGGCCAAGTGCGCGCCGACCGCCGATTCCACCAACCGGCCATAGAAGGACGGGTCGGCTCGGGCCTCTTCGGGAGACAGCCCAGCCACCGCAGTCATCAGAGCGTTGTTCAGAACTTGCAGCTTGGGACTAGACGCGCGCTGGCGCACGACCTGGCCGGCAAACTTCTGCAGGCCAGTCAGCATCCCCGCCGCCGCAAGTAGATCGAGATAGTGGGCCAGCGTGGTCGTATTACCGGCATCCTGCAACTGGCCAAGCATCTTGGTGAAGGACAGGGCCTGTCCGGAGTAGCGGCAGCCGAGCTCAAACAGACGACGCAGCAGTGCGGGCTTGTCCACGCGGGTCAGTAGCAGCACGTCACGCGAGATGCTGGTTTCCACAAGCGAATCCAGCACATAGCGCCGCCAGCGTGCGGGTTCCGCAACCAGAGGCGCGGCGCCAGGGTAACCGCCGAAATACAGATAGTCCTCAAGCGAGAAATCAAAGGCCGCGCGCATTTCGTCTAACGACCAGTGCGGCAGATGCAGGGTCTCGAAGCGACCGGCAAGGCTCTCGGTGAGCCCGCGCCCGATCAGCAACGGTGACGAGCCCAGCAGCACCACCTGCAATGGCCGACGGCGGCGCGTGTCCTCGTCCCACAGGTGTTTGACGGATTCCGACCACTGCTCGACCTTTTGCACCTCGTCGATCACCAGCAATCCGCCATCGGCGCCGGTTTCCAACCGCGCCGCCTCCCACTGCTGACGCAGCCAAGCACCATCGCGAAGCGTCGGCTCATCGGCACTGACAAAGCGGATCGGGCGCTGCAACTTCTCGGTCACCTGCTGCACCAGCGTGGTCTTACCGACCTGGCGAGCACCGGTCACCACCTGCAAATGACGCCGAGGCTCTGCCAGCCTTCGGGCCAGTTCGGCTGCCTGGGGGCGTTGGTAGTCGCTCTCTTTTTTTACGCTATACATTGAGTAATTTTACTCAGCGCAATGCGCAGTGCAAGGGACGGTCAAGCGACCGCCTCCAGCAATGCATCCCGAAAACGGCAAAAAACTTCGTGACCCATTGCGCTTAGGCTCCTCGACCAACAACTCGAGATGCGAAGCCCTCATGCGGAGCGTCCGCCTTTCAGCGGCTGGGTCGGCGCGCCTTGGTTGACCAGCGGTGCGCCGTCGTGCTCATCCACCGCCAGGTGATAGGTGATCAGCGGATAGCCCGGCTTCGCCAAACATAGCGCCGTCACCTCCCACTGCTCCGGCACGGGGCCGATGTCGGAGTCGACGACGCGGGTGGGGAGAGCGTCGAGCTATCTACCCGCTGCAGAACCATATACCCCGCTTCAATCTCCTCCCGAAAGGCATCGGGGATGCGCGCCCAATCGACGATCTGGACCAGGATCGGCAGATCGCTGTCAGAGAAAGCGGCGGCGATCTCATCCAGGTCGGGCTGCCGGCGGGTGAGGTCATCGGGCTGGCGCACGACCAGATCCAGATCGCTGGCGTCGTAATGGTCGCCGTTGACGCGGCTGCCGTAGGCCCAGACCTCAGCGTGAGGCAGGTAGCGACGCAGGATGTCCTTAACGATCGCCAGGTAACGCGCGGGCAGATGCAGAGCCGGGCGGTCGGAGTCGCTGCTCATGTCGCATCCTTGCCGAGCTTGGCGTCCAACCGATCCGCCAGCCGCGAGACATCCTCTAGGAATCCGGGGATCAGCGTCAGTGTCTCCCTGGCGAAGGCCTCGCCATAATCGTGGGCGGTATCGTTGCGATTATCGCGATACCGAAACCAGCGCTCGACCTCCTCCAAGGTCAGCAGGTCATGCACCGCGGCGAGGCGGAGAATGTCCTTGATGGGCGTGGATTCGAGCTTTCGGGCGCCGTGACCGAACGCCTTCAGGGCCTTCTTGAGCAGCTTGAAGGCGATTTCCTGCGTCAGTTCATAACCCTTGACGATCGCGTTGCGATACACCTCCTGCTCGATGCTGTCGGGCTCGGCGCTTTGGTACAGCCGCAACGACTGCTGCAGGGTCTCGATGCAGCGGCGCAGATGATCGAGATTCAGGTAACGCATGGCGTGTGCTCCCGGTCGGGTGCGCCTGACGGCGACCAGCGCGAGCCTGTCGACTTAGCCTCAAGCTCGTCGCAGCGGGCCTCGAAGGAGTCGGAGATGTACTTCAGGAGGATGTACTTCAGGAAGAGTAAGCCGAGGACGACGTGCTTATATTCGGCGGCGTCGATCTGGCCGCGCAGGGTGTCGGCGGATTTCCAGAGGATTTCGGCGCGGGCGAGGTCGGTGTTGTTGGTCTCGGTGGTCGCCATCATGGCTCCATGTCGAACTCAGAGCGGTCGAGTCCAGATTGGCGAATGATCGCCAAGGCGCGATTCGGTCCAGGTTGGCCAATGATCACCGGTCAAGTCCTGTCCGCTCGCTAAACCGCCATACTAACGCGTCGCCGGAGGTTCCCCCAGTCAGTGCACCGTACAGACCATGCACGGATCGAACGAGCGCAGGATGTGCTGCACGGCGATCGCCGTCTGCTCGCCGGGTCGGATCGGCGCGCCAACTAAAGCTTGCTCAAGTGGGCCGGGGATACCCTGGGCGTCGCGCGGTGAGAAGTTCCAGGTGGTTGGGGCGATGATCTGATAGTTGAGGATGCGCCCATGGCGGACTTGGAGCCAGTGGCCGAGGCTGCCACGGGCGGCTTCGGTGAGGCCAACAGACTCGCCCTCATCCGGCAGTTGCGTCGGCTCACAGAAGGGTTCGCCGGGACGCAGGGCGCGGACCCATGCCTCCATTGCGATCAGCAGTCGAGCGAAGACACGATTCTGCACATTGGTGCTGGCCTGCGACACCAGATCGCGGATCAGGGGATGACCGTCGATCTGTTGGCGAGCGATGGCACCGACCTCGACCGGCTGGCCCGCCAGGCCTGGCGCCTTGCACCAACTGTAGGCGCCGGGCTTGTCGGCATCCGGCAGGGTCACCCCGCAGCTTGGGTGCAGGGGCTCGCCGCCACGCATCCAGCTCGCGCTGAGATCCTCGGTGACCTGCGCGAGGTCGAGTTCCCGATCGACATCCCTATCATGGTCGCTGCCCTCATCATGACCGCCAGCCCCACACCAGAGCCCGCGGCGAAAGCCGGTCTGGCACAGCGGCCCATCGTCCAGCAGGAAGCTGCCGACGCTCATCAAGCGGCTCGTCTGCCGTCGGCATCACAGACGACGACTCAATCGTTGAAGCAGCCGAGATCGCTGCAGAATCTCGAGCGGATCGGGTTAGGCGCCCTCAACCTCGCTGCTAGAACCCCGCGTATTGAAGGAGACCTTCCAGTCCGACGCCCCGGCGTCGGACTTGGCCTGGTGGGTCGGGATGGCGGTCAGCTCCAAGGTCCCGACCTCAGACACCGCGGCCCGCAGCCGCACCGGAACCACCTCACTGCGCTTGAGCTTGTCGGCGGGCAGATTGGTCTGGATCTCTTCCATCTCCTCCAGCTCATCGTCCGACCATTCCTCGAGCAGATCGCCGACCTGATCCTCGCGGCGGACGCTCGAGCCGAAGAAGCGGAACCGGACCGGCTCACCCACCACCAGACCAAATTCCTGCGGCGGCATCACCGGCTCGCTGCCCTCTTCCAGCCCAAAGGGCACCACGCAGAGCGCATGCAGCTCCGGCTCCATGCCGGGGATGGCGGGCATGCTACGCTCGATACCCACATAGTAAGAGTGTGAGGTGCCACCCCGGATACGGACGCCGCCATGATTGCGCGCGTAGGCATAGAAGGCCGCGCCCCGCGCCACCGCCAGATCCATATCGTGCGCCTCCAGCAGCCGCGCCGGTGGCGCGTCCTCGGCCGCTAGCCACTGATTGAGCACCTGCAGCACGCGATCGCGCAAGACTTGGGCGTTGAAGACGCCACCGTTGAACAGCACCGCGGTGGGATGCAGAAAGCTCGCCCAGTGCGGATGCTCAACAAAGCCTTCGAGGTCTTCGGTCGCGCCCGCCTGCTTGCTCAAAAAGGCGGCCAGATGTCGCGTCACGGCCGGGTCTTGGGCAAACGGCAACCCAACCTTGGTCAAGGCGCCACGGGCACGCTGGGCGGGTCGCTCCTCGACCGAGACCTCGGGGAAGAAGCCGTTGATCAGGGTCGTCGCGACCTCGTCTCGGGTCAGCTCAGTGCGAATCGAGCCGCCGATCAGCTTCGCGCCGCGACTGGGCACCACGATCGGCACCGAGGCCAACTCAGCATCGGCCAACAGGGCCTCCTTGGCGACACGGCAGCCGTGGGTCAGGGCCTGCAGTTGCCAACGGTCGAGTTCGACCCCCGTCTGCTTGAGCTTCTGCCTGACGACATGCGCCAGGGTGAGGTCCATGTTGTCGCCGCCGAGCAGGATATGCTCGCCGACCGCGACACGGGTCAGCTCCAGCGCCCCGTCCTGCTCAGTCACCGCGATCAGTGAGAAGTCTGAGGTGCCGCCACCGAGATCGATCACCAGGATGATATCGCCGACCTTCACATCGTGGCGCCAACGCCCGACGCTGTCGTTGACCCAGCTGTAGAGCGCCGCCTGCGGCTCCTCGAGCAGCACTAGGTTCTCGATACCGACCGCCTTGGCGGCCTCGGCGGTGAGCTCGCGCGCGGCGGGATCGAACGAGGCCGGTACGGTAACGGTCACGTCCTGCTCGGCGAGCGGATCGTAAGGATGCACCCCGTTCCAGGCCTCGCGCAGATGGCTCAGATAGAGCACGCTGGCCTCGAACGGCGAGATCTGGGGCACATCGGCCGGGACTTCGGGCGGTAAGATCGCCGCCTTGCGATCGACGTCCGGATGGCAGAGCCAGCTCTTGGCGCTCGACACCAGGCGGATCG
Source organism: Lamprobacter modestohalophilus (assembly GCF_016583905.1). GTDB lineage: Bacteria > Pseudomonadota > Gammaproteobacteria > Chromatiales > Chromatiaceae > Lamprobacter > Lamprobacter modestohalophilus. The sequence continues at coordinate 65,023 of NZ_NRRY01000020.1, read as the reverse complement.
GCGTCGTCAGCCCTTGGCGACGCGCGTGCTCACCGATCAGCCGCGTTGGATCGCCTCCCCAGGGTAAGGTCAGGTCGCCGGGCTTGTGCTCGTCCGGATGCGGCAGGTAGAGGAAGGACGGCAGCAGCGGGCGGTCTTCGACCGAGCCAGCCGCAGTCAGCTGAGGAATCCTGAGGATGCTCTGATCGACCTCCTCGCCCTCGCATTTCGCCGTCTCCACATAGGACAACGCCGAGTGCGTGGTCCCGAGATCGATCCCGATGGCATAGCGTGCACTCACAGCTCCACCTCCGCAGGTGCCAGGATTCTCACGTCATGACTACTTGCCACCTGCGGCAGACGCACCTCAACGGCGCGCCAGCCACGGTGGACCAAGGCGCCGGTGAACGGCGGCTCGCCCACCACCTGGCCCGTCGGCCGCTCGGCAGCAGGATCAAAACCCTTGTTCAGGGTCACCGTGCTGCCCTCGGCCTCAGTACGCACCGGGGCGATGCTGAGGTGATCGTTGAGGACGCGTTGGCAACCTTCGTGCACCACGCGCGCCGCAGCACCCACCTCGTGATCCCCGTAGCTCGAGACCTCCTCTTGCAGGAAGTCGAGGAACCGACCCTCCTTCTGCAGCAGCGAGAGCAGCACCAGCGCTGAATCCGGACCCGCATCCTGCAACACAGCCACCGGCTGCGGCGCGGGCGCGGGCTGCTTCGCGGCAGCAGCAGCGGAAAGGCTCGATGCGCCGTCGATGTAGAGATCGGTGAGTCGGTGTGCGTAGTTGGCATCGGCCATGGCCCGAGCAAAGCTGTAGGACGCAATCGGCAACCGCTTCAGCACAATCCAGGTCTCGCGCGCGGCAATACCAAACCAGTGGCGCGCCAAGACCCAGCCCCTTGCGGACAATCGCTTGGCTTGTTGCATCAGCGGTTTTAGCCGCTGCAACAGTGGTTGCAGCCGCTGCGACAGCGACGGCTTCTGATCGGTCATCTGAACGGTCCTCTTCTCGGGCGATTAAGATCAATCATGATGTATCCTCCATAGTACCGCGCCAGCTTGATATACATCATCCGTGATTGCCCGATGCGACTCTCTAGGCTGGCATAATCCGGCCTCAAACTCCCGTATCCCGCAGCCGTACCTGGGTGCACAGGGCCAGATGACCGACGACAAACAAGATCACGCGCCGATGGTCGCGACCGCCGACGAGCGCAGCGAGATGATCGCGGTTGCCGCCTATTATCTCGCCGAACATCGAGGATTCGGCTCTGGCAGCGCCACCGACGATTGGCTCAAGGCCGAACAGCAGATCGACCATATGCTCGAGACGATCCGACGACAAGGTATCTCGCGCTTGCAGTTCGAGCGTGCAGGACTGCGCAACGCGCTCAGGCTCTGGCATTCGCCACAATCGCAATAGGCCGATGTTTCAGCCATGATGCTCCGAAGCCAAGACGGCCAGAACCAGGCTGACGCAACCACTTGGCAATACTCGGGGCGTTACCGTAGTATCCACCTCTAGAAAAGCAACGATAACGGACTCGGCTCATCATGAGACCGGCTCCACGGGCCTAAACCAAGCTAGCTGATCCGGGCTGACTCAGCCTGGCTCTTCAGGCCACACGATTACCATTGTCGCGAGGGTTGTCATGCCTAACTCCAAAGGGCAGGACGCTGGAAGCCCCCAAAAGCGCGGTCAGCGCGTGGGAGTTCTGCTCGTCAGCGTCCTATTTATTGCCGGCATCGGCTTTGCCGCCCTGTTCAATGCAGGGATCGCCTATACCAACGAGATGGAGTTTTGCGTCTCCTGCCACTCCCTGCAGATCCCCTACGAAGAATATAAAGAGAGTCTGCACTACAAGAATCAATCCGGCGTCCAGACCACCTGCGCCGACTGCCACGTGCCTAAACCCTTTGCGCCTAAGATGATTGCCAAGGTCGTCGCGGTGAAGGATGTCTATCACGAGATCGCAGGCACCATCGATACCCCGGAAAAGTACGAAGCCCATCGCTGGGACATGGCCTCTCGGGTCTGGGCGAAGATGGAGCGAACTGACTCCCGTGAGTGCCGCAGCTGCCACGACTACGAAGACATGGACCTCTCTGAGCAAGGTCGCTCGGCGCGCAGCCGCCATGCGAGTGCCGAGGAGCGCGGCAAGACGTGCATCGATTGCCATAAAGGCATCGCTCACTACGAGCCACTACCACCCCGTGATGACTAAGAAGTGGACAGTCATCGAGTGGACGGTCATCGAGTGGACGGTCATCTGCAGCGAGGCAACCGACGATGAATACTAGGCGGAATACTAGGCGCTCGTTTTTACTGGCCTTCGTTAGCCTCTTGATCATGGCTGTGCCAGCCTTCGCCAGCGATGCCGATCTCGATCGCGAGATGCGGCTGGCAGCGATGATCGGTGATACCGAGACCGTGGCAGGGCTCCTCGACCAGGGTGCCGATGTCAACTCCGGCAGTACCTTTGGCAAGACCGCACTCATGGACGCGGTTGAGGGTGGCAACCTGGATACCGTCGCACTGCTGCTGTCGCGCGGCGCTGATGTCAATGCCCGCACGGTTGCTGGCTGCAGCGCGCTCACCTTCGCTGCCGAGAATGGCCACTATGGTATCAGCGCCCTGCTCATCGAGCGCGGCGCCCATGTCCACGATCGCACCCGCGCTGGCTGGGATGCGCTGATGATCAGCGCCCGCTACGGTCTGCGCGAGATCGTCGAGCAACTGCTGTTTCGCGGCGCCGATCCCAAGGCCGCCGATAAGGACGGGCGCACCGCGCTGATGCAAGCCGCCGCTAAGGGCTATCCAGAGGTTGTCGCCCTGCTGGCGAAGCATGGCGCCGCGATCGATGCGCGTGACAATGAGGGCGCCACAGCGCTGATTATCGCTGCCGACAACGGACATCCTGAGGTGGTGAAGACGCTGATCGGGCTCGGTGCCGACCTAAACGCCCGCGACGAGCTGGGCGCAACCGCCCTGATGTGGTCAGTCAGCCACGGCTTTGGCGAGATCACAAACATGCTGTTAGCGCACGGCGCCGATCCAAACCTCCAAGACAACGACGGCACCTCGGCGCTGATGGAGGCCGTGAGCAGCCATCACAACGCGATGATTCGCCCGTTGCTCGAGCATCAGGCCAACCCAGCGCTGACCGATGCGCAGGGCCACACCGCCGCCGACCTTGCACGTGCCAGCGATAACGCAGAGGCAATCGATTTCATGAGGCAGCCATGACAGAACAACCGGCTCGCCTCGAACCCCATGCGCGAGACGCGGCGACCAGGGGCCGCGTCTGTGCATACCGGGACGGAGCATCACTCCGGACCCACGCTCGCAAATCCCCACAGGAGGAAGCATGGCCAAGAAATCACTAAAGCTGGCTCTTGCAGGCGGGGCGCTTGCCCTCGGCCTGTCGTCCGGTGCCTTTGCCGCAGAGATCGCCAGTGGAAAGATGCTGGTCGACACCTGCGCTGGCTGCCACGGCACCAACGGCAATAGCGTCGGCCCCGCCTCGCCAAGTATCGCCGGCATGGACCCACTGGTGTTCGTTGACATGATGATCGCGTTCCAAAACGGCGACACCTACTCGACCATCATGGGTCGGATCGCGCGCGGATACAGCGAAGACGAGCTTGTTCAGATGGGCGATTACCTGAAAGAACAGCCATTTGTTCCGGTCAAGCAGGCCTACGATGAGTCTTTGGTTGCCGACGGCGAGGCTTATCACGAGAAGTTCTGTTCGAACTGTCACGAAGAAGGTGGCAAGGCGCTTGCCGATGTCGAGGATTACATCATCCTCGCCGGCCAATGGACCCCCTACCTCCAGTTCGCGATGGAAGACTTCATGGAAGAGCGCCGGATGCTGCCTAAGAAGATGGGCCGCAAGCTTGAGCAGATGCTCGAGGAACAGGGTGACAAGTCACTGGATGCCCTCTACGCCTACTACGCCAGCCAGCAAGACTACAAGCAGGAGTGAGTGCAGATGACTATGAATAGACGAGACTTCGTCAAGACCACTGGCGCTGTCGCGGCCGTCAGTGCGTTCGGATTTCCGCACATCGCCCGTGCTCAGGGGAAGAAGGTTGTCATCGTTGGTGGCGGCACCGGTGGCGCCACCGCAGCCCGTTACCTCAAGATGGCCGACGAGAGCATCGAGGTCACCATCGTCGAGCCGAACGAAACCTATTACACCTGCTACATGAGCAACGAGGTCATCGGCGGCGCACGCAAGATCGAGTCGATCCAGGTCGGCTACGATGGCCTCAAAGCGCTCGGCATTAATGTCGTCTTCGACAAGGCGACTGCCATCGATCCCGAAAAGAAGGTGGTGAAGACCGCGGGTGGGCAGGAGCTTGCCTATGACCGCGCGATCGTCGCCCCTGGCGTCTCGATGCTCTACGACAAGATCGAGGGCTACAGCGCCGAGGTCGCTGAGAAGCTGCCGCATGCCTGGAAGGCCGGCGATCAGACCCGCATCCTGCGCAGCCAGCTCGAGGCCATGGACGATGGCGGCGTGGTGCTCATCTCAGCACCCGCCAACCCCTTCCGCTGCCCGCCAGGGCCTTACGAGCGCGCGAGTCAGATCGCGATGTACCTGAAGGACAACAAGCCGAAGTCGAAGGTGATGATCCTCGACACCAAACAGGTCTTTTCGAAGCAGGGTCTGTTCACCCAGGGCTGGGAGAAGCTCTATGGCTTCGGCACCGAGAACGCGCTGATCGAATGGCTGCCAGGTCCTGACTCCGCCGTGGTTGCCGTCGATGCGGACGCCATGACGGTCGAAACCAGCTTCGGCGACGAGGTCAAAGGCGCGGTCATCAATATCATTCCACCGCAGGCTGCGGGCCAGATCGCACTTGATGCCGGCCTTGCTGATGACAGTGGCTGGTGTCCGGTCGACATGAAGACCTTCGAGTCGACGCTGCACGAGGGCATCCATGTCATCGGTGATGCCTGCATCGCGACCAGCATGCCAAAATCGGGTTATTCGGCGAACAGCCAAGCCAAGGTCGCCGCAGCCGCAGTCATCGCCCTGCTCAACGACAAGGAGCCGGGCATCGCTTCTTACGTCAACACCTGCTACTCCATTGTCGGCAAAGACTATGGCATTTCGGTTGCCGCCGTCTACCGACTCAGTGAGGATGGCTCGAGCATTGCTAGCGTGGAAGGCTCTGGTGGCGTGACGCCCGCCGATGCGCCTGAGTTCGCACTCAAGCGCGAGGTCGCATACGCCTATAGCTGGTACAACAACATCGTTGCCGACAGCTTCGGCAAAAGCTGATCGCAATGGGCTGGCCAACTCCTGGTCAGCCCGTTGATTGATGTTAGGGGGCGGCAACGCCCCTTTTTTATGGGCTTGATTCAGCCACGCTCCAACAGCACGCGCAGATCGATCACCGCCGCATTGGCACGCCCAAGATAAGACGCAAGCACCAGGGAGTGGTTTGCCAGCACGCCAAAGCCATGGCCGTTCAGCACCATTGGACTGTACTTGCGCACGATGGCCATCTCGAGGTCGCGGATGATCTGCTGCATCGACACCTCAGCGTTCTTCTGCTTCAGCACATCGCGGAAGTCGATCTGGATCGCATTCATCATGTGGTAGAGCGCCCAACTGTAACCGCGGGCCTCGTAGAACACATCGTCGACCTGGGTCCAGGGTGTGGCTTCGGCCATCAGGGGTCTGATCCCTGTCGACGACTCAGCTGGAGCCTCTTCCACAGCACCTTGAGCTTCAAAGGCTGCTGTCAGCTCAGGATCGCCAACGCTGGCCGCGAGCCGCTGGCCATAGCTGCCGAGGCGCTTCTCGACGACCTGCAGGTAGGCGCGCAGATTGTCCGCACGGGTGTAAAAGCGCGCGCTCGGGTCACGATTCGACTTCAGGTCCTGCAGATACTCCGTCAGCATCGCAACACCGTCCTTGTACATCTCTTCCGCAGAGGGGATTAGCCAGGCCTCGGCGCTGAAGTTGAAGTCCGAATCAGCCTTCATGAGATACTGATTCTCGATCGACTGGGTCTGTGAGCGGCTGAAATCGTTGCGCAACGAGCGGACGGAGTCCCGAACCTCGGTCAGCAGCCCGTATTCCCAATTCGGCATATTGTCGATCAGCACGCCCGGAGGGGTCATGTCGTTGCGCAAGAAGCCACCCGGCTTATCCAGGAGCGTGCTGGCGACGCGGATGATCGATGAGACCACGGCGACGCCAGGAACGGTCGAGCTCGGCTCATCGCCGCCTGAGATCGCATCGGCGCCTGCCAGCTCAACCACATTCTCAGTGACGCTGAAGGGCTTCGGCTGCACCGACCAGTAGAGCCCGAGGCCGACAATAGCAATTGCAGCCAGAATGACGACGGTTAGCAGCGTACTGCGTACGGCGCTCCCCTGCTTGTCGCCGGATTTGTCGCCCGACTTGTCGCCCAACTTGTCGCCCAACTTGTCGCCCGACTCGGGCGTTTCAGGTATTTTCTCTTCTGTCATGTCAGTTACCTCGGCATCGTCTGGAGGAGAAAAGGGGTAAAGCCCCTATGGTATACCGGCTTTGCACCAAAGTTCGCTACGGATGTTCAACGCGGCCCGTCCGTCGACGCCTTTGATGCAGTGATTCGCCATCGATTTTAGGCGCCGGCCCCGGGGCGAAGATCACGAGTTTAAGCCCAAAAGGATCACTGGAAGCGCGAACGGGATTGAAAACAGTCCGCAGATGGCTTAACTTCGGCGGACTGGCGGAAGATCACCGTTTAGGAACGGGGTTGAGACCAAAATGATAGCAAGGCCTCCGATCCGAAACGAACAAGGCGCTCGCAAAGGCGCTAACAGCCCTGCATTGAGCGCACGCCTGCTCCGCTTTTTGCCACGGCTGATCCTCTTCACCGCGCTGTGGCTGGTGATCGCCGGCAGCGACCCAAGCAGCTGGATCATCGGTCTGCCAACCGTTTTGTTCGCTACCCTGAGTTCGCTTCGGCTAGCCAGCGCGCAGCCGACACAATCGGCACTCAGGCTGGGTGGACTGCTCAGATTCCTACCCTTTTTCGTGGTCGAGTCAATCCGTGGCGGCATTGATGTCGCATCGCGCGTGCTGCGGCCTAGGGTCCGGATCAACCCAGGTTTTCAATCTTATCGGCCGCGTCTCGATCATCCTGGGGCCCGTGTGCTGTTCCTGGATAGCATCAGCCTGCTCCCTGGCACCCTGAGTGCCGATATGCGCGATGGCGTCATCGAGGTGCACGCGCTCGACATCGGCTCCGATCTCGTGCCTGAACTGCAACGCCTAGAGCGACTCGTCGGCCGAGTCTTTGGTCAGACGCTGGAGGAGGACGGCGCATGACGATGGTCGCGTTCTTTCTCGCACTTGCGCTGGTGCTGCTGATCACGATGGCAGTCGGTCTGGTGCGGATCGTGATCGGCCCGACACCCGCAGACCGTATGATGGCGGCCCAGCTCCTCGGCACCTCCGGCATTGGCGTCCTGATGCTGCTCTCGACGGCCCTCGGTATCCCGGCGCTGATCGATGTCGGGCTGATCTTCGCGCTGCTCGCTGCGGTGTCGGTGGCCGCCTTCACTCGACGCCGCGTCGGCCAGGACCAAGCCTAAACGCGATGCGAGCTGCGCTGGTCAACACCCCAAGCAGGTTGCAGCCGGCTCCGGCATCGCGCTGAGCCATCTCGCAACACGCCGCCCACAGCAGAGAGTATCCAGCCATGGATGAACCCACGATCGCCTTGACCATCAACATCGTCTCGGTGCTGCTCGCGCTAGCCGGTATCTTCTTCTATATCGCTGGAACCGTTGGCATACTGCGCCTGCCCGACATCTTTACCCGCCTGCATGCACTGACGAAGGCCGACAACCTCGGACTCGGCTTGATCCTGCTCGCGTTACTGCCGCACGCGCCCGATGCCTTCTATGCTGTCAAGTTGTTCCTGCTCTGGGTGCTGGTGCTCATCGGTGGCGCGACTGGCGCGCATCTGATCGCCAAACGCGCCCTGCGCGGCGATGGCGAAGACATCCACTGAGTGACGCCAAGCGAGGCCAACCATGGACCTGATACTGCTCCTCTTCGACGCGGTTCTGTTGATCACCCTTCTGGCGCTGGCGTTAGCGGCCATCTTGAGCAGCGATCCGCGTCGCGCGGTGATGCTGTTTATCGCCTTCGGACTCTGGCTGTCGCTGGTCTGGGCCCGGCTCGGCGCTCCTGATGTCGCGCTCGCCGAGGCCGCGATCGGTGCGGGTATCGGCGGCGCGCTGATGTTGGCGGCCGCGCGACGCGCCGCTCGGCAGCAGACGAGCGATCGCGGGGAGCCTTCATGAATCGAGACCTCTCCCTGTTGATCGGCATCTTGGTGGCGCTGCTGGCGGTGGTCTTGCTATGGGTGTTTCACAGCACGCTGGCACTCGACCCCGGCCAGCGCCTGGCTTCGCTCGCGATGGAGCGACTCCCTGAGACCGGCGTCAGCAACCCGGTCACCGCCGTGCTGCTCAATTACCGCGCCTACGACACGCTGCTCGAGCTCGGTGTGCTACTGGCCGCGCTGCTCGGCATCTGGTCGCTGGGGCCACCGAGGCCCGGTTTTCAACGTGCTGGCCCCGCCTTGGCGGCGATGGTCGACTGGGTGGTCCCGCTCGCGATCCTCACCGGTGGCTATCTGTTGTGGGTCGGCGGCCACGCCCCGGGTGGCGCCTTTCAGGCGGGTGCGCTGCTCGGCGCCGCTGGCGTCATCATGCGCCTCGCCGGACATGCCAACGCCGGCCTGCCAAGCGAGACCTGGCAACGTTGGCTGGTCGTGCTCGGCGCTGGTGTCTTCACGCTGACCGGCCTGCTGCTCGCGTTCACCGGCTATGGTTTCCTGACCTATCCGCCAGGCCAGGCGAAGTGGCTCATCCTGCTCATCGAGACCGCCGCGACCCTGGCCATCGGTGTCACCCTGGCCGCTGCCTATGTCGGCGGTCGCCCGCAGCCCACTGCGCCTCCACCGCCACCCTTGGTGACCTCAGCGAGCGCGGAGGCAGATCGATGATCGCGCAGTTTCTCTATGGCGGTGCGGGCATCCTGCTGTTCGCACTCGGGCTCTGGTCGCTGCTCGTGCATGCGCCGCTGCTGCGCAAGCTCATCGCACTCAATATCATGGGCGCCGGCGTCTTCCATGTGTTCATTGCCATCGCCCACCGTGGCGATGCGTTGCCGCCCGACCCGGTGCCACATGCCTTGGTGTTAACAGGTATCGTCGTCGCCGTGAGCGCAACCGCGTTAGCGCTAGCGCTGAACAGCCGCCTCGAGCAAGGCGAGAACGAGCCAGAACCAGCAAGCTCACCCAGCCCAGGGCCGCGCATCCACATGCAGCCAGCCCTCTCCACTGAGCCTTCCAGCAAAGGCGCAACCCATCCATGAGCCGCCAACGATGACGACCGACAGCTTGATCCTGCCGATCGCGTTACCGCTGCTTGGCGCCCTACTCGCGACCGCGCTGCCTCGCATCGCACCCTTGCTCGGCGTGCTGACTGCGGCGCTGACGGCCATGAGCGGCCTCTGGCTGACTGGCCTGGTGTGGGTCAGTGGTGACCTCAGCATTGTGCTCGGCGGCTGGGGACTGCCGCTTGGAATCGGCCTGTCGGCCGATGGCCTCTCGGCGGCACTGCTCGCCATGAGCAGCTTGGTCGGCCTCGGTATCAGTGTCTACGCGCTCGGCTACTTTTCCGGGAGTGAGCGCGGTCTGCACTTCTGGCCGCTTTGGCTCCTGCTCTGGACCGCGTTGAACGGCGTCTTCTTGGCCGCCGACCTATTCAATCTTTACGTGATGCTCGAGCTGCTCGGCCTCAGTGCGGCGGCCCTGGGTGCACTGACTGGCAGCCGCGATGCCGTCTCGGCGAATCTGCGCTATCTGCTGGTTGGCCTGCTCGGCTCAATCACCTACCTCCTCGGCGTTGCGCTGATCTACACCGCCTATGGCACGCTCGACATCGGCCTCCTCAGCGAGCGTGTCGAGCCCTCAGCGCTGGTCTCCACCTCATTGGTACTGATGACGGCTGGACTGGCTCTCAAAGCGGCCCTCTTCCCGCTGCACTTCTGGCTACCGCCGGCGCACGCGAATGCCCCAGCGCCGGTCAGCGCTGCACTCTCGGCGTTGGTGGTCAAGGCCGCCTTCTACCTGATCTTGCGGCTTTGGACCGACCTGTTTGCGACCATCACCGATGCGGGCGCCGCGTTCATTCTCGGCGCGCTGGGGGCGGGCGCGATCCTCTGGGGCTCCTGGCGAGCCTTGCGGGCAGAGCGCCTCAAGTTGCTGGCCGCTTACTCGACGGTGGCCCAGATCGGCTATCTGTTTCTGTTCTTCCCATTACTGCAAGCCTTGCCGCCGGGCCCGGCGCGGGACGACCTGTTTGCCGCTTGCGTGCTGATGGCAGTGACCCATGGCTTCGCCAAGGCCGGTTTCTTTCTCGCCGCCGGACTGGTGCAGAAGAAGGCAGGACACGACCGCATCGATGAACTCGGCGGGGCAGCACAGAGCATGCCTGCGACGACCTTCAGCATCGCCCTAGCCGGCTCGGCATTGATCGGCCTGCCGCCGAGCGGCAGCTTTATCGCCAAGTGGGTGCTGATGCAAAGTGCGTTAGAGACCGGACAATGGTGGTGGCTGATCGTCATCGCCCTAGGCACCTTGCTCGCTGCCGCCTACATCTTTCGGGTGCTCAGCCGCGCCTTCGGCCAGGAGCCGACGCCGCAGTGTTTTATCACTGACGCCCGCGCCGAGATCCCAGCGCTGCTGCTGGCTCTGGCCTCAGTCGCCCTGCTCGGACTCGCCGCTGGACCAATCTGGTCACTGCTTGGCTTCGAAGGAGTGCAGATATGAGTCAGCTGTTGACCTGGACCACCCTGCTTCCGGCCGCCATCCTACTGAGTTCGCTGGTCCCTGGCGCCTTGATCTTTCTGCTCAGGGAGGAAAGCCATGTGCTGCGCGGCGTGCTCAACATGGCTGGGGCGATCATTAAGCTCGTGCTGGTGGCGGTGCTGATTTGGGGCGTCTTTCTCGGCGTGGTCTTCGAGAGTCGCGTCACCATCGCACCCGGGCTCGATCTGGTGCTGCACGCCGATGCGCTCTCGGTGCTCTTCGTCACGCTCTCCACGGTCCTTTGGCTGGTCACAACCATTTACGCCATCGGCTACCTGGAGCATTCGCCGAACCGCAGCCGGTTCTTCGGCTTCTTCAGCCTCTGCGTCTCGGCCACTGTCGGTATCGCGCTGGCCGGTAATCTGCTGACCTTCGTGATCTTCTACGAGATCCTCACCCTGGCAACCTATCCCCTGGTCGCGCATCGCGGCACACCGGACGCGACCCGCGGCGCCAAGATCTATCTCGCCTACACCATGGCTGGCGGCGTCGCGCTGTTGATCGGCGCGGTTTGGCTGCGCTCGCTGACCGGACCGGTCGACTTCGTCGAAGGCGGTGTTCTGGCGGCGATGCCGGAGGCGCTGCATCCGCAATTGATCGCGATCTTCCTGTTTCTGCTGGTGGGTCTTGGTGTCAAGGCGGCGCTTTTTCCGTTTCACGGATGGCTGCCACAGTCGATGGTGGCGCCGGCACCGGTGAGCTCATTGCTGCACGCTGTCGCCGTGGTCAAGGCCGGCGCCTTTGGCATCGTGCGCGTCGTCTATGATGTCTACGGCGTCGAGTTTGCCTCCCAGCTCGGGCTCTTGACCATCCTCGGCATCATGGCCTCGTTCACCATCGTCTACGGCTCAGTCATGGCGCTGACCCAAGATGGATTGAAGAAGCGGCTCGCCTACTCGACCGTCAGCCAGGTGTCCTATATCGCTCTGGGTGCCTCGATCCTCGGTCCCGTCGCCACCATCGGCGGCATGGTCCATCTCGTGCATCAGGGCATCATGAAGATCACGCTGTTCTTCTGCGCTGGTAACTATGCCGAGACCCTGGGCGTGCACAAGGTCAGCCAGATGGATGGCGTCGGCCGCCGCATGCCCTGGACCACGCTCGCCTTCTCTGTCGGTGCACTCGGCATGATTGGTATCCCGCCGATCGCGGGCTTCGTCAGCAAATGGTATCTCGGTCTGGGTGCGGTCGAGGCTGGCGAGCACTGGGTCCTGCTGATCCTCGCGGCGAGTACGCTGCTCAACGCGGCCTACTTTCTCCCGATACTCTATAAGGCGTGGTTTCGCGACCCGCCGCAGGAGTGGCCCAATGAGCACGTCTTCGACAGCCGTTTCGAGACCATGGGCGCCCTGCTCTGGCCACCGGTCATTACCGCTGCCCTATGCATCATCGCTGGACTGCTGGCCGCAGCGCCCTTCAGTCCGCTCGAGTGGGCGACACTGATCGCCCGGCGCGAGTACCAGCCCTGAGGCCATAAGATGATGGACTGGCTACTACTCGCCTGGATCTGGCCGCTGCTTCTGGCACTGACCTATCTGCCGGTACTCACGCGTCGTCCCGGCCAGAGCTGGGGGCGAGCAGCCACCGGCGAGGCGTTGCCGACCTGGCGCGCGAGCTTGGTGGTGATTGCGGCACTACCAGCCCTGGCTGCGGCGTTGATGGTTCCGGTGGGAGCGGAGCTGAGCCTGCCCTGGCTCTTCTTGGGCACCCAGCTCGGCCTCGACGGCACCAGCCGCGTCTTCCTGCTGTTCACCGCCATCCTCTGGCTGGCCGCCGGCCTCTACGCCGCTCAGAGCATCCGCACGCCCGAGCGCGCGCGGCGGTTTCATGCCCTCTATCTGTTGGCGATGGCCGGTAATCTGTGGCTCATCCTGGGCCAGGATCTGTTCAGCTTCTACGCGGGATTCGCCCTGATGGGGCTGGCCTGCTATGGGCTGATCATCCATGACGCCCGCACCGAGGCACTGCGGGCCGGCCGCGTCTATCTGGTGATGACCCTCATCGGCGAGGTCTGCCTCTTCGTCGCCATGCTACTGATCGCACAACAGACCGGCACCGCGGTTCCAACCACGGCGGATCTCGCGAGCCTCGATACGGTCGCGGTTACCTTTATCATCATCGGCCTCGGGGTCAAGGCCGGCCTGGTTCCGCTGCATCTATGGCTACCAACCGCCTATGCCGCCGCGCCGACCCCGGCGAGTGCGGTGCTCGGCGGCGCGATGATCAAGGTGGCGCTGCTGGGCTGGCTGCGGTTTCTGCCGCTCGGCACCTCCGCCCTGCCCGAGGCGGGCACAGTGATCGCGGTGCTGGGCCTGATCTCGCTATTCTATGCGCTGCCGATCGGACTCGTGCAAGCCGACGCCAAGACGCTCCTCGGCTATTCCAGTATCAGCAAGATGGGTCTCGCGGTGCTGCTGCTGGGATTGATGCTGATCGAGCCCTCGCTGGCGCCGGCGGGGATGGTCGCGCTGACGCTGTTTGCCGCCCATCATGCACTGGTCAAGGGCGGGCTCTTCCTCGGCATCGGCTTGCGGCAAGACGGCGCACAAAAGACCTGGCTCGCCGCTGGAGTCCTCATCGGCCTGGCCGTGCTCGCGCTGGCCATGGCGAGTGCTCCATTCACCAGCGGCGCCGTGACCAAATATCTGATGAAACCGGTGATTGCCGATTCGCCCTGGCCCTGGCTGCCAGCGGCGCTTGCCGTCGCGGCCGTCGCGACGACCCTGCTGATGGCACGCTTTCTGTGGATCGCCGTTATGTCAGCGACCAACCGCACACCTCAGCCACGCGGATGGTCAATGCTCGCCTGGGCCGGCATCGTCCTGCTGGTGTTGATCTTCCCGTTTGCGCTTGGCAAGCCATCGAGCTGGCCGACGAACAGCATCCCAGTCGGCATTGGGGTCGTCCTGGGTACTCTGGTCGCGCTCGCCGCCTGGGCCAATCCTGGTTGGCTGAAACCACTGATCGGCCTGATTCCCGCCGGCGACCTGCTGGTCCTTGTAAGGCCAGCCCAGACCCTGGCGTTACGCATCGGCGCTGTCCTCTACCGGCCCTGGCTGAGCGTGCAACAGCAGGTTCAGCAACGGGCAGTCGCCCTTTTTGAGCGCTTCTTTGGCGCAGCTGCAGCTGATCCCGAACGCGGACTCAGGGCCTGGCCTGTCGCCGGCGCACTCTGGATCGGCATCCTCGTTCTGCTGCTGATCGCCATGCTGGCGGGATCAGCAGTGCCTGACGCCTCGAGCCTGGGTCCAACCGGATGACGCCCTGGCTCTTGCTCGTAGTCTGCGCTTGGGTCGGGCCTGTCGCCGGCGCATCCTGGTGCTGCTGCCCGTCGCGGCGCTCGCGGACTCAGCGGCCTGTGGTCCTGCAGGCGCGAGGCTGACTCGATGACACTCTGGCTGCTCCTCCTCGCTTGGGTCTGGCCGTTGCTCTTGGCATGGCCGACGGCATTCCAAGGTGGACGCTGGCAGTCACCGGGGCGAGTCAGTCGAAACAGCTCCCCATTGGGCACTCAGCCAGGCACTCACCCAAGCACTCGCCCAAGCACTCATCCAGGCATCCACACGGGCAACCGAGCGGCAACCGAGCGCTGGCGCTGGACCTTGCCGATGCTCGGCCCGCTGCCAGCCCTGGTCGCCGCCCTGACCCTGAGCGTTGGCGCCCGGCTAGAGCTGCCCTGGCTGTTCCTTGGCACCGCCCTCGGGCTGGATGCAACCGCACAAGTCTACCTGCTGTTCACGGCGATCCTCTGGCTGGCCGCCGGGATCTATGCCGCCTTCGCCTTTCGCGGCACCCCGCATGTCGGGCGCTTTCACGCCGTGTTTCTGCTCACCATGGCCGGTAACTTCTGGCTCATCGTCGGCCAGGATCTGTTCAGCTTCTATGCCGGCTTTGCCATGATGGGCCTCGCCGCCTATGGGCTGGTGGTCCACGATGGCAGCCCGTTAGCGCTGCGCGCCGGCAAGGTCTACCTGGTGATGGCGCTGCTCGGTGAGGTAAGCCTGTTTGCTGCACTGGTGATGATTGCGCAGCAGACCGGCACGACCGAGCCCTCGCCCGAGGATCTGACCCAACTCACCGGCCTGCCCATCGCGCTGGCGCTGGTCGGGCTTGGCGTCAAGGCCGGGCTGGTGCCACTGCACCTCTGGCTGCCACTGGCGCATCCAGCCGCTCCGATCCCCGCGAGCGCGGTGCTCAGCGGCGCCATGATCAAGGTCGCGATCCTTGGCTGGCTGCGCTTCTTGCCGGTTGGCGCCATCGCCCTGCCCGAATGGGGTGCGCTGGTGGCTGCTGGTGGCGTGCTCACGCTGTTCTATGCGCTACCGATTGGCGTGGTGCAATCAGACCCCAAGGTGATCCTGGCCTACTCCAGCATCAGCAAGATGGGTCTGTTGATGCTTTGTCTGGGGCTGGTGCTGATGGAGCCAGGCTTGGCGCCAGTCGGTGTCGCCGCCATCAGCCTCTACGCCGCCCAGCACGGGCTCGCGAAGGGCGGCCTGTTCCTCGGCGTTGGGCTGCGCAAGCAGGCGCCAGGCCAACCTGGCTTCATTCAGCCGCTGGTGCTCGGCGGCTTGATCATCCTTGCGCTGGCCTTGGCCGGTGCGCCCTTCACCAGTGGCGCGGTTGCGAAGTATGCCCTGAAGCCGATCTTAGCGGGCGCCGAATGGCCCTGGGTTGCTGCCGCGGTCACCGTTGCCACGCTGGGCACGATCTTGCTCATGGCACGCTTTCTCTGGGTGGTCGGCCTACGCAGCAAACGCCATCCGCAGCCCGGCCTGCTCTGGCCTGGAATCGCTTGGTCGCTGTTGCTCGCGCTGGTGATCCTGTTCCCGTTCGCGCTCGGCAAGCCCGCAAGCTGGCTGGGCGATTGGCTGACCATCAGCTTGGGCATCAGCTTCGCGGGGCTGGTCGCGATCGGCGCCTGGCGCAATCCGGCCTGGCTGTCGCCAGTGATCGGGCTGATCCCCGCCGGCGACCTCCTGGTGCTGGCGCGGCCAGTCGGCCGGATTGTTGTCAGCCTGTGGCGGCAGCTCTGGCAACCCATCGACGCCTTACAGCACCGCATCAATCAGGCCGCGATCGGCAGATTCGAGCGGATCTTCAAGCGGCCCGACACCGACGGTGAGGACGCACTGCGACGCTGGCCGGTTGCCGGCGGGCTCTGGATCGGCATCATCGCGCTCTTGTTGGTCGCACTCCTTGCGCGAAGCCCGCTATCGCAATCTGCCCCAAGCTCCGAGTCCAACGAGGAGCGGCCCCCTCCTGATCTGGAGGTTAATCCTGGGCTTGAGGTTAATCCTGATCTAGAGGTTTAACCCGCGCCTGAGCTGAGCGAGCGCCGGATCAACTGCAGATGCTTGGACCGATTCAGTTGCCAGGCAGTTTACGTCAGGAGTCTGATGCGCAAGATCTGCGGCTTGGGCGAGACCTTGCGGGTGTGGCATTGCCGATGGCCTCAGCTAGACTGCATCTCAAGCGAGACGGCCGCGCGGCTGCTCAGCATCTAGTGCGCGTCACTTTCGCGTCACTTTCGCGTCACTTTCGCGTCACTCACGTGTCGCTCATCGCACTAGCTTCCAGCCACACTCCGCATCGACTGCACTTCGTTTCAGCAACCCGTCGTGGAGGATGTTGATCATGTTTGTCGTCACCAATCGCGAGCTCAAGAACCCAAAGCGCTACCCTGGTCTCGACCTCTTCGGCTCCCGGCCGAACCCAAAGGGTCCGAACGAGCTGCGTATCGTCGAAATCACCAAACAGGGCGACGGCTATCTGGCAGAGCCTGTCCCCGATGAGCTGACCCTGAAGGAGGCCCGGATGCTGAAGCGGACCTTCCGGCTCGACATCGACGAGCGCCAGGTTCGGCACGGCAGCCTGCGGGTTGCCTGCCAACTCATGCAACAGGCGACCCAGCAACAGCGCCACCTGCTGGTCTATGTGCACGGCTACAACAACGACATGATCGATGTCGTGAAGACGGCCGAGGACATCGAGCAGCTCTACGGTGTCATCGTGCTGCCCTTCAGCTGGCCAGCCAATGGCGGCGGCCTGGTCAGCGGCACCACCGCCTATCTGAACGATAAGCAGGACGCCCGCGCCTCCATGGATGCCTTGAACCGATTCCTCGACAAGCTGCATTTCTTCCACCTGAAATTGACCGAAGCACGCAAGAACGACTTGTGGACGCAGGCCGATGGCGAGCATCGCGAGAATCCGTCCGCCGCGCAGGAGCGTTTCGCGGAACTGTTGCACGACGACTGCAAGGTCAACCTGAGCATGCTCTGCCACAGCATGGGCAACTACCTGCTGAAGTATGCGCTGCGCCCCACCCAGGCAGCATCCAAGCAGTTGATCTTCGATAACATCTCCCTGGTCGCCGCCGATGCCAACAATGCTGAGCATCAGGCCTGGGTCGAGCAACTGCAGACGCGCAATCGGCTCTTCATCATGATCAATGAGAACGACTTTGCGCTGCAGTGGTCACGGCGCAAGCCGGGCGATGAGCAAGGGCCGCGCCTCGGACACCACCTGAAGAACCTGACCGCGCGGAATGCCCGTTACATCGACGTCACGCAGGCCGCGGCCGTCGACAATGCCCACAACTATTTCACCGGCAAACCAGTGCAGCGCAATGCGGCACTGAAGACACTGTTCAGCCTGGCGCTAGAAGGCGGTCGGGCTGACCACGGCTTGGCGTATGCGGCTGACATCAATTGCTACCGGTTGTAAGCCGCGGGCTCAAACGCTGCTCGGATCATTTGGACGACTCAGGTCGCTGATGGCCGCGATGGCGCTACCCCCGGGACACCCGCGACCCGGCTGCGTCAGCGCCGCTTTGCAGTCTGCGGCGGTGCCCGTTGATCCCAGGTCGGCCAGTACCCGTCAGAATCTGCAAGTGCGCGTCAGAATCCTATACTCGAAGTGAGGGCTAAGAACCAAGCGAAACGGTCCGTCCGAGTATTGCTGCCCCTGCTGTGAGGGGACGATTGCCGCCGCCGACCGACGACGCTTCGACATGGTCCTCGGGAGGATGATGTGAACACTGTGATCGATCACGAACGGGCCTCGCGCCGAACTCCGGTCAAGGCGCAGGCTGGGCTCGGAGCGATGATGCATGGCAAGTGGGTGGCTGCGGCCACCGATTCCATCGCGGCCGATACCGCCGGCACCCTATCCGGGCTGTTTCGCTGTCGCGTTGCGCAAACGCCTACGGCGACGGCCTATCGACAGCATGAGCAAGGCGCTTGGCGCGACTATCGATGGAAGGATGTTGCACGTCGAGTGTTGCGCTGGCAGCGTGGCCTCGCCGCGGAGGGCTTGCGGCCAGGTGAGCGCGTTGCGTTAAGCCTGCCGAACGGCGTCGACTGGGTCTGTTTCGATCAGGCGGCACTCGGTCTCGGTCTGGTCACGGTGCCGCTCTACACCACCGATAGTCCTGGCAATCTCTTGCATATCCTCACCGATTCCGGCGCACGTCTGCTGCTACTGGACACCGATGCGCAGTGGGCTGCGTTGCTGTCGCAGGGGGCCGAGCTGCCAGCCCTTCGGCGAGTGCTCTGCCGGCGCATAACCCAGGGTCCGGCCCAGAGTGCAAGCGCCAGTCTGAACGCCAGTCTTAGCCCCAGCCGAAGTCTAAACCCAAGCCAGAACCAGGATTTGAGTCCGAGCACGCGCACAAGCACAAGCACTAGCAAGACCCAACGCCCGAGCCAGGATGATGCTGGCAGCGAGCACCGCATCGCCCGCGACCAACGCCTCCGCAGCCTCGTCGATTGGCTGCCCGACAGCGCCGAGATTCCAGAGGATCAAGGGCTGGCGCAGCCGGAGATCAGTCCGGATGCCCTCGCGACCCTGGTCTACACCTCCGGAACCACCGGTCCGCCGAAAGGTGTGATGCTGACGCACCGCAATATCCTGTCGAACGCCGAGGCGATTCAAGCGCGCGTCACGGCCTGGACCAGCGATTGCTTCCTATCCTTCCTACCTTTGGCCCACGCCTTCGAGCGCACCGTCGGGTATTACCTGCCGATGATGGCCGGCGCTTGCGTCGCCTATACGCGTTCCATCGACCAATTGCGAGAGGATCTGACGCAGGTTCATCCCAGCGTGTTGCTGGCGGTGCCGCGATTATTCGACAAGATCTACCTCGCCATCCAGGACAAGCTCGGCGAGCGCGGTCCAAAACGCCTATTGTTCGATAAGACGGTAGCACTAGGCTGGCATCGGTTTGAGGCAGCGCAAGGGCGCCGCTCGCCACCGGGCATCGTCGATCGCCTGCTATGGAGGCTGCTGCGGCGGCTGGTCGCCCAACCCGTGCTGGAGCGATTCGGAGGTCGGATGCGGGTCGCGGTGAGCGGAGGGGCACCGTTATCAGCGAACGTCGCGCGCCTGTTCGTTGGGCTCGACCTGCCCCTGACAGAGGGCTATGGACTGACCGAAGCGGCGCCAGTGGTCTCCAACAGTACCCCCGAAACGTTCATCCCGGGCTGGGTCGGCAAGCCACTCCCGGGCGTGGAACTGCGGCTAGGACCTCAACAAGAACTCTATGTACGCGGACCGAATCGGTGCCTCGGCTACTGGCAGCAGCCTGAGGCGACCGCCCAGACCATCGACGCCGACGGCTGGCTGCACACCGGCGATGTCGCCGAGATTCGCGATGGCTATGTCGGTATCCGCGGTCGGCTGAAAGACATCCTGGTCACCTCGACCGGCCAGAAGGTGCCGCCGGCAGACATGGAGAACGCACTGACCATGGACCCGCTGTTGGATCAGGCGATGGTCGTCGGTGAAGGTCGCCCCTATCTGGCGGCTGTGCTGGTGCTGTCACGCGAGCCCTGGCTGCGACTCTCCAGCGAGCTCGGCCTTGATGCTGATGCCGCTAGCAGCCTGACCGATCCGCGCATTGTCGCCGCGGTTCAGGCCCGAGTCGAGGCGCGGTTGACAGGATTCCCCGGCTATGCGCGAGTGCGCGCACTGCATCTGACGCTGGATACCTGGACGATCGAGGATGGATCTCTAACGCCAACAATGAAGCTGAAGCGATCCGTATTGCAGAAGCGCTTCGCCGCGGCCATCGACGCCCTTTACCAGCAGCCGCACTCGGTCGCCCGATGACCCGTCAAAGACGATCTACGATCGACGCGAGCCGCTCCAGAGTCGAGCAGGGGCTGGGCTTAGGCAACCAGGGTCAATCCGGAGGCGAGGGGGACAGCGACCCCGCCGCCCGCTTGCTCGAGATCCTGCGCGACTTTGCGCGAGATTCCGGGATCGACCAACCGCCCGCAGCAATCGGCCTCGACAGCCGTCTCGAGGCCGATCTCGGATTGGACAGCCTGGGCCGTTCCGAGCTGATCGCTCGACTTGAGCGCGGCCTTGGGTGCCGGCTGTCGGACGAGGCGCTGCTGGCTGCGACCGCTGGCGATCTCTTGACGCTCGCCCGGGCCGGCTCGGCTGCGACTGAGGCTGGACCTGAGGCGGCCGAGGCGGCGTGCGGAGAGGTTCAAGCGACACCGACGACATCCGTCGGCGGACTGGCGGCGCGACTCCCAACCGGCGCCGATTCCTTGTTGGACATGCTCGACTGGCATCTCGAGCGCCATCCGTCACAGGTGCATATCCAGCTTTATGAGACCGAGGATCGGCCACGTCCCATCACCTATGCCGAGCTCGCCGATGGCGCAGCACGGGTTGCCACCGGGCTGCGCGAGGCCGGTCTCCGAGAGCGCCAAACAGTCGCGCTGATGTTGCCCACCGGCGCCGATTATTTTCAGGGCTTTTTCGGTGTCCTCCGCGCTGGTGGCATCCCGGTCCCGATCTATCCGCCAGCGCGGCCGGAGCAGTTGGAGGAGCATCTGCGCCGTCATGCCGGAATACTCAGCAATGCCGGCGCCCGGTTCTTGATCACGGTGCCCGAGGCGCTCACGGTCGCCCGGTTGCTGCGAGCCTGGGTGCCGTCGCTAACGGCGGTGCTGACGTCCAAGTCGTTTGCGGATGCGACACCAACCGCGTTGGCTGCACATCCCCGGCCGGACGCTATCGCCTTGCTGCAATACACCTCAGGCAGCACCGGCGAACCCAAGGGCGTGGTGCTGAGCCATGCAGACCTGCTGGCCAATATTCGCGCCATGGGCGCTGCGGTTGCGGTCCGTCCAGACGATTGCTTCGTCAGTTGGCTACCGCTGTATCACGATATGGGCCTGATCGGGGCCTGGCTTGGCAGCCTCTGTTTCGGCGTTCCGTTCGTGTCGATGTCTCCGTTGTCCTTCCTGGCGCGACCGGTGCGTTGGCTGAGGGCCATTCATACGCATCGCGGTACGCTGTCAGCGGCACCGAATTTCGCCTATGAGCTGTGCTTGAAGCGGGTCCAGGACGGCGATCTCGAAGGTTTGGACCTCAGTTGCTGGCGCCGCGCGCTGAATGGCGCCGAGCCTGTGAGCGCTGACACCTTGCGCCGCTTCGCCAAGCGCTTCGAGCGCTGCGGCTTGCCGGCCAACGCACTGGCACCGGTCTACGGTTTGGCCGAGGCTGCGGTGGGCCTCAGCTTCCCGCCGCCAACGCGCGGGCCGGTCATCGACTGTATCGATCGGGAGCGCTTCGCAGTCTCCGGCGAGGCACTCAGGGTGCCTTGCACTGATCAGCACGCGATGTCCGTGGTTGGTTGCGGGCGGCCCCTACCCGGCTATCACTTGCGCATCCTGGATCAAGATGGACAACCGCTGCCGGAGCGGCGGGAAGGCCGTCTGTACTTTCAAGGCCCGTCGGCAACACGCGGCTATTATCGGAATCCGCAGGCCACCGCCGGGCTGATTCGAGACGGTTGGCACGACACCGGCGACCGTGGCTATCTCGCCGACGCTGAACTCTACCTCACCGGCCGCATCAAGGATCTGATCATCCGCGGCGGCCGTAATCTCTATCCCTACGAGGTCGAGCAGGCGGTCGGCGAGCTGAGTGGGGTGCGCAAGGGCTGCGTGGTCGCCTTCGCCGCGGCGGATCAAGCACGCGGCAGTGAGCGGCTGGTCCTGATCGCCGAGACCCGCGAGCGCGATCCAGCACGACGAACCAAGCTCGCGCAGCGGGTTCGGGAGCGCGCCACCGACGTGCTAGGCTCGCCGCCAGATGAGATTCTGCTCGCACCACCGCGATCGATACTGAAGACCTCGAGTGGCAAGCTCCGCCGCGGTGCAACGCGCGAGCGCTGGGCCGCGGGCCGGCTGACCAACGCTCCGCCGGCACTGCTGTGGCAGCTGCTGAGGCTCGGGGCAGCTGGACTGCGGGCGGCGCTCCTGCGCTCGGCAAGGCGTCTGCCTGGGCAGCTTTACGCCGGTTATGCCTGGCTGCTGTTTGGCTTGATCGCGCCCTGGGTCTGGCTGAGCATCATGACGGTGCCACGACTGCGTTGGCGCTGGCGGCTGGTCCGCGCCGGCATCGGCCTGCTGCGGCGACTCGCCTTTGTGCCGCTGTTCGTGCAGGGGCGCGAGCGGATACCGCCTCCCGGCCAACCTTTCGTCATCGCCAGTAATCACCAGAGTTATCTGGACGTGATGGCGTTGGTCGCCGCCATCGACCGTCCGATCGACTTCATCGCCAAGCAAGGGCTGTCTACAAACCCCTTGGTGCGCTGGCCTCTGGAACGGCTCGGCACCTTGTTCGTCGATCGCTTCGATCTGCTGCGTGGTCCCGAGGATGCGCAGCGATTTGCCGCGGCACTAGCGCGCGGTGAAACCCTGGGATTCTTTCCGGAGGGAACCTTCCTAGAACGGCCCGGGCTGCTGCCGTTTCGCATGGGCGCATTTCTGGCCGCCGCCGGTGCCGGCGTCCCGCTACTGCCCGTGGCCGTGCGCGGCACTCGCGAGCTGATGCGCGGCAGCCGCTTCTCTCCACGACCGGGACACGCCGTCGTCGAGATCGGCCAGCCGATCTGGCCTAGTGACGAGAGCTGGAGATCAGCGGTTCAGCTGCGCGATCAGGCCCGCGCCTTCATCGCCCCACGCTGCGAACAGACCGCTACCAAGATCACGCCGAACCAGCGCGATTCAGCTGAGCAAGCTTAGCCGTTCAGCAACTCAGGGACCGACAGGCGACGCCTAACCACCTCGTAGAGGCAGATGCCGGCCGCAACTGAAACATTAAGGCTCTCGACGCGGCCGCGCATGGGCAGGGAGGCAAGCAGATCACAGCGCTCCTGGGTCAGGCGGCGCAGACCGCTGCCCTCGCTGCCGAGCACCAATGCGGTCGGACCGGAGAGGTCGGTCTCGAACAGGGTTGCCGGCGCGGTATCCGCCAGCCCAATCAGCCAAATACCCCGCGCCTTGAGCGCATCAAGCGTGCGCGCCAAATTGGTGACCTGCACAAAGGGCACCGACTCGGCCGCGCCGCTCGCCACCTTCACCACCACCGGGGTCAAGCCGACCGCCTTATCCTTGGGTGCGATCACGGCGGTCGCCCCGGCGCCATCGGCGCTGCGCAGACAGGCGCCCAAGTTGTGCGGATCGGTGACGCCATCGAGCACCAGCAGCAGCGGTGCCTGCTCGGCGGCGTCGAGCAGCCGCTCCAGGTCATGCTCGGTCAGCGCCGCTGGCATCCGCACCCAGGCGAGCGCGCCCTGATGATTCCCGCCCTGGCCTGCCTGATCGAGCGCGTCGCGATCCAATTGCCGCACCGCAACACCGGCCTCACGGGCCAAAGCCGCCAGCTCAGCCAAGCGGCGGTCGCGCCGGCTTCGGTCGAGCCACAGCTCGGCGACGCCACCGGAACCAAACTTCAGCGCGCTGCGGACGCTGTTGATACCCAGCGTCGCGGCAGTGTTCGACGGACTGTTCATCAGGGACGAGCCATTAAAGGCGAACTCCGACTCTCATGACCGTGACCATCACGACAACTCCTCAGCAGGACTCCTTACCAAGACTCGGCTCAGGCCGCCGGCTTCTTGCGCCGCCGCGAGCGCGAGCGCTTCTTGGGAGTCGTTTCGACCACGATGGGCTTCGCCAGCACGAAGTCGATCTTACGATCCTGGAGATTGACGGCCGCCACCTTGACGCGCAAGCGGTCACCGAGGCGATAGATCTGGCCTGTACGCTCACCAGTCAACCGATGCCCGACCGGATCGAAGTGGTAGTAGTCATTGTCGAGCGCGGTGATATGCACCAAGCCGTCGACATAGACCCCATCCAGCTCGACGAACAGGCCGAAGCCCTGGACGCTGGTGATGGTGCCATCGAACTCCTCACCCAGCTTGTCGCGCATGAACTCGCACTTGAGCCAGTGCTCGACATCGCGGGTGGCCTCGTCGGCACGCCGCTCGGTGCCCGAGCAGTGCTCGCCGACCTGCTGCAGCTCCGGTTTCGAGTAGTCGAGATCGGCCGCAGTGCCACCAGCGAGGATGTGCTTGATGATGCGATGGACGATCAGGTCCGGATAGCGGCGGATCGGTGAGGTGAAATGCGTGTAGGCATCGTAGGCCAGGCCAAAGTGGCCGACGTTGTCCGAGCTGTACATGGCCTGCTGCATCGAGCGCAGCAGCACGGTCTGGATCAGATGGAAATCCGGTCGGCCGCGTACTGCATCCAGCAGCGTCCCGTAATCCTTCGCCGTCGGCTTGTTGCCGCCGGGTAGGTTCAGGCCCAGCTCAGCTAGGAATTCGCGCAGATCGGAGAGCTTCTCCTCCTTGGGCGTTTCATGGATGCGATAGAGCGCCGGCATCTTCTTGCGCTGGAACAGCCGCGCCGCAGCGACGTTTGCCGCTAGCATGCATTCCTCGATGATGCGATGGGCATCGTTGCGCACCGTCGGCTCAATGCTCGAGATGCGCCCGGCCTCGTCGATGACGAACTTGGTCTCGACGGTATCGAAGTCAATCGCCCCGCGCGTGGCGCGAGCGTCGAGCAGCGCCTGGTACATCGCATAGAGCTCATGCAGATGCGGCAGTAGCTCCGAGTACTGCTCGCTGAGCTCGGCATCATCCTCGACCAGCATGGCCGCCACCTGGTCATAGGTCAGGCGCGCGTGCGAGCGCATCACGGCCTCGAAGAAGCGCGTCCGCGTGACCTTGCCCTCGAGGCTGACGTAGAGTTCACAGGCCATACAGAGCCGGTCGACCTCTGGGTTCAGTGAACAGAGCCCATTCGAGAGCACCTCGGGCAACATCGGGATCACCCGATCCGGGAAGTAGACCGAGTTACCGCGCCCGAAGCCTTCCTGATCCAAGGCGCTGTTCGGCGTCACATAGGCGGAGACATCGGCAATACAGACCAGCAGCTTCCAGCCCTTCGGCTTGCGCTCACAGAAGACGGCGTCATCGAAGTCGCGTGCATCAGCACCATCGATGGTCACCAATGGCAGATTGCGCAGATCGGTGCGTCCGGCCTTTGCCTCCTCCGGCACCTGCTCGCCGAAGGCCGTGATCGCCTGCTCCACCTCGGGCGGCCAGTTCACGGGCAGGTCATGCGCGCGGATCGAGATATCGGTCTCCATCCCAGCGGCCATGTGCTCGCCGAGCACCTCAGCGACGCGACCGATCGGCTGGGTGCGCTTGGTCGGCTGATCGGTGATCTCGGCGACCACGATCTGACCCTGCTCGGCACCGCCAAGGCGATCGCTCGGGATGATGACATCATGGGTCAGCCGCTTGTTGTCCGGCACCACAAAACCCACGCCGCTCTCTGAATACAGGCGGCCGACCACACTCTTGGTGCTGCGCTCTAGGATCTCGACCACCGCGCCCTCGAGCCGCCCACGCCGATCCTTCCCCGTCACCCGCGCCACGATCCGATCGCCGTGAAAAACCGCCCGCATCTCCTTCGGATAGAGATAGAGATCGTCACCGCCATCATCCGGCTTGACGAAGCCGAACCCATCGGGATGCCCGATCACTCGGCCGGCGATCAAGTCCCGCTTGTTGACCAGGCAGAAGGCCTCGCGGCGGTTACGCAATAGTTGCCCGTCGCGCACCATCGCGCCGAGCCGCCGCCCGAGTGCAACCAGATCCTCCTCGGCCGTCAGCCCGAGCAGCGATGCCGCCTCATCGAAGTTGATCGGCGCGCCATGCTCAGTCAGTTTTTCGAGGATGAACTCACGACTGGGGATCGGATTGTCGTACTTCTTCGCCTCCCGCTGCCGATGTGGGTCCTGGTCTCTCGCGGATTGGGCGTTTTTTCTTCGTGCCACGCTGTACTCTTGCTGCGTCGAATGATTTCCCTAGTCTACCGTTGACAAGGCCTCGTTGTCTCACTAAGCTTGCGGGCTTGTCGTGGTTACAGCCTACGACATCCCACCTAGCCGAGGTGGCGGAATTGGTAGACGCGCATGGTTCAGGTCCATGTCTGGGAAACCAGGTGGAGGTTCAAGTCCTCTCCTCGGCACCATCTCTAAGAGCCTGCTCAGGCTCTGATTTCTGGTCCATGATGCGAGTAACGAGCAGCAAACAGGCCTGGTGGTCCACAACGGTGGTCCACACACATGTCCAGCTCGCTCTATCTGCGCCGCAATCGCTTCGGCGTTCATTGAGTTCAAGGCGCTTTAACTGGTCAAGCCGTTTCCGATGGAGGCTATGCAAGAGCGGTCATGCAGAGACAAAGCGTGTCGTTGACCTGTATGCCGGCTCCGAGCCGATGACCGCCCAACAGGACAGACGCATCCTCTCGAAGTTACTGTTCCGTCCTGGCCCTCGAAAGGGTACTACTGATGTCCGACATCAAACGGTTTTAGGCATTCAAGATAGACATTCAGTAGATCATGCCTGGCTGAAGGCGAGTTCAGATCTTCCGACATCGTCTGATCCTTGCGCACACCCTTGCGCTTCGCATCCAAGGCAACATCGACCCTACCGACTCGCGTCGCCAAGAGCCCCCAGTTTTCATCGAGTAGAGTCATCGCCTCGATGAGGTTAGATGGAGTTGGATTTTGGATGGTAACCTTCCATACGGCCAGCTGCTAATCCAACCCTCTTTAGACCTGTAGTTCTTACCCGTTTCGAGGCAGAACTCCATCCCATTTCCTTTCCCTCGGCAAATGCGATCGATCGTCTTCTTCTGGGCTCGGTGCTCCAACAGAAACTCAATCTTGACGGTATCCATCTTGGCGGAAACTCTGAAGTCCGAGAGGATCCCCTTAACGTCTTCGTTGGTATAAGTACTTCCAAACATAAAATTTTCCTCATCATCAGCCACACTATCCTGGCACCGACTCAACCCTGGTTTTAGATCAGCGAAAATCGGCGAGTGAAATACCTGGAATCCAAATCATTGACTGGAGTGGTTGGCATGGTGGAACGAACTGATGGCCCAACAACTCCGAGAACAGCCTACTTCCCGACGGCTCGCAGTAGCCATTGGAGGCCCTAGAACGCCGCTAAGCGGCTTTCGTACAGCACCCTAAGCCATGGCCTCAGGTGCCGTACGATAAGGCTCCTTCAGCCGTTCACGCTGCTTCCCCATGGCGCCGCCGGTTGAATAGAATCTCCCCGCGCTCGACAGCTTCAGTGAAGTCTGCAAAATCTGCGGTATCATACATCGTGCGTCGATTAGCAAGGCGCAGGAACGAAATATGAGGACGGCGTGCACCACGCCCCCGTCGATCCTCGAGCAGCCAATAAGTCCAATTCACTGGCGATTCGATGGTGTTTTCCAGGATAAGTGCGGCATGATCGACCGTGACCCAGCCGCCACGCGGAACTGACCATTCAGTCTTAGTTTTTGCGTTCATAGATGGATTGCTCCTCGTCTAATACTCTTAGTGATGTTGCAATTATAACACAAAAACACAATAATAGACAGCATTAGATACCGGCCTATCTGTATTGTGTAAGATTTTTTTCCTACACGAGGCGAGCTTTCTAGCGCACTCATCATATTCAATGAATTTGGCCTAATAACACATCAATTTCAGCTTGAGAAGCCGCCCCGAAGGACGGCCCCGATCAAACCTCCAGAGCGGTTAGCTCGCCTTCAACACCCAAGACTTCAGACGCTCGAACTCCGCCTCCGATAGGATGCCAAGGTCTCGCAACGTCAAAATCTTGGCGATCTCATCTCCTGGCGAAAATGGAGCCGCTGGACGCTCAAACGCCGTGAAGTCAGGCATGGCTTTGGTCGTACGAGGCGCCTGATCACCACAATCCGGTCCTCCCACCGCCTCCTTGTTGCCCATAACACAGAGCAAATTCTCGAACGCCAGATACTTCGCATCGCTGTCGATGAAAAGAGCATCATCATCCGGCAGGTCGTCGCGGAACCGTTTCAGCAGGATTGCCTCGTTTTCGGTCAGCAGTTGACCATAGATAGACTCGATTACTTCGAGCATCTCCGTGTGGTACTCAGCCAATGCCGTGCGCAGGAACCGCTGCGGATCGATCTCGAGCACCTTGGACAGTGCCGGGATCTTGGCAATCGGGATCGGTGAGGTGCCTAGCTTGAACATTGAGATCACGTTTGGTTTGTAGCCAACACGCTGGGCGACCTCGACTTGGGTCAAAGGCGAGTTGTTGCGGTAAAAGGCCAGTAGGTCAGCTGTAGGGCTGGTTTCAGTCGTCATATTAGACTCCAAATCATTGGTGCGCTTATTGAGCGCTAGGTTGTCGATGTGAAGCGTTTCTCACACTCCAGAACTCCAGAACCTTTATAACGCGCCATAATTCGGGTTTTGACGAGATGGAATTGGCCTGATCCAGGATTAAAAACAGAGCATCTGGCTCTCTATGATCTGGATGATGACGAACCAGCGTTGACGCAATGATCTGCTGGCGCCCGCTCGTGCTTCTAGATGAAGCCAGGCATAGCTGGATAGGGCCTGGTGGAGGTCACCTGGAAGCCATCAGCGCTCTGGACAAGGCGAAGTCTTAGACACGAGGGCAATGGCATGGTCGGGAGGCCGAGTCAAAATCTCGCATCGCCAAGAAGACCTTACACGGGCCTCAGCCAACGTACGGCGAGCTAGGCCAAGGCATCAGGTGCCGTACGATATTGGCGTCTGAACCCAGCAATGACGCGGCTCAATATCAGAGTCTTTGGCTTGAATCAGGGCCTCTAGGAACGGGTTCCCATGGGCCAGGATCGGCTATGTCTTCGCAAAGGAGCAGCGCAGCTCGGGAAGCCTCCGCGCTCGTTGGGATCGGCTATTGGTTAGGTTTAGAATCGGCAATCCGACGGCATGGGATCGGCTTTGCCGTCAGCAGGGATCGTCTCCCAACTGCGATGTCCAAGCAGTCAACCCGGAGCATGATCGGGCTCGGCCTTGGCAATCCCGTGGGGAAGCCTTCTGTCTGTTCTGATCGAACGCAGGGGATCAACTCGGCTACTTGTCGCTAATCATGCTACAATGTAGCCACATCAACCCAAGCGGAAACGCTCATGCCCTCTGACACCGTTGTACGCGCACGCGTCGACCAGCAGGTCAAAGCCGAAGCCTCTGAGGCCCTCGAGGCCATGGGACTGTCGATGTCGGATGCGATCCGCCTGCTTCTGGTCCGGGTGGCCAAGGACAAGACCTTCCCATTCGAGATCAAGGTGCCAAACGCCACGACAGTGTCCACCTTTGAGGCGACCGATCGCGGTGAAGACATCATCCACTGTCGGGATGCAGATGAGATGTTCGACAAGTTGGATCTCTGAGTGCGTTCGCCTCGCTATACCAAGCGCTTCCAGAAAGATGTGGAGCGCTCAAAGCGGCGTGGTCAGGAAACAAGTAAGCTGAAGCACGTCATCGAACTCATCGTCTCCGAAGCGCCGTTACCACCACGACTGCGGGATCATGCCTTGGTCGGAAACTATGTTGGTCGACGGGAATGTCACATCGAACCGGACTGGCTGTTGATCTACAAACTCGACGACGACAAGGTGGTCATTTTCGAGCGGACAGGGAGCCACTCCGATCTCTTTTAGTCAGTACAGCCGCAGCGAAGGGATGGAGGCTGATCTCCAGGTCCGTCCAACACGGTACACATTCGGACGCAACTTTAGGGCCAACTCTAATCGCGATGCAACGCCAGTCCTGGCTGGCCCTGGCAGGTCCTAGCTAGCCCCCGATCTTCTGCCATGTGTCGAGGATGCCTTTGCGCAAACCGGCCTGAACGGGCACATCGGCGCACCGCTGCGAGCAGCGGAAGGGTTGGATACAACCACCAGCACCGGTTGCTTTGAACCAATCGCTTGGCAGCATCCAGCACTGCCAGCACGGAGGCAACGGATGATCAGCGCTGCCGTTTTTCACCCTGCCAGGCTTGTTCGAGCAGCGTTCGGACCTCAGCGTCGGTTGTCTGCGTGAAGGCCTCATACCAATAGCCAACGCCGATGAAAGGCTCCGGGGTGGCAAGGGCTACTACCTCAATCTGATTCGCCTGCTCGCCGACCAGCTGCACCGCCTCGAGTGAGGCCACCGGGGCGGCGACCACCAGCTCCGCTGGCCCCTGCATTGCAGCGGCTTGCACGGCGACCCGCATGCTCGCGCCGGTGGCAAGTCCGTCGTCGACCAAGATCACGCAGCGCCCGGTCAGCTCCGGCGGCGGACGCCGGCCCCGATACAACTGCTCACGGCGCTCGAGCTCATGCCGCTCCATCTCGGTGATGCGATCGAGCTGTTGCTGCGTGACCAACAATGCCCGAATGATCTCGGAATTGAGCACCCGCGCGCCACCGGTTGCGATCGCACCCATCGCGAGCTCAGGCTGTATCGGCACGCCAAGCTTGCGCACCAGCATCAGATCCAGCGGCGCCTCCAGCAGGCGCGCCACCTCGGCGGCGACCGGCACGCCGCCGCGCGGCAGCGCAAGCACCAGGAGGTCCATGCGTCCGCGGTAATCCAGGAGGGCTTCGCCGAGCAGACGCCCGGCTTCAGTACGATCGGCGAAGGGTAGCAGCATGGTCACGGTCCTCAATCGTCGGCGTGTCGGCTGCAAGCTCGAAGCAAGAGGTGGACCAGTGGTGAGTGGTGTCCGTGGGCTTCGGCTAGGGTTGGTATGGAGGGAGGGAGAATGAAGATTGGTCCCGGTGCATCAAGTTAGCGAAGACGCGCATCGCAGAGGCTAGATCGCAACCAGACACTATCTATCCAAACTCCGCTTTCTGCCTTCGCTCGATAACAGCGCGCCTAATGCATCGCGCCCAGCCGGCTTCAGTAGATGCGCGTCGAACAAGGCCGCCGCATCCCCGAGCGTCCCAGCCGCGTAACCAGACATCGCGACCAACTTGACAGAAGCCCGCGCCGCCATCCCCGACAGGCGCCGCGCAACCTCGATGCCATCCATCTCGGGCAGGCCGATATCAAGCAGCACCAGATCTGGCGGCGCCACGGCAATCGTTGCCAAGGCGTCTGAGCCATTGCTGACGCCACTGGCCTGGTGACCCATCACTGTCAGCAACTGGATCATCGCCTTGACAACCTCGGCATTGTCATCGACCACCAAGACACGCAATCCTGATGCCGATCCTGTGTCGAGCGCCGTTGTCGCGGCAAGCTTGCGTATCTGTTTCACCTGTTTCGCCCGCTCCGACGTCACTGGCAAGGAGACCTCGAACAGGCTGCCACACTGCGGCCCGTCGCTGTACACCGCAACCTGGCCACCCTGTAGCTCCACGAGTTGCTTCACCAGCGTGAGCCCAAGGCCAAGCCCGCCATCAGCCCGATGCAACGCAGGTGGGGCTTGACTATAGGCATCGAACAGCCCAGTGATCGCGTCGGCCTCGATGCCGCATCCGCTGTCCTCGATCTGCAAGCGGGCGACACCCTCATCTGACCTAAGCCGAACGCTGATCTGACCGCCATCGTCGGTGTACTTAGCGGCGTTATCCAGAAGATTACTGACCACCTGAACCAAGCGCGTTTCGTCAGCGCACACCATCACCGGCGCATCGGGCAGCTCGACCTGGACTTGGTGCCGATGCTCCCCAATGACCACCTCCATCGCCTGCAGCGACTCTTGCACCAGTTCGCGCAGATCGCGCGGCGCCATGATCAGCTCGATCGAGCCGCGCCTAATCCGTGCGACATCGAGCAGATCCCGCACCAGCCGCTCCATGTGTCGCGTTTGTCGATCGATCAGCTGCAGCGCACGCGCATGCGTCACGTGGTCGGCATCACCGAGAAACAGCTGGTCCAAGACACTGCGCACTGAGGTCAGCGGATTGCGCAGCTCGTGGCCAATCCTCGATAGCACCTCGTTCCTGTGCTGACCGGCCATCTCAAGACCTTGTGTTTGCTCGTGCAGGCCCGCCTCTGGGGTGAGGTCAGTGATCAGCGCAAACAGGCCAATGGTCTCGCCATCTTCGCGTTGATCCGGAATGCACTCGATACGGCAGTAGCGTCGACCGACAGCCCGCAAGGTTAGCCAGGCATCGAATCGGACCGCTTCGCCGGCCAGCGATTGCTGCAGAGGCTCGCGCAGCACCTTGTAAGCAGCCTCGCCCACCAACTCACGCACGGGGGTGCCAAGCAGCGCCGGTGGCGGCGCCCCGAACCAGTCCGCATAGGCGGCGTTCGTGAAGCTGACGTGTAGCGCCGGGGTCATCCGCGCGATCAGCACCGGCCTAGTATCGACTTGCGCCCTAGGCCTGTTGTCGACCAGTGCCTTAGGCTTGATCTCGACTTGCACCGTATCGCCTCCGCGACGGAGCGCGGCTTCAGTGGTGTCCTGCTGGCTCGATTCTAGCCCTTCGGTCGTCAACCTGAGCCCCCGATTCGACATGCGTAGAGAGAGCCCGGCACTAACCGCACAGGTTTCGTCGACTGAGCCTGTCAGGCTGGGCCGTGCAGCGTCCGGGAAGGCTCAAGCATTCTCAGATCGAACCGGACCGTTCTCAATCAGCCAAGCCCCCCTGCTGACATCGGATGCCCCCGGATGCGTCAGATAGGGGAAAGGCAGTGATCTCGCCGAGTGATCTCGCCGAGATGACTTGCCAGATCGCACCATCGCCGTCATTCTCACCAAGGTTTTGGATCTCTTGCCTAGATGATCGCTGACCTAATCGTCTTCTGCTTCGCCCGCCCAACTCGTGAGCAGACGTGGATAACGTTCACCACGGCCGCCGATCAACCATGAAGCTGACCCTGAAGGTGGGTTCAATGCGCTCCTTCCACCATCCGTTCGCATTGCTGCTCAGTGCACTCTGCCTGCTAGGTCCGTTCAGCGGCGCCCGCGCCGCGCCGCTCCCGCTGATGACCTGGAACATCGAAGGTGGTGAGAGCGTGCCATCGGCACTCGCCGCGCGCATCGAGCAGGCGCTTGATAGCATCGGCCCGGTCGAGGTGCTAGTGCTGCAAGAGATCGTCTCCGAGGCCCAGGTGGAGGCGGCCGCAAAGGCCGGCGGCTTCGATTATTGGGCGATCAGTGACTTTTCACCGCCGGTCAAGGTCACCAACGCCTGGCACAAGTCGCTCGAGGTCGCCGTGCTGTCGCGACGGCCAATCAAGTCGGCGGCCGAATGGGACACGACCGGGCGCAAGCGCAACGGCGACGGACATCCGCCGCGCACCTCCACTCGCCGGGTGCCGACGCAGGAACTGCGGGTCGCCATCAAAGATGGCGATGATCCGCCCCCGCGCGGCTTTCTGCGGGTTGATCTGGCGGACGGCTGGACGGTCTACGCAGTGCACTGGAAATCGTCGCGCGGCAAGCACTGCAACGCCGAGGACCGTGCGAGCGCGCGTCAGCGCGAGCGACAGGCCGCGGGGCTCGCTGCTGATGCGGCGAGCGCGCTCGCGGCCGGACGCACGATCATCGTCGCCGGCGACTACAACATCCAGGCCCCGGGCCGGGTGCTGCGCGTCGGCACTAACCCAAACGCTGACTGTGCACCAACCCAAGGCCGCTGCGAGGGCCTGTGCGGGCCCGGCGCACTCGATGGCTATGATGACAGCATCGCCATCCTGCTCGGGATGGACCCATCCGCGCGGCTGCTGTCAGGCGAGCTGGACGCAACCTACCTGCTCCGACGCTTCCCCGGCGGTGCGATCGATCACATCCTGGTCGCCGGCCCAAAAGCTGACCGGCTCGCCACCGCGACCACGCCGACGGTGAGCGGAAAGCATTGGCAGGGTTCGGATCATCGGCCAGTCATCACGGACGAAGTTGAGACATCACCTTAATTCAGCTGACTCCATCCAGCATCACCGAGCCGCTACTCATCATCTAGATGATTTTCCCGACATTGCGCAGCATTGCGACCGCCGAGGTCGTGATCCTCCCCAACACCGCCACGCTCGCGCAAGCGGTTCAGACCATGAATCGCCACAATATCCGCGATGTCGTGGTGCGTACCGAGTCAGGCTACCGGCTGGTGCTCTCCAGCCTGCTGCTGTCGCTGCAGATCAAGGGGGTGCCGTTGTCGACGCCGCTCTCGGATCTGGAACTCCCGGAAGCCGCGCTCCTCGATCCAGAGGCCTCAGCCCTAGACGGACTCAAGGCGATCCACAACCATTCCGAGCACATCTGCCTGGTCGATCAGGCCAGTCAGCTTCAGGGCATCGTCAGCTACACCGATCTGGCCGGAAGCCTCGATCCCCAGGTGCTCGTTGAGATGCAGAGTCTCGGCGAGTTGCTGCATGGCATCCAACCCCTGGTCGTACCCGAGACCATGTCGCTGCAAGACGTGGTGAAACGCATGGATCAAGGTCATGTCAGCGCCAGCCTCGTTACGCGCGAGGCGCGCCCGGTTGGCATCCTCACGCAGCGCGATCTGCTCAAGCTGCTCGGCGCCGAAGCCGATTGGCAGGCACCGGTGAGCAGCTTCATGAGTGCGCCGCTGCGCACCCTCGACGAGGAGACCACCATCGCCGAGGCGCTGACCTTCTGCCGCCACCACCATATCAAGCGCGTCGTGGTGGTGGACCCTGATGGTCAGCTCCTGGGACTGATCAGCCAACGCGATCTGGTCAGCCTCTACTACAACCGCTGGTTTGTCATGCTGAAGGATCATCAACAGCAGCGTGACGAACTCAACCGCGAACTGCAAGAACAGGAAAAGAAATTCCGCATCCTGTTCGAGTATTCACCCGACGCCATGGTCGTCATCGATCCAGCCAACGGCGCCACGCTCGACTTCAATCGCCGCGCGTATGAACAGCTCGGCTTCAGCGCCGAGGAATTCGAGCGCCTGTGCCTGCGCGACTACGAAGCCAAGGAAACGCCCGAAGAGACCGCCGCTCACGTCCACAAGATCATCACCCAGGGTCATGATGAGTTCGAGACCCTGCATCGCCACAAGGATGGCCATCTCCTGCACATCCAGGTCTCGGCCATCTATGTGACGCTCAATCAACAACCACGGTTGATGGCGATCTTGCGCGACATCAGCCAGCAAAAACAGGCCGAGCAGCAGCTCATCGAGAGCCGCGAGCGCCTGCAGCTCGCCACCGATGCCGCCGAATTCGGGATCTGGGACTATGATCTCGAGCGGGATCGGCTGTTCTGGGACGCGCGCATGTTCGACCTCTACGGCGTCGATCCGGCGCATTTTCAAGGCCGCTTCCAAGACTGGGTCGAGACGCTCCAACCGGAGTCCCTGCAGCAAGCCGAAACCGCGTTTCGAGCGCTGGTCGAGCACGACCAACATTTCGATATCGAGCTCCAGATCGAGCGTGCGAACGATCAGGCACCGCGCACGCTCAGGGGTCTCGCGCGCGTGATCCGCGATGATCAGGGGCGCGCGTGTCGCGTCGTCGGTATCAATGAGGATGTCACCGACCGCATCACCGCCGAGCGCCGGCTCGCCGCCGAGGAGGCCAAGTTCCGCGGCCTATTCGAACGCTCGCCGGTCGGCATCGCGATGAACGATCTCGCGACCGGCGCCTTCCTCGAATTCAACGCCGCCATCAACGAGCCCGCCGGTTATAGTGAGGAAGAGTTCCGACAGCTCAGTTACTGGGAGCTCACGCCCCGCGAATACCTGCCGCTTGAACAGCAGGCCCTTGAGGCGCTGCGCAAGACCGGCTTCTATGGTCCGTTCGAGAAGGAATACATCCGCAAGGATGGCAGCCGTTACCCGGTGCTGCTCAAAGGCTTCAAGACCCAGACGCCGGAAGGACGCGAGGTCATCTGGTCGATCATCCAGGACATCTCCGCGATCAAGGAGGCACAGCGCGATCTGCGCGATCGTGAGCAGCGCCTGCAACAGCTCGCGGCCCAGAGCCGCACCGTCACTTGGGAGGTCGACGCCGCGGGCTGCTATACCTATGTCAGCGCGGTCGCCGAGCGCGTTTGGGGCTACAGGCCGTCTGAGCTCGTCGGTCACGCCCATTTTTACGATCTGCACCCGGCCAACGGCCGCGAGGCCTTCAAGACCACTGTGTTAGACGGCTTTGCAAAACGCCAGTCGTTTGATGGACTGACCAATCAACTCTTGCACAAAGACGGCCATCTCCTCTGGGTCAGCACCCATGCCGCGCCCGTGATCGACGATGACGGCACCTTGCTGGGCTATCGAGGCAGCGATCTCGACATCACCGAGGCCAAACAGGCCAAGCGGGCCCTAGAAGCGGAAAAGGAGCGCTTCCAAGGCATCTTCGAGAATACCGGCAGTGGCGTTGCGGTCTTCCGCCCGGTCGACGACGGCCAGGATTTCATCTTCACCGACTATAACGCCGCCGCCGAGCGGATGGACAAACACCCACGCCAAGAGGTCATCGGTCGTCGCCTGAGCGAGTGTTTCCCGGCGGTCGAGGAGATGGGGCTGCTCGCGGCCTTACGCCAAGTCGCGCGCAGCGGCGAGCCGGTCGAGCTTCCACTCGCACAATATGGCGATCAACATCTTCAGGGCTGGCGCGAGAACAGCCTCTTCATGCTCTCCTCCGGCGAGGTGGTGGCAGTCTACAACGACCTCACCGAGATCAAGCAGGCACAAGAGGCGGCTGAACGCGCCAATCAGGCCAAGAGTCAATTCCTGGCCAATATGAGCCACGAGATCCGTACGCCGATGAACGCCGTCATCGGGCTCTCGGAGCTGTTGCTCACGACCCCGCTGAACGACAAACAGCGTGACTATCTCGGCAAGATTCGCGATTCCTCGCGCATGTTGCTTGGGATCATCAACGACATCCTCGATTATTCAAAGATCGAGGCTGGCAAGCTAGAGTTCGAAGCTCGACCCTTTCATCTCGATGACCTGCTCGAGCAGATGCAGACCCTGTTTGCCACCGCCGCCGAGGCCAAGGGCATCGAGCTGATCTTCCACAGCAATGCTTATGGGCTGCCCGCCGTGGTCGGCGACTCGCTGCGCCTTGGGCAGGTGTTGACCAACCTGCTCAGCAACGCCCTCAAGTTCACCGAGCAGGGGCAGGTCGAATTGGAGATCCGGCTCCTACCCCTGCAGGAACAGCAGGCGCATCTGCGCGTCGAGGTTCGTGATACCGGCATCGGCATGAGCGAGGCGCAACAGCAGCGGCTGTTCCAGCCCTTCTCCCAAGCGGACACCTCAACGACCCGCAATTATGGCGGCACCGGCCTCGGCCTAGTCATCAGCCGTCGGCTGTTGGAACAGATGGGCGGCACGCTCAGGCTCGCATCGCACCCTGGCCAGGGCAGCACCTTCGGCTTCGAGCTCAGCTTACCGCTGTCATTACAGCCCGCGCTCGCGCCACGCTCAGCCAAGGCGATCCCCACCGGTGCACGGGTGCTCGTGGTCGATGACCATGTCACCGCCCGCAAGGTGCTGCGCGAGATGCTCGAGCAGGAAGCCTTGAAGGTCGTCGAGGCCGACTGTGGCGAGGCTGCGATCGAGGCTGTCGTGGCCGCTGAACACCAGGGCCTGCCATTCGATTTCATCCTCATCGACAGGAAGATGCCCGGCCAACTCGATGGGGTCGCTACCCTTGAGCGCCTGCACGCGCTGCGCGCGCAAGGCACATTGACCGATACGCAGATCCCGGCGCTGATCATCAGCGCCTACAGCCAGGAAGGGCTGAGCGAGTATACCGCGCTCTACAGCGCCTTCCTGAACAAACCGGTCACTCCGCGCGCGCTACTCGACGCCATGGCTCGGGCCAGCGCTGAGCAGACACTCGGCCAACACGCGATGGACGAACAGAGCGCACCGCCCCGCCTGGCGGGCCGCAGGCTCCTGCTGGTCGAGGACAACAGCCTGAATCGCGAAGTTGCCACGGCGCTGCTGGAGAAGACCGGCGCGCGCGTCATCGAAGCGCACAATGGCCGCGAGGCGCTGGAGCGGCTCGCCGAGCAGCCGGTCGATCTGGTGCTCATGGATCTGCAGATGCCGGTCATGGATGGCTTTGAGGCCAGCCGCCGCATCCGCGCCCAGCATCCCGAGTTGCCGATTCTGGCGCTCTCGGCGGCGGTCATGGACGACGATCGTGCCCGCGCCGAGGCCGCCGGCATGAACGACCACCTGGCCAAGCCGATCGACAAGCAGACCCTGTTTCGCCTGCTCGAGACCTGGCTGCCCGCCGAGGAGGTCGCCGCGCCCGAGCCGCCTGCAAGCGGCACATCAACATCCGCTGACACGCCCTTGCCTGCTACACTTGACGGATTTGATTTGCAACGCGGGCTCGATCACCTCGATCAGGATGCCGCGCTTTATCTGAACCTACTGCATCGTTTCCGGCACCAGCTTGAGGGCGAATTCGCCGCACTTGACGGGCAATTAGAACAACAACCGCAAGCGATCGAGACAAAGCGCCTGATTCATACCCTGAAAGGGCTGGCCAATACGCTCGGCGCCGAACGCTTGGCCGCGGTCGCCACTGAGATCGACCGCGCCTGCGGCCGCGAGGCACCGATCCCAACAGCCGCGCGCGAGGAACTGGCCGAGGCCCTGAGCCAAGCCCTCGCGCGCCTGGCCTCGCTACCCAGCCGCTCCGCTAATGGCCCCAGAAACGGCCCCACCGGAGAACAGGCCGGCCAGGGAGCCCCGAGCGCAAGCATGGAGACCATCGATCAGATCTTGCACGCCCTGTCCGCCGGTGAGTTGATCGACGACACCTTGATGGACGAGGTCACTGCCGTCATCCGCCAGTACGTCGACGACGCCCAAGCCATGGAGCTGCAAACCTACATCGAGACCTTCGACCATGACCGTGCAGCCGAGCTGCTCAAGCAGGTCGCCACACGCATCGCCGACACGCAACACGAGGCCTGAGGTGAGAGAACAGCGCGCCACGATCTTGATCGTCGATGATCAACCCGCCAACATCCACGCCCTAGCCAAGCTGCTCAAGGACGATTATCGGATCATCACCGCGACCAATGCCACCAAGACGTTGGAGCTGGCGCAGCGCGATCCAAGGCCAGACCTGATCCTGCTCGATATCCTGATGCCGGACCAGGATGGCTATGCCATCTGCCGCGAGCTCAAGGCCGATGAGGCGACCCACGCGATTCCGGTCATCTTCGTCACCGCCTTGGATCAAGCCCAAGACGAGGCCAAGGGACTTCAGCTCGGCGCCGCCGATTACATCTCCAAGCCGTTCAACCCGGCCATCGTCCGCGCCAGGGTTAACAATCAGGTCAGCCTCAAGCTGAAGACCGATCTGCTCGAGAAGATCGCCCTGCAGGATGGCCTCACCGAGATCCCGAACCGGCGCTATTTCGACCGCAAGCTGACGCAGGAATGGAACCGTCAGTCACGTCACCAATATCCGCTCTCGCTGCTGATGATCGACATCGATCATTTCAAGCTCTACAACGACCACTACGGACATGGCGCCGGCGATGAATGCCTGCGGCGCGTCGCGCAAGCACTGGCAAAGGTTCCAGCCCGCGCTGCCGACCTTGTCGCTCGCTATGGTGGCGAGGAGTTCGTCGTTCTCCTGCCCGAGACCGATGCCAACGGCGCCTGCGAAGTGGGCGAACAGATGCGCGCGGCAATCCATGCCCTAGCTCTTCCGCATGCCTATTCACCGGTTGCAGATCACATCACGCTGAGCATTGGCGCCAGCATGCACCAACCGCAACAACCGGTCACCAGCGCCGAAGCCCTGAAACAGGCCGCTGACCGGGCGCTTTATCAAGCCAAGGAACAGGGGCGCGATCGGCTCGTCTGGCGCGATATTGACGCTGGCTGATTGAGCCATTTGCCCTGACTTGCTTACAGTCTGAGCCTGTAAATCCTGATAGCTGCGCAGCCGATCCTTCAGCCGCAGAAAGGCTCAGGTCTGCGCCAATGGCAGCTCAAGGGTCGCTCGATCCTGCCCTAGCACTAATGCGCCGCCACTCTCACGCACGACGCGCTCTACCGCTTTGAGCATCAGCCGGTAATCAGACCGCTCAGTAGGGATCGGAACGTCTGGCTCGCCTTCACTGATCAACCGCAGCCGCAACCACTGGCCATGCTGATCCTGCTGGACGCTGAGCACCGGTTGTTGCGCACCCCCACCGTTACAGGTATTGCCAATGCCGATCAGGCGTAACAGATGCACCAATGCTGCCTGCAAGCCTTGTTCGTTGGCCAGCACCACCGGCGCGTCTTCAGACTGTAGCGCCGCATCGTCGAGATGCATCGACGCACCAGCATCGACACGACCGCCGAACGCCAAGACGACCCCTGCGGCGACCCTGGCTGCATCCAGCGGTCGCTTGGGTCCGTCCGCGAAGCGATTTGAGCGAACGTTCTGGGTCAGATTCGTCGATAGGGTCGAGACCGCATCGAGCACCCGTTGGAGCCGCTCTGCGCGACCCTGCTCCTCCCCGAGCTCGAGCTGCAGCGTCTCTAAGACCAATTCGATCACGCTCAGTGGCGAGCGCAGGCTATGCGCCTGCTCACGCGCTTGCTCCGCCAGCAGAGAACGGCGCTCTAGCTCGGTCAGGCGTTCGTGATTCGGATCGAGAACTCCCGACTCGACCTTGCCCATGGTGTTGGAACGGGACCTCGTGGTCATAAGATGAGTTTCTCCGCGAACAGACGCTCGGCCAAACGCAGCAAGCGCATGAGCTTGCAGGCTTCTTACTCTAGCCAGAGTCGTACAAGCATGTGTTGGGCCAATTCAACGCCAGCGTTGTTGTGTGCCGTTGTTGTATGCATTGTGGCGAGCCATCCTAACGCTCATGGCGCGGCGTCACCCCGGAAAATGAATCGCGTGAGATTCACGTTAAGACAACCTTTGGACGAGCGTCGCGGCTAGATCCGGTCTCGTCCGCTCTGGACGCGGCCAGGATACTGGGGGATTTGCTGTGCACGTGGTTGCCTTGCACCAGTTTGCAAGCAGTTTGCAAGCAACGGCAGCACACATCAGCGCCAATCACAGCTCTAGTTGGCGCCCAACTCCACCGCTAACGCAGTGCTCACCATAGGCCTGCTCAAACGCAACGATTGCCGCATCACCGGTGCAATGGGTCGGCAGTACATCGGTCACCCCGAGCGCCTGCAAGGCCCGCACGGAACGGGCGATCTCAGCATCGTTGGCGTACATCAGATGAAAGCCACCGATCGCCCACGTGATCGGCTGGCCGAGCAGTGCTCGGCCGCGCTCAACGATCTGCTCCATGCCCGGATGGGCGCAGCCACTGATCGCCATGATGACGCCACCCAGGTTGAGGATCAGGGCTTGTTCCGGCGGCTGACTATCGAGCAGACCGGTGGAGACGATCCCGGGTGCAAGAGTCTGCGGCTCGGCACCGACGACAATGACCTCGCGGCAAAGGCCCTGCAGATCTTGGATCAGGTGTTTGGAGAAGCCCTCGTGCAGGACCACACTGAGCGCCGGATTGGCCTCGAGCACGGAGTCCAGCCCACCCATGTGATCCCAGTGCGGATGGGAAAGGAACAGCTGATCGACTGAGGCCATAGAGAAGCCAAGGGCGGTCATATTCTTCAGCAATACGCGCCCGTTGCTGCCGGTGTCAAACAAGAGGGTTCGATCGCCGGTCTCGATCAGTGCGGCGAAGCCCCAGAGCGCGGTCAGTCCGACGGGGCTCGGCCGGTTGTCGAAGAGGATGGTCAGGCGAAGGTTGGCGGTCATCGGGATGTCCTGTTGTTGGCTGTGCGCAGGGTCAGTCTCATCGGTAGTCTCATGCCGCCGGTGCAAACCTGGTCCGCAAAGGTGCTCTGCAAAGGTGCTCTGCGTTGATAGGTGCGATTCTGTTCATGCAGCGATTGACCACTCTCCTGGAGCCTTGGCGCCGAGTGCCACAGACTGTCGGATTCGGTCTTCGGTCTCGATGCACTGCGCCAGTCGCGTGTTGCAGGGCTGGATGACACTCACCGCTCCCAGCACAATGAGGCATGACCATGCAGCCTATGCGAGCAACCTGGCGCTTGGCATTGATCGTTTTCGGTATGGCGCTCTGCGCTGCCGCCTGGGCACAGGAGCCCTGGACGCTGAGCGACTTCTACGACGATCTCAACGACATCCGCGTGAGGATCGCAGCGGTGCAGAACGCGCAGGGCGATCAGTTGAAGATCCATGCAGCAAGTAACGAGTCGCGGGTCTGGGTGACCTTTCTGCCGTCGGCGAAGGCCCCCGCGCTGGACTCGACAGCGAGCCTGTCTTGGTGGTGCGGCGATGAAGGGCAGCGCCATTCGCGCGAGACGTTGACTCAGCTGCTCGCGGAACGCAGCGGGGAGCGGCCCTCATCGCTCTATCATGCCGGCGCGTATTACGTCTCCTTTGTGCTCGAGCACAGGGATGGGCTGGACGCGCCAACCGGCCCCATCGCTGCACTTCAAGCCTGTGAGAGCAGTCTCAGCCTGGCTTATCTCGATGCCGATGGTGGTCTTGCTGAGACAGCGTTCGAACTTGCTGGCGCACAGGCAGCGATCGCTGAGGTCGCAGACGTCGTCCGTCGTTGAGTATCATCGGCCATTGGCCGCGCTGAACCTGATGCCGCAGCCACGACCTCATCGGTTGAACGGCGCTGTTCGCTCGCATTCACGACTGGCGGCGAGCGGTTTCTGTGGGTGACGGCGACGCGGGACTGACGCTGTCGGTCAGGGGCGCATCTCTGGCGGTAACCTCAGACGCTGCGCCTCGACGACAAGGGCGTTGGTGCCCTCCATCGCGCCTGTCATAGATTGTTCACTTGATCGATACGTTGAATCGTCTATTTTGCCGATCAACGGTACCGACGCGACAAGTGGCCCGAGAATCCCATGGAACTAACCTTGCTCGAGCTTGGCAGACTCCAGCACTGAAACCTGGTACCGCACATCAGCTCAGGGAGAACCATGACAGGCTTCGTTATCATCGTGTGGCAACGATGCGGGCGTTACTGCCACACTCCGCGTCCGGGAGCTCGATCCCGACGGCGAGGTCGTGCTCATCGTCACCAGCCGCTTT
Source organism: Lamprobacter modestohalophilus (assembly GCF_016583905.1). Lineage (GTDB taxonomy): Bacteria > Pseudomonadota > Gammaproteobacteria > Chromatiales > Chromatiaceae > Lamprobacter > Lamprobacter modestohalophilus. The sequence goes on along the minus strand of NZ_NRRY01000020.1, from coordinate 21,928 downwards.
CCGAACTTCAGCCTCTGCGGCATCCCGTGGGCAGAGACCATTGGGACCATGGTCGCAGCCAAGCTGATAGAGGATGATTGACTCCGTGATCAAGATGACAACAGCGCGCAGCCTGCGGGTGCGATACCTGATCGGGCTTAGTGCGATTGCGCTCCTGGTCACGACCTCGTTCGTGACCATGCAGCACGTGGTGTCTCAGCAACGAAACTTCGCCCAGATCGTCAATCTCGCCGGCCAACAAAGAGGCCTCGTCAACCGTCTCGCCTACTTCGCCAGCCAGATGGCGACGACTGAGAATCAAACAGACTTCGACCAGGCGCGGGCGCAGGTCGGGCGGACGATCAACCGCATCGAAGACAACCATCGCTTGTTGCGCGAAGGCTCCCCGGAAGCGGGGATTCCCAGGATCACCAGCCCGACTCTGACCACGATCTACGAGGACCCGATGGTTGGCGTCGACAAGGCCCTGGACAGCTTCCTCGAACGCGCCCGCCGGGTCTACGCGACCGAGATGGAGGCCTTAACCCCGAACAACGCCGCCTACATCTTCCTCAATGTGTATGGTCCCTATGCCCTTGAGCCGATGTTGGATGCGGTGGTTGACGAATACCAACGGATCGGACGGCAGTCGATCCTGCGCATCGAGCGGTTCGAGCTGGGTATCTGGCTGGCGGCGCTGCTGACACTCTTGCTCGAGCTCATCTTAATCTTTCGGCCGCTAGAAAAACGGGTTACTGAATCGATTGGCTCGCTCGAAGGGGCCGTCGCGCAGCTCGAGGAAACGCGCGGCCGTCTGGTCTCGGCACAGGAGCTGGCAGCGGTTGGGGATTGGCAGTGGAATGCGCAGACACAGGAATTGAGCTGCTCCGAGCAGACCCACGAGATCCTCGGCATCACCGCCGACAGCTTTGAGCTAAGTCTCGAGACGCTCGAGCACCGGGTGCGGCCCGAAGATCGCGAGCATTGGAAAGCCCACTTAGAGCAGGCAAGCGCACAGACGAATGCGGGCCGGCTAGAGCTCGAATACCGCATCCAACGGCCAGATGGGCGGGAGCGTGTGATCCATCAGTTCATGGTTGCCCAACACGATCCCGATGGAGCGCTGATCAGTCTGTCCGCCACGCTGCAAGATATCAGCGAGCGGCTCGAGCTCTCGACTCGGCTGAAAAAGCTCTCAGAGCACATCCCTGGCTTCATCTTTCAGTATGAATTGCGCCCGGATGGCTCCACACGCTTCCCCTACGTCAGTCAAGGCATCATCGACCTTTATGGTCTCTGGCCGGAGCAGGTGCATGAAGACGGTGCAGCCGCGTTTACCCGCATCCACCGCGAGGATGTCGAGCACCATACCAACGGCATCTATGCCTCGGCCCGTGCATTGCGCGTCTGGAACGATCAATACAGGGTCCAGCATCCCGAGCGCGGCGAGATCTGGCTCGAGGGCAATGCGACCCCCGAGCGCCTGCATGATGGCGGTACCCTTTGGCACGGCTATCTGTGGGAGATTACCGACCGCAAACGCTCGGAGGATCAGATCAGGAAGCTCGCGCTCTATGATCCGTTGACCGGGCTCGCCAACCGACGGCTGCTTCGCGATCGCCTCGAGCATGCACTGGCCACCTCGCAACGCAGTCAGCGGCATGGCGCGCTGCTCATGATGGATCTCGACAACTTCAAGACCTTGAACGATACCCAAGGCCATGATGTCGGCGATGCGCTCTTGGTTGAGGTTGGTCGTCGCGTCAGCAATGAGGTCCGCGCCGCCGATACCGTCGCCCGGCTTGGTGGCGACGAATTCGTGGTGATTTTGGAAGCCTTGGACCCGGACCGGGCCAGTTCGCAACTGAAGGCGATGCAGCTCGCCACAGCGATTCAACAGGCCCTCCATCAGCCGTATCGGTTGATGGATCGGGGATGCCCGTATCAGACCAGCGTTAGTATCGGCGTCAGCCTGTTCAATGATCTGTCGCTCGGCGCCGATGAGCTCCTGCGACGCGCCGATATTGGCATGTTCGAGGCCAAGGAGAGCGGACGCAACCGCGTCTGCCTATTCAGTGAACAGCGCGAAGCGGAGGTGCACTCGCGAACCTCGCTCATCCAAGAGCTCGCGGATGCGATCCAGCAAGGCCAGCTGATGCTGTATTACCAGCCCCAATTCCGGCCGGATGGGTCGCTGCACGGCGCCGAGGCCCTGCTGCGCTGGCACAGCCCCTCCCGGGGGATGGTCCCCCCGGGTGACTTTATCCCCCTCGCTGAGGAAACCGGCCTGATCCTTGCGATCGGTCACTGGGTGTTGAACACCGCCTGCCGGCATCTGAACCAGATCCAACGATCTGGCCTGCACGATCAATTCTCGCTCTCGGTCAACATCAGCCCGCGTCAGTTTGCTGACTCGGACTTCCTAGACAAGGTCGAGCAGGCACTGACATCTCATGCGGTGCCGGCCCAGCGTCTCAAACTCGAGCTCACCGAAAGCAGCCTCTTTCACGACATGGATCATGCCATCGAGATCCTCGAGCAGTTGCGCAAACAGGGCATTGGCATCGAACTGGACGATTTTGGCACCGGATACTCATCGCTGAGTTATCTCAAACGGCTTCCGCTCGACGCCTTGAAGCTGGATGGCTCGTTGGTTGCCGATGTCGTCAGCGATGCCAGGGACCTGGCGATACTGCGCGCAGCGATTGCGATGGCCAAGACCCTGTCGCTCACCGTCATTGCCGAGGGCGTCGAAACCAATGAACAGCGCGCCTTCCTTGCCAGCGAAGGCTGTGATCTCCTGCAAGGGTACTTGCTCGCGCGTCCTATGCCTTTCGATAAACTCTATGCGCTCATCGAGCAAGCGACCCCTCAGCGATCCCAAGACCCAACCAGCGAGCTAGCCCACCAGCTGAGTCAGCGCAGAGCCTGATCCCAGGCGTTGCTTGGCGCCTCTCAAATCGAGGCCGTTTTCTAGACCCAAGCCTCTGCCTAAAACCAGGCGCACCTGGTTCTACAACAGAAACAGTGTTGCCAGGCCGAGGAAGATAAAGAACCCACCGGAGTCGGTCAGGGCCGTGATCATCACCGAGCTGCCGAGCGCGGGATCTCGGCCCAACCGTTGGCGCAGCAGTGGGATCAGCACGCCTGCTGTTGCTGCAAGGAGCAGATTCAATGCCATCGCCGCAACCATGACGACCCCCAGTGGCAGATTCTGGTAGACAACACCGGCAAAGACGCCGATCACGCCGCCCCAGACCAGACCATTGATCAGCGCGACGCCCAGCTCTTTAACCATCAGCCGCCGCCAAGCCGAGGGCTGCACCTGTCCCATCGCGATCGCGCGCACGATCATGGTGATAGTCTGATTGCCAGCGTTACCGCCGATACCGGCGACGATCGGCATCAAGGCCGCCAGTGCGACCAACTGCGCAATCGAGTCCTCGAACAGATTGATCACGCGCGAGGCGATCACCGCGGTGACCAGATTGATCGCGAGCCAGGCCCAACGATTCTTCACCGAACGCAAGATCGGCGCGAAGATGTCCTCCTCTTCCTCAAGACCGGCCTGACTGAGGATCTCGGCCTCGTTCTCCTCTTGGATGTAGTCGACCACATCGGAGACGGTTAGCCTGGCCACCAGACGCCGCTGTTTGTCGACCACCGGCACCGAGACGAGATCGTACCGCTCGAAGGCATGGGCGGCTTGGCGCGCCTCATCCTCAGCGCGAAACAGGATCAGCTCACTGGCCTGCATCACGTCACTGACGGGGGTCTCTGGCTCGTTGATGAGCAGCGCCTCGAGCGTGAGGATGCCGCGCAAGCGCTCATCACGATCGACCACGAACAGCTTGTCAGTATGATCGGGCAAGGCATCGAAACGACGCAGATAACGCGCCACCACCTCCAGCGTCACATCCTCGCGGACCTTGACCAAATCGAAGTCCATCAAGGCACCGACCGTGCCCTCGGCATAGGACATCGCCTCGCGCACCTGCGCCTGCTCGCGCTGATCGAGTGCGGTCAAGACCTCCTGGGCGACATCCGTCGGGAGATCAGGGATCAGGTCGGCCAGCTCATCGGCATCCAGGGCCTCAGCCGCGGTCTTGAGCTCGTCGCGGTCCATGGTCTCGAGCAGGCTTGGGCGCACCGCGTCCGAGACCTCGAGCAAGATGTCACCATCCTTGTCCGCCTTGACCAGATCCCAGACGTAAAGCCGCTCATCCAGCGGCAGCGTCTCGAGGATGTAAGCAATATCAGCCGGATGGAGACGGTCGAGTTTGCGCTGAAGCCGCGCCAGGTTTTGCCGATGGGTGATGTTCTCAACCAGTCGCTGATGCGGCATGCGCTGGCGCCGCGTGACCTCCTCAACCAGCTGCTGTTTTGCCAGCAACTGCCGCACCTCGCGCAGATGCCGCTGGAGCATGTCTTCATCGGGTCGCGGCAAGTCCGGCATCGGCATCAGTCTCCAAGCTAAGGTCCAGTCTGGGCGTTGTCTCTAAGGACACGAGGATACCTGGCACAAATGACAGCTAAGTGGCCGCGTCGACCGGCGCCTTCTTGACATTATCCAAAGGTGTGGGTTTCGGGTGCTAGTGAGCCGGTCTCAAAGACCTTGCATGGCGCCGATAACATCACCGAGATCCAGAAGGCGGTGGCCACCGCGGTGCTGGCCGTTCACGCGCAGGTCTGACGCCATCACGCGCATTCAAACACCAGACCGCAGCCTCGACGCGGCTGTGTAGGCCGAGCTTCTTCAGCAGATGCTTGACATGCACCTTCACGGTGCCGATCGCGAGGTCAAGCTCCCGGGCGATCAGCTTGTTGCTGAAGCCCTTTGCCAGAAGCTCAAGCACCTCGCGCTCGCGCTGTGTGAGACCGGCCTCATCGAGGTCCATCGGCCCGTGGTGGGTGCGTAGCGCGCGGGCGAGCAGATCGGTCAGCTGCGGGCTAATCACCAGACGCCCGCGCATCGCCTCGCGCAATTGCTCGAGGATCTCCTCGGGCTCCATGTCTTTGAGCAGATAGCCATCGGCCCCGGCACGTAAGGCAGCAACCACATCGGTCTCGTTATCCGAGACGGTAAGCATAAGCACGCGGGCGTCCTGAGACCGGGCCTGATCTGCCACCGGCGCCGCGCGCAGCTGGCGCAAGGTTTCGATGCCATCCCAGCCCTTCATGTTCAGGTCGAGCAGGATCAGGTCCGGCTGCAAGTCGGCGGCGAGCCGAACCCCCTCCTGACCATCCGCTGCCTCACCCACCAAACAGAGGCTCGGCTCCAGCGCGAGCAGATCGGCGACGCCTTTGCGAAACAGCGGATGGTCGTCGATGACCAGGACGCGCGTAGGCTGCTGCTCCTCGACACGCGTGGGCTGCTGCTCAGTGGCCATTGTCTTCATGTTGATCGCTCTGCTGCCGGCGGCTTAGGCTGAGTGTCGGGAGATAACATTGCGGTGAGGCCGACCCTAGACCTGAGCACGCGAGCGGGAACGAAAGCGCAGCAACACCCGCGTGCCCTTCCCAGCCTCGGAATCCAGGGTCAGCTCGCCACCCAAACTGCAGGCGCGCTCGCGCATGATGCTCAGCCCATAGTGCCCGCGCTGGGGTGCGGTCGAGCGAATACCGCAGCCGTCATCGCGAATCTCGACCCGCACCGCCTGGGAGTCGGCATCCACGTCCAGACGCACCTTCAGGGTACGAGCCCGCGCATGACGGGTCGCATTGGAGAGGGCCTCGCGAACGATCTGTAACACATGCACCTCCTCATTCGGTGACAGCAGGCCGGGCGGCAGTTGGTCGTCGAGCCTGATGACCAGATCGCCACGGGCACGAAACTCGTCGATGGTCTGCGCCAGTGCCGCCCTGAGCCCCTGGCCGTCGATCTTGAGCCGGAAGGTCGTCAGCAGCTCGCGCAGTTGCCGGTAAGCACTGTTGATGCCCTCGCGTAATTCACCCAGGATGGCCTCTGGCGACGGCTGCCCGTTCGCGGCTGGCGCCTTGATCGCGCCATCGAGTCGCATCGCCTGGATCTTCAGATACGACAACGACTGCGCCAGCGAGTCGTGCAGCTCGCGGGCGAGGATGCTGCGCTCCTCGTGCAGCACCAGCCGGCGACTCTCGCGGATACGGCTCTGCAGGTTCAGGGCCGTCGCTAGCTGCGTAGCCAAGGCCTCGAGCAGCGGCTGCTGCCAGGACTCGAGCGGCACCCCGTCGCGGCAAACCACCCGCAAGGTGCCATAGCGGCGGTCTTGATCGGCCACCGCGACCGCGATGATCGAGCCATTCTGCGCTGTCGTTACCGCTGCGCAGATCGCACAAGGGCTACCCGGCGGATTGGCACTGATCGGCGTGCCTTCCGCATCCAGCGGCTGTCTGGTTCCGATGCAGAGTCCGGAATCACCAACCGAATCGGCGGAGGCAGTGCTTCTGGCATCGCCGAATCCATCACCAAGTCCATCGCCAAGTTCACCGTCAAGCGCATCACCAATTGCATCGCCAAGTGAATCGCCAAGTGAATCGCGGATTAACGTGAATCTCGCGCGATTCATCCGCTGGGGTGGCGCTGACGCCATAACCGTTAGGTTGCCGACCGTCTCACCAACTTGGTCGCCAATAGCGTCGCCAGTCGGCTGGCCGCCGCCTGTGTTACCCGTCGGAGCACCTCTCAAGCTGCACTGATCTCGCAGACAGAGGGTCACCGATGCGAGCTTGAACTCGCGCTCGAGATCGAGCAGCACCGCACGCAGGGTCTGATCCGAGATCATGGCGCCATCCAAGGCGCGACTGGTGCGGTAGAGCAGCTGCAGCGAATGGTTGCTGCGCGCCAGATCCCGGGTCTTCTCGGCGACCCGCTCTTCGAGCTCGTTGTAGATGTTCCAAAGGCCTCGCGTCATCAGGTTCATCGCCGCACCGAGTCGCCCAAGCTCATCCTCACCAACGAAACCGGTCCGCGCCGAGAAGTCACCCTGCCGCACCTGATCAGCGCACTGCAGCAGCGCCTCGAGCGGCCGCACCACTCGGCGCCGCAATAACCAGAGGGTCACGAGCACCGCCAGCAGGGTCAGCACCAAGGCGCCCGCCAGCATCCAGGCCAGCCCTTCGATGCGCTGCTCGGCGCGGTCTTCGAGAACACGCACCAAGGTATGGATCTGCTCGACGAACGCATCGACCTGGGCGCGATAGACGAATCCACCGCTCGCGATCGCCTCGGCCTTGAGCGCCGGGCGCATCACCTGGTGCCAGCGCTCGGCGACCTGTTCATAGGCGATGCGCAGCGGATCAGCCACCGCGTTCGGGAGCGCCTCGGTCAGCCGCGGACTCGCCAAGCGCTGCTCCAGCTCATCGGCAAGCTGCCGCACGCGCTCGGCTCGCTCGCGGGCCAGCAGCGACGAGTCCGTGAGCACCGCCGCGATGCGGTACGACTGCATACGCAGGGTGCCGGACTGGTTCACCGCCGAGGCCATGCCCTGATTGACCTGCGCGACCAGCATGGCACCGATCATTGCTGCCAGCCCAAGGGCCAGGATAAAGCCCATCAACAGGCCGATAGTCAGCAGAAGCGAGTGTCTTGGATAGGCCGAGTTTGAAGGCATGGATGAGGTTCTACGCCAAGCCGACGGGGAGCGAAAGGGGACTACCTCCAAAAAGCGGGAGGTACCAACTTGGCCTGGGTCGAGCCTGCAAGGGGTCAGACCATCACCAATAAAAACAATCGTTTAGCCAAGACTCTATCTAACCAAAAGGGGGTAACCCGCACGCCTTTGGTCGGATGTTCACTGGCTTGCACCCTCGTCCCAACCGGTTAGGCTTGAGCTGAATCAAGCTTTGACTGGCCATCGCCATGAACCACGCCGACCGCGAGAAGACCTGCCTGCCGCTGCTGGAGACCACACCTGGATTCGCGTCAGTGCCAGCGGATGGCTTGCGTTATCTCGCTGCGGGCTGCCATCAACGCACCGCGACCCGCGGACAGGTGCTCTGTGAGCGCGGTCAGCCATTGGATGGCTTTCATCTGCTTCTGCGTGGCCGCGTCAAGCTCTCGCTGCTGTCCGCCGAAGGCGCCGAGCGGGTGCTCGACATCGTCCTCCCGGGTCGCACCTTCGGCGAGTCAGCCGCCTTCCTTGGGCGGCCCTGCGCGCTGCACGCCGAGGCCTTGATGGATTCCCGGCTGATGGTCGTCGATTTGAAGCGCGTCCGCAGCGCCATCGAGCGTTGGCCCGAGGTTGCGCATCTGATGCTGGGCTTGGTCGCCGAACGCTCGCAACGGCTGATCGCAGACCTTGAGGCCTGCTGCCTGCATTCGGCCGCGCAACGGGTCGCGGCGATGCTGTTGCGCGATGCCCAGAGCGATGAGGATGAGCCGGACCGCGCCACCCTAGAGCTGCCGGCAGCCAAGACCGTGGTCGCCTCCAGCCTGAATCTTTCCGCCGAAACCTTCTCGCGCGAGCTGCATGGGCTAGCGCGGCGCGGGCTGATCGGGGTCGAGCGCCGCAGGATTCGGATTCCCTCACTTGAGCAATTGCGTCGGCTTGGGGGGCTAGAGGCCAACGAGATGGACGCACAGAACGCCCTTGTGTTTGATGCAGGCAACGCACAGGCGCCGCGTTCATTCGCGCCAGCCTGCACCTGATGACCGACCGCCATTCAGGATCAGCCGAGCGGCTGGCTGCTCTCGCAGCAAGCAGGACTTGCCGTTACTCGCGCGTGCGACCAAGGCTCGAATTGATACTCATCAATCAAAGCGCCAGCCCTGGCTCAGGCTTGAGGCGCATCAAGAACCCATCCGAGTCGAACCGTTATCACTCTCTGACAACGATGGCCGATGCGAGTTTAATGCGATGCAGGAAGACATGGCTGGTGACATCCTGAGCTGCGTGGTCTACGCGCATCCGGGTCAGGGCAGCGACGTGGCCGCTCGAATCAGCCGACAACCGGGCGCCGAGGTGGTTGCCGGCGTCGCCGAGAGCAAGCTGGTCGTCACCCTGGAAGACACAGTCGATTCCAAGGCCGCCGATGTCATGGCCGGACTCAATGCGGTACCCGGCGTCATCAGCACCCTGCTCATCTACCACTGCGCGGCCGAGGCGCTCTCCGCAGCACCCGATCACGCGCCCGCAGTCACGCAAGCCGCATCCCCAACCGCCTTGCAAGCTTCCGCGTTCAGCACATCACCGCGCGCTTTGCACGCTGAGGCGTCAGCCGCTCAGCGAACAGCCTCGCCCGCCCCCTTGCCCGTCTTCTCGGAGGACAGCCAGTGACCATCAGTCGGCGTGAATTCATCAAGGCGCAGGCGGCCCTGGCCGCTGCTGCGGTCGCAGGCGTGAGCCTGCCCATCGGCGTGCTCTCGGCCGCCGAGCAGCGCCCGGAGATCGATCCGAACATCCGTTGGGATAAGGCGCCCTGTCGCTTCTGCGGTACCGGCTGCTCGGTGCTGGTCGGCACCAAGGACGGCAAGGTCATCGCCAGTCAGGGCGATCCAGACGCGCCAGTCAACCGTGGCCTGAACTGCATCAAGGGCTATTTCCTACCGAAGATCCTCTACGGCCGTGATCGGCTGACACAGCCGCTGCTGCGCAAGAAGGACGGCGTCTTCGACAAGGAAGGCAATTTCGAGGCGGTGAGTTGGGACGAGGCCTTTGACGTGATGGCCGAGCACTGGAAGCGCGCGATCAAGCGCAGCCAGGCCGAAAATGAAGGCAAGTCGGTCGATGAGATGACCTCGCGTGTCGGCATGTTCGGCTCCGGCCAATGGACGGTCTGGGAGGGCTACGCGGCGAGCAAGCTGCTCAAGGGCGGCCTGCGCTCGAACAACCTCGATCCGAATGCGCGCCACTGCATGGCCTCGGCGGTCGGCGCCTTCATGCGCGCCTTCGGCATCGACGAGCCGATGGGCTGCTACGACGACCTGGAGCATGCCGACGTGTTCGTGCTCTGGGGCGCGAACATGGCCGAGATGCATCCGATCCTCTGGTCGCGGCTCACCGATACCCGCCTGAGCCGGTCCGACTGCGAGGTGCATGTGCTCTCCACCTTCGAGCACCGCTGCTACGAGCTGGCCGACAACCCGATCATCTTCACCCCGCAGACCGATCTGGCGATCCTCAACTACATCGCCAACTACATCATCCAGACCAAAAGCTATAACAAAGACTTCATCGACAAGCACGTCCAGTTCGAGACCGCGACCACCGACATCGGCTACGGCCTGCGGCCCGAGCACCCTTTGGAGCAGAAGGCGGCCCACGCCGGCGTCGGCAAGAAACTGCCCTCGAGCTTCGAGCAATTCGCCAAGCAGGTCGAGCCCTACACGCTGGAGTACGTCTCCGAGCTCTCCGGCGTGCCGCAAGAGAATCTGTTGCGCCTGGCCAAGGTCTATGCCGACCCGAACAAGAAGGTCAGCTCGTTCTGGACCATGGGCTTCAACCAACACACTCGCGGCGTCTGGGTCAACGGCAGCTGCTACAACGTGCACCTGTTGATGGGCAAGATCAGCGAGCCAGGCAACAGTCCGTTCTCGCTCACCGGCCAGCCTTCCGCCTGTGGCACCGCGCGCGAGGTCGGCACCTTCGCCCATCGGCTGCCGGCCGATCTGGTGGTGACCAAGCCCGAGCACCGCGCCTTCGCCGAGCAGATCTGGAAACTGCCGGACGGCACCATCCCCGGCAAGGTCGGCTATCACGCCGTGCTGATGCACCGGATGATGAAAGACAGCCTGATGAACTGTTACTGGCAACTGTGTAACAACAACATGCAGGCCTCGCCCAATCTGAACGAGGAGTCCTATCCCGGCTGGCGCAATCCCGAGGTCTTCGTCACCGTCTCCGATCCCTATCCGACGGTCTCGGCGCAGGCCGCCGACTTGGTGCTACCGACGTCCATGTGGGTGGAGAAGGAAGGCGCCTACGGCAACGCCGAGCGGCGCACCCAGTTCTGGCGCGAGCAGACCGCAGCACCGGGGCAGTCGAAATCCGATCTCTGGCAGATCATGGAGTTCGCCAAGCGCTTCAAGGTCGAGGAGGTCTGGCCACCGGCGCTGATCGAGGAAATGCCGGAGTACGCCGGCAAGACCCTGTATGAAGTGCTCTACGCCAACGGCCAGGTCGATGCCTTCCCCTACGAGGGTCAGATCACCGATAGCCGCGGCAATCACTACCAGAATCACGAGAGCCAAGACTTCGGCTATTACGTGCAGAAAGGGCTGTTCGAGGAATACCGGCGCTTCAACTCGGCGCCGGATATCCTCAAGAAGGGCCATGAGATGGCCGAATTCCAGGCCTATCACGAGACGCGCGGGCTGCGCTGGCCGGTGATCGACGGCAAGGAGACGCTGTGGCGCTTCCGCGAGGGCTACGACCCGCATGTGGCGCAGTTTAACCCCGAGGTCGAGAAGGGCGATGTCTACTTCTACGGCAACAAGAACGGCCGCGCCAACATCATCTTCGCGCCCTATGAGCCCGCCGCCGAGAGCCCCGATGAGGAGTTCAATCTCTGGCTCTGCACCGGGCGCGTGCTCGAACACTGGCATTCCGGCTCGATGACCCGCCGCGTCCCAGAGCTCTATCGCGCGGTGCCGGACGCGGTGATCTACATGAGCAAGGACGACGCCAAACAGCGCCGGCTGCGCGACGGCCAGATGGCGACCATCAGCAGCCGGCGCGGCACCATCAAGGCCCGGGTTGAGACCCGCGGCCGCAACCGGCCGCCGAATGGGCTGGTGTTCGTGCCCTGGTTCGATGCCAACCGCTTGGTCAACAAGCTCACACTGGATGCCACCGATCCGCTGTCGAAGGAGACTGATTACAAGAAGTGCGCCTGCAAGGTCGAGCGCGCTTGATGAGTGGTTAGAGGTTAGAGGTTAGTGGTTAGTGGTTAGTGGTGAGTGGAGCGTTGGGATGATGCGTCGTGACTTTTTGCTGGGCTCTTTGCGGACCGCCGCTGGTGTCGGTCTGGTTGGGCTTGGCCTTGGGCTCTATAGCCGTCAGGCTTCGAGTCTGCCGGCTTGGGCGCTGCGACCGCCGGGTGCGTTGGATGAAGATCGGTTCAGTGGTGCCTGTATCCGTTGTGGCCTCTGCGTTCGGGATTGTCCGTACGAGATGCTGCATCTGGCCAGGCTCGAGCAGCCGATCCCGACCGGGACGCCCTATTTCATCGCCCGTGAGGCCGGCTGCGAGATGTGTGAGGACATCCCTTGTGTGGTCGCCTGCCCGACCAATGCGCTGGATCATGCGCTCACTGACATCAACGACGCCGACATGGGTCTCGCCATCGTCAGCGATCAGGAGGCCTGCATCGCCTTTCAGGGCCTGCGCTGCGAGGTCTGCTACAACGTCTGCCCGCTGCGCGATGAGGCGATCACACTCGATCTTGAGCAGAACCTGCGCTCCGGAAAGCACGCGCGCTTTATCCCGGTGGTGCATTCCGAGCATTGCACCGGCTGCGGCAAGTGCGAAGAGGCCTGCATCCTCGACGAGGCGGCCATCAAGGTCCTGCCGCGGCATCTGATCCAGGGTGAGCTGGGCAAGCATTATCGGCTCGGCTGGGAGCAGCAACAGCAGGCCGGCGGCGCCTTGGTCACACCGGATGCCGAGCATCGCTACAACCTGCCCGAGGGCATGCGCTACGACCATGGCGGCGAGGGGCTGATCGAGGACGCCACACCCTTTCCGAGCAATCCGCTTGACACACTCAATAAGCCCTAAACGCGTATCAGCCTTAACCAGTTCTTCACAACAGCCCTTAACAACGCTCACAACCCTAGACCGCCTTGAAGACGACCGATGCAAGCCCTGGGCACGACTTTCACACAGACTCAGAACAGCGTCTAAACACACTCAGTACGCCGCCTACGAGACCGGTTTATGCACGACTATCCTGGCCAGAGCGCAACCGCCGAACAAGGCTGGCTCAAGGCCCACAAATGGCTGATCTTGCGCCGTACTAGTCAGCTTGGCCTGCTGGGTCTGTTCCTGCTCGGCCCGGTCGCGGGCATCTGGCTGGTCACCGGCAATCTGTCGGCAAGCATGACCCTGGACGCACTGCCGCTCACCGATCCGCTGCTGCTGGCGCAGTCAATGCTCTCCGGCTCGCTGCCGGTGATGAGCGGCCTGGTCGGGGCGCTGATCGTGCTCGCTTTCTACGCGCTCGTCGGCGGGCGGGCCTTCTGTTCCTGGGCCTGTCCGGTCAATCTGGTCACCGACCTTGCCGCCGAGCTTAGGCGACGCTGGGGGATTCGTGCCAGTGGTCGGCTGTCGCGACAGCTGCGCTGGTGGCTGCTGGGCCTGGTGCTGCTGTTCCCGCTCGCCACCGGCGTCATCGCCTGGGAGCTGGTGAATCCGGTCTCGATGATGCATCGCGGGCTGGTGTTCGGCGGGCTCTGGGGCATGGGCCTCGCTTGGCTGGTGATCGCTGCCGTCTTTCTCTACGACCTGCTCCTGGTCCGGCGCGGCTGGTGTCGGCATCTGTGCCCGGTCGGCGCCTTCTATGGACTGATCGGCGCCGGAGCTCAGATCCGGGTCACCGCAACGCGCCGTGAGCACTGCGATGACTGCATGGACTGCTTCGAGATCTGCCCCGAGCCGCAAGTCATCAAGCCGGCGCTGAAAGGCGCCAGCCCGGGTCTCGGCCCGGTGATCCGCAGCCAGGATTGCACCAACTGCGGACGCTGTATCGATGTCTGCAGCAAGGACGTGTTCCGGTTTCGCCTCGGGCGCGGATCGGCGACTCTGCCCGCAGCGCCAGAAATCGCGCCCGAAGCGGTCACTGCCGCGCCCAGCCGATCCAGCAGCCGCCCGGCTAGCAGGTCCAGCGACCAACCCATCAGCCGGCCGAGCAACCAAGGCTCCAGCGGGTTGAGCAACCGCTCGAACCATCTGGCCCATTCCAGCACCAGCACCACTCACTGATGAAACACTGACGACAACGGCGGAGACAGCCATGAAAAGATCAGTTGCAGCCAGCCTCATCGGCCTCGCCGCGCTCTACGCCGCCGCTGTTGCTGCCGAAGAGGTCACCTCACTGCGCGGACACGCGGTCACCGACGATGCCGATGACGCCTTGAACAAGCCCACGCTCGCGGTACCTGGTGGCTTTGGTGTGGCTTGGGAAGAACAGCCGCCGATGATCCCGCACCCGATCGATAACTACAGCATCGATCTGCGCCAGAACGGCTGCCTCAAGTGCCATAGCCCGGCCACCTTCGAGACAGCGAAGGCGCCGAAATACACCGATACCCATCGCGTCGACCGCGACGGCAATCAGCTCGACGGGCTGGCACCACGGCGCTACTTCTGCACCCAGTGCCATGCCTCGCAGGCCGGCGCCATGCCGCTGGTCGAGAACGTCTTCGGCGAGCGCTGAGCGTCGAGCCCACATCGATCCCCACACTCACACCGCATCCTCATTATCACCGGGGCAGGCCTCATGTCCGACCAAGCCAAGCACGCACAGCCCAAACGCGGCCGCAAAGCCATGCTGATCCTCCTGACGATCGGTATCGCGATCGGCATCCTCTTCTGGGGCGGCTTCAACACCGCGATGGAGGCGACCAATACCGAGACCTTCTGCATCTCCTGTCATGAGATGGAGGTCAACGTCTATCAGGAATACACCGACACCATCCATTACACCAATCGCACCGGTGTTCGCGCCACCTGCCCGGACTGCCACGTGCCCAAGGACTGGACGCACAAAATGGTGCGCAAGATCCAGGCGACCAAAGAGCTTTACCACCACTTCAAAGGCTCGATCGACACACCGGAGAAGTTCGAGGGCGAACGCTTCCGGCTCGCGCAGAACGTCTGGAGTCAGATGAAGAAGACCGACTCACGCGAGTGCCGCAACTGCCACGAGTTCGACTCGATGGATTACACCGAGCAAGAGAACCGCAGCAGCCAGAGCCATCAACAGGCCGAGGATGCCGGGCTGACCTGCATCGACTGCCATAAGGGCATCGCCCACAGCCTACCGATGCAATACGACCCAGAGCAGGACGCGCCTGGCAAGAGCAGCTTCTACAGCCGGCTCGATGACCCGCATGGGCAGACCATCAGCCCCCAGGAACAGTGACACCGCGGCAGGGAAACGGCACGAAGCGGCCCGCTGACATTCATGACGCGGCCTCAGCCCTAGCCCCGCGATCATCGACTCCGGTGGAGTTCGATCACCTGCACGCGATCCGCCGTTTGCTCGGATAACTCAGCGCCGAGATGCAGATAGACGCCTGGCTCCTGACTCGCACCGCGTATCAGGGTCAGCGCCTGCTCGGCGGCGACGGCTCCGCTGCTGTCCCTAGCGATCATGATGACCGGCACCTGCAGCCCTGGCTGCCGGGGCCAAGCATCGGCATCCGGCAGCGGCGCCTTGATCTCCAGCAAGACCTCAATGCGTCCGCGACGCTGATCAAAGGTCTGCGCAGCGACCCGCAGCGGGTCGCCTTGCAGCCCGGCGCCGAGGCGCCAATCAACCGCTGAATCCTTGCTCGTAGCGGCCGTTGTGGTGGCGGGCTGGTTTGTTGATGGAACAGCGGCCTGCGCAGCCTGCTCCAAGTCCGCTAACCGTTTCGTCAGCAGCTCCGTGCGTGCCTCGAGCTGTGCAAGGCGGGTGACCAAGTCGGCGTCGGGATCAGCGCCCGTGCGATTGAACAACTGGTTCAGGATCACCGCGAACAGCAGGACGACGAACAGGATGGCAGGCTTCATGGTCGGCTCCGGAGGGATGAGCGGGCGGGCTCGAACAGGCTTTTGGGCAGCCTTTGCAACGGGATCAAGTGTAGCTCGAATTGACATCTATCAATCGATTAGCTCGCCTCGGCGCAGGCTTGAGACGGATCAAGAACCCGATCGATGCCGCGGCCAAAATGTCACGGAGACCACCGCGAGCGCTGCGAGGAGACGCTGAGATGACAACCCGTTGCCCAACACCCGAGCGAAGGCTCAGCCAACGACTGCGACAGACGACCGCGGCGCGATGGCGCCCCCGTTTGCCATCCCAGGCCTGGCTGCTAGCCATGCTGCTCGCCGGCTTCGCCCTCGGCGCTCAAGCCGAGGGCGTGCGCTCCGCAGCCATGCTCTCCCACACCTGTGCCGGCTGTCACGGCACCGATGGTGCCAGCGCTGGCGCGGCGATGCCGACCATCGCCGGCATGGATAAGGGCTACC
Organism: Lamprobacter modestohalophilus; assembly: GCF_016583905.1. Classification (GTDB taxonomy): domain Bacteria; phylum Pseudomonadota; class Gammaproteobacteria; order Chromatiales; family Chromatiaceae; genus Lamprobacter; species Lamprobacter modestohalophilus. Next base: position 5,795 of record NZ_NRRY01000020.1, on the reverse strand, counting down.
TGGTCAAGGTGCTCGAGGACTACAAAGACGATGTTCGCCCCTCGACCATCATGGGCCGCATCATGCGCGGCTACAGCGATCAGGAGATCGCCGCCATCGCCAGCTTCTTTGCTGACCGGCCCTGGGTCTCAACCGAACGGCCAATCGACGGCGAGCTGGCCTACCAGGGCGAGCTGATCCACCAGCAGCGCTGCGAGAGCTGCCATGCCGACGGTGGTCGCGGCCAGGATGCCCGCTCACCGCGGCTCGCCGGCCAATGGGGTCCGTACATCCAGTATGCGTTGGAGACCTGTCGCGCGCGCGGCGAGAGCTGCAAGAAGCGCCAAGGCGCCGAGCGCGTGATGGTGCTCGAGGATGCCGAGATCCAAGCCCTCGCCCACTACTACGAGAGCCAGAAATGAGCGCACAACAGCCGATGAATCCCTCCCGTCGACGCTTCCTGGGCTCGGTCAGTCGCGCGGCAGCGGGTGGTGCCGCAGTCAGTCTGCTCGGCGCCCCGGCCATCCTCCATGCCGATGCCCCCAAGGCGCGCGTGGTCGTGGTCGGTGGTGGTTACGGCGGCGCCATCGCCGCAAAGTATCTGAAGCTGGCTGATCCCGAACTGCGCGTGACCCTGATCGAGCGCAATCCGGTCTACGTCTCCTGCCCCTTGAGCAACGAGGTGCTCTCGGGCGAGCGCAACATGGAAAGCCTGACCTTCGATTACCGGGGCCTGAGCCGTCGCGGCATCGCGGTGATGGGCGATGAGATCGTCGAGATCGATCCCGAGCAGCGCTTCGTGCGCGGCAAGGGTGGCGCCGTCTACAACTACGACAAACTGATCCTCTCGCCCGGTGTCTCCTTCGACTTCAGCAGCATTGACGGCATGAGCGCCGAGCTGGCGGACTCGACGCTTCCGCACGCCTGGAAGGCTGGCCCGCAGACCCTGCTGCTGCGCCGGCAGTTGGAAGCCATGCCCGACGGTGGCGTCTGCGCCATCGTCGCACCGCCCAACCCGTTCCGTTGCCCACCCGGCCCTTATGAGCGGGCGGCCCAGATCGCGCTCTACTTCAGCCATCACAAGCCGAAATCCAAGGTGATGATCTACGATGCCAAGGACGCCTTTTCCAAACAGGGGCTGTTCCAAGCCGCCTGGAAGGAGCACTACGGCGACATGATCGAATGGGTTCCGGCTGCGGCGGGCGGCAACATCGAGGCCATCGACGCTGACTCAATGACCCTGGTCGGCCCTGTCGAGGATTTCGAGGCCGATGTGATTAATCTGATCCCGCCGCAGCGCGCCGCCGAGCTGGCGGTGAACAATGGGCTGGTCGACGACAGCGGCTGGTGCCCGGTCAATCAGCAGACCTTCGAGTCGACACTGCACTCGGATATCTACGTGATCGGTGATGCGGCGATGGCCGGCGCGATGCCGAAATCAGGCTATGCCGCCAACTCCCAAGGTAAGGTCTGCGCGATGGCGGTCGCCGCGGCGATCAACGGCCAGCCGGCGCCCGCGCCGTCTTACGTCAACACCTGCTACAGCATCCTGGCGCCCGATCACGGCATCTCGGTGGCTGGGGTTTATGAGCTGAAGGACGGCGAGATCGTCTCGGTGCCTGGCGCCGGCGGTCTCTCCGCCGCCGATGCCGATGCTCGTACCCGAGCCATCGAGGTACAGTTCGCGATCGGTTGGTATCGCAATATCACGGCCGATATGTTCACGTGATGCGGCAGCGTTCTGTGCGTGCCGCGATAGAGAGAGGCCTGCAAGACATCCTGTCTGGCAGGACCAAAGACGGGTCGGAGATCAGGGAAAAGTACGGATTGTCTCAATGTGAGTTCACTGAACGGAAACCGCCGAAGCTCAAGTTGATGTCATCGCAGTGCTTCACGGCTCGATGAATCTATTGCAGGCCCCTCGAACGGTCTAGTTGTCACCCGATGCCAAACCAGAACCCGTTGCTGTCCCTGGGCTTCCGCCCGTTCTTCCTCGCCGCCGGCGTGATCGGCTGCCTCTCGCTGCTCGCGTGGCTAGCGATGCTGCACGGGCTGCTGCCGATCAATCTGCGCTTCGTCGGCAGTGCCTGGCATGCCCACGAGATGCTCTATGGCTACACGCTGGCGGTGATCGCCGGCTTTCTGCTCACGGCGGTGCGCAACTGGACTGGACAGGAAACCGCGTCCGGCGCCGAATTGGCGGGGCTGGTGCTGCTGTGGCTGATCGCGCGCGCCTTGCCCTGGCTGGCGCTGCCGGTCTGGGGCGATGCCCTGCTGGCCGCCGCCTTCCCGCTGGCGTTGGCCTGGTCGATGCGAAAGCCGCTATGGAACGGGCCGAATCCGGTCAATCGCGTCTTTTTACTGATCTTGGGCGGGATGACCGTTGCCACGGCCTGGAGCCATCTGAGCGCGGCGGGCGCGGTGCCGGCGGGTCTGTTGGATGCCGATGGCCTGATGCTCGGCTTGGTGCTGATCACGCTGCTGATCGTCTCCGGCCGAGTGCTGCCCTTCTTTACCAAAGCGGCGATCAACGACGCCGAGCCCAAGTCCTATCAGTGGCTCGAGGTGACGACCTTCGTCGCTGCGGGCGCCTGGCTCGCCGCCGATCTGATCAGCCCTTGGCTAATGCTGAAGGCCATCGCCGCCCTCGCCTTCGCGCTGAGCCTGCTCGCCCGCTTTGCCGGCTGGCATGATCGGCGCGCCTGGCGGATTCCGATCCTCGCCGTGCTCTACGCGGGTGCGCTCTGGCTGATTGTTGGGTTGATCCTGGATGCCGGCGCCGAGCTTGGCCTGCTTGCGCCCAATGTCGCCCTGCACGCGTTGACTGCGGGAGCCATCGGCGTCTTTACCCTCGGCATGATGGTGCGGGTGACCTTGGGACATACGGGCCGGGCAATGGCCTCGTCGCCGTCGATGACGGCGGCCTTCGTTGCGATCAACCTCGCGGCGCTGATCCGGGTTGCGTTTCCGCTGCTCTGGCCGGCGCAGTACAACAGCTGGATGCTGCTCTCGGGTCTGCTCTGGAGCGGCGCCTTCGCTGCCTTCCTGGTCGTCATTGGCCCGATGCTGTTGGCACCGCGTGTTGATGGTCGGCCGATCTGAAGATTTGCTTTGTCTGGACGCCATCCGGGCCCGCCGATGTTGAAATCACCGATGACCACTGAGGTGACAAGATGGTGCGCATACCGACCAAACGCCAACCCACAGATCCCGGTGAAATGCTCCTGGAGGAGTTTCTGACCCCCATGGGCATTACCCAGCGTGAACTGGCAGACGCCATCCAGGTGCCGTACCAGCGTGTGAACGAACTGGTTAATCAGCGTCGTGGCGTCACACCCAGCACCGCGCTGCGGTTGGCGCGGTTTTTCAACATGTCAGAGGATTTCTGGCTGAACCTGCAAATCCGCTGGGATCTGTACAAGGCTCAGCAAACAGAAAAAGACGCGCTGAATTCCATCCGTGATTATCACGAGCTCCACAAAACGGCCTGACAGGTTAAAGGCTCGGCGTGACCATGAAGGTCGCGTCTTCCATAAGCGGACACTCAGCAGTGATGATCACGCAGGGCTTTCTGCTCAAGACCATTGCGCATAGCGCATGACATCAATACTGGCTCGCAACGGCCCATGCTTGCGGTGATTGCACGCGCAGTGCGCAACGCTCCTGACTGATCGCGATCAAACCCGAGGCCTGGTGCCAACCGGCCTCACAGACCCGCCGGTCGGCCTCTGTAAAAAGCCGTTGTAGCACCAGCCCAAGGGCACCCCGGCGCTCGTACTCAAGCCCCCGCGCACGATAGGCCGTTTCGGCTTTTGCAGCGCCTGCGACACCGATCTCGAACAGGTGTTGGGTCAAGCGCGATCGCACGACCTCAGGGCCCAGCCGATCGATCAGAGGCTGAATGACCGCCCGGCCGCTGTATGGCCTGTCCAATCGCTGGGGCTTGAGATCCTCCGGCAGGAGGCTGTCCAGCGGCTCGCCACTGGCCTGGCCCTGCAGCAGGTCTTCATCGACCATCTGCGCTAGATCCGGGCGCGGATCAGCGCCGGTGCGCGCAGCGAGTTGCAGCAGCGCGATCGATTCAGCCCGATGGCCACTCGGCGGTAGCCCACAGAGAGCGTGATCAAGGATGTCGTGGATGAACACCGCAGTGGGTATCTGATCGCCGGTGGCTGGTGTCGAGGCGATGATGTTCGGATCATCGATCGCCGAGGCGAGCTTCCAGCCACGGGCGCCAAAGCCGTCCGGCCAGTCGCATCGATAACACCAATCAAGCTGCACCTCAATCACGGACCGGGGCCTCCCAAACCAGCTGCAGGATCTGGCTGTCGCTGACGCCACGACTGACCTCACATTGATCGCAGACTGTGCGCAGCGGACGCTGCGTGCAGCCCTGGCAGCGGCGCACCAGCGCTTGGGCTTGGGCCAGATCGCGCCGTTGTGTCTTAATGGCGGCCGCTTGCGCGGCGAGGCTTTGATCCATGGCGGCAAGACGGGCCAGGACATCACGGCTCGCCGCATCCCCGGTCTCGTGCTGCGAACGCACAGCGGCCAGCGCAGCCAGCTCTTGCAGCGAGAAGCCGAGACGGGCCAGCGCCAGCACGGCGGCAAAACGGGCCACATCCGCCTCATCGTACAGCCGGGTTCCGCCCGGCGTGCGCTGCGGCTGCACCAGCCCCTGCGCTTCGTAGAAGCGCAGGGTGCGCACCGTGGTACCAAGCTGCGCGGCGATGGCGCCGATCTTCATGGTCATGACACCCCGCTAGAGCCAGCGCGATTCACAGGTCAACGAAGCGTGCTGACAGGTCCCGCTTCTGCACCACGGCTAGGAGCTGCTGTGAGGTCGCTCGCGCGGGATCATACAAGGCAAACAACAGGTGTGGTTTGGTCGATGGCTCCAAGCGCGTTTCGCCTGCCAGCTCAGCTTGAAGGTGATCCTTCAACGCAGCCCGCGCAGCGTTGTCTAAGGCTTGTTTGGTGTGCAGCAGAAGTTTCGTCGACATGGTTGACCTCCGATTGGCGTGGAGCACTAATCTAACGCGAACGTCAGATAAAAGGCAACCCTGGGAGCTGGATGCTGCTCTCGGGCCTACTCTGGAGCGGCGCCTTCGCCGCCTTCCTGGTCGTTATCGGCCCGATGCTGTTGGCATCCCGGGTCGATGGTCGGCCGATCTGAAGCCTGGTCTCCAGTCGGCGCGATGCGTTGAAGACATGGGATAAAAGGCCCGCTGATCGTTTTCAAATCTCCTCCGCGCGTCGAGCGCATGATCCGCGGCTGATAAACTCCAGGATGATCGGCTGTGCGCCGAAATGCGCCAACACCCTACCGACTGCACAGGAGTCAACGCTCAGATGGCCAGCGAAACCCTCAGCTACCTCGACGGTCGCATCACTGTCGACCCTGATCTCTGCAACGGTCGGCCGACCATTCGCGGCTTAAGGATCACCGTCGAAACCGTGCTGGGCTATCTCGGCGCCGGGGATTCTCGTGAGGAGATCCTCCAGCAATATCCATCGCTAGAGGATGCGGACATCGACGCCTGTGTCCGCTTCGCCGCAGACATGATGGCCCATCGCTACAGTCTTGAACGCGTGGCCTGATGGCGCGCTTCTTGATCGACGCCAACCTGCCCTACCGATTCTCACTGTGGGCAAACGACGCCTGCATCCACGCCCGAGACCTCGGTAATGGAATGGTCCGCCCCGCTCCTCCAACACACCCCGAGCGGGCACAATAAGCGATGATGAGAACCCATCGTCAACCAAGGTAGCGGAGCAGACCAATGACAGAGACTCACAAAGACCGGGCCATCACG
>NZ_NRRY01000019.1 GCF_016583905.1 Lamprobacter modestohalophilus | reverse complement strand
CGCCCAAGCATGCCTCTTGGCTGAACCAGATCGAGATGTGGTTCTCCATCTTGGCGCGCAAAGTGATCCGCCGCGGTAACTTCCTCTCGGTCGATGATCTTCATGAGAAACTCGCCAACTTCATTGATTTCTTCAACGACAAGCTGGCCAAGCCGTTTCGCTGGACCTATACCGGGAAGCCACTCGCGGCTTGATTGGCTGGTCGGTATCAGGATTTTCACAGCAAAGCACTAGACCGGCTAGCCGAGAAGCGCCAGGCCCTCATCACCCGCGCCGTCACCAAGGGCCTCAATCCCGACGCCCCCATGAAACCCTCTGGTATAGACTGGCTCGGCGACATTCCGGCGCATTGGGATGTCCGGCGATTAAGATTTTCGCTCAAGGGCATCGAGCAAGGCTGGTCTCCGCAATGCGAGAATCGTCAAGCGCAACCCGGCGAATGGGGCGTTCTTAAAGTCGGCTGCGTCAATGGGGAAGAGTACGACGAGTCCGAAAACAAGGCTTTGCCGCCCGACATTGACCCCATGGAAAGGTATGAGGTGAAGAATGGAGATGTTCTCGTCAGCCGTGCAAACACCAAGGAGCTCCTCGGAAGCGCGACTCTGGTTTCGAATACCCAAGGAAAGATCATCCTGTGCGACAAGCTGTACAGGTTGAATCTGCTCGCTGATATAAGCCCGCGATTCCTGGTCCGCGTCCTGCGCTCTCCAGTGTCCCGCTATCAGTATGAGCGGGAAGCGACAGGAACCAGCGGCTCCATGCAGAACATCGGTCAGGACACGCTCAAGAACCTCGTTCATCCGCTTCCACCGCTTTCGGAGCAAAATCAAATCGCAACATGGCTCGACAGAACGCTCGACTTTGATTCTCGAGTGGAAAGCTCCGTGCTAGGAAGCATCTCAAAATTGGAGGAATACCGCTCCGCCCTCATCACCGCCGCCGTCACCGGCCAGATCGCGGAACTGCGCTGATCAGTGCGCCCATGACCATCGCGCACGTTCATCCCCGAGTCCTCATCATCGCCGGACCAAATGGCGCGGGCAAAACGACGTTCGCGCGCGAATTTTTGCCTGCCGAGGCCGATTGCCCTGATTTTGTGAACGCCGACCTGATCGCTGCGGGTCTGAGTCCGTTCAAGCCGGAAGCCGTCGCCTATCGCGCCGGGCGGTTGATGTTGCAGGAGATCGATCGTTTGGCGGCGCGCGGCCTGAGTTTCGCGCTGGAGTCCACCTTGAGCGGCAAGACCTATGTGTCACGCATCCTGGATTGGCGGCGTCGTGGGTATCTGGTGGAACTGTTCTTTCTGAGCCTGCCCAGCGCCGATTTCGCGGTGTCGAGGGTGCGACAACGGGTCCAAGAGGGCGGCCACCACGTACCCGAAGCCACCATCCGCCGTCGCTTCGCCGCCGGTCTGGACAATTTCGAACGCCTCTATAAACCGATCGTTGATGCCTGGGCGATGTACGACAATTCGCGCGTGGCACCCCTACTGCTGGAACAAGGCTCTCATTATGATGAAAACGACTAATCAGATCCCGGGCGAGAAAGATGATTTCCAGGCCGCGTTGACGGCCATGCAGCGTGCCGCGGAGCGGGCGCGTGAGCGTGCCCGAGCCAGTACGGGTGTCTTGGTCGTCTGGCGCGATGGTCGTATCGTCGAGGAGTTGGTTGACGACACAGGTCAGGTTGCGAGCCGAACACTGCGTGAAGACGACACGAACGCCCGGCGATAGGTATCAAAGGTGATCAGGAGCTTTGCCGGCAAGGAAACCCCTGGGAGCATTCAACAATGACGATCGCCGTGGAAGACTTGAGCCGCATGGATTTCTCTGATCTTGCAGCCGGCGATCTGGCCCCGGTGCCGCCGGGTGAGGTGTTGGCACGCGAGTTTCTGGAACCACTGGGAATCAGCTCTGAGCGCCTAGCGCAAGCGATCGGGTTATCGCATCCGCAGATCGATGCCATTCTTGAGGGTCGCCAAACGATCAGCGCTGATACCGGGCTGCGTCTGTCGCGTGTCTTTGGCATGAGCGACGGTTTTTGGGTGGGGCTACAGGCCGATTATGACGCGGCCAAAGCCCGCCAGCGGTTGGGCACTATTCTGGAGCGGATACAACCCTTTCCGCATCACCTCAATCCGCAGCCATAACGCGCCTGAAAAACGATCCGAGGCTCCGGTATGGCCAGCCACAGCGTTGCCCGAGCATGTTACCGGCTTCCTGTTGGCGTCACACTCAGGCCATCAAGCCTCGATTCGCTGAGCTACCAGCTTGACACCTAGCGCATGACAGACACGGTTGATGGTATCGAAACGCGGCTGGGACTCGGGTCGCAAGGCCTTGTAGAGGGCTTCGCGCGCGATGCCGCTCGCCTTGGCGATCTCGGTCATGCCGCGTGCGCGGGCGATATCACCCATGGCTGCGGCCAACAATGCCGGGTCGTTTTCCTCCAAGACAATGGTGAGATACTCAGCGATGGCCTGATCGTCTTCCAGGTGCTCGGTGATGTCGAACTCGGGCAGATCGGCAATGCGGATTTTTTCGCTCATCAGGTCTTAATCCTCCAGCGTGGATGCCAAAGCAATCGCTTTGGCGATGTCAGCTTGTTGCGTCGATTTATCACCACCGCCCAGCATCAGGATCAGCGTCGCCCCGCGTTGAATGTAGTAGAGCCGCCAGCCAGGGCCAAAATATTCGCGCATCTCAAAGACGCCGTTTCCGACAGGCTTCACGTCGCCGAGGTTGCCGAGTGATGCTTTTCGCAGGCGCGTTGCCAGACGCCGCCGCGTCAAGCCGTCTTTTATTCCAGACAGCCAAGCGGCAAACTGTGGCGTTTGCTTGATCCTGAACATGTGACTATCGTAATCGTTCGATCACATAGCAACAAGTCTATCGCCCAGCAAGCGCTCTTGCGCTGAGGGCGGTTTCTGACAAGACGATCCGAGGGTCCGGCATGGCCAGCCACAGCGAACGCGATTTCGAGAACGCCATCGAGGCCGAGCTGACTGGCTCTGGCGGCTATGTGGCTCGCAGCCACAGCGCCTACGATGAAACCCTCGCTCTTTTTCCTGAAGACGTCACCGGCTTCCTGCAAGACAGCCAACCGTCTAAGTGGACAGCGCTGGAGGCACTGCTCGGCCCAAAGACCGCCACCACCATCCTCTCCAGCCTGAGCAAGGAGCTTGACCTCAAAGGCACGCTGCACGTCCTGCGCCACGGCTTCAAGTGCTACGGCAAGACCTTACGCATGGCCTATTTCCAACCCAACACGCGCATGAACCCGGAGGCGGCGGCGCAGTATGCCAAGAACCGGCTGACCATCACGCGCCAACTCGGCTTTACCTCAGTGCTGAAGCGGCCCGACGGCCAGCATCGCCGCTGCATCATCGACCTGACCCTCGCCGTCAACGGTCTCCCGGTCGCCACCGCTGAGCTGAAGAATCCGCTGACCGGCCAGCGCGCCGCCGATGCAATCCGGCAATACCAGCAGGAGCGCGATGCGCGCGATCTGCTGTTCGCGTTCAAGAAGCGCGCCCTGGTGCATTTCGCGGTTGACCCAGACGAGGTCTGGATGACGACCCGGCTCAACGGCAAGGACACGCACTTCCTGCCCTTCAACCGCGGTCATGCGCAGGGTGCCGGCAACCCGCCGGTGGAGGGCCACTGGAAGACGCACTACCTCTGGGACGAGGTGCTGCACGCCGATAGCCTGCTCGAGATCCTGCAGCGCTTCATGCACCTGGAAGTCAAGGAGACGCCGATCAAGACCGACAAGGGCACCCGCACCTTGCGCAAGGAGACCCTGATCTTTCCGCGCTATCAGCAGCGCGACGCGGTGCGCACGCTGGTTGCCCATGCCAAGGCCCATGGCTCAGGCCACAACTACCTGATCAAGCACTCGGCCGGCTCCGGCAAGTCCAACACCATCGCCTGGCTGGCGCATCGTCTCGCCACCCTGCACGATGCGCAGGATGAGAAGGTCTTCCACTCGGTCGTGGTGGTCACCGACCGCCTGGTGCTCGATCAGCAATTGCAGGCGACCATCTACCAGTTCGAGCACAAGACGGGCGTGGTCGAGAAGATCGACGAGGACAGCCAACAGCTCGCGCGCGCCCTGTCTCAAGGTACGCCCATCGTCATCACCACCATCCAGAAGTTTCCCTTCATCGCGCAGGCACTCTCAACGCTCGAGAAGCAAGGGGTCGGCGTGCAGATCGACACCGCCGGCAAGCGCTTTGCGGTCATCGTCGATGAGGCGCATTCGTCGCAGAGCGGCGAGACCGCTGTCGCGCTCAAGGGCCTGCTCAACAAGGATGGGATCGAGGCCGTCATTGCCGCCCAGTTTCTCGATGAAGAGGCCGAGGAGGGGGAAGACGACGACCTCTCCAATGAGGCCAAGATCGCCAGCCAGCGCGAGGCGCTGAAACGCGGCCGGCAGCCGAACCTGAGCTTCTTCGCGTTCACCGCGACGCCCAAGTTCAAGACCCTCGCCCTGTTCGATGAGCCTGGCCCCAGCGGTTCGCCACCCTTCCACGAATACAGCATGCGCCAAGCCATCGAAGAGGGTTTCATCCTCGATGTGCTCGCTCACTACACCAACTACCAGCGCTTCTATGGCCTGATCAAGCAGATCGAGGATGATCCCGAGGTCCCGCGCCGCAAGGCCGCCAAGGCGCTCTCGGGCTTTTTGGAGCTGCATCCGGTCAACATCGCGCAGATCGTCACGGTGATCGTCGAGCATTTCCGGCGTTTCGTGCTGCACGAGCTCGGCGGGCGCGCCAAGGCGATGGTCGTGACCGGCTCGCGCCTGGCCGCGGTGCGATACAAGCGCGCCTTTGATCGCTACATCCAGGATCAGGGTTACAGCGGCATTCGCTCGCTGGTGGCCTTTTCCGGCACGGTCGAGGACCCGGACGATCCTGGCGCGTCCTATACCGAAGTGGCGATGAACGACGGACTCGCCGAACGCGAGCTGCCAGAGACCTTCGAGCGCGACGATTACCGGGTGCTGCTGGTCGCCGAGAAGTACCAGACCGGCTTCGATCAGCCGCTGCTGCAGACGATGTATGTGGTCAAGCGCTTGTCCGGCGTGCAAGCCGTGCAGACCCTGTCCCGACTCAATCGCATCGCGCCTGGCAAGTCGCGCACCTTCGTGCTCGATTTCATCAACCAGGAGGATGACATCTATCGCGCCTTCAAGCCTTACTACGAGACGACACCGATTGGCGAGAATGCCGATCCGCACCGTCTCTCCGAGCTGCAACACCGACTGCTCGAGTGGGCCATCTTCACGGCAGCGGATGTCAGCGCCTTCGCCGCGATTTGGTATCGGCCCAAGCGCGATCACTCAGCGCGCGACCATCAGGCGATGCATGCCGTGCTCGATGCGGTGGTGCAACGCTTCCAGGATCGGGAGGACGAAGACCGCGAGCAGTTCCGCGGCCAATTGACGGCCTACCGCAACCTCTACGCCTTTCTGTCACAGATCATCCCTTACCAAGACAGCGACCTCGAACGGCTGTATGCGTTCGTCAGGAATCTGCTCGCCAAGCTCCCAGCGCGCGGAGACGGCCAAGCCTTCGTGCTGGATGACGAGGTGGCGCTGCGCTTCTTCCGTCTGCAGCAGATGACCGAGGGCTCGATCGATCTGGGGGAGGGGGCGGCCTATCCATTGAAGGGGCCAACCGATGTGGGGACCGGCGGCATCAAAGATGAAGCCGTGCCGCTGTCGAGCCTGATCGACCGCCTCAACGAGCGCTTCGGCACCGACTTCAACGAGGCCGATCAGCTGTTCTTCGATCAGATACGCGCCTCCGCGGAGATGAACGAAACCATCAGCGAGGCCGCCCGCGCCAACAACTTCACCAACTTCGCCGCCTATCTGGATCGCACCCTCGACGAACTGTTCATTGCGCGCATGGAGGGCAACGAGGAGATCTTCAATCGCGTGATGACGGATACCGCGTTTCGCTCTGCGGCGCGTGAGCACTTGGCCCGCGAGATCTTTGAAAGTGTCAGGGAGGTTTAGAGTGTTTGCACCGCTGAGTCCCTACCTTGTCGATGCGCCTCCCTGTCAGGGGACGCCATCTCTGAACGACTAGCCCTGAATGACTAGCCCTGAATGACTAGACCGCCTGGGCCAGCCAGCTCCGAGCGACCTCCAGCTCGGGGCGTTTGAAGTGCTTGAGCTCGGCCTTCATCATCGGATTCAGCATGTTGACGTAGGCGCCAATCCAGCCCTGATCGGCCACCACGGCGACATGGGTGATATCACTCAGGTGCTCGAAGCTGAATTTGACGTCATCCCAGAGCTTGTTCCAGGGAATGGGTGGCGTCTCCAGCTCGCCGATGTTCTCGAGTAGACGGATGCGGCCATGGCGCTTGATGGCGCCTGTCATGGTCGCGAGCGCGTTGTCGAACTCCTGCGCCGTGATGGAGCCGGAGACCGTCATCTCGACAATGTTGCTGTTCGGTTGTTCGTGGACGTCGATCATGGTGTTGCGACCTATCAGGTTAGTGGCTCTGGCTCAAGTGTGAGTGGCTCTATAGCCATTAGCCGTGATTGCCAGACTCAGATATGGCGCTAGCTTACAACTAGCGTGGATCAAGTATCTGGATATCAGGTGCGATGGCTCTAGCTCATGGGGCTCTCATTCAAGTGGATGCTCGTCGGGTAAGCCTCAGTTGCGCCTTGGTGCTCACCGTCCAGGCTCGTGGAATCTGCTCCTGCTTGTCGCGATTGAGCCGACCCGCGGGCTCGGCGGGCGCTTCCGTGGGTTTTGCAATCATGATCCAGATTGCACCCAGCAACGGCACGATGGACAAGATCCCCCACCAGGTCCAGCGTTGGGCATCACGCCAGTACTTTGTTGGGATCACGCCAGTGGCCTCGAAGCTGATGGCCTGGCGCGCTTGGCGGATCTGCGCTGGGATCAGGATCAGCGCCCAGAGCAGTCCCGAGAAGCCAAACAGGATCTGACCCCAGACCAGCCAATGCACGCCGAAGGGATCGAGCCCCGCGACCCATGCCGCGCCGTAGCCCCCAATCAGGATCAGCACCACACCGCCGAGCGTGAACCACCAGTCGGTCAAGGTCACCAGACGCTGGCCAAAGGCGATCACCGACGGCTCACCGGTGCGGTCGGCACCCAGCTTCCAGACCAGGGTCACGATGACATTGCCGACCAGTAGCACGACGCCAAATAGATGGATGGCTTTCAGGACGGCATAGAGCAAGACCATCTCCCTCGATGATTGCCTTTTCGGCGGCTCGGCGACTCGGCGGCGCGTTGGCGCGCCTTGCTGCGGCTCGGCGGCGCGCCTTGCTGCGGCTTAGTCGCTCTTCCCTGTTCTAGCTTCAGTATTTGCCCGGATGTTGTTCTACCCTCGGCATCTTGCACAATCCTTGCACCGTTTGGAGAAATCCGAAACTGACAGCGATCTCTGATCTTTGAAGGATGAAATCTTATGCCACTGGAAACCGCGTTTATCGCCGCCGAAGAACGCCTTGATCTGACCGTGCATGGACGTCTCGATCTGAGTTTGACGCAAAGCATGACTGATCTGCTCCGGGAGACACCGCAGGACTTGCGCACCTGTGTCATCGATCTGACGGGGGTCGAGCAGAGCTTCGCTTCGGGGCTCGCCCTTCTGTGGCTGCTCGATGAACGCTTCTCTCGCCGCGGGGTGCGGATCTTGGTCTTCACGGACGACCAGCATCTTCTCCAACAGCTCCCTATCGCAATGCACCACGCCTCACTGAAGCGCGCGCAGGAATGGCTGTTGTAGGCCAGATGACTGTCTGAATGTGTCGGCCTCACCAGGCTCCCCGGCCACGCGGCCCCGGCCGGTAGGGCGGATGCCGATGGTTGTTGTGCTCGGCGCGGAAGGCGCAGAAGGCCTCGGCATCGTTGAAGTGCAGGAACGGATTGGCGCGACGCTGCTCGCCCATGGTCGAGGTCGTTGCAGCGGCATAGTGATGGCCGGGCAACAGGGTCGTCTCGTCGGGGATCTCGGCCTTCAGCCGCTGCAAGGACTGAAACATCTGCTCCGGATCACCGCCCGGCAGATCACAGCGGCCACAGCCGTAGACGAACAGTGTATCGCCGGTGAACAGCTGGCCGGGCAGCTGGTAGCAGGCCCCACCTGGCGAGTGGCCTGGTGTGGCGATGCAGGTGATCTCGGTGGCGCCGAGCCTGATGCGGTCGCCGTCGTGATGTCGATGCAGCTTTGGCGGTGGTGGAGAAGCCCAGACCTCGCCGGTGCGATCGTCGGGGATCGGAGCCGGAGCCGGAGTCGCGTCCGATGCGGCCTGCTTCCAGTAATCGACCTCCTGAGCGAGCACATGGACCGCGGGTCGATGGCCAGGCATCGCGGTACGGCCGAGCAGTAAGGCGAGGGCGTTGACATGGAGATCAACGCCTCGGGATGGCCGCTCACCAGGGCGGTCATGGCCGGGCCGGGACAGAGACCGACCAGACCCCGACCAGACCCCAGCCGATGCCGAATAGTCCGGCGCCGACCAGGAGCCGCCGATCGTTGACAGGACGGGTGTGAAGCCTTCCATCGTGAACAACCTCTCGCAACCAAGACCTGCTCCAGTGATCAGCAACAAGCGGGCCAGCTCATGGCCACAAGGTTGGATGAGGTTGGATCTGGATTTGAAGCTCGTTGAGGCTGACGTGGCTGATCAGTCGTGGGTCAATACAACCCGTCAATGGTGGATATCGGCAATGGTTGAGGGGCTGGTTGCGCTCTGGACAGGCAAGGAACCTGTTAAATCTCGGGGGGAGATTGGTTCTGGTATCAAGTTTGCGTTCAGTTTGTGCTGCCGGTTGCTACCGGAAAGGCGGGGTTGCTACCGCAAAGGCGGCTGATGAGCAGCAACGGTCGGCTCGAGATCGAGGTGATGACCTGCGTCTCAGACATGGACAAGCAGCTCTTTGATCGCGACGGCGCCGCCCTGGTGATCCACAAGGGCGCCGACGATTACAACTCGCAGCCGTCGGGCGCGGCCGGACCACGCATCGCCTGCGGTGTGATCAAGAAGCGCGACACTTAAGCGCGACACTCTATGCCAATCATTGAGGAGATTCCGTCATGCCGAATCAGCAACTCGCCAAGCTCAACGATCACGGCCAGCGCTTCTGGCTCGATAGCCTGTCACGCGACATGCTCGACAACGGCCAGCTCGAATCGCGCATCCGCGAGCAGGGCCTGTCCGGGATCACCTCCAATCCAGCCATCTTCCGCAAGGCCATGGCGGACTCGCCGAGCTATGACGATCGCATCGGGATTGCGGTCGAGACCCTTGCGCGCGACGGCTCGGTGGCCGCCGAGGCGGTCTACGAGCAGCTGGCCACCGACGATGTCCGTGATGCCTGCGACCTATTGATGCCGATCCATGAGGCAACCGACGGACTCGATGGCTTCGTCAGTCTCGAGGTCTCGCCGCACCTGGCCTACGACCCGGTCGCGACGCTGCGCCAGGCGCGCGACCTGTGGGACCGAGTCGGTCGCCCGAACCTGTTCATCAAGGTGCCGGGCACGCCGCAGGGTCTGCATGCGGTCGAGACCCTATTGGTCGAGGGGATCAACGTCAATATCACCCTGCTGTTCGGGCGCGATGCCTACGAGCAGACCCTGCAAACCTACCTGCGTGCGATGGAACAGCGGCTGCGCGACGGCAAGGATCTCCACAACGTCGCCTCGGTGGCCAGCTTCTTCCTGAGCCGGATCGACACCGCCGTCGACCGCGAGCTGCGCCAGCGCATCGACCCGCAGGTCGATGAGCGCATCGTCACCGAGGCCGAATCCTTGCTTGGACGCACTGCGGTTGCCAACGCCCAGCTGGCCTATGCGCGTTATCGCGAGGTCGGCGAGAGCGAGCGCTGGCAGCGGCTGGCCAAGGCCGGCGCGCGTCCGCAACGGCTGGTCTGGGCCAGCACCGGCACCAAAGACCCAAGCCTGTCGGACACCCATTACGTCGAGTCGCTGATCCTGCCAGAGACCATCTCGACCATGCCGGAGGCGACCGCGGATGCCTTCGACGACCACGGCTGGATCGAGGTCTCGGCCGCAGGCAGCATGAGCGAGGCGGCGGAGCTGCTCGAGCGCCTGCAGCGTAAGCTTGAGATCGACTTCGATGCCATCACCCATCAGCTGGTGGCCGAAGGCGTGCAGAAGTTCATCGACCCCTATGATCAGCTGATGCAACGGCTCGCCGAGCGCATCGAGCACAGGCAGGAGTCCATAGAGGAGGCCGAGCGCGCGACGCCCTTGGTGGGTGAGGCGAGCCGGCTGCGTGCTGAGGTGCTGCGCATGACCAGTCGCGCCGGCTCGGGCCATGCGACCTCGGCGCTGTCTTGCGCTGATCTGGTCACCGCCCTGTTCTTCCACGAGATGCGCTGGGACCCGAGCGCGCCCGGTGCCCGCGATCAGGATCGCTTCCTGCTCTCCAAGGGTCATGCGGCGCCCATCCTCTGGGCAGCGCTGTCGGAGGCCGGCGCCATCGAGACCGATCCACTGACCCTGCGGCAGATCGACAGTGACCTCGAGGGCCATCCGACGCCGCGCAACCCTTGGATTCCGGTTGCGACCGGCTCCTTGGGCCAGGGTCTTTCCGCGGTCAATGGCATGGCCTTGGCGGACCGGCTGGACGGCATTAGTGCGCGTCTGTTCTGCCTGCTCGGCGACGGTGAGTGCTCGGAGGGCTCGGTCTGGGAGGCCGCCCAGTTCGCGGCTGACCAGCGCCTGGAGCAGATCGTTGCCATCGTCGATGCCAACGGCCTGGAGCAAAGCGGTCCTGCCCCTTATGGTCATGACACCTCGGTGCTGGCCGGACGCTTCCGCGCCTTCGGCTGGCGCACGCTGGAGATCGATGGGCACGATTTCGGCGCCATCCTGCCAGCGCTGAAGACCGCTCGCCAGCCGGGGCCGACGGCGATCATCGCCCGCACCGTCAAGGGCAAGGGCATCTCGTTCCTCGAAGGCGCCGAAGGCTGGCACGGCAAGGCCCTGGATGAGGATCAGCTGGCAGAGGCGCTCGCTGAGATCAACGAGCCCGACCTGCGGCTATTGGTGGAGCCGCGCCGGGTGCCGAGTGCTGAGCCGACGGTTGCGACCATGGCCCAGGTCGCCTCGGAGCGCGCGCAACAAGAGAGCGGCCTGCCGCTCAAGGTCGAGTATGAGCTCGGTGAGGAGGTCGCGACCCGCGCCGCCTTCGGCGCTGCACTGCAGAAGCTCGGCAGCCGGTTCCCGGATCTTGTGGTGCTCGATGGCGACGTGAAGAACTCGACCAAGACCCAGGAGTTTGCCAAGACCTATCCTGAGCGCTTCATCGAGGCGCAGATCGCTGAGCAGAACATGCTCGGGGCGGCGCTCGGTCTCTCCGCCAGCGGCAAGCGGTCTTGCGTCGCCACCTTTGCGGCCTTCCTGACGCGGGCGCACGACATCATCCGCATGGCGGCCCATTCGCAACAACCGCGCATGCTGATCTGTGGCAGCCATGCCGGCATCTCGATCGGCGAGGACGGACCCTCGCAGATGGGGCTCGAGGATATGGCGATGTTCCGCGCCCTCAACGGAACCACGGTGCTCTATCCCGCCGATGCGGTCAGTGCTGAGCGCTTGACCGAGACCGGGCTCGAGCACGAGGGCATCGTCTATCTGCGTACCACGCGTGGCAAGACGCCGGTGCTTTATCAATCGGACGAGCGCTTCGAGATCGGCGGCAGCAAGACCCTGGCCGAATCGACCCAGGACCGGCTCACGCTGGTGGCCGCGGGCATCACCGTTCACACCGCGCTGGAGGCCAGCACGCGCCTGCGCGAGCAGGGGGTGTGCACGCGGGTGATCGATGCCTATTCGGTCAAGCCGCTCGACGTGGAGACCCTACAGCGGGCCGCCGAGGAGACCGGGACCCTGCTGGTGATCGAGGATCATCATCGCGACGGCGGACTCGGCGATGCGGTCGCGGCGCAGGTGGGTCGGCTCGGTCGGGTGTTCCAGCTCGGCGTCAGCGGCGAGCCGCGCTCCGGCTCGCCGGAGGATCTGATGGAGCGCCACCGGATCTCAGGTCAGCAGATCGAGCGCGAGGCGCTGGCCATCGCCGCCTGAGTGCGGGTCTAGCGATCGCTGGCACTCTCCGTTGCTAGCGCTCTCCGTTGGGCGTTATCAGCCAGACCGGGTTCATTTGCCGCTCTTGCCGGCTAGTCTGAGGGATGCTGAGGCCAAGGGTGATGGGTCGAATCGGTTGGGTCCAGGGTTGGACCGAGAGTTGCTTGATCCGCAGCGGCACGGGGCTGAACGTCCCTGGGAATTCGATTCGTCCGATGCTCGAGGAGTCAAGATTATGAGAAAAACCGCATCCGCCGTGCGCGGCGCCAATGACGATCAGGCGACGGGCAGACAGCTGCAGACGGGATCAAAGGCCAAGGTCGTTCAGCTCGATCAGTGCCGCGCGGAGCGACTCGACGAATCCGTCTCGGCCGTTCGCCATCGTCTCAGCGAGCTACAGCGCGCCCGTGTGCAGGCGGAGCTGAGCGCCGGACGACTGATGCGAGAGCTGGCCGCGCTGCAGCGCGAGCTCAGAGACTGCCGCGCGCGGATGATCCAAAGTGGCGTCATCGACTAGGGTGGCGACTACGGCGGCTGGCCGCTCCGACGAGCCGCCGCGACGCCCGAGTGGGCGGCGCCCACCTTGTCCAACTTAACCTGCTTGCTCGATCTCGGCCACGGCCTGCTTGACCGAGAGAAAGCTGTCCGGGTTGACCGAGATCGAATCGATTCCGGCGCGCACCAGGAAGGCGGCGAAGTCCGGGTGATCGCTCGGCGCCTGGCCGCAGAGCCCGACCTTGCGCTCGCGCTCGTGGGCCTCGCCGATCACCGAGCTGATCATCTGGCGCACCGCATCGTTGCGCTCGTCGAACAGATGCGCTAGGCGGTCGGAGTCCCGATCGACCCCGAGCACGAGCTGAGTCAGGTCATTGCTGCCGATCGAGAAGCCATCGAAGCGGGCGGCGAAGTCGCGGGCTAAAATCACGTTCGCCGGGATCTCGCACATCACATAGACCTCGAGTCCGCGCTCGCCGCGCTGCAAGCCTTCTTCGGCCATGACCTCGAGCACCCGGTCGGCTTCCAGCGGTGTGCGGCAGAAGGGGATCATCACCAGGATGTTGTCAAAGCCAAGCTCTTCGCGGGCCTTACGGATCGCCCGGCATTCCAGCGCGAAGCCCTCCCGATACGCGTCGCTGTAATAGCGACTGGCGCCCCGCCAGCCGAGCATCGGATTGGCCTCGACCGGCTCGAAGGCGCGACCGCCGATCAGGTCCGCATACTCGTTGGTCTTGAAGTCGCTCATGCGCACGATGACCGGCTGCGGATGACTGCCCGCCGCGATCCGGGCAATGCCGCGCGCCAGGTGATCGACGAAATACGCCTGCGGGTCATCCCAGCCGGCGGTCAGCGCGGCGATCTGCGTGCTCGCGTCCCCATCTTCCACCGCCTCCGGGTGGATCAGCGCCATCGGGTGGATCTTGATGTGCTGATTGACGATGAACTCCATTCTGGCCAGGCCGACGCCATCGCTCGGCAGCTGCCACCAGCGCAACGCGGCGGCCGGGTTGGCCATGTTCAGCATGATCTTGGCGCGCGTCTTTGGGATCTCGTCTAGGCTGATCTCCTCGGCCTCGAACGGAATCCGCCCGGCATAGACACGCCCGGTCTCGCCGCTGGCGCAGGACACCGTGACCTCATCGCCATCGGCGAGCCGTTCAGTACCATGGCCGGTGCCGACGATCGCCGGCAAACCCAGCTCGCGGCTGACGATGGCTGCGTGTGAGGTGCGCCCGCCGTGGTCGGTGACGATGGCGGCGGCGCGGCGCATGATCGGCACCCAGTCCGGATCGGTCATCTCGGTGACCAGCACGCCGCCGTCCTCGAAGCGATCGTTCTCGCCCGGGTCATCGAGCCGAAACACCTTGCCGGCGGCGATGGCGTCGCCGATCGCCGTGCCACTGACAAGCGGCTCGCCGACCTCGTCGCGGCTGGCCTCGAGCCGATAGGTCTTGAGCAGACCTTCAGCGCGCTGTGAGTGCACGGTCTCGGGCCGCGCCTGGACGATGAACAGCTCGCCGGTCTCGCCATCCTTGGCCCATTCCATGTCCATGGGTTTCCCATAGTGGTCTTCGATGGTCACCGCCCAGCGTGCCAGCGACAGGACCTCGTCGTCGCTCAGGACCAGTGCCCGGCGCTCGTCCTCGCTGGTCTCCTCGAGCCGGGTCGGGTCTTCAGCGCTGGTGTCGGCGCTCATGCCGGCCTGGCTGTCGGTCTGGGTATTGGCCTGGCTGTCGGCATAGACCATCTTCTGCGCCTTGCCACCCGGCTGGCGGGCGATGATCGGCCTCAGCGATGGATCATCCAAGAGCGGCTTGAAGACCAGGTATTCGTCTGGATCGACGATGCCCTGGACCACGGTCTCGCCGAGCCCCCAGGCGCCGTTGATCAGCACCGCGCGCGGGAAGCCGGTGTCGGTGTCGATGCTGAACATCACCCCGGAGCTGCCGCTGTCGGCGCGCACCATCTGCTGCACCCCGACCGAGAGCGCCACCTGCAGCTGATCGAAACCGTTGTCCTGCCGATAGGAGATGGCGCGTTCGGTGAACAGCGAGGCGAAGCAGCGCCGGATGGCATTGAGCAGGGCATCGGCGCCGCGGATATTGAGGAAGGTCTCCTGTTGACCGGCGAAGCTGGCCTCGGGCAGATCCTCGGCGGTCGCGCTCGAGCGCACCGCGACATCGGGCTCATCGCGCCCGGTCTGCTCCGCCAGCGCCTGGTAGGCGTCGCGAACGGCATCGGCCAAGGCCGCCGGGATCTCGGCGTCGAGGAAGAAGGCGCGGATCTGCTCGCCGACTTCGCTGAGCGGGCGTTCGCCTTGCTCAAAGGCTTGGGTCAGCTCGCGGATGCGCGGCTCCAGCGCGTTCTCGGCCAGGAATTGCCGATAGGCCTGCGCGGTCGTCGCAAAGCCGCCCGGCACGCGCACGCCTTCGGCACCGAGATGGCGGATCATCTCGCCGAGTGAGGCGTTCTTACCGCCCACCAGGGCGACATCATCGTTGCCGAGATCATCAAGCCAAGCGATCAGCCTGCCGTCGTTCATTAGGGGGTCTCCAGCCGAAGGTGGCCGTTATCTTGCTTGCCCAACACCGCCACCCTGAAGGCCGCAACGCGGCTTCTCTTTAAGGGGTTTAGTCACGGGCGCACAAACGGGGTGAATCAAGGGTTTGCCCAATCGCACGCAGCTCTTGTGCCAACGGTTGAGCCGTGCGATGCCAAGGTGATGCGGCCACAGGCAAGCCCGGCAACCGACCCGTCGCTGGTCCCTTCGGTGTTGGTCTGCTCAACCGGTGGGGAATCGCGTTGTGGAAATACACCAGGCGCGGGGGATATCGCCCTCAACACATGAAGACCGAGCCGAGATGACCATCCGAGGTGATCGTCTGAGACGATCATCTGAGATGATCATCAAGGTGCCGCGATGACGATCGAGAACAGAGCACGATCTTCTTGGCGCAGGCTCAGTGCACGCTGGCCTAGGCGGCAACGCGGAAACGTGGTGTTTTTCCTGGATTGATGTTGAAATTAATGCTCGCTTGCGGCTCAATCCACGTGCACCTTTGCTGATCCTCAACACGATGATTGTCAATCAGCCAGCGAGGCGCTGCTGGCTCGTCATTAGATCAGGAGCCTCTGCATGTCGACGTCAAACGCGTTGATCTCTTCCGGTGTTCCTGGGCTGGATGATGTCCTGAAGGGCGGACTCCGGCCGGGCCATCTCTACTTCGTCGAGGGCAACCCGGGTACTGGCAAGACCACCTTCGGACTCCAGTTCTTGCTCGAGGGTGTGCGCCGCGGCGAGCGTTGCCTGCTGATCACCCTCGCCGAGAGTCCGGCTGAGGTTGCCGTGATCGCCGATTCGCACGGTTGGTCGATCGATGGCCTGCAGATGCGCGACCTGATCAGCTCGGACGAGATCCATAGCACGGCGCTGTTCGATCTCACGGAGATCGCGCTCGATGACCGAGTTCAGGCGGCGCTTGCGGAGATGGATGACCTGAAACCGCAGCGCCTCGTCCTCGACACCCTGGCCGCCTTGCGGATCTACAGCGATCAGTCTTCGTTTTTTCGGCGCCACGTCGAGCTCTTCCGCAGCAAGGCCGACGAGCTTGGTACCACCCTGCTGGTCACCGATGAGGCGAGCGGACCCGTGGAGCTGCACCCGCGCAGTCTGGCCTGGGGCATCATCCGCATGGAGCAGCGGGTCAATGACTACGGACCGGGTCGGCGCTGGCTCTGGCTGCCGAAACTGCGCGGCCAGCCCTATGCCGGTGGCTTTCATGATCTGCGTATCGAGACCGGTGGGCTGAGCGTCTTCCCGCGGCTTGAGCCGGGTCGACCGTCGGCGCCAGCGCGCGACGGACTCATCTCGAGCGGCAGCGAACCCCTTGATGCGCTGCTCGGCGGTGGACTCGAGCGCGGCACCAGTGTCGGCGTCATTGGCCCGCCCGGCTGTGGCAAATCGACCCTGGTCAGCAGCTTCGCCATGGCAGCGGCGGAGCGCGGCGAGCGGGTCGCGCTCTATGCCTTCGATGAATCCTTGACCACCTTCCGCAAGCGTGCCCTCAGCCAGGGACTCGATATCGACTCGGCGCTGGACTCGGAGCTGCTGAAGCTGCGCCAGATCGACCCTGGCCAGGTCGCGCCGGGGGAGCTTGCGCGTGAGCTTGCCGGGGAGGTTGACTGTAGCAAGACCCAGATCATCATCATCGACAGCCTCAATGGCTATCTGCAGGCGATGCCGAATGACCCCTCGATCAACCTGCAGGTGCATGACCTGCTGAGCTACCTGAGCGCCCATGGCGCGTTGACCTTGGTCACCCTGGCGCAACCAAGCCCCCTGAATCGGCAAGAAGGCCTCGCGGTCGATCTGAGCTATCTCACCGATACCGTCATCGCCCAGCGCTACTTCGAGGCCTATGGGGCGATTCGTTATGCGCTCTCGGTGATGAAGAAGCGCTATGGCGATCACGAGCGCACCATCCGCGAGTACAAGATCGGTACCGGCGGGATCATCGTCGGCGAGCCGCTGAGCGAATTCCGCGGGGTGCTCACGGGTTTGCCTGAGTATCTCGGCAAGGACAAACCGCTGCTCTGAGTCATGTGCGTGGCAGATCACATCCCCAACGGTACCGAGCGCATCCTGATCTTGGCACCCAGTCCGAATGATGCCTCGCTCTGTGAGCGTTTCCTCCGCCAGGCTCAGCTACAGCCTTATATCTGTGCCGATACCGCCGCCCTGTGCTCAGCGCTGTCGGAGTCTGCCGCAGCCCTGGTGGTCGCAGGTGAGGCGTTGCGCGGTGATGCCGGTGTCTGCATCCGGGAGCAGTTCGCGCAGCAGCAAGAGTGGTCGTCGCTGCCGTTGATCGTGCTCACCCGGCGGCTCGCCAAGACCAGTTTTGAGGCCTTGGACGACTTCGACATCTATGGTCATGTGCGGCTGATCGAGCGGCCTGTGAACAGCACCGTCTTCGTCAATGCGGTGAAGATGGCCCTGCGCGAGCGGCACCAGCAGTATCGGATTCGGGATCTGCTCAACGAACGCGCCGAGCATGTGGCCCAGCGCGATGAGTTCCTAGCAACGCTGGGCCATGAGCTGCGCAACCCGCTCGCGGCGATCATGACCTGTGGCGAGGTCTTGGATTCGCTGCGGTGCGAGGTGCCGCAGGCGACCCGTTGCCTCGATGTGATCGCCACCCAAACGACGCAGATCAAGCGCCTGCTCGACGACCTCTCCGATATCTCGCGCATCGCCCGCCGCAAGCTCAGCCTGCAGTGCGAGCCGCTGGATTTGAGCACCACGCTGCAGGACGTCGTGGTCCAGGTCCAATCGACGCTCGAGGCCAACAACCAACGCCTCGCGCTCGACATCAGCGATGAGCCCATGCCGCTGCTGGCCGACGCCACCCGGCTGCGTCAGATCTTCGCCAACCTGCTGGTCAATGCCAGCCGCTATTCGCCGGCGGAGAGCGAGATTCGGCTCAGCGCCGGCTCGCACGATGGCTTGGCCGAGGTCGGCATCCGCGATCAGGGCGTCGGTATGAGCGCCGAGACCCAGGCGCGTATCTTCGAGCCCTTCTTTCAGGCCCCGCAGCGCGACGGCGAGCCGCAGACCTCGCGCTCCGGGTTGGGGGTGGGGCTGACGCTGGCACGCTCGCTGGTCGAGATGCATGCCGGCTCGATCCACGCCGAGAGCGACGGGCCCGGCCAAGGCAGCCAATTCCGGGTGCTGCTGCCGCTGCAGACAGCACCGTCGACCGAGGCCGGTCGCTCCCTGCAAACGCAGCAAGGGGCAGGGCAGCGAGGGACAGGGCAGCAAGAGCGAGCACAGCAAGGGCCACGACAGCAAGGGGCAGGGCAGCAAGAACCGACACAGCAAGCGCCGGCGCACAGCGCTCCGGACCCGTCGCAACGCATCCTGTTGATCGAGGACAATCTGGACTTCGGCAACGGTCTAAAGCGGCTGCTGGAGCAGCGTGGGCATGATGTAGTGCTCGCGCGCGACGGCCCCGGAGGCCTCAGCGCGGCCGAGTCCCACCGGCCCGACGTGGTGGTGCTCGACATCGGCCTGCCGGGTCTCGACGGCTACGAGGTCGCGACTCGACTGCGCAGGCTCAGGGGCTTCGCCGGCTTGCGGGTGATCGCGGTGACCGGCTTCGGCCGGGAGCTGGACCGCCGCCGCTCCCGCCGCGCCGGCATCGACCGCCACCTGGTCAAGCCGGTCGCAATGCCGGAGCTCGAAGCCGCCATCGCCGGGCGCTAATGCGGTAACGCGCTATCATCGATCAGGAGCCCTATCCATGAACGCTATCGAATTCGATGCGCTGCCAGAGCAGCGCAGTATCCATCTCCCTGAGGAGGTGCCGGACGGCGTGCGCCTGCGTGTGGTTTTGCTCTGGGAGCAGCCAGGGACTAAGGGAGATGATCTCAAGACGCTGTTTGCTAGCACCACCGAGGGATTGACCGATGAGGACTTAGAGCGCCCTCGTGATCTCGGGCGAGATGTCCAATGGGATTTCTGATCGATACCAACGTCTGGTCAGAGCTTCAGAAGGATTGTTTAACCGCGACGTCTTGCCTGGCGATCTCGCTGTTTATCAGGCAACCGCGCCCGTTCCGAGCCAGGTCCGCAGCAGAGTGCCGGCGCCGTAGGCCAGCACCGCGGCGCCGCCGCCGGTGAGTAGGGTCTCGAGACCGGAGCGGAACCGCGACTGATCCAACGCCCAGCCTTTGGTGATGCCGACGCCCAGGAACGCCAGCGAGGTTGCGGCGATGCTGGCGATGAAGGCTTGATCGAGGCTGAGGACGGGTATCGCGAACGGGATCAGCGGGATCGCACCGACGAGCACGAAAGCGGCGAAGGTCGCGGCACCGGATTGCAACGGCTGGCCCGTGTCGCCCGGCTGCAGACCGAACTCCTCTTGGGTGATGGTCTTGGCCCAGAGTTCGGGGTCGGCGGCGATGGTCTCGACGATGCGATCCAGCGTCTCGCCCTCGAAGCCTTTGGCGGCGAAGACCTCGCGCAGCTCCAGGCATTGATGCTCGGGAATCTCCTCGATATGCCGCAATTCCTCACGATGGGCCTGATCGGCGGCCTGGGCATCGCTCTTGGTGCTGAGATAGTTGCTGACCGCCATGCTGAAGCCATCCGCGAGCAGGCTGGCGACGCCCAGAATGATGACCACCAGGCTCGAAAAGCCGCCGCCGACGGCGCCGGCGACGACCGCGAAGCTGGTGATGCCACCGTCGATCGCGCCCAGCACCGCATCGCCGAGGTGCCCGCCACCGCCCTCGGATGCGAGTCGCGCGCGAACCTCGTCCGCATGGTGTGCGCGGGCTAGGTGCCAGCGTGAGCGTTGTCGAGGCTGTTTTGCGGGCATAGCGCGATGTGCTCCTTGGTTGAACCTATTGCTCTTTTAGGTTGAGGACTTGGCAGCGGTTGCCAATCTGCTCCTGGGGGTTATCGCGTCTGCTGCTAGCGGTTCGCTGGCGATGGGTGATGCGATCGGGACGAGCGCTGGCTCCGGATCAGGTGATGCGCCACCAGCTTGCCGAGCTGTACCAGGATCAGCGGCAGCAGCGAGAACCCGAGGATCAGCAGCCATTCGCCAAGGGTTGGGATCTCGATCGAGAGGATCGCCGCCAGCGGCGCGATGTAGGTCGCGACGATCAGCAGCGCAACGCCGATGGCGATCGCGATCCAGACATAGGGATTGCGTGTGACCTCGTTGAGCAGCAGCGGCGACTTGGTGTCGCGCATGTTCAGCACATGCCAAAGCCGGGCGAAGCCGAAGGTCAGGAAGCTGATGGTCACCGCATGGGCGGTGTCGAGCTGCATCGGCCCGAGCGCGATGGCGAAGGCGATCAGGACCGTTGCTGCGATCAGCGCCCCATAGCCGCCGACAGCGGCCCAATGCCGGCGCATCAGGATGGGCTCGTCGGGGGCGCGCGGTGGCTGCTGCATCACGCCGCGCTCGCCAGGACTCAGGCCGAGCGCGAGCGCGGGCATCACATCGGAGACGAAATTGATGTAGAGGATCTGCAGCGGCAGCAAGGGCAGGGGCGCCGCCACCAGCGCCGCCGCTGCCACCGCCATGATCTCGGCGAGATTGCCCGACAGCAGGTAGACGATGAAACGGCGGATGTTGGTGAAGATGGTTCGCCCGTGCTCGATGGCCGCGACCAGGGTCGCGAAGGCATCGTCCTTGAGCACCATATCCGAGGCCTCGCGCGCGACCTCGGTGCCGCGCTGACCCATGGCGATGCCGATGTCGGCCTTCTTCAGGGCCGGCGCATCGTTGACCCCGTCGCCGGTCATGCCGACGATCCAGCCGGCATCCTGATACAGACCGATGAGCTGCAGCTTTTCCTCGGGACTGATGCGCGCGAACACCGAGCGCTCGAGCAGCTCGCGACGCTCGTCGTCATCGAGCTGCTCGAGATCGTCGAGCCGCGCGCCTTCGATCGCCGGCTCGTCGCTGCCAGCGATGCCGATCTCGGCGGCGATGGCCTGCGCCGTGGCGGCATGATCGCCGGTGCCCATCACGATGCGAATGCCAGCCTGCTGGCAGGCCGCAATCACGTCCTGGATGCCGCGGCGGGGTGGGTCGTAGAGGCCGGCCAGGCCGATCAGGGTCAGCCGTTGATAGGGGTCTTCGTCCTCGCGCTCGGCTTGGCGTTGTGCCAGCGCCAGCACCCGCAGCCCGTCGGCGGCAAGCGCCTCGCTGCGCTGGCGCCAGTGTTCGCGCGCCGCATCGTCGAGCGCGGTCTCGCCGTCCGCGGTGAGGACCTGGTCGCAGACGTCGAGCACCGACTCCGGCGCGCCTTTGACGGCGATCCGGAAGCCGTCATCGCTTTGATGGACGGTCGCCATCATCTTCAGGTCGGGATCGAAGCTGATCTCGCGCTGCTCTGGCCAACGCTCGAGCAGCTCAGGGCGGTGGAGGCCGGCGAGTGCCGCGGCTTCCAGTAGGGAGACCTCGGTGGGGTCGCCAGTGGCGCCGAAGATGGCATCGGCTTTGGCGCTGCCGCCAGCATCAGCTTTCGTATTCTCGCCAGCGGAAGCATGGACGTTGGCGCCAGCGTCGGCCTTGGCATTGGCGTTGGTCTTGGCATCGCCACCAGCCTCGGCTGTTGCAGTCTCGCCAGCGGGAGTATCGGCGCTGCCGTCCGCGGCAGCGCGCGCATCGGAATTGTCTGCGATTGCTTGGCTCCCAAGCTCGGCGTTGTTGCAAAGGGCTCCGGTCTCGAGGGCGGCGCGCGCGGCCGGCTCATTGGCCAGGTCCAGGGCTTTTCCGTCGATCGTGATCCGGGTGCCGGCCCTCGCTTCTCCGTCGGCTCTGGCGTCGCCGCCGCCTCTGCCTTCTTCACGCTGGCTCTCATCTCGACGGCCGCCTTCGTCTTGACGGCGGTGTTCGTCTTGACCGCGGCCTTCGGTCGCTTGCGTCGTCGTCTGGCCTGGGCGCTCGAAGCGCAGGGTGCCTTGCTCGAGGGCCAGCTGCGCCAGCACCATCCGGTTCTCGGTGAGGGTGCCGGTCTTGTCGGTGAAGATCAGACTTGCGGCACCGAGCGTCTCCACTGCTGAGAGCCGTTTCACCACCGCGTTGCGCCGCGCCATCTGGCGCATGCCCTGGGCCAAGGCCAGGGTCGCGACCACGGGCAGTCCCTCGGGGACCGCGGCGATGGCCAGTGCGATGGCCGTCTCCAGCATCACGAACAGCTCCTTGCCGGCGATCAGACCCGCGCCGGCGACCACCACCGCGATCGCCAGCGTCAGCCAGACCAGCCGCCGGCCAAGGCGATCGAGGCGCTTCTCCAGCGGGGTCGCCGATTGCTCCGCCTGTGCCACCAGATCCGAGATGTGGCCCAGCTCCGTATCCATGCCGGTGGCAACGACGACGCCGCTGCCCGAGCCTTGGGTCACGGCGGTGCCCTTGTAGGCCATGTTGTAGCGCTCGCCAAGCGGCGGCGCTTTGCCTGTCGTTTCTTCCGAAGAGCCTAGCTTCCTGTCTTCTATTGCATCTTCCCTGATATCTTCTTCCTCATTGCCTTCCCCGGTGCCGCTCTTTACGTTGTCCTTCTCCTCTGGCCCGGCTTCTGAGGCGGAATCGATCGCCTCGGTTCGCTTGTCGACCGGCACCGACTCGCCGGTCAGCGCGGCCTCATCGCATTGCAGCCGATTCGCCTCGAGCAGGCGCAGGTCGGCCGGCACCAGGTCGCCGGCATCGAGCAGCACGATGTCGCCGGGTACCAGCTCATCGGCCGAGATCTCGCGGCTGTGGCCCTCACGCAGCACCCGCGTCTGGGTCTTGCCCATGCGCTGCAGGGCCTCCATCGCACGCGTCGCCCGCAGCTCCATCACGAAGCCGATAATGGTGTTGACCAGGATCGCGGCACCAATGGCGATGGCCTCGATGACCTGCCCGAACAGCAGCGCCGCACCAGAGGCCGCCAGCAACAGCAGCACGACGATGCTGGCGAGCTGATCGATCAGGATGCGCCAGGCCGGGCGCGAGCGCGTCTGGCGCAGCGCATTGCGGCCATACTGCTCGCGCCGCTTGCGCACCTCGGCTTCGGAGAGGCCGTGGTCGGCATCGCTGTCGACTTGCTCGAGCGCGCCCTCTGGCTGTTGTCGGTAGAACGCAGTCATTGGTACAGACGGGCTGCCTCGCGCACCATTTGGGCGGCATAGCCCCATTCGTTGTCATACCAGGCCATCACCTTGACCAGGTCACCGTCGACGACGCGGGTCAAGCCCAGGTCGACGATCGAGGCGTGTGCGTCCTGGATGACGTCGGAGGAGACGATCGGCTCCTCGATGATCGACAGGACCTTCGAGTAACGGGGGTTCAGCGACTCCTCCATGAAGACCTTGTTGACCTCCTCGCGCGAGGTTGCCCGGCTGGTGACGAAGGTGATATCCGCCAGCGAGCCCACCGCAACCGGCGCTCGCACAGCGAGTCCATCGAACTCGATCGGATGCTCCCCGAGCACGCGGTTGGTGGCCTCGGCCGCGCCGGTGCTGGTGGGCACCAGGTTGATCGCTGCGGCCCGGCCGCGCTCCATGCGCTTGGAGGGCGCATCGACCGTCTCCTGAGTCGAGGTGTAGGCATGCACGGTCGTCATCATGGCCTTGGCGACGCCGATGCGCCGCTGCATGACCTCGGTCACTGGCGCGATGCAGTTGGTGGTGCAGCTGGCGCAGGAGAAGATCGGCGCGGTGCCGGCGTCATTGACGCCCGGGACGATCATCGGAATGCTCTCGTCCTTGGCTGGAGCGGAGAGCATGACCTTACGGGCGCCGGCCTCAAGGTGGCGTTGCAGGGCGTCCCGGTCCCGGAACGCGCCGGTGCACTCGAAGACCAGATCGACGTCCAGATCCTTCCAGGGTGACAGCAACGGGTCCTCGTGGTTAGACAGCGGGATGTGCTGGCCATCGATGACCAGTTGACCGTCTTGGCTGGCGACCTCGTGCGTCGAGCGCCCGTACACCGAATCGTAGCGAAGCAGGTAGGCGAGCTGCTCATGGTCGGCCAGATCGTTGACGCCGATCAGCTCGAGGCTGGGCTCCTCCATCACCAGCTTCAGGGTGGCGCGTCCGATGCGCCCGAGTCCATTGATTGCGATTCTTGCCATGGTCTTGACTCCTCAGGATTGGGTGGGCTCAGGTCAGGATTGCGTTGGCTCAGGATTAGATGGGCTTAGGATTGCTTGGGCTTAGGATTGCTTGGGGCTCGGCTGATGCTCGTGGGTCTGGACCTGCGAGCGCAGTTGTTCCAGGTCTTGCTTGCGGTACAGATTGGCATCGCGCGTCTTGACTGCAGCCGCTGCGGCGGCAACGCCATCGCGGGCTGCGTCGGACAGCGTGCCGTCTTGGGTCAGCCGATGGATCAAGGCGCTGACGAAGCTGTCACCAGCCCCCATCGGGGCTCGGCCTTGCACCGACGGTGGCTGCAGGTGCAGACGCAGGCCATCGCTAGCAAGCACCGCTCCTTGGCTGCCCAAGGTGACGACGATGGCCTCAGCGGCCCCTTGGTCGAGCAGCGCTTCCATGCCGGCGAGATAGGCCTCAGGCTCCTCGCGCTCGACCTTGAACAGCTGGTGGCATTCGTGACGGTTGGGCTTGATCAGGAACAACGGCGGCTGGGCGCGCAGGGTGGCATCGAGCGTTGGCGCCGCGGTGTCGAGCACCACCCGGATACCGCGCTGCGAGACGCGTTGAGCCACCTCGGCATAGAAGTCCGCGGGCACGCCGGGTGGCAGACTGCCACTGAGCACCAGATAACGAGGCGCTGGGGCGATCGCCTCGAGCGCTTCGGGAACGGCCTGCCAGTCGCGCTCGGCAAGCTGGGGACCGGGAAACACCAGATGGAAGACCCGAGGGGATTCGAGGTGCGGTGCCTGCTCTGCCAAGGAGAGATTCTCGCGGATGTCGCCGTCGATCGGCAGCGATTGGGTGCGGATGCCAGCCTGCTCCAGCAGACCATCAAGTCGTTGGCCGGTGGCTCCGCCGGACGGATAGACTGCGAGCACATCGGTGCCGAGCCGATGCAGCCCTCGGGCAACGTTGATGCCGCCGCCGCCGGGCGTGCGGCGCGGCAGACTGCAGCGTGTCTTCTGCCCAGGCTTCAGCTGCTCGGTCTCGCTACTCAGATCGAGCGCCGGGTTCATGGTCAGAGTGACGACGTCGGGCATCCCGGATCTCCATGATGAGGTTCACGTGAGGTTCACGATGACGTTGCGTTGATGCGATGCGCCTGGCTGCCGGCATGGGCTGCTCGGGTCCCGTTAGGTTGCCTTGGTCCCCTTGAGCCTTGGTCCCTTTGAAAGGGATCAGCCCATGCGCGCTCTCGCCCTCGCGTTGTGCTATCTCGACTCAAGTCAAGCAGAATGCATGCCATCCGTGGCTTTTCTGAGCCGGCCGGTCATCGGTGCCATCCCGCTCGGAGTGATCGTTGCCGTGCTCGGGCCTTGGCGCTGAGCGAGAGGGCGCGAGTGAGGGCGGCTTACGGAGTCGTTGCTGCCTTGCTCTGACCTTGGCCCTGGCCGCAGCGGGGCCGACTGCTGAACGACGGTCGAACCGAGGCCTGTCAGCGAAGCGGCACGAGGCCTATCAGCGAAGCGGCGTGGTTGTTTTCGCCCGACAGACGTTTAAAACCCCCACGACTGTCATCAGTCGCCATCCCAGGTGTTTCCCAGGCTTGAGCTGCTGAGCGGCTGAGCTGACATGGGCAAGGGGTGAGCAAACGCGATCAGGGCCGACTAGCAGGGGCGGCTAGCCGTGCGCATTCTTGTTCTTGGCGTGCTCGATCGAGCCAACCGAGCCATGGCGCCTGGGTGCGCTTTCGGGTCAGCTTCGGAATGGCTTCCGGCTCAACAGAGTCTCCTCAGCAGATGGACGCTGGCACGCACCGTGCTGGACGCTGGCACGCGCCGTGCTATCAGCGAGCGTGCCGTGGTCTCCGTCACGGTCACCCCGGCACATCCTGCAACTGACACAACCTGCAACTAACACAACCTGATGAGGAGCCAGCCATGTCTGTCGCCAAGATTATTGAGATCACCGCCGAGTCGACCGAAAGCTTCGAGCGCGCGATTCGCACTGGCATCGAAGAGGCGAGCAAGCGCCTCAAGAACATCGAAGGGGCCTGGGTCAAGGAGCAAAAGGTCGTGGTCAACGACGGCAAGATCACCGGCTTTCGCGTCGATATGAAGGTGACCTTCGTCATGGAATGAGCCGGTCTTCGCCGAGGCGTGCTGCACATCCGGATGCAGCGATCGGAGCAGGGCAAGCCGCGGCAGATTCGCCTGCAGTGAGTCTGCCGACAGGCTGAAGCGCCGAGCAGGAAGCAGGAGAGCACCTGGCCTATGGCCGACTGAGCCGTTGCTAGGCGCTCTCTTGGTGACTGATCTCACCCCCGGATCACCCAGATGCGCCGCCCAGCCGGACTGCTGACCTCTTCGGCGCCGGTGCGCTCGGCGATCGGCGGCTGGCCGCCGCGGCGGTCGAAGATGATCAACCAGCCGCTGTCCAGGCCCAGGCCGGCCAGGTAGCCATCGAGCTGCTTGAGGCCCTGCGCGCAGGGATCGGGGCGCCCATCACGCCAGACCTTCAGCTCCAGGCCAAGCGTCGTCTCGCCATAGCGCAGGTAGAGATCCATGCGCCCGGCGCCGATCGCATACTCGCGCTCCAGGCTGCCTCCACCATTGATCACCCGGTGTAAAAAGGCCATCAGCACCAGATGCGGGGCGATCTCGGCATAGGGCGCGCTGCACAACAGGGGCTCGCCGTGCTGGCGCCAGAACGCGAGGAAGGCGGTCAAGAGTCGCTCGGGATCGAGCCGGCCTTGAGCATCGAGCCAGGTCGGGGCGATGCGCGGCAGCGAATCCTGCGGACCCGATGCCAGCATGCGCGGCAGCACTTCCCGATAGATGGGATTGGCCACCTCGAGGCCACCGCCTTGGGCGCGTCGCAACAGGCCAAGATCGACCAGATAATCGCGATCCTCCAGGGGCAGGTTGCCCAGCAGCTCGCCGGCTAGCATCGGCTCGATGATGCGCCGCACCCGCTCCTCGCGCAGTTTGTCGGCGAGCTGATCGAGATGGGTGACGCGCTCGAGGATCATCGACTCCTTGGCTGCATCGATCATCGCGGCGCTGATGGGCCGGCTGCGGTCACGGCCCTCGGGCTGCTCGAAACAGGTCCGATCGGCCAGCGCATTGACCAGCCAAGGCTGGCCGCAGGTCAGCTCCCAGACCCGTGCGAGCGCCTCGGGGGTGAAGGCCTGGCCGGTCTCCTGGGTGTGCTCCTCGAGTAGCGTGCGGGTTTCCGCGGCGGAGAAGTCCCCCAGGCGCAGCGATTTGGCCTTGATGTTGAAGGCGCTGCCGCCGGTGATGGGCGCCGGCTCGGAGCGGGCGTGGATGCGGTAGTCGCGCAGATCGCGCACGCCGCAGAGCATGACGGTCTGCGGAAACGGCAGCGCTGGGCGCTGGGTGTAGCCGGTGCGCAACTGCCGCAGCAGTGAGACCAGGGTGTCGCCGACCAGGGCATCGACCTCGTCGAGCAGCAACACGATGGGGCGCTCAGCGGCGGCGCTCCAGCGTGTGAGCATGCCGCTGAGCGCGCCGTGTGCGCCTTGCTCGGCTAAGGCTTCGTCAAGCCACTCGAATAGGCGTGTCTCGCCCAGGATGCCGCGTGCCGAGGCGCCGATGGCACCGCAGATGGCACGCATACCACTCGCAACATCCTCGCGCACGGTCTGGGCTGTTTCGATGTTGACGTAGAGTGCCTGATAGACGCCTTCGCGATTGAGATGCTCCATCAGCGCAAGCATGCAGCTCGTCTTTCCGGTCTGGCGCGGGGCATGCAGCAGGAAATACTTCTGGCGCTCGATGAGCCCGAGAATCTCATCCAGATCCCAGCGCACGAGCGGCGGCAGGCAGTAATGTTGGGCGCAGTGGACCGGCCCTTCGGTGTTGAAAAAGCGCATGCGGGCGAGGCTCCGGCGGCATGGGACTGGGTGCCCAAGCATAGCAGGCTCGGACTTGGGCTCGGGTTCGGGTTCGGGCGCCGCCGCCGCAAGTCTCTAAGCGTCTTCAGAGCCGGCACCCAGGGCGCGGACCCGCTCCTGAATTGCGCTCATCAGCGCGATTGCGTGGCGCATGGCCGGCCTCGTCATTGTCGAACCAGCAGTAGGTGTCCAGGCCGCGATCGGCCCAGCCTTGCAAGGTCTCGGCCCATCGCTCGAGCGCCTGATCGGAGTAGCGGCCGCGATAGGGGCCGTTGGGTCCATGCAGGCGCAGATAGACGAAGTCGGCGGTGAGATGCGGCGCGGTCTCGTAGCCATCGAGGTCATAGATGCACAAGTTTCTGGCCAATGGCAGGATCAAGCGCAGAGATTGAAATGAGAGACCGCGCAGAACCCGAGCACCAGCATTGACGATCAGCGCGACAAGGCTGGGGATCACGGGCGTCATCGGGGCATATTCCCCGTCGGCGGGGCAAATGCGCCACCGCACCTCAGCAAGTGACCGCCCACAACGGGGGATCACAGCTATCAGGACACCGCCTCACAGCGGGCAAATGTCGGCATGTGATCTGCATGGCCAGCAGGCGGAGGCATCGCATGACTGTATTTGCGAACTCGCCAAGTGGCCACTGCCGACGATGATCGTCGTACCAGACAGCGGGAGGACAGATGGCACGCATGAGCACGGCCTTCGTGGCGCTGGCGGCGCTGTGCTGGGGGCTTGCAGGCGGGATCGGTGGGATGCTGATGGCCGAGGGTTGGGGTCCGGCGGTGGTGTCGTTCTATCGCGGCGCGATCGGGCTTCTGTTTGTGCTCGCTTGGCTCCTCGTGTGCCCGGGTGGCAGCGGACTGGCGCGTCCCCGCCTCTGGGGCTGGTCGGTGGTTGCCGGTCTCGGGGTGGCCGGTAACTTCTTCTTCTATCTCACCAGTCTCGCCGAAGGCAGCATCGCGGTGGCGGCGACGCTGATGTATTGTGCCCCGGTGTTCGTCTACCTTCTGTCCTTCGCGCTGAAACTGGAACGACCCACGCCGTCAAAGTGGGTTTCGATGGCCCTAGTCCTGCTCGGCATCCTGCTCCTGACGGGGGTCTACGAGACTGGCGCGAACGACATCACGCTGCTCGGCATCGTCACGGGGCTGTTGGCAGGGGTGTCCTACGCGGTCTTCATCTTCGGCTTCAAGCGGGCTGCGGCCCACGGCAGTCCACAGGCCATCCTCTCGATCGCGTTTGCGCTCCTCGTCATCGTGCTCGCCTGGGGCGGCGATACGGGCGAAAAGGCGGCCGTGCTGACCTCCACGCGTTGGCCGCTCTTCGCGACGCTGGGCGTGCTCGGCGCAGGGCTATCATTCACCCTCTATATCCTGGGACTCAGGGCGACGCCACCGACCGTCGCCTCGATCGTCGCCATGGTGGAGCCGATCACCGCTGCGCTGTTCGGCGTGGCCCTGTTGAGCCAGGACCTGAGCGGGCTACAGGTCCTGGGTATGGGGCTGATCCTGGTCGCGGTCACCACGCTTGGCGCGAAAGAGGGTGGCAGCCAGCGTCAGACGCGATGGGTGACCAGGCCCTTGAGCCGTTGGCGGTCTTCTGGCGCAAGACCGTCGAACGCTGCCAGCATCAGGACACCGCCTCGAAGCCGGAAACCACATCGAGCAGCTCGCTGGTAATCTGCTCTTGGCGCACGCGGCGGAAGCGACCGGTGACCTCCTCGAGCCGTTCGTCGATGTTCTTCTCAGCGGCCTGCATCGCCGCCAGGCGACCGCCGTGCTCGGCGGCGAGCGACTCGGCAAGGGCGCGAAACAGCATGAAGAAGTAGTGCTGGCGCAGCAGATGCCGCAGCAGAGCAGGTTGCGGCATCAGCGCTTGCGGGAGCTGCCGTGATGGCCAGGGGCGCTGGGCGAAGCGCTGAAAGCGTTCTCGATCGAAAGGGAACAGCTGCTGCCGTGTCGGCTCATAGCCGCTGCGACCGCTTGGGCGGTTGTGGAACAGCTCGACCCGGTCGACGCCCTGTGCCCGCCAGTCATCGACGCGCAAGAGCACCCGTTGCACCACGGCCGTGATCCCGGCCGCCGAGCTCGGCACCTGCATCCATTCCAGTTGGCTCTGCTGATCCAGCAGCGGCAGTAGGCGCTCGCCGACGGCGAGCCAGTGCATCGCCTTGGGGGCCTGCTCGCCGCGGGCCTGCTCGCCGGGTGATTGTTCCGATGCTTGCTCCGATGCCTGTTCCGATGCTTGCTCCGACACATGTTCCAACGCCTGCTCGGCAATGACTTCATTGAAGCGGCCGCAGAGTCCATGATCGGTGCCAAAGACGATGACGGCTGCCGCACCGGTCCCGCTGGCGCTGCGATCAGGCAAGGCCTGAAGACCGTCGCGGAGCGCGACCTGCAAGCCGAGCTGAATGCAGTGCTCGGAATCGGCCAAGGTGTCGGCTGCACGCTCATACTGACGGATGCTGACCGCCGAGAGTGCCTTCATGGTGCGAACGATCTGCTGCAGATCGCCAAGGCTCTGAATCCGTTGCTGCAGGGCTTGGGGAGATTCCATGCGGTCAATCGTCCTCGGTCAGCCCGCTGACAGCGTCAGCGGCGGCCGTGTCGAGCTGTTCCCAGTCCGGCTCGTCCAGGTCTTCACCGGCATCGATCCGCGCGCAGATCTCAGGCAGCGAGGAGCGCACGTGCTCGCGGATGCGTTGCTCGGCATCGACGACGCGCTCGGTCGGCACCGCATCGAGGTGGCCCTCATTGGTCGCTAGCAGCACCGCGACCTGCTCGCTCGCGCGCAAGGGCTGCCCAGCCGGCTGACGCAGGATCTGCCGGACGCGCCGTCCACGCTCGATGCGTTGACGGGTGCGCTCGTCGAGCCGGGTCGCAAAGCGCGCGAAGGTCTCGAGCTCCTCGAACTGGGTATAGGCGAGGCGCAGATCGCCAGCGACTTG
This sequence comes from Lamprobacter modestohalophilus, assembly GCF_016583905.1. Lineage (GTDB taxonomy): Bacteria > Pseudomonadota > Gammaproteobacteria > Chromatiales > Chromatiaceae > Lamprobacter > Lamprobacter modestohalophilus. The sequence goes on along the minus strand of NZ_NRRY01000019.1, from coordinate 111,466 downwards.
GCGAAAGGTCGGATACTGGGTCTTGCCGCCGACGCGCGAGACCGAGCGCCCGACATCGATGGCCGGCAGCAGTCCCTTGCGGAAGAGGGTCGGCGAGAGATAGATCTGGCCATCGGTGATCGAGATCAGGTTGGTGGGGATATAGGCGGAGATGTCCTGGGCCTGGGTCTCGACGATCGGCAGTGCGGTGAGCGAGCCGCCGCCGAGCTCCTCGCGCAGGTGCGTGGCGCGCTCGAGCAGCCGCGAGTGGATGTAGAAGATGTCGCCCGGGTAGGCCTCACGCCCTGGTGGGCGGCGCAGCAACAGCGACAGCTCTCGATAGGCGCGGGCGTGGCGGGTCAGATCGTCGTAGACGATCAGCACATCGCGGCCCTGTTGCATGAAGTATTCGCCCATCGCCGTCGCCGCATAGGGCGTGATGTACTGCAGCCCGGGCGCATCCTCACCGGAGGCACTGACCACGATGCTATGCGCGAGCGCGCCGCTGCTGCGCAGCGCGTCGACCGCGCGGGCCACCGCGGTGCCGCGTTGGCCAATCGCGCAGTAGATGCAGAGCACATCCTTGTCGCGCTGGTTGATGATGGTGTCGACGGCGACGGTGGTCTTGCCGCTCTGGCGGTCGCCGACGATCAGCTCGCGTTGGCCGCGGCCGATCGGGATCATCGCGTCGACGGCCTTGATCCCACTCTCGAGTGGGGTGGAGACCGGCGCGCGCTCCATGATCGCCGGTGCCGGTCGTTCTACTGGCTGGCGCTCACTGGTCGACAGCGGCCCGCCGTCATCCAGGGGACGGCCGGTGGCATCGATCACGCGCCCGATCAAGGCCTCGCCGACCGGGGTGTCGGCCTGGCGTCCGGTCGCCTGCACCTGAGCACCAGGCGTGAGGCGATCACCGTGATCGAGCAGGACGATGCCGAGCTCGTGCTCGTCGAGGTTGACGGCCAGGCCGAGCACGCCGTCGGGGAAGCGCACCAGTGCTTCGGCGCCCAGCGTCGGCAGTCCGCGCACCCGGGCGATACCGCCGCCGACCTCGAGCAGGGTGCCGATCTCGCTGAGCTCGGGTTGGAGCTCGAGCGAGTCGATCGCTGTGTGGACCTGGTCGAAGCTCGTGTCCAGCGTGCGTTGGAGCATAAAGTGGTCTCTGCAGCCTGAAAGCGTTTCCAGCGGCGTCATCCCCGCTGCATACTCGACGATTGAGCGCTAGACGCTAAGCGCTAGGCGCTAAGCCGGTGTCGCGCCGATGGCGTTGTCGAGGCGTTCTTCAAAGCGGTCGAGATAGTCGGCGAGGGTCCAGCCAAGCCGTTGGCCACCGACGCGAAACTCGATCCCGCACAGCAGCTGCGATGACTCCTGATAAGCGACTTCGCGCTGTTCGCCGAGCTGTTGCTGGATCGCCTCGGTGAGCTGTCGTCGCTGCGACTCGGCCAGTGCAAAACGGGTGTTGATCTGGACCTGCTCGCTCGCCGAGGCATTCGCCAACTGCTGACGCACGTCCTCGTCCAGCGCGTCCAACCTGGCGATGAGCTGATGCACCATCTGCGCCTCCAGCTCGACATCGGCCAAGTCGGTCAGGGCCTTGCGCGCCAGCTGTTCGAAGCCTGCTGTGGTCTCACGCCGCAGACCCTCGAGAAACCGGTCCTTCTCATCCTCGGCTTGCTGTTGCCAACGCTGGCGGCTGGCCTCGCGCTCGTCGCGGGCCTCATCCAGCAGCTGTTGACGCTCCTGCTCGGCCTTCTCGCGCGCCTCTTGCATGAGCTTGTCGCGCTGCTGATCGAGCTGCTCGAGGCGCTGATGCAGGCGTTCGCGCTCGTGCTCGGCCTGCGCCTCACGCTCGCGGCTCTGTTGCAGCCGATCCTCAACCCGCTGCTCGCGGCGCGCCATCGCAGCGGTGACCGGTTTGTAGAGAAAACGCTTCAGCAAGTAGACCAGGATCAGGAAATTGACCACTTGCGCGGCGACCGTGAGCCAGTCGATCTGCATGGTCTCAGCCTCCGGCGATGACGTGGTCCCAGAACGGGTTGGCGAAGATCAGGATCATCGAGACCACGAAGCAATAGATCGCGGTCGACTCGATCATCGCCAGACCGACGAAGAGCGTGCGCGTGATGTTGGCCGATTCATCGGGCTGCTGAGCCATGGCGCTCAGGGCCTGGGCCACTGCGCGGCCTTCGCCGAGCGCCGGGCCGATCGCGCCGATGCCAATCGTGAGTCCGGCGCTGAGTGCCGAAACCATGCCAATGAGGGCGATACTGTCCATAAGGCCTCCTGATGCTGAAAGTGTGGGGGTCAAGCCTGTGTCGAGCGGTCGGTCTGTTTGGATGCCTGGCCGCCTTGCTGATCGTCTTGCTGATCGTCTTGCTGATTGCCTTGCTGTTTGCCTTGCTGGTCGCTTTGCTGCTTGCCTTGCTGATCGGAGCCCTGGTCGGCTGCCCGGTTGGCACTGCTCGCCGAGGCGATGTAGACCATCGCCAGCACGGCGAAGATGTAGGCTTGGATCATGCCGGTGAGCAGCCCGAGCAGCTGCATCACGATCGGGAAGAAGAACGGCGTCAGACTCAGCAGGATGCCAACGATGACCGTGCCGCTCATGATGTTGCCGTACAGGCGGACCGCGAGCGCGAGCGTCCGCGAGAGCTCACCGATGAGATTGAACGGCATCATCAGCGGCGTCGGCTCGATGTAGTGGCGCAGATAGCCGAGCGGGCCGCGATGGATGATCCCGAACAGCGGCACGGCGATGAGCACGCACAGGGCGAGCGCGGTGGTGGTCGAGAGCGAGCCGGTCGGTGGCAGGTAGAAGGGCACTAGCGTCAGCAGATTCGAGACCGCGATGAACACGAACAGGGTGCCGACGAAGGGCAGGTACTGGCCGGGCTCCTGCTGGCTGACGTCGCGGATCTGATCGCGCAGACCGGTCACCAGCACCTCCAGCGCATTCTGCCAGCGCGATAGCTCAGGGCCGCTGGTCAGGCGCCGGCTGACGCCCCAGCAAACCAGGGTGATCAGTGCCATGATCGCCCAGGTCCAGGCCACCGTGGCGTTGAGATGGAGCGGTCCCCATGCCCAGAGGACGATTTGATCGGGACTGATGGTCATGGCTGCAGTGGCATGCTCTTTTCGTGGCTGAAGGCTGAAGGCTGAAGGCTTACGGTTCGCGGCTCGCGGTCAGCCGCGAGTGGATCGAGCGGGCTCTGAGACCGGTTGTGTGGGTGGGCTCGTCGACGGCAGCGAGCGGCGTAGGATCAGCAGGCGCATCAGCATCACGCCGGCCAGCGCCAGCAGGATCTGGACCCAGCCGCCGCCGACCTGCAGCAGCAGCCAGCCGGCGCCCGCGAGCAGCGCGAGGCGCATCACCAGGCTCAGCGCGAGCAGCCGCACCGGGTGCTCGCTGCTTGGAAGCGCCCGAACCGTGCGCAGCAGCCCATAGAAGAAGGCCCAGCCGACGACCAAGCCGCCGAGCAGGGCGACGACCGACAGACTCAGGTCCGATGACCAGGGGGCTAACCACCAGGATGTATTCATGCGGGCGCCTCACTGCTCGTTGCCGTCATGCCGACTCTCGCGTTTGACCCAATACCAGGCGTTCACACAACCGAGCGCGACGCCGATGAGGAGCAAGCTCAGGGTCCAGGAGGCCTGCTCGGCCGGCCAGAGGCGGTCGAGCCACACACCGAAGGCGACGCCGATCACGGTGGGCACCGCCACCGCCCAACCGACCAGGCCGAACATCCCGAGCCAGAACCAGACGTTGCGATCGCGCTCGCCGCGGGCGCGCCGTTTTCGCGCGGCCTTGCGCTCGACCTGGTCACGGAACCGCTCCTCGGGCGATTGTTTGTCCTGAGCCATCATCGCGTCTCTTGTGTATTGGCAAAGCGAGTTTCGGCAAATCGGGTTTCGGCAAAGCCGCGCAGCGTGCCGGCCTCAAGCCGGCCTAGGGCCGAGCGCGCCTCTTGTTCGTGTTGCTCGAGCGTCAAGAACGACTCGGTCACGGTGTCGCTGAGCCGTTCGAGGTCGTCGCCGACCACCGCGTTCAAGGTTGCGATCCGAACCCGATCATCCGCCTTGACCAGGGTGCCGACATCAACGGCGACGAAGCGCTCGACCTCGTCGGTATCCAGGAACGACAGGATTCCTGGCACCAGCTCAGCCACGCAATCGATGTGCCGAGGAAGCAGGCAGAAGGAGCCGTTGGCCGCCTCGGCGATGATCTTGCGCACCGGCTCGTCGACGAGGGTCTGGGTGGGCGCGAAGACCTGCAGTCGCAGCCTCGTCGCCCGGTTCGTCTCTGGTGCTGTTTCAAGCGCGTCGGCGTCACTCATCGATCGCCCCCTTCATGTAGAGCGCCTGCTCGTCGACGTCGGCAAAGGCGCCATCGAGGATGCGCTCGCAGCCCTCGATGGTCTGCTCACGGCTCACGAGCTGGCCCGAATGACCCGTGAACTGCTCGGTGGTGAAGAACGGCTGGGTCAGGAAGCGCTCAAGCCGGCGCGCCTTGCTGACCGTTTCGCGGTCCTGACGCGAGAGCTCTTCCTCGCCGAGCATGGCGATGATGTCCTTCAGCTCCTCGTACTCTGCCAAGGTCGAGCGCACCTGCTGCGCGACCTGGTAATGGCGCTCGCCGACGATCTGCGGGGTCAGCATCTTCGATTGAGACTGCAACGGGTCCACCGCTGGGTATAAGCCTTGGCTGGCGCGTTTACGCGAGAGCACGATCGACGCCGAGAGGTGGCCAAAGATGTGCGCGGCGGCCGGGTCAGTCAGGTCATCGGCGGGCACATACACCGCCTGCACCGAGGTGATCGCGGCGCTGGCCGAATTGCAGATGCGCTCTTCGAGCTCCGCAAGCTCGCTGGCCAGGGTCGGCTGATAGCCCACGCGCGAGGGGATACGCCCCATCAGCCCCGAGACCTCGGTGCCGGATTGCACGTAGCGGAAGATGTTATCGATCAGCAGCAGGACGTTGCGACGCTCCTGATCGCGGAAATACTCGGCGATGCTGAGGGCGGCGTGTCCGACCCGGAAGCGCGCCCCGGGCGGCTCGTTCATCTGGCCGAACAGCATCAGGGTGTGGTCAAGCACCCCGGCGTCGCGCATATCGCGATAGAGCTCTTCGGCCTCGCGTGTGCGCTCGCCGATGCCACAGAACAGGCTGATGCCTTGATAGTGACCGACCATGTTGTGGATCAGCTCGGTGATCAGCACCGTCTTGCCAACACCGGCGCCGCCGAACAACCCGGCCTTGCCCCCAGACTCCAAGGGCGAGAGGAGATCCAGCGCCTTGATCCCGGTCTCGAAGATCTCGGTGCGGGTGATGCGCTCGCTGAGCGGCAGTGGTGGGCGATGGATCGGCCAGCGCTCGACGTCCTGCAGCGGCTCGCCATTGTCGATACTGTCACCGAAGACGTTGAGCACGCGCCCCAGCAACGCCTTGCCAACCGGCACGGTCAGCGTCGCGCCGGTGTCGCGCACCGGCATTCCGCGCGCGAGCTGCTGGGTCGGCGTCAGCGCGATGCAGCGCACCCGGTCGCGATCGAGCAGGCTATGGACCTCTAGCACGACTTGATCCTGGGCGCCTGCACGCAGGGCCTGAAAGCGCGTCGGCAGCGGCGGCGGGAAGCGCACGTCGACGACGCTACCGCGCACCGACACCACCTGGCCGTCGCCCGTCGCTGGCTGCTGTTTGGCCTGCTCGCTCATGAGCCACCCTCCTGCAAGCACTTTGGCAAGCGCTTTGGCAAGCGATTTGGCATTAGGGCGCCTCCACGAACGCTGGATTGTCTTTGCGCTCGAACTCGTGGGTTTCACCGGCGCGGAGCGCGCATGCCTCCGACCCCACCCACAGCCGAATCGTCTCGGTCTCGGGCGAGATCGCGCGGACGCGCACCCGCTCGTGGCTGATGTCGAGCTCCAGGGTCTGGCCACGGAATCGCAACCGGATGCGCAGCCGTTGCAGCTCCTCAGGCAGCGCCGGGTTGAGCCAGAGTCGCTGATCGCGCACCTCGATCCCGGCATAGCAGCGTTGAATCAGATCGACGGTGCCGGCCATGGCGCCGAGGTGAATGCCCTCCGAGGTCGTGCCACCTTGAATGTCGGCCACGTCGCTCTCGAGTGCTTCGGTGAACAGCGACCAGGAGCGCTGTCTGTCGCGACGTGCCAGGACCCAGGCATCCACCACGCGGCTAAGCGTGGAGCCATGGCTGGTGCGGCTGCCGTAATAATCCACGTTGCGCGGGATCATCTCGGGGTGAAAGGGATAGCCCAGGCGGGTGAGCAGCCGCTCCAGCTCCTCGGTCGAGAACAGATAGAAGAGCATCAGCACATCGGCCTGCTTGGTGGCCTGATAGCGGTTCGGCGAGTCGCCCTCGGCCTCAAGGATGCGGTCGAGCCGTTGGATGTCGCCGTAGCGCTCGCGATAGCCCTGCCAATCGAGCTCGTCGAGCTGCTCGAAGCCCTCGAACTGGCTGATGACGTCCTGGTCGTGGAAGCACAGGCGAAGCTTGCGGCTGATCCGATCCCACTGCTCGAGCTCATCGCGCTGAATGCCGAGCTGCTCGCGCAGCTCATCCCAGCGCTCGTTGGGCAGGTGCTCGGGCAGATCGAGCGCTCGGCATAACACCCAGCAGGCCATGACATTGGTGTAGGCGTGGTTGCTCAGCCCCGGCTCCTCGCGGTCTGGATAGCCGGTATGGAATTCGTCGGGGCCGATCACGCCGTGGATCTCGTAACGCTCGAGCGCCTGGTTGTAGGTGGCGATGCTGGCCCAGAAGCGAGCGATCTCGAGCAGCATCTCGGCGCCATAGAAGGAGAGGAATTCTTGGTCGCCGCTGGTCTCGTAGTACTGCCAGAGGTTGTAGGCGATGGCTGAGCTGACATGCCGCTGCAGCCGCGACTCGTCCGGGGTCCAGTGTCCGGAGCGGGGGTTCAGGTGCAGCGTTTGGCTCTCCTCGCGACCGTTGCTGCCGCTTTGCCAGGGATACATCGCCCCGCGCAGTCCTGCCTCGCGAGCGGCCTGCCGAGCGGCGCCGAGTCGCCGATAGCGGTACATCAGCAGCGAGCGGGTGATCTCCGGCAGCCGCAGATTGAGCGTCGGGAAGATGAACAGCTCGTCCCAGAAGATGTGCCCACGATAGGCCTCGCCGTGGAGTCCCCGCGCTGGCACACCGGCGTCGAGGTCCATGACCCTGGGCGAGGCGGTGACCAACAGATGGAACAGATGCAGTCGCAGGATGGCGGCCGTGCGCCCGTCGTCGTCGTCGCGCAGGCCAAGCTCGAGGTCGAAGCGCCGCCACAGCTGCTGCCAGATCAAGGCGTTGCTCTCCCGCAGTGCGGCGAAGCGCGGCAGCGATGTGAGTGCCGAGCGGGCTTCCAGACCAGATTCGCTGATCGCCGCATCGCGCGAGGTATAGAGCGCGATCAGCTTCTCGATGCTGACCGTCTGGCCGGCGTCGAGGTGCAGCTGGAAACGTTGCTTGATCTGATCAGCCTCGGTCTCGACCCGCGCATCGAGGTCGATCGGCTGCTCCCCGCGGTAAGCCCGAGTGCGGGCGCTCATCGCGATCTCGAGGCGCGACTGCCGCGTGCGCGCCTTCAAATAGAGGCCGTCGACGTCGACCGCCTGGGTCTCGAGGCACTCGAGGTGGTCCCCCTCGAGACCGCGATAGCGTTCGACGCCGTCGTTGGTCACGCGTCCGTCGAGCGCGCTCAGTACCTCGACGCTGCCAGACCAGTTACAGGGCGTCAGCTCCGTTTCGAGCCCAGCAAGATGCTGGTGCTCTATATGCACCAGCCGACGCTGGCGCAGCTGGGTCTCGCGGCCGCCGGGCTCGCGGAATCTGATCTCGCGCTCCAGCACCGCATTGCGCAGATCGAGCCTCTGCCGGTAGTCGAGCAGCTCCACCTGATCGGGATTGAACCAGTCGCCATCGGCGAAGCGCAGTTGCAGCGGCAGCCAGTTGGGCAGATTGACTAGGTCCTCGTTCTCGACCACGCGTCCCTGGATCTCGGTCTTGGCCCGATCATAGCCGCCCGCTAGATAGGTCCCAGGGTAGTGATGCGCATCGGCTACCGACTCCGGGGCAGCGCCGCGGCTCGCAAAATAGCCGTTACCCACTGTGCACAACGCCTCGCGCAGCCGTTCCTGCTCGGGGCGATAGTCATGGTAGCTCCACTCCCAATCATGCATTGCGTTCAATCTCCACCAGAGGACCGAGCAGTGCTTCGATGTCTGCAGAGGCTCTGCAGGCCAGGCCATCGCAAGCAGCGCGGACGGGTCCGAAATACAAGACTCGTCGATGCAACTTATGGGCCACTATCAGCGCGCTGGTGCTGCGTTGTCCTCGCCAGCGGCGCTCGCTCGACAGGGGGCAAAGAAACTGTCGTTGAGTGCTTCGCGGCACTTGAGCTCGGTCCCTGTCACAGCATTCGGCCTTGCCTGTTGCGCCCGCTGCTCAGCGGCCATGTCGACCAGCTGATGTGCGGCGCTGCACTTGGTGGTATCCGCGCAGGCGTTGTCGGGACCGCAGGCCTGCTCAACCAGCACCTGGCAGGGACGGCTGTCGCCGCCCTGCGGTAAGGCTGTCTCGCCCGGCTGCCCCGGCTGCCCCGGCTGCGCAGTGTCATCCTCCCTGGGGGCCTGCTCGTCAGAGGGCGGTGGCATTGGCGTCGCCTGGCGACGCTCAAGCATCTCGGTGTTCGGCACCACCCGACCCTCGCGCACATGCAGCTCAGTGCCGTTGTTCAGGCGATAGATGCCATCCCAGAGCTGGGTCTGGTAGCCGGGTCCTTGGGTCATCGGCCGGTTGGTGCGGGGGTCGACCCAGACCTTGGCGCCGCTCTGCAGGGTGCCGCGCCAGGGCTCACCACTGGGTGTCCGCCTCGCCTCGCCGGGGGCGGCGGGATCAAAGGGTGCTTGAGCAGCGACGTCGGTGGTCGCCATAGCGGCGGTGATCGCCAGTGCGGCGCTGATAAGGAGCAGCAGGGTATTGGCGTTGAGTCGCTCGCCTGAGCATCGGGACTTTACATCGGTCATCGCAGTGTTCATCGGTTTTTGCTCTAGGAAAGGCTGTGAGGAAGGCGTTTAGCTCCACTGCCAGTCATGCATGGCGCTCGCTCTCCGTCAGAGAGGTCAGCAGGGCTTCGACGTCGTCGGGGGCGCGCAGGCGATAGTCCGCGGCGCTCGGGCGCGCTGTTTCAGAGACCAGGATGCTGATCCCGCCCAGCCGGCGCAGCGCACGGAAGGCATCCTCATCGGTGTCATCATCGCCGAGATAGAGTGGCAGCACGTCGGGACCCTCAAGCCCAAGCTCGGAGAGCAGCCAGCGCAGCGCCTGGCCCTTGTCCCAGTCGACGTCTGGGCGCAGCTCGAAGAGCCGTTTGCCGCCGGTCTGACGCAAACCATCGAGACTGCGCCGGGTCTGATCGACCGCCTCGCGCACCTGCGGCAGATCCTCGTCGGCGACCTGGCGCACGTGGATCGCGACCGCGAAGCGCTTGCGCTCGATACGGACTCCGGCGACGTCCGCAAGCCGCGCCTCGAGCCTGTCGGCCGCCTGTTGCAGCGCATCAAGCGCGTCGATGCCCTCGGGAAGCTCCATTCGCAGATCCGGGCCGCGGATATCGAAGCCGTGACTGCCAGCATAGATCAGACTGTCGATCCCGACCAAGGCGCTGACGTCGTCCAAGTCGCGACCGCTGATCACGGCCAGCGGCATCTGCTCAGCGGCGTCCCGCAAGGCGCGGCGCATGCTGTGACTGAGTTGGGCGTCTGCCGGGCGTTCGACGATCGGGGTCAGGGTGCCGTCATAGTCCAGAAAAAGCGCCGGTTGCTTGTCAGCGAGCCGGTCACTGATGAGCGCCATCTCCTCGAGCAACGGTGGTGTCTCGCGATGGGCCGATTCGATGCCGATCTGGCACAGATCGTCAAACACCCGATCGGCGCCCTTGTTCAGCAGCGACTCGCGCTGGCCGTCGCGATCGATGCCGATGACCAGCCCGAAGTGGCCGCGGCTCGCCGCCATCACGCCCGCGGTGGCGTCCTCGATCACCGCCGCGCGCTTGGGCTCGCAGCCGAGCTGATGGGCGGCCTCGACGAAGGTGTCCGCATCGGGCTTGCCTGCCAGCTCCAGTGCCTCGGCCTCGACACCATCCAGGTGCTTATCGAACAGCCCATCGAGCCCCGCCTGTTGCAGGATGAGCTCGCAATTCTTGCTGGCCGTGACCACGGCGGTGCGAAACCCCGAGCGGCGCAACCGTCGCACCAGATCGACCGCACAGGCGTAGACGGCGACACCACGCTGCTCGATCAGCTCGCGGAAGAGGGCATTCTTGCGGTTGCCGAGCCCATGCAGCGTCTCGTGCTCGGGTGGGTCATCAGGCTCGCCCTCGGGCAGATCGATGCCGCGCGCGAGGAGGAAATGCTTGACGCCCTTGAGACGCGGTCGGCCATCGACGTAGCGGCGATAGTCGCGGTCGTCATCGAACCGGCTGTGATCCTCGCCGGCCGTGGCCGGACGCTCGCTCAGATAGTCGTCGAACAGCCTTTTCCAAGCCTCGGCGTGGATCTCAGCGGTCCGGGTCAGGACGCCGTCGAGGTCGAACAGCACGGCGTCGAGCCGTTCGCGCGAGAACACCGGCTGTGCGTCGGCCATCGTGAGCTGTCCATCGGTCATCGCAGTGTTCATCGGGTCTTGGCTCTAGGGAAGTCTCGAGGAAAGTCTCGAGGCAAGCGTTAAGGAAAGCGAAGCGCTCGGCGACGGCCCTGTTCGGCGCAGTGCTTGATAGCAACGACGAAGCAACGACCGTGCCGCATAGACATCCGGCCAAGGCGTTGTGGCCCCCGGATTGCTTGAGTCTGAAATGGACACAACCACGGACACAGCCACCCGTCGCGATGGAGGCTCCATGATCTCAATCTGCGCAGCGCTTCTGACAGCACGCCAAGCCCCCCGATCCGCCTCCCCGAGCCGCCCTCAGATCCGACCTCCAATCAGGAGACCGTCATCGAATCGATCCTCGAGCCGGAGCGGCTCCATGACTGCTTCGGATGGGGCAAATCAACGATCGGCGGTGGTTTTGAACCGTCACTCACCGACACAGGGGACAGGAGCTTAGCGATGCAACCAACCCAATCACGCGCTGGCAATCGCAACAGCATCATGGCCATGGTGATGGCTGGAGGGCAGGGATCACGACTGCGCCCGCTTACCGATAAGCGCTCGAAGCCGGCGGTCCCGTTTGGCTCGCGCTACCGGATCATCGATTTCGTGCTCAGCAATCTGGTCAATTCCGGGATCTCGACGATCTATCTGCTGGTGCAATACAAGTCGCAGTCGCTGATCGAGCATGTGCGCAAGGCCTGGACGATCTCGCCGCTGTTTCCGGATCAGTTCGTGACCGTGGTGCCGCCACAGATGCTCAACGGCAAGACCTGGTTCACCGGCACGGCGGACGCTGTGGCCCAGAATCTTGCTAAAGCAGCTCATCAGACATCATGACCATCCATAACCAAGAAATCGCTGATCGGCTCGAGCGCGCGGCCGATCTACTCGAGATCGGTGGCGGCGATGCCTACCGGGTGCGCGCCTATCGCCAAGCCGCCCAGACCGTCTCCGGGCTGGCACAGAGCCTGGCCGATCGGGTCGAGAACGGCGCCGACCTGACCGAGCTGCCGGATATCGGCCAGAGCATGGCCGAGAAGATCGCGACCATCGCGCAGACCGGCGAGCTGCCCCAGCTCGATGAGCTCGAGGAGACCCTGCCGGCCCAATTGAGCGAGCTGATGCAGTTGTCTGGACTCGGGCCGAAGCGGGTCAAGGCGCTGCATCAGGATCTCGGGATCGAGAATCTTGATGATCTCAAGCAGGCCGTCGATCAGCAGCGGGTGCGCCAGCTCGAGGGCTTTGGCCGCAAGACCGAGGAGACTATCGCCGAGCATCTGGCCCGGCGCCAGGGCCAGGAGGCGCGCACGCGCTTGATGGAGGCCGAGGAGGTCGCCGACACACTCGCCAGGGATCTGGGCGGGATCGAAGGCGTTCAGCAGCTCACCGTCGCCGGCAGCTTCCGCCGCCGCAAGGAGACAGTCGGCGATCTCGACATCCTGGTCACCGCCGATGAAGGGTCAGCGGTGATGGAGCAATTCACCGGCCATGACGAGGTCCGGGAGATCGTCTCCCAGGGCGAGACCCGCTCGACGGTGGTGCTGCGCTCGGGCCTGCAGGTGGACCTGCGCCTGATGCCAGAGGACGCCTACGGCGCCGCGCTGCACTATTTCACCGGCTCCAAGGCGCACAACATTGCGGTACGCCGAATGGGGGTCGAGCGCGGCCTCAAGATCAACGAGTACGGCGTCTTCCGCGACGACGAGCGCATCGCCGGGCGCACCGAAGAGGAGGTCTATGCCAGCGTGGACCTGCCGTATATCGAGCCGGTGCTGCGCGAGCACCACGGCGAGATCGAGGCCGCGCAGCAGGGACGGCTGCCGCAGCTCATCGAGCTCGACGTTATCCGCGGCGATCTGCATTGCCATACCCGGGCCAGCGATGGGCACGAGAGCCTGCGGGCGATGGCCGAGGCCGGCGCCGAGCGCGGCTATGCGTACCTGGCGATCACCGATCACACCCAGAACCTGACCGTCGCCGGCGGCCTCGACGAGGCCCGGCTGCGCGAGCAGATCGAGCGCATCGATCGCCTGAACGATGAGCTTGACGGTCGGATCACAGTGCTCAAGTCCGCGGAAGTCGACATCCTTGACGACGGCTCGCTCGACTTGCCGGATTCCATCCTCGAGCGGCTCGACCTCTGTGTCTGCTCGATCCACGACAAGCTCGGTCTCTCGCGCGAGCAGCAGACCGAACGGGTGCTGCGGGCGATGGAGAACCCGAATTTCTCCATCCTTGGCCATCCGCGTGGACGTCTGATCGGCAAGCGCGATGCCTATGAGCTGGATCTGGAGCGGGTGCTCGCGGCAGCGGCCGAGCGGGGCTGTTTCCTTGAGGTCAACGCCCAGCCGAAGCGGCTCGATCTCAGTGACGCTGATTGCCGCCTCGCCAAGGAGATGGGCGTCAAGGTCGCGATCTCGACCGACGCCCATAGCAGCACCCATCTGAACTACATCCGCTTCGGTGTCGATCAGGCACGTCGCGGCTGGCTCGAGGCCGAGGATGTGATCAACACCCGCTCGCTCGAGGCGCTGCGCACGCTGCTCAAGCGCGGATGACGTTGGCGGGCATGACGGGCAATCCAGCCTAGCTCCCTACTAGCTCCCTACTAGCTCCCTAACAGTTTCACCCTGCCAGCCAGGATCGGGTCTTTAGAACCAAGGGGCTGTCTAAAGCAACCATTTGGTTGCCCGCGCTCCCTGTGCCTCGCCATTGCGCCGGCCAAGCGACAAGGCTGGCGCCGAATTTGCTCCGGTTTATGGGAACAAGACACTGACCTATCCTAGGCACACAGCGAGACCGCGAGACCGCGAGGCAGCGATCGATGAGGTAGGCATGACAGATGATGCAAGGGCGCCCGGTCATGGCAGGGGGCCCGTCCTAAACGTGTTGAGCAAGCCCGAGCTGGCGCGTCGGCTCGATCAGCTGATCAGTGAATTGCTGGACGGCGGAGGAGCCAACGACGCAACCCGGGATCTGCTGCTCGAGCTGCAAACGCACCAGGTGGAGCTTGAGCTGCAGGGGCGCGAGCTTGCCGATGCGCGCCACATCCTGGAGGTCTCGCGCGACCATTACGCCCGCTTGTTCGATCTAGCGCCGGTCGGCTTTGCGGTCTTCGATCGGCGCGGGCGCATCCGCGAGATCAATCTCACCGCCGCGCAGATGCTCGGGCGCGATCGCCTGCGGCTCGGTGGCACGCCGTTTCCGGTCCTGTTGGCAGGCGGTGAGATGCGGCGGTTCCTTGATCACGTCTCAGCCGTGGTTGGTGGCGCCGATGGCGTGATGGTCGAGCCACTGGAGGTCGATCTCGAGTCGCGCCGCCCGCGTCCCGAGCCGGCGCCCCAGGCCTTGCGGTTGGTGTCGTCACGCCGCTATGGCGACGACGGCCCTGAGTGCTTCAGCGCACTGGTCGATATCACCGCCGAGCGCCGGCTCGAGCGCAGCAAGCGGGCGACCGAGCACCGCGCCCACGCCATCCTCGATGCCCTGCCGGCCGAGGTGCTGGTGCTGGATGCGAAGGGCAGGGTCGTCTTCGCCAACGACGCCTGGCAGCGCTTTGCCAACTGCCCGAAGCGCTCGACCTCAGGGTCGTCAGCGCGCCGGGCCGATGTCGGATGGGATTATCTCGCCGCCTGTCGCGATCAGGCCTCCCGAGCAGAGGCTGAGCGCCCGGCGTCAAAGGCCGAGACCGCTGCCATTGCCGACGGCGTGGCGGCCGTGCTCGAGCGACGTCGCCAGCGGTTCGTCGCCGAATTTGCCTGTGAACGCCGGGATGGCGAGCACTGGCTGGCGTTGACCGCTGCCCCGCTCGATGCCGAAGGAGATGCGGCTAAGGGAGATGCGGCTAAGGGAGAGGAGACAGGGCAGGGGGCGGTGATCGTGCAGATCGACGTCACCGACCGCAAGCGCGCCGAGCAGAGAACGCAGATCGCGCGGGAGGTCGCGGCCCATGCGGCGCGCGTCAATGCGGTCGGCGTGCTCGCCACCTCATTAGTGCACGAGCTGGCGCAGCCGCTGAACGCCGCGGCCTTCTTCGGGCGCGCCGCGCTCGAGCAGCTGCAAGGCGCCGATGCGACGCAGCGCCCCAAGGATGCGGCGATGCTAGAGCCGATGATCGCCAAGGCCGATGCCCAGCTCGAGCGCGCCGGTGCCATTGTCGAGCGGCTGCGTGATTTCTTGCGCCATAAGGAGGTCCGGATGCAGTCGCTTGAGCTCGACCCCCTGATCGAGCGCACGATCGAGCTGATCGGCTGGTTCGCGAGCCAACGCCAGGTCGAGCTGCGTTTCACCTCGGGCTCAGCCGGTCTCTGGCTGCTCGGTGACCCGATTCAGCTCGAGCAGGTCATGGTCAACCTGATCTGCAATGGGGTGCAGGCCATTGATGAGGCGGAGATGGCCGAGCGGCGAGTGACCATTGCAACCTGTTCCCGCAGGTCCGAAGTGAGCCCTGAGGAAAAAACCGACGCGGGCTCGCCGATGGTTCAGGTCACGGTGAGCGACACCGGCCCTGGACTGGATGTGGAGAATGAGCATGCCTTATTCGATCTGTTCGCCTCGCGCCGCAGCTCCGGGCTCGGCATGGGGCTTCCAATCAGCCGCGATATCGTGGAAGCCCATGGCGGCAAGCTCTGGGTCGATCCCAGCTCGAGCGAGGGCGCCAGGTTCCATTTCATGCTGCCGCTGGCCCATTCAGGAGACCAATGATGGATGAGAATCAATGTGTCTACATCGTCGATGACGACGAGGCCATGCGCGAATCGATGCAG
Source organism: Lamprobacter modestohalophilus (assembly GCF_016583905.1). Taxonomy (GTDB): domain Bacteria; phylum Pseudomonadota; class Gammaproteobacteria; order Chromatiales; family Chromatiaceae; genus Lamprobacter; species Lamprobacter modestohalophilus. The sequence goes on along the minus strand of NZ_NRRY01000019.1, from coordinate 96,045 downwards.
CTGCTGCTGGAGATGCTCGGCTATCGGGTGCAGGGCTTTGCGAGTGCCAAGGCGTTTCTCGGCTCCTGCGCGGACGATGACCGCGGCTGCCTGGTGCTCGACATGCGCATGCCGGAGATGACCGGCTTGGAGCTGCAGCAGGCGCTACGTCAACGCGGCTATGACCTGCCGATCATCTTCCTGTCCGGATTCGGCGATGTGCCGACCACGGTGCGCGCGGTCCAGTTGGGCGCGGTGGATTTCCTCGAGAAGCCGGTCAGCAAGAGCAAGCTGACCGAGCGCATCGAGCGCGCCTTCGAGATCGACCGCCGACGCCGTGACGATGCCCGCGCGGTGGAGACCGTGCGCACGCGCTGCGCGACCTTGACCCCACGCGAGCAGCAGGTGATGACCTTGGCGACCCAAGGCCTATCGAACAAGGACATCGCGCGCGAGCTGGAAATCAGCCCGCGCACGGTCGAGACCCACCGCGCAAAGGTGATGGAGAAGATGGAAGCCGACAGCCTGGCGATGCTGTGCAATATGGTCGCCCTCTGTCCGCCTGGTGAGGGAGAGTCCGCTGGTGTGGGTTGAGCGCCTCAGTCTAAGGATCACTCCAGCCCGTCTTGCTCGTGCATCCATCGAGGCACATCCTGGCTGCCATGGAGGACTCGCCAGACGTCGATGTGTTCATCCTCTTCCAGATAGAAAATCAGGTAGGGGTAGCGCTTGAGCGGCCATGACCGCAGACCCGGCAGCTCTAGCTCGTAGGCGTATCGCAGTGAGCCAATTGCAGGGTTCGAGCCGATCCGAGCATAGGCGGATTCCAGCGCATCCACGAACCCAAGGGCAATAGCTTCCGGACTGGTCTCCAGATAATGCTCGATGATCTCGTCGACATCCTGAATCGCGAGGCGCCGCGGTATGACTTTCTTCGTCGTCAATCGGCCTTACCTTGACGAACGCGCTTGCGTAATGCGTCGAAGTAGGCCGGATCAGCCACCGCTCCGGTTCCGGAAGTGGCCCCGTCGAGGAGAAGTCCACGCAGACGCTGCCGGTCTTGATCACGGCGGATCAGATCGCGCACGTACTCACTGCTGGTTCCAAATTGCCGACCAGCAACCTGTTCATCGACGTAGGTTTTCAGTGAGTCTGGGAGGGAGATGTTCATGGTGCTCATGTCGAGAAATTAGCGCCGATGGCAAAAGTTGGCAAGTCTCGATGGCGATCCCTCCGCGTGCGTTCTTTAACGATCGTGAAGATCACGCACGCAGGATGTTAGGCTCGTCGCTTGATCCTGTGCGGAGGTTTGAGGCGAGTGGCGAGCAAAGAAGACAGCACTACAGGTCACGCAGAGGCGCCGGCCAGCCCTGCGGATAACGCGGAGGAGCCGACGACGACAAACGCGGAGGAGCCGACGACGACAGCAGCGGATAACGATGCACATGAGACCCCCTCGGCGCCGGTGGTTGGCATCGGCGCCTCGGCGGGCGGCTTGGAGGCGTTCAAGGCCCTGCTGCATGCGCTGCCAGAGGATACTGGCATGGCCTTCCTGCTGGTGCAGCATCTGGCGCCGACCCGCGAGAGTCTGCTGAGCGAGATCATGGCGCGCGAGACCAATCTGCCGGTGCAGGAGGCCGAAGACGGTGCCTGGATCGCGCCGAACCATATCTACGTGGCGCCACCCGATCACAGCCTCGCGGTGCGCGCCGGGAGACTGCAGCTGACACAGGGTAGCCGTCGCGAGCGCGCCGGCAGTGAGCATCGCGAGCTGCCAATCGATTTCATGCTGCGCTCGCTGGCCGATGAGATCGGACCGGCCGCGATCGGCGTCGTGCTCTCGGGCACGGCCTCAGACGGCACCCTGGGGCTCAAGGCGATCAAGGCCGCTGGCGGGATGACCTTTGCGCAGGACGAGGACAGCGCGCAGTATTTCGGCATGCCCGGTAACGCCATCGCCAGTGGCGCCGTGGATTTCGTGCTGCCACCGGCCGAGATCGCACGGGAGCTGGGCCGGATTGCACGACATCCGTATCTGCTCGATCGCGGCGGCCGGACCGAGGGAGAGGAGGACCCGGGGGCGAGCACGGACCAGCTAACACAGGTGTTTCGGCTCCTGCGCGCCCGGACCGGACACGATTTCAGCTACTACAAGCATGCCACCATCAAGCGACGGCTCAAACGCCGAATGCTACTCAGCAAGCTGGATCGGTTCCGCGACTATCTGGAGTATCTGCGCAGCGAGCCCAATGAAGTCGACGCGCTCTTTCACGACATCACGATCAATGTCACCGCCTTCTTCCGTGAGCAGAAGACCTTCGATGCGCTGCGTGATTCGGTGCTGCCGACGCTGCTCAAGGGACGCGCGGCGAATGAGACGTTGCGCATCTGGGTGCCAGGCTGCTCGACCGGCGAGGAGCCCTACTCACTGGCCATGGTGCTGCTCGAAGCGCTCGGGTCGCAGCCGAGCATTCCGGTCCAGATCTTTGGCACCGATATCGACGAGCAGGCCATCGAGCGTGCCCGCAGTGGCATCTATCCAAGCCGAATCAGCGGCGAGATCTCGCAAGGGCGGTTGAATCGCTTCTTCCATGAGGTCTCGGGCGGCTGGCAGATCAACAAGTCGGTTCGCGGCCTCTGTGTCTTCGCGCCGCACAATGTGGCCAGTGATCCGCCCTTCTCGCGGCTCGATCTCATCTGTTGCCGCAACCTGATGATCTATCTCGGCAGCACGCTCCAGCGGCGGGTGCTGCAGATCTTCCACTACGCGCTGAAGCCTGGCGGCTTTCTGCTGCTCGGCGCCTCGGAGGGTATCGGCAGCAGCTCCGATCTGTTCCGGCTCGAGGACAAGGAGGCCAAGAGCTACGCCAAGCAATCGACAAGCTCGACGCCAACCTACGAGTTTGCCCCTGCCCGGCGCGAGCCTGATCGCGAGCCTCAGGGCGACGCGCATGAGCCCGGTGGGCGATCCGAGTCCGAGATCAGAAAGGAGGCCGACCGCGCCGTGCTCACGCTGTTTAGCCCACCGGGTGTCATCGTTACCCGCGATCTGACCGTCATCAGTTTCCGCGGTAAGACCGGGCGCTACCTTGAGCCCTTGCCAGGCACGGCGAGTCTGGATTTGGTCAAGCTGATTCGCCAGGAGATCCTGGTCGATCTGCGCAACCTGTTCAAACGCGCGCTCAAGAGTGATGAGCCGGTCCTCAAGACCGGGATTGAGCTCAAGGTGGATGGCCCTAGAAGCGAGCTGAGTCTGCGCATCATTCCTTTAGCGAAGGACGCCCTAGAGCGCTTCTATCTGATCCTGTTCGAGGAACATCCGGTCCATGGCGTTGAGTCCGGGAGCGCATCCGCCTCGGCGAGCAATGGCGCGCAAGAAGACCAAGAACGGGACAGCAAGGAACGGGACAGTGATGCGGATCAGGCAAGGATCGCCAAGCTGGAAAAGGAGCTGGAGGAGACGCGCGCGTACATGCAGTCGATCATCGAGGATCAAGAGAGCACCAATGAGGAGCTGCAGTCCGCCAACGAGGAGGTGCAATCGACCAATGAGGAGCTGCAGAGCACCAACGAGGAGCTGGAGACCGCGAAAGAGGAGCTGCAGAGCACCAACGAGGAGCTTGCGACGGTCAACGACGAGCTCGAGCATCGCAACGCCGAGCTGACGTCCACCAACAACGACCTCCGCAACCTCCTGAGCAGTGTCAACCTGCCGATCCTGATGCTCGATCGCGATCTGCGGGTGCGTCAGTTCACCCCGCGCGCCAAGCGGCTGTTCAATCTGATCGACGGCGATGTTGGCCGGCCGATCGGCAACCTCCGGCCCAATATCGACTTACCAAGGCTCGAGGCGCTTGCGCATGAGGTGATGGAGAGCATGGCCGTCAAGCGGCTCGAGACCGAAGGCGAGAAAGGAAAAACCCAGGATGTCACCTTGCGTCCCTACCGAACGCATGACCAGCGTATCGATGGGGTGGTGATCACCCTTTTCGATCGTGACCAGCCAACGCCTTGACCGGACAAAAGTCGGTGCTGGGGTGATGCTTGAAGTCCACCGGCGCCTCCGGTTGATCGTTAGGCGCCGAATTTCTTCATGCGGCCGGCGTGGCCGAGGGCGAGACCGAGCAGGTGGCAGCCCGGGCGCAGCCCGAGGGCGCCTTTCAGGCAGCTGGTTTCATCGAAGCGCTGGGCAGCGTCGCGACGCGCGTTCCGAGCGTGCAGAAGCACCGGTACCGGATGCCAGCTGTGCGCCGACATCACCGCTGGCGTCGAGTGATCGCCGGTGACGACGAGCACATCCGGCCTCTGCTCCAACAGCCAAGGAATGCGCCGATCGACCTCTTCGATCACCGCCACCTTCTCGGTGACATTGCCATCCTCGCCGGCGCTATCGGTGCCTTTGACATGGAGGAAGTAGAAATCATGCTCGTCGCCGATCTGCTGCTCGAACGACTCGAACAGGGCATCCATGCCGGTCGGTGGCTCGGCGATGTCCATCCCGAGCAGCCTTGAAAGTCCGCGATACATCGGATACTCGGCGATGCAGAGCCCATTGAGGCCGAAGCGCTCCTGCAGTCCGGGGATCACCTGGTGACGCTGGAAGCCGCGCAGCAGCAGTGCATTGGCAGGTTGCTCGTCAGCGATCGCCGCGTGCGCTTGCTCGAGGAACTGCGCGACCACCTCGGCCGCGGTCTTGGCCTGATCCGACTGTGGCCGCATGGGGATCGATGGCCGACCGGTGGCCTGGGGGTCGGTGTCCGGCAGGTCGTCATAGAGCGCATCACCATCTGGGCTGCTGCGCAGCACCAGCACCGCACGGTGTTGGGACTCGGTCTTGAGGAAGACCTCGCCGTCGAAGTCCAGGTCGAGGGCGTCTTGGATCTTGGCGCAGAGGCGCTGGTTCAGCTCCGTCGGAATGCGCCCGGCGCGCCGGTCGGTGATCTCGCCGGCGCTGTTGATGCTGGCAAAGTTGACCCGTGCGGCCAGATCACCGGGCTGCAGGGGGAAATCGATGCCGAGCGCCGAGAGCACCCCACGGCCGATGCGCCAGCGCAGCGGATCATAGCCGAACAGCGCCAGATGCCCGGGACCGCTGCCCGGCGTGATGCCGGGGCCGACCATCTCTAGCAAGCCGCAGGAGGAATCATGCGCGAGTGCATCGAGATTCGGCGTCTCGGCGGTATCCAGCGCGGTGCGTCCGGTCTCCTCGCTGCCCAGCCCACCGAGACCGTCCATGACCAGGTAGACGATCTTGCCGCCGGGGATGATCAGTTCTTGCCAGGTGTCGGTGATATCCATGAGGAGCCTCTGGTTAGTGGTTAGTGGTGAGTGGTGAGTGGTGAGGGGTGAGGGGTGAGCTCAGCACTTCGCTTGCCATTTGGCTGGCGTCTCGCTTCAGTGGTTGGCGATGAAGATGCGCAGACTTCGCGGCGGCAGATGGATCGCGGATGTTGGCATGCTGTCGCCAACGGAATCGTCCCCAGCCGGGTTGTCGGCCTTGTGGTTGGCCCCGTTTTCGGCCCCGTCGTTGAAGGCCGGTGTGATCTCCTGCAGCTGATCGGCCGCGCAGTCGAGGACATCGGTGAGTCGATCGCGGCTGTATTCCTGTGCTTCCTCGGGGTCCGGGTTGATCAGCACGGCGCTGTGTTGGGCCTGCCGGGGCGAGCGTCGCAGCAGCCCAACCACCGGCTCATCGACGGCGGTGAAGCGCTCTTGTGCCCCCTCTTCATTGAGCACCTGCGTCTCGGCCTTCATGCTGTTGACGCGGCCGATGAAGTCGCGGATGTCGAAGCTGGGCTCCTCCCAGTGCTGGGGGCGGGTCTCGACCACGTGCAGTCCGCGTCGGAAGCCGAGCTCGTAGCCGATGGGCATCATTACGCCGGTGGAGAAGACCGCCGCGAACAGGTACCAGAAGCGGGACTCACGGCTGTCGCCATCGGCGTCTTCGGCCAGCCGGGTGGTGTCGTGGCTCTCCGGAAAGGCGATGGATGGCGCCAGATCGCGGAAGCGCTGATACTGATCGAGCAGCCAGTCGCCGCGGAAGTCCCACCATTTGGCGCTGTTGAACAGATAGTCGAAGCCAGCCGGTCGCAGCTGCTCGATGTCGTCGGGCGGCGCACCGAGGGTCTCGGCGAAGAACCGGGTCTCCGGCGCGGCTTCGCGGGCGCGCTCGATCAGCACCTGCCAGACCTTGCCGGGCAGCTGATAGGCGGCGTCGCAGCGAAAGCCGCGGAAGCCGAGCGCGGTGTAGTGACCGATGACCTCGGAGAAGAAGTCGATCATCGCCTCGCGCTCCGGGCGCTCGCTGTAGTCGAGCTGGGCCAGGTCCTCCCAGACGGTGACGATCTCGGGGTCGTCCAGATCGGTGGCCGAGGGCGAGTGCACCGAGCCGTCGTCGTCATGGATGTACCAGTCTGGATGCTCGGTGACCAGGTCGGAGTCGATGGCGGTGTGGTTGACGACCAGATCCATCATCACCGCGATTCCGGCGTCGCTGGCGGCCTTGGTGAAGGCCTTGAGTCGCTCGTCGTCATCGCCGTCACCGTCGTCATTACGATTGCTGCCGTCATTGCCGTTGCTATCGTCATTACCGTTGTTGTCGCCGCGCAGCGCCGGGTGCAGGCGGTAATAATCCTTGACCGCATAGAGGCTGCCGGACTCGCCGGGGAGATGGAACGGGTTGACGAAGACCCAGTCGAAGCCCATCCGGGCAATCTCCGGCAGCCGCTCCGTCCAGTGCTCGATCGGACCGAGCAGGGTCGGAAACAGGTTGTAGATCCTCGGGCCCTGGGGAAAAGACGGTTGATTTGATGGCATCTTGGCGTGTCCTGAATAGCTTGTGAGATATCAGAGCGCACTGGTCTTCAGCAGCCCGACCGGGAACCGGCGCAAGACCGTGCTGGCGCGAAGGGCCTGACGGCCTTGGTGCTGCTCGGTCTCCAGCTGTCGGCTTGGTCCCGCGTTTGTGCTGCGCTCCGTGCCGCCTAGGACATCGTCGAGCCGCGCGGCCGGGATCGAGATCCAGGTCTCGTCCCAACCGGGGTCCTGCAATGGATCGATGTCGCCGTCGTCGGTGACGGCCAGCTCGCTCAGTCCGGCGAGCAGGCGAGGGGCAATGACCACCACCGACTGTCCCTGATGGCTGCGACTGAAGGCGCAGAGACGGTGCGCATGCGGGCCTTCAACGGTGAGAGGTGAGTACTCGCCGTGGGCGAAGAGGTCGGGCATCTGCTCGCGCAGCAGCAGCGCGCGGCGGATCAGATACAGCTTGGCGCGGCCGTCGCTGAGGTTGTTGCTCAATGCCTGTGGGCTCATTGACTCAGCGCTCAGTGCTTGGGAGCGAAGTGGCGGTGGCAGTTCGCTCGCTGTCTCGCTGGGATCATCGATGGTGGCGATGCCATCGATCTCACTGAGCCATTGGCGACGACGCTCGAAATCGACCGGACGACGATTGTCAGGGTCGACCAGGCTGAAGTCCCACAGCTCGCAGCCCTGATAGAGGTCCGGCAGCCCTGGCGAGGTCAGTCGTAGCAGGGTTTGGGAGAGGCTGTTGAGCAGCCCGAGCTGGGCGACGCGCTGCTGGAAGGGGATGAAATCCTCGAAGAAGGCACGGCTGCGCTCGCGATCGAGCACGGCATCGATGAAGGCCTCCAGCATCGCCTCGTAATCGGCGTTGGCGTTGGTCCAGGCGGTATGCACCTTGGCCTCCTTGACCGCCTTGCTCATGTAGGCCTGGATGCGCTGCTTGAGCGCTTCCCAGTCGTCGTTGTCCTGCGGTGTCTGCAGTGGCCAGACACCGAGCAGGGTCTGGTACAACAGATACTCGGTGTTGGCGTCGGGCCAGGTCACCGCATCAGCGTCGAGTGGATCGCGGCCTTCGCCGCTGCGGCGAAAGCGCCGATTCAGTCGCGCCCAGCGCTCAACGTGCTCACGCCAGACGAGCGGCAGCTCGGAGAGGACATGCAGACGTGCCCGCACATCCTCTGAGCGCTTGCTGTCATGGGTCGATCCGGCCAGCATCGCCTGCGGCCATTGGGCTTGGCGCCGTGCATTGGCGCGGTGGAAGCTGTCGACCGAGAGGCCGAAGCGCTCGGGATCACCGCCGACCTCGTTCAGGGAGCTGAGCCGGTGCCAGCGATAGAAGGTCGTGTCTTCGACGCCTTTGGCGGTGACCGGACTGCTGTACTGTTGGAACTTCATCGCCAGGCGCAGCACGCGCTCACGGTACGGCTCCGGCTTGCCAGCCGCGATGTCGGTCAACAGCAAGTCGCGGACGAACTCAAACACCGACTGATCCGGCATCCGGCTGCGCCGACGGGCTTCTGAGACGGCCTTCAGCACCTGATTGCGATCGGCGGTGGAGACGCCCTGATCGGTGATGTAGGTGCGGTAGACCGGAAAGCAGGCGACGACCTCCATCAGCGCACTGCGCAGCGCATCGAGGGTGTAATCGCGGGTATGCGGGTCCATCTCGGCGATGCGGGCGGCCTCGCTCGCGAGCACATGCAGCTCGCTGGAGAGCAGGTTCTTCATCACCAGCCGCTTGGCGGCATAGACCTCGTCGGCATAGCCTCTGGCTGAAGCGGAGCCAGGGCCTGAGTTGGAGCCCGAGGCCGAGCCTGAGTCTGAGCTTGAGCTTGAGCCCGAGCCTGAGCTGGCACCGATGAACGCTTGGTAGCAGCGATCAAGCTCAGCCTCGCCATCGCTGTCGACGAAGAGGGTATCGCAGAGCGTCGCGAAGTCGTAGCCGGTGGTCCCGTGCACGGGCCAGTCGTCGCGCAGCTGCTCGTCGCCGACCAGGATCTTCTCGGCCGCCAGATACAGCGGGCGATCGACGTCGAGCGGGGCGCGCTGGGGCTGCAGAACCTCCGCCGCGCGCCGTTGCAGGCGGCGAAAGTAGGCGGCTGGATCGAAGAGCCCGTCCGGGTGGTCGATTCGCAGTCCCTGCACCCGGCCCTCGGCAATCAGCTGCAGCACCCGCTCATGGGTCGCCTCGAAGGCCTTTGAGTTCTCCATCCGCAGCGCCGCGAGATCATTGATATCGAAGAAGCGCCGATAGTTGATCTCGTCGGCGGCCACGCGCCAGTGCGCGAGACGATAGGCCTGCGCCTCCAGCAAGGCATGCAGCCGGCCGCTGTCTGCCGGGTAGTCGTCGGCGCCGTTATAGGCATGCAGACAATCCTGGATGTAGCGTTGCAGGTCGGCATTGGCCTGACACAGCGCGGCGAGGCGCTGTTTGTGCAACTCCTTGTCGCGATAGCGCTCGATGACTGAGGTCTCGTCCAACGCGCTGCGCGGTGGCAGGTTGCCGAAGGCGGTGATGAGGCTCTCAAAGCTGGCCAGATCGGAGGCCGGGTCTGAGCCCGCTTTTTCTGAGCTGACTGCTGTTGAGCCTACCTCTCTGGAGCCTACTTCTCTCGAGCCTACGTTTCTTGAGCCTAGGTTCGGATCAACAGCCGGTTCATCGGCCTTGAGCCGCTCGCGCAGCGCCGCCAGAGCGGGTGCCAGGATGCGCGGATACTCGCGCGGATCGATCGGAAAATGGTGCTCGTAGTACTCGACCCGGAAGGCGCCGTCGGCGAAGACCAGCGTCAGCTCGCCTTGGTCGAGCAGGTCGCCGTAGTGATCGCCGAGCACCGGCACCAAGACCTTGTCGTGCAGCTCCTGTTTGAGCGGACGCCAGTCGATGTCGAAGAAATCGGCATGGGCCGACGCTGGGCCGTTCTCGAGCACGTCGAGCCACCAGGGGTTCTCGCTGCCCATGATGCCGACATGATTGGGTACCAGGTCGAGGATCTGGCCCATGCCGTGTGCGGCCAAGGTCTCGCACAGGCGATCATAGTCCGCCTGGCTGCCAAGCTCGGGGTTGAGCTGGCTGTGATCGACGACGTCATAGCCATGGGTGCTGCCGGGCCTGGCCTTGAGGTAGGGCGAGCAGTAGCAGTGGCTGATGCCGAGGTCAGCGAGATAGGGCACCAGCTCGGTGGCGGCGGCAAAGCCAAAGTCTTTGTGCAGTTGTAGACGATAGGTGGCGCGTGGGATTGGCGCTTGCAGCGGTGCCTCGCTGTTCGACTTGCCGCTGGCTTGCTCGTTGGACGACCGTCCAGTGTTGGATCGCCCAAGCTTGATCTGAGCTGCAGGGTTCTGGCAAGGGTTCTGGCCAAAGCCGTTCTGACCAAAGCCGTTCTGACCAAAGCTATTCTGACCAAAGCCGTTCTGACCAAAGCTATTCTGACCAAAGCCGTTCTGGCCAGCATTGGTCTGGCCAGCGTTGGTCCGGCCAGATTCATTCTGGCCAGAGCGGGTCTGACCGTTGTCGTTCTGAGCGGAGCCTGATGCGGCGTCGGCTTGGGAATTGATCTGCGGCTGTTCCGTGGCACTGAAGCGGGCTGCCGAGCTGCCGCGCTCGGCACGCACCGCCGCGAGCAGGCCTTGGATCTCGGGTTGCTCCAGCCAGTGCTCGAGCTGCAGCGGTTGGCGGCGGCGCCAGTTCGGATAGCGATCGCCGCTGCCGGGCAGGTTGATCTGCTCGGTCTCGGCGAGCAGGTCCGCGGTTTGGATCAGTAACAGCCGCGAGGGCGTGCGTGCCAGATAGACATGGATCGCCCGCAAGTGCTCGGGGCCGAGACTGGGCACGTCCACCGGGTCCGCGCCCGCGTGGTCGGGCAACAGGCCCTGGTGCTTCAACGCCAGGAACAGCTCGGTACGGTCCTGAGTGCGTTGCAGCAAGCGCTTGTCATAGTCGTGCTGGCTCGGGAACAGCTCCAGCTCACGCCTCTGCTCGAGGTCGACGCCTTGCCAGAAACCGGCCAATGGCGGGAGATCGTGGGTACCGGCCGTGACCATCGCATTCGGCTCGAAGGCCGGCGGCTCGAGAAAACCGCCGTCGCCGGCGCGCTCGAAGTAGAGCACGCGGGTCGAGAGGATGCCCCAGTCCGGGATCACCTTGCGGATCAGCTCCGGCACCGTGCCCAGGTCCTCGCCGATGATCAGGCAGCGGTGACGCACGCTCTCGAGTGCGAGCACGCCGAGCAGCTCCTCGAGCGGGTAGCTGAGATAGGTGCCTGCCGTCGGCGGCGCGCCGTCCGGGATCAGGAACAACCGCATCAGGCCCATCACATGGTCGATGCGCAGGCCACCGGCGGCGCGCATGTTGGCGCGCAGCTCGGCCGCGAAGGGCGCGTAGCCGGCCTCGCGCAGCGCCTCTGGGTGCCAGGCGAGGACATCCCAGTTTTGGCCTTTGGGGCTGAAATCGTCCGGCGGCGCACCGACATGCGCGCCCTGGATATAGAGGCCGGGCAGGACCCAATGATCGGCGCCGTCCGGTGCCGCGCCGACGGCGAGATCCAACAGCAGCCCCTGTGCCATGCCGAGCTCCTGGCAGCGGTTGCCGGCGGCCTCGAGCTGCATCTGGGCGAGCCACTGCAGCCAGGCGAAGAAGTCGACCCGCTCGGCGTGCTCGCGCGCGAAGGTGGCCACTTCGTCCGACCTCGGGTCCTGATAGGCGGCGGGCCACTGCTCATCGGCGCGCTGATCGTGATTGGCAGCGGCGAAGTGCTCACTCAGCGCCTGGTAGATCGCGAAGCGCTGCAGCGACTCACCCTGCTCGTCGCAGAAGGCCTGGAAGGCGGCGGCGCGCGGCCCCTTGACGTCGGGATGGTGCCGACGGAAGCAGCGGAACAGCTGTTCTAGCACCTGCAGCTTGGCGTCGGTGACCCCGGCCTGATCGACCAACGGCGCACTGCGCAGCGCCCGCAGCTGCGCCTTGAGCGCGTCGCTGTCGATCAGCTCCCGCGCTGCCCCGCAGTCGGCTAGCTCGGCGATCGCTTCGACATCGAGATGCAGCGGATTGAGAAACCGGCGGCTCGCTGGACCATAGGGGTTACAGCGCTCGGGCTGGCTCGGGAAGAGCGCATGCAGCGGGCTGAGCCCGACGGCACCGGCGCCGGCTTCAGCCGCGGTCTCGACCAGTCGGGTCAGGTCGGTGAAGTCACCGATACCCCAGTTGCGGGTCGAGCGCAGCGCATGCAGCTGGGTGACCAGTCCCCAGTCACGCTGGTTTTGGTCGTCGGGCTGCCAGCAGCGAGGCGGGGCGACGATGAAACGCGTCCGCGCCAGGACAGCGTCGGCTGTCGACTGGAGGGTCAGCTGGTGATAACCGATCTCGGAGGGTGCGGGAACCGCGATGCGGCGGCGCAGATAGCGGCGGCCATCGATCTCGCGCTCCTCGTCGATCGGCAGACTGCTCAGATCCAGCTCGGCTTCGGCGGTGGGGCCCGATTCCTCGGTCAGGACCAGCCGCACCGTCCTCAGCTCCGGCTGATCGGGCAGGCTCAGTGTCAGCCTCGGCGCCTCGGCACCCTGCCGGTGCACGATCACCGGCGCGAGCACGCGCTGCCATTCCCGATCGATCGCTTGGGCCAGGCTGCGCGCCTCGGTCGCCGGGTCACCCGCAGCGACGCCGAGCGCTTGGAGCAACGCCCGCCGCGTGCGGTCGTCGGCGTGATGCTGCTGGCCCTCGACATCCTCATAGGTCGCGGCGATCCCATAGTGGGCACAGAGACGCTCGAGCTCGGCGGTTCCGCTCATGGCTCGGCCTCCTCGTGATGCTGACCGTCGACACCGGCCTGTTGGGGCTGGCGCGGTTGCGATTCCTGAAGCTGTTGCGTGGAGGCGAGGTGCCAAGCGACCGCCCAGGGTGTTAGATGCTGATCGGCGAGCGCGTCGCCGAGACCGACTGGCTCCAGGTACAGGGCCTCGCCAGCCAATCGCAGCGGCAGTGCGTCCCAGCGGTGCTCGGTATCACTCAGATTGGCTGTCAGCGTCAGGGCAGCGCCATCACCGAGGCGCCATTGCACTTGGATGGCGTTGGTTGCGAAGGCCTCGAAACGGCTCTGCCCCGGGTCCATCCCGGCCAGGCGCGGCACGATCTCGCGCTGGCGCAGCCGCAACAGCTCCTGATGGAAGTGCCACCATGCGCGGTGGCGGGCATCGCCCTCGAGTGCGTTCCAGTCGAGCCGGCAGCGCTCGAAGGTCGCCGGGTCGTTCGGGTCTGGGATGGCCTCGCGCGCCTGCGGGTCAGCGAAGCGCTCAAAGCGCTGGAATTCGCGTCGCCGCCCTTGCGTGACCGAGTCGGCAAGGTCGGCGCCGAAGTCACAGAAGAACAGGAACGGGGTCTCGGTCAGGAATTCCTGCCCCATGAACAGCAAGGGCGGCGATGGCGCCAGCAGCATCAGGGCGCTGAGCGCGCGCACCGCCTCCGGTAACGCCAGCGAGGCGATGCGCTCGCCGAAGGCGCGATTGCCGATCTGATCGTGATTCTGCAGCAGGTTGATGAAGGCGCTTGGTGGTAAGCCCGCGCTCGGCTCGCCGCGTCGGGCACCGTCGCGGAAGGGCGACGGATCAGCCTGGTAGGCGAAGCCTTCAGCGAGACAGCGGGCGAGGAGACGCGCCGGCTCCTCGGTGTAATCGGCGTAATAGCCATCCTGCTCGCCGGTCATCAGCACATGGGCGGCGTGATGGAAGTCATCATTCCACTGCGCCTGGTACCACTGGGCCATACCGTTCGGGCGCCGGGTGAGATAGCGGGACTCGTTGCCGTCGTTCTCGAGCACCAGATGCACCAGCCGTCGGTGCCCGAGCTGATCCTGGACCGTCTCGGCCAGCTCGGTCAGGATGTCCGGCTCGGAGTCGTCGGCGATGGCATGCACCGCATCGAGACGCAGGCCGTCGAAGCGGTATTCCTCGAGCCAGTAGAGCGCGTTGTGGATGAAGAAGTCGCGCACAGCCCGGCTGTCAGGGCCATCGAAGTTGATCGCCGCACCCCAGGGGGTCTGGTGGCGCTCATTGAAGAACTGCGGGGCATAGAGGTGCAGGTAGTTGCCCTCGGGCCCGAAATGGTTGTAGACCACGTCGAGCAGGATCATCAGGCCGCGGTCATGGGCCGCCTGCACCAAAGCCTTGAGGTCCTCGGGGCGGCCATAGCTGGCATCGGGTGTGAACGGCAGCACGCCGTCGTAGCCCCAATTGCGCTGGCCCGGGAACGCCGCCACCGGCATCAGCTCGACCGCCGTGATGCCAAGCTCGGCGAGCTGGTCCAGTCGCTTGGCGGCGCCGGCGAAGGTGCCCTCGGGCGAGAAGGTGCCGAGATGCAGCTCGTAGCAGACCGCCTCTTCCCAGGGCCGTCCGCGCCAGGGCTCGCCGTCGTGCCAGCGGAAGTCGTTTGGCTCGATGATCTCGCTCGGGCCGTGGACGTCGGCTGGTTGGAAGCGAGAGGCGGGGTCGGGGACGGTCTGCTGGCCGTCGACGCGCTCGCCGGCGATGCGGAAGGCGTAGCGCATCCCTGGATGGGCGTTCGCCGTCGTCAGCTCGAACCAGCCGTCGCTGGTGCTGTTCATGCCGATGTCTTGCTCGCTATCGCCGTCGCCATCGCCGTCATTGCTCTCGAAGAGCCGGAGCACGACCTGATCGGCGGCCGGTGCCCACAGGCGAAAGCGGACGCTGCCATCGGACAGGGTCTCGGCGCCGAAGGACATTCGGTGTTTCGAGGTCGACATGGCGGGCTTCCTGTTTGGTGTTCGGGTTTTGGTGACGGTTCACTGACGGTTGGCGGGCGCTTCGCTGAAGGCGCACTGCCGCCTAATGCATGCGCTATACCAGGCCAGAGGCATTCGCTTGACCTGGCGGATGTCGGTCTGCTGCGGTCACAGCTGACGCTGCCGCAGTGGCTTTTGGTCGGCGCTCAGTTGCTGTTATCAGCTGCTGTGACTGGAACCCGTCTTGGCGCTGCCGCCGAGGGGTGGCTTGGTGCGCGTGCTATCCGATGATGGCCAGCATCGCTCCGCTGAGCGCTGATGCGGTTGATTTGACCCGCCTCCTGGTTGCCATGAACCAGGCGAGACGGCTGCGATGGGCTGCCGTGACGACTCGGGTTGCGGTGGCACTGAGCGTCATAGCGGGCGGGGGTGCACCAATGGGTCTATGGACGGCAGTCGAATGCTGGCGGATGGGGTGGTCGTGGTCCGATCTCGGCAACAGGGAGCAAGCCTGTGCTTTGTTGGTCCAACCATTGCACGGGCTACTGGTACAACCCTGATCCAAGTCCATCGAGTCCTCCGCCGACGCCTGCGGCCAAAACGCAGGGTCGACGCAGAGGCTGACCCGCATCCTTATGCCTGACCTTACTGATCTCGAGACCGTTGCCGCTGATCCGCTCTGGTACAAAGACGCGATCATCTACCAGACGCACGTCAAGGCCTTCTTCGATACCGATGGCGATGGCACCGGCGATTTCCGCGGCCTGACCCAGAAGCTCGATTATGTCCAGGCGCTTGGCGTCAACGCCATTTGGCTGCTGCCGTTCTATCCGTCGCCGATGCGCGACGACGGCTACGACATCACCGACTACCGCAACGTCCACCCGGCCTATGGCACAAAGCGCGACGTTCGCCGCTTCATCAGCGCTGCGCACCGGCGGGGTATCCGGGTCATTGTCGAGCTGATCATCAATCACACGTCCGATCAGCATCCCTGGTTCCAGGCCGCTCGCCGGGCACCGAAGGGCTCGAGCAAGCGCAACTTCTATGTCTGGAGCGACGACGACAGCCGCTTCTCCGAAACCCGGATCATCTTCACCGACAGCGAGGCCTCGAACTGGACCTGGGACCCGGTGGCCGAACAATACTATTGGCATCGGTTCTTCTCGCATCAGCCGGACCTGAACCACAACAATCCGCAGGTGGTGAAGGCGGTGATCCGGGTGATGCGCGCCTGGCTCGACATGGGCGTCGACGGCCTGCGGCTGGATGCGATCCCCTACCTCTGCGTGCGCGAGGGCACCAGCAACGAGAACCTGCCCGAGACCCATGCCGTCCTCAAGCAGATGCGCGCGGTGGTCGACGCCCATTATGAGAACCGGATGTTCCTGGCCGAGGCCAATCAATGGCCCGAGGACGTGCGCGACTACTTCGGCGACAGCGATGAGTGCCACGTCTGCTATCACTTCCCGCTGATGCCGCGCATGTACATGGCCCTGGCCCAGGAGGACCGGCACCCGGTGGTCGAGATCATGGAGCAGACCCCCGAGATCCCAGCCGATTGTCAGTGGGCGCTGTTCCTGCGCAATCACGACGAGCTGACCCTGGAGATGGTCAGTGATCGCGAGCGCGATTACATGTACCAGACCTATGCCACCGATCCGCGCATGCGGGTCAATGTCGGCATTCGCCGGCGGTTGGCGCCGCTGCTCGACAACGACCCCAACAAGATTCGGCTGATGGTCAGCCTGCTGCTGTCGATGCCGGGCTCGCCGATCCTCTACTACGGCGACGAGATCGGCATGGGCGACAATATCTATCTGGGCGACCGCAATGCGGTGCGCACCCCGATGCAGTGGACCCCTGATCGCAACGCCGGGTTCTCGCGCGCCGAGCCGCAGCGGCTCTATCTGCCGCCGATCATGGATGCGGTCTATGGTTATCAGTCGGTCAATGCCGAGGCGCAGTCGCGCTCGGCCTCCTCCTTGCTGAGTTGGATGCGGCGCATCATCGAGGTGCGCAAGGCGCATCGGGTGTTCGGGCGCGGCAGTATCGAGTTCCTGCATCCGGGCAACCGCAAGGTGCTGGCCTATGTGCGCGAATCGACCGCGACAGACCCGATTCCGGACGACGCCAGGGACAAGCACGAGATCCTGCTCTGTGTGGTCAATCTTGGCCGCGGTGCCCAACCGGTCGAGCTGGATCTGGCGCGGTTTCAGGGGCGGGTGCCGATCGAGCTGCTCGGGCGCACGGCGTTCCCGCCGATCGGCGAGCTGCCCTATCTGCTCACCCTCGCGGGTCATGGCTTCTACTGGTTCCTGCTGTCCGAGAAGGACGCTGCGCCGGCCTGGCATGATGAACGGCTGCCAGCGCCGCGTCTGGCGACGCTGGTGTTGCCGGAAGGGTGGAAGAGCCTGCGTCCGGATCTAGCCAAGCGGCCGGAGCCAGTGCGGCGGGCGCTGCGGCTGCTCGAGCGCCGGGTGCTGCCTGGATATCTGGGCAACCGCTTCCAAGGTGCGCCGGCTGGCGCGCAGGGGGGACTGCAAGGGGACGTGCTGGGAGGCGTGCCGGGGAGCCTGCCAGGGAGCGTGCCTGGGAACCTGCTAGCTGGTGCACCACTGTCTGCGGTGCAGCTCAGCGCCATTGAGGCGTGGCGCGACTGGCTGCTGACCTTGGTCACCGTCGATCTTGCCGATGGCAGCCAAGCGCGGTTGCTGCTGCCGCTCTGGCTGCTGTGGCAGGAGGATGGCGTCGAGCTGAACGCAGTGCCACCGGCGGCGACCACGCTGGCGCGAGCGCGCCGCCATGCAACCCCTGGCCAGCTCTGCGATGCGCTCGCGGACTCGCGATTCGTGCACGCGCTGATCGAGTTCATCGGCGATGGATCGCAGACGGCCTTGGGTGACGGGGTGCTGTCAGCGCAGCCGACCCATGCGTTCGAGCGCTTGACCGCCGATTGTGCGGAGGCTCAGGTGCGCATCCCGCCCGAGGACCGTGGCCACAGTGCCGCGCTCGGCGATCAACTGATGCTCAAGTTGTTGCCCTGCGCGACCAGGATTTCAACCAAAGCGACCGCCAGGGTATCCGGCGAGGCATCAGCCGACGAGGCAGCGACCGAGGCGTCAAGCGAGGCATCACGCAAGGCGTCAAACGAGGCATTAGCCGACGAGGCAGCGACTGAGGCGTCAAGCGAGGCACCAAGCGAGGCGTCAAGCAAGGCATCCAGCAAGGCGTCAGCCAGGGTTGCAACCGAGTTATCAGGGAATATGCCGACGGACGAGGAGGCAAGCGCGGTCGAGCACAGGCTCGATCCCAACATCGAGATTCGGCACTATCTGCAAGAGGTTGCCGGCTTTGCCAATACCCCCGCGCTGGCCGGCTGGCTCAGCTATCGGCGCGATCAGGGCGATCAGCAGGGCGGCTGCACCTTGGCCATCCTCGAAGAGTACATCCACAACCAGGGCAACCTGCGTACATTCACCCTCGAGCTGCTGTCCCGGCTCTGCGATGCCTATGGCGAGCGTCTTGACGATTGGGAGGCCGATGCGGCCCATCTGAGCTACGAGACCCTGATCGATAACCTCGGTCGTCGGCTGGCCGAGCTCCATCAGGCGCTGGCTCGAGAAGACGCCGGCGCTGCCTTCGCGCCGGAGCGCTTTAGCGCAGAGGATCAGGCAGCTTGGGCTGCATCGATCGCCGAAGACCTGGAGCGGACCCTGGCGCAGCTCGAACACTCACAGGAGGTGCTGCCCGATGAGGTTCGACCGTTGGCAACGGCACTTTTAACGCAACGCGCCGGGGTGCTGCGGCCAATGTCCGGTGCCGATGCTGGTGCTGGTGTCGATGCTAGTGCCGGTACACATGCCGATGCGGAGGACGGTGCTGGGACCGGTGGCTGCGCTGCACTGCGCATCCGGGTCCATGGCGATCTAGTGCTGAACCGGGTGCTCGTGGTCGAGAATGATGTCTTCTTCATCGACTTTGGTGGTGACTGGTTGCGGGCAGGGGAGGCGACGCCGGACAAGCAGAGCCCACTGACTGATGTGGCCCGCGTTCTCCAGTCGTTTCACGAGGTCGCCGACGAGGCGATTCAGGCGGTCTGTATCGATCCCTCCAGCACTGTCCAGCGCAGGCCCGTTGTCGATGCGATCGTCGACTGGCGTGGCCGGATCTGCCGTCGATTCCTGAGCGCGTATCGGGAGGGGCTCGCCGCTGCGGGCGCGGCACTAAGCTGCCCGACATCGCCGACATCGCCGACATCGCCGACACAGGAGACTGCAGTCACTCGCTTGTTGGCACTGCATGGAGCCTCAACACGGCTGCGGGAGGTGCTGGAGCTGGTTTCGGCTCTGGAGCCGAAGGGGGCATCTGGTGTGTCTGCCGCCGATCTAGGCGCGGCAATCCGCGTGCTCTCCAGCCTCGCTGAGCAGGAGGAGTGGTAGCCGGTATCAACAAGGAGCGGGCATCTTTCGAGCATCTCCAACAGTGCCTCGTGCCACAGCGCGGGCTTGATTACGCCCATCTTCTGCGTCAGCTTCGGTCTTCAGGTCGGAAGCCCAGTTTTTTTATGCTAGACTTTTCTACGTTCCGGTAGAAAAAACTGAGCAACTTTGATATGACCCAAATCTCGGCAACGATCTCCGCTGAAACACGGGACCGTCTCGAGCACTATGTTCGTGCGCGTGGTTTGAAAAAGGGATTCGTGATCGAGCAGGCGCTCCTGCATCATCTCCAGGCGGTCAGTGAACTCCCGGACGATGTGTTGATCCCCCCACGGCTTGTGGTTGGTCGGGACGTTGGCGACCGGCTTCTGGAACGGTTGGCATCGAACGAGTCGCCGAATCGGGCCATGCAGGCGCTCTTCGATGACCCTGTTGCGGCCGCTCCCAACAAGCCCTCGTGAAGCTTCGGATTAGGCGCTTAGAGCCGACTGACGATCGGCGTCAGTTTGCCAGCGGAAATCCGGATCTCGATCGGTTCTTTCAGCGTTTTGCGGGTCAGAACCAGTTTCGTCATCACATTGGTGTCACCTACATTGCGCTCGCCGAAGACACCATCCTAGGCTTCGTCACGGTCGCGCCCTCTGAGATCGAGCTCAGCGCGCTCCCCAAAGAGCGCAGCCGTCAACTTCCGCGCTATCCGTTGCCCGTGCTCCGTGTTGCGCGACTGGCAGTGGCCGAGCAGGCACAGGGTCATGGAGTTGGCAAGGCGTTACTCCGGTTCGCGTTAGCGCTCGCCCGTCAGACGGCTGAGGAGGTCGGTTGCATCGGCGTCGTAGTCGACGCCAAGCCGGAGGCGCAGGCGTTTTATCGCCAGTATGGCTTTGAGGCATTCAGGGTACTGGAAGGGGCTTTGCTCGAGCGACCTGAGCCTTTGCCAATGTTCCTGCCGCTGTCCGCGATCCCTTCGTCCTCATGATGCGCAGCTAACGGTCTGGAATGTCGCATCTCTGTGGTGTGGTGAGGCCTTGATGCTCGGTCTCCGCCTCAGTTGGCGGTATTACGCCACTCAGCCGGGACGTCTTCCCGAGCCTGGGTGTCTTCGGTCTCGCGTGCTCCAGGCTTGTTGACGATCTGAACGCTGCTCGCCTGTGGGCCGGCGTCGCCCATCTCCGGCTCGAAGCGCACCTCGGTACCGACCGCGAGGCGGCCGAAGTTGTCGTGGAGCACGCTGTTGCGATGGAAATAGTGCTCTTCGCCATAGGGCGTGCGCAGAAAGCCGTAACCTTCATCCGGAAAGAGCCGCACGATGAGTCCTCGTGGCTCCTCGTCGGCGGGTCTGAGGGCATCGCGCCGGCGCGGCTCGCCGGCCGATTGGAGACGTCGCTCCATGACCGAGAAAGCGGCCTCGATGACGGTGCGCAGGTTGGATTCCTGCTCGACGACTGCCGGCTCCTCGTTTACCACCAAGCGCCGGTTGCGCGGCAGATGCACCTCGATGCTGACCCGATAAGGGTTGCCGCTGTGCTGATGCTTATGCGGCTTGGAGACGATGACCGTGCAGGAGACGATATCGTCGTGGTAGCGCTCGAGCCGGTCGACGCGCTCGCGGATGAGCTGCTCGCTCCACTCCGAACGAGGCAGGTCGTGGTAGTTGAGCTCTAGCGGTTTCTGCATCGGGTCCTCCTTAAGGATCGATCAAGTCGGGTCGAACAGACGCATGGTGCGTTCATGACGCGTTCATGACGCGTTCATGACTCGCTCATCGCTCGCTCATCGCTCGCCAGCGGCGAGTCCATCGAGCGCTCCCGGTGACGCCGGCACCCGGAACAAGGCCCGGATCTGATTGCCGTCTCGCTGCTCAAAGCGGATGCCAGCGTCGGCATCGCCTTGGCGCTCGAGCATGATCGCCAGCGGCTGGACGCTCAGGCTGGTCTCGCTGCCGCCGCTGTCACCGACGACTAACGTCAGCTCCGGCGCTCCGTCCGACTCGGTGAACACCAAATCGTGCAGTGCGACATCGCTCACCAATTCCCTCGACTGTGGCTTCGACTGCGACCTCTTGGATGGCGCATGGGATGGCGCATGGGATTGCGCACGGGATTGCGCATGGGATGGCACACCAGCCTCGAGATCCACGTCTTCGCCACCGGGCGTCTCGCTGATGTGCAGGAGCCAGCCACGATGTCGATTCAGAAAACGCTCGCAGGTCTCTTGCCATCGTGGGCGCGGAATACGCTCTAAACGGTGATCCATTTCAGTCATCTGGGCCTCATCGCAAGGTCGGTCCAACAGTGTCGAGTTCCAGCAGTGAGGGGAGGTCACTGCCCATCAGCGCATCCGATGCAGCAAGCCCAGTGCCACAAAGCTGGACCGATGCGTCCGCCTGTTCGCTTGGCCCTGTAAGGCGCCGGTGATCCATCGGATGGTGCATCTGATGGTGCATCTGGCCCGACGTTGGTGGAAACCCACCGTCACTGGGCAGAACGAGCCAGCCTTGCCGAGCTTAATGTGAAGCTTGCGCGCTGCATGGTCTGAGGGTGGCCGCAAGCCATGACCGTT
The DNA here is from genome assembly GCF_016583905.1 of Lamprobacter modestohalophilus. Classification (GTDB taxonomy): domain Bacteria; phylum Pseudomonadota; class Gammaproteobacteria; order Chromatiales; family Chromatiaceae; genus Lamprobacter; species Lamprobacter modestohalophilus. The sequence continues at coordinate 74,531 of NZ_NRRY01000019.1, read as the reverse complement.
AGGAGGAGTGTTAGCGGCCGCTGTCACGGCAACGACGGGAAGCTAGCCGCCGGGGGCATGGTCGTGATGGCACGAAACCTGCTCTCTACGTGAGGAAAGTCACGGCTGGGGGTCTAGGCATGCCGAGAGAAGAGATCGATCTGAGCTGCAAGGTCGAATACCTATCGATCCTCGATGAGGACGGCCATCTCGATGAAGCGCTGGCGCCGGACGTCTCCGACGAGCAGCTCGAGCAGATGCACCGGGTTATGCTGCTAGCGCGGCGGTTCGACGAGCGGATGCTGAACCTGCAGCGCCAGGGGCGGATTGGCACCTTCGCCCCGGTCTCCGGTCAGGAGGCGGCACAGGTCGGGGTGATGGCGGCGTTGCAGGCGCAGGACTGGTTTGTGCCGTCGTTCCGCGAGTTTGCGGCATCGATCTGGCGCGGTACGCCGCTGAAGGCGTTGCTGCTCTACAACGCCGGCTACAACGAGGGGGCGGCGATTGCCGAGGATGCCCACGACCTGCCGATCGCCATTCCAGTCGCGACGCAGATTCCGCATGCGGTTGGGCTGGCCTATGCCGCCCGCTACCGCGATACCGACGCAGTCGCGCTGGTGTTCTTCGGCGATGGGGCGACCTCCGAGGGCGACTTCCACGAGGCGATGAACTTCGCCAGCGTCTTCGAGACCCCGACCTTGTTCGTCTGCCAGAACAACCAGTGGGCTATCTCGATCCCGCGCGAGGACCAGACCCACTCCAAGACCTTGGCCCAGAAGGCGCTCGCCTATGGGATGCCCGGTATCCAGGTCGACGGCAACGATCTGCTGGCGGTGCTGGCGGCGGCCCGCGAGGCGGTCGAGCGGGCCCGCAGTGGCAGGGGCCCGACGCTGATCGAGTGTGTCACCTACCGCCTCTCGGTGCATACCACGGCCGATGATCCATCGCGCTACCGCAGCGACGAAGAGGTCGAGGAATGGGAGCGGCGCGAGCCACTGCGCCGCCTCCAACGCTACCTCAAGGAGCGCGGCATCCTCGACGATGACGGCATCGAGGCACTGGAGAGCGAGATCAGCGAGGAGATCGACCAGGCCTGGCAGGAGACCGAGCAGGCGATGCAGGAGCTCGACGAGCCGCTCGATATCTTTGCGCACAACTATGCCGAGCTCCCTCGGACGCTGCGCGAGCAACGCGAGGAGATGGCGAGCCGCCTGGGGGAAGGCGGGGGAGGGCTGAGTAATGGCCAAACTGACCATGGCGCAGGCGCTCAACCAGGCCCTGCGCGAGGCGATGGACGAGGATGATGCGGTGCTGGTGCTCGGCGAGGACGTCGGTGTCGACGGCGGCGTGTTCCGCGTCACCGAGGGCCTGCTGGATCGCTTTGGCGCCGAACGCGCGATCGACACCCCGCTGGCCGAATCGGCCATCGTCGGCGTCTCGATCGGGATGGCCGCGCATGGGCTGCGTCCGGTCTGCGAGATCCAGTTCTCCGGCTTCAGCTATCTGGCCATGCAACAGCTCGAGGGGCATGCGGCGCGGCTGCGCTGGCGCTCGCGCGGGCGCTTCAGCGCATCATTGGTGATGCGCATGCCCTATGGCGGTGGCGTGCGCGCCCTTGAGCACCACTCCGAGAGCAAGGAGGTCTACTTCGCCCACACGCCGGGGTTGAAGGTCGTCGCGCCCTCGGGGCCGCGCAACGCCCGTGCGCTGCTGCGCGCGGCGATCCGCGACCCCGATCCGGTCGTCTTCCTCGAGCCCAAGCGCATCTATCGGGCCTTCCGCGAGGAGGTTCCCGACGACGACGAGCCGATGGCGCTCGGCGAGTCGCAAACCCGGCGCGAGGGTAACGATCTGACGCTCATCAGCTGGGGCGCGATGCTGCAGCCGACGCTGAAGGCCGCCGAGCAGCTTGCCGAGGAGGGTACCGAGGCCGAGGTCATCGATCTGCTGAGCCTCTCGCCGCTCGACGATACGCGTCTCGCGGACTCGGCCCGGCGCACCGGCCGGGTGGTCATCGTCCACGAGGCGCACCGTAGCTATGGCCCGGGTGCCGAGGTCATCGCCCGGCTGGTCGAGAAGGCCTTTTGGTATCTGGAGGCACCCATCGCGCGGGTGACCGGCTACGACACCCAGGTGCCGTTCTTCGCGCGCGAGACCGATTATCTGCCGGATGTTGCGCGCATCGTCACCAGCGCACATCAGGTGCTCGAGGCTTGAGGGGCAGGGCTTGAGGGGCAGAACATGAGTAGAGCATTTCGATTGCAGGACCCGGGCGAAGGCATCCACGAGGCCGAGATCGTCGAGATCAATGTCGCCGTGGGCGACCAGATTGAAGAAGGCGAGACGGTGCTCGCCGCCGAGACCGATAAGGCGACCACCGAGATCCCCTCACCCTATACCGGCACCGTTGAGCGTATCGCGGTCGAAACCGGCGACCAGGTACGGGTGGGTGATCTGTTGATGACCGTCTCGGGTGATGGAGACGGTGACGACGGCGACGATGGTGGTGACGGCGGCGACGGCGATGACCGGGATGACAGCGCTGTTGCCGCGGCAGCGAAAGAGGATGCCGAGGAGCCGATCTCCGCCGAGTCCAGCGCCGATGAACATGAATCAAAGGCCAGCGAGCGCGGGGCTGATGAACGCACCCGCGAGGCAGAGACGTCCAAGGCCGGTGAACGCACCCGCGAGGCAGAGGCGTCCAAGGCCGATCAACGCAGCGGCGAAGCGGCGCAGCGCCAAGCAGATGCCGAGCGTTCCACCACGGGCGGCGGCGAGCAGCGGGACCAGGCTGACCGCGACAGACCCGTGCCGGCCGCCCCATCGACACGCCGGCTCGCGCGTGAGCTCGAGGTCGATCTCAGGGCGGTCGACGGCAGTGGACCCGCAGGCCGAGTGCTGGCTGAGGATGTGCGTGCTGCTGCCGAGGGCCGCGGGGCACAGGCCGCCGGCAAGGCGGAGTCCGCGACCGAAGGCAAGCCGCAACGACAGCCCGAGGAGCCATCAGCGAAGAGGCAAGAGCAGCCACCAGCAGAGGCACCAGCAGAGGAGCCTTCTGCGGAGAAGCGAGAGGAGCCGCCAGCAAAGTCCTCGAAAAAGTCCCCGACAAAACCCAAGTCGGACCGTCAACCGAAACCCCAGGCGGGCGAGCGCGGAGACACACTGCCGGATTTCTCGCGCTGGGGCGAGACCGAGCGAGTCGCACTGCGCTCGATTCGCCGTACCACGGCGCGCGAGATGGCTCGCTCCTGGGCGCAGATCCCGCATGTGATGCATCAGGACACCGCCGATATCACGGCATTGGAGCGGTTTCGGCAGGCGCATCTTGTCGAGGTCGAGGAGGCCGGCGGCAAACTGACGCTCACGGTGCTGGTGCTCAAGGCCCTGGTCGGCGCGCTCAAGACCTTCCCGCGCTTCAACGCCAGCCTCGACGTCGATGACGACAGCATCCTGCTGAAGCACTACTACAACATCGGCGTCGCCGTCGACACCGGCCAGGGTCTGCTGGTGCCGGTGTTGCGCGATGTCGATCGCAAGAGTGTCATCGAGCTCGCCGTCGAGCTGGTGAACCTCAGCGAGCGCGCCCGTGAGGCCAAGGCCGAGCGCGACGAGCTGCAAGGCGGCAGCTTCACGCTGACCAATGTCGGCGGCATTGGCGGCACGGTCTTCACGCCGCTCATCCGCCATCCCGAGGTCGCCATCCTCGGGCTCGGGCGGGCCTCGCTGCAACCGGTGGCCGAGGGTGATCCAGACAAGCCAAGGTTCAGTGCGCAGCGTCGTCTGCCGCTGTGCTTGGCGTTCGATCATCGCGTCAACGACGGCGCCGATGCCGCCCGCTTCGTCAACCAAATCATGGCCGCCCTGCAGGACCCTGAACGCCTGCTGCTAACGGCCTGAGCAAGCAAGCCGCCCTGTCGTGATCGAGCGGTTGTGATCGAGCGGTCGTGATTGATCTGTCACGACCGAGCTGTCGCGATCGCGGTGGCGCGATGTAGGTATCGAGATGGAGGTATCGAGATGGTAATGGGCGATCTACCAGTCGAGACCCAGGTACTGGTGCTCGGCGCCGGGCCAGGCGGGTATGCGGCGGCATTCCGGGCCGCTGATCTGGGGCTGGATGTGACCCTGGTGAGTGATGAGCCGGTGCTTGGCGGCGTCTGCCTGCAGCGTGGCTGTATCCCGTCCAAGGCCCTGCTGCAGGCCGCCGAGACCGCTGTCATCGCGGCCGAGGCTGAGGCGATGGGGCTGGGGCTCGGCGAGCCACAGTGGGATCTCGAGCGGCTGCGTGGTTGGAAGGATGGCATCGTCGAGCGTCTGACCAAGGGCCTTGCCGGCCTGTGCGAGGCGCGTGGCATCCAGCGCATCCAGGGCCGCGGGCGTTTTGGCGGACCGCGGCGGCTGCTGCTCTCGGCGTCCGAGTATTCGAGCATCGATTTCGAGCAGGCGATCATCGCAACCGGCTCGCAGCCCCTGTCGCCGCCGGGTCTGAGTGCGAGTTCGCAGGGGCGGATCATGGACTCGACCGGCGCCCTGGCGCTGCCCGATATCCCCGAGCGGCTGCTGGTAGTCGGTGGCGGCTACGTCGGGCTCGAGCTTGGCAGCGTCTACGCCGCGCTGGGTGCGCGGGTCAGTCTGGTCGAGCAGACCGACCGCTTGCTACCGGGTACCGATCCGGAGCTGGTCGCGCCGCTGCGCAAGCAGCTCGAGCAACGCTTCGAGCGCATCGCGCTGGAGACCAGCGTGCGGGCGGCCGATGAGCACGAGGGCCAGGTGAGCGTCCGGCTCGAGGACGCTGATGGCTCGCGTGAGCAGTCGTTCGAGCGGGTGCTGGTGGCGATCGGGCGCCGCCCGAACACCGATGACCTCGGCCTCGATGAGGCCGGCATCGAGACCGATGACCAAGGCGTCATCAAGGTCGATGCCGAACGCGGCACCAGCACGCAAGGGATCTTCGCCATTGGCGATGTCGCCGGCGGTCAGCAGCTCGCGCATGAGGCCATGCACGAGGGCAGGGTGGCGGCTGAGGTGATCGCCGGGCGGCCGGCCGCCTTCGATGCCCGGGCCATCCCGGCGGTGATCTATACCGATCCGCAGATCGCCTGGTGCGGCCTGAGCGAGGCCGAGGCCGAGCAGCAAGGACGCCAGGTCAGCGTCACCCGCTTTCCTTGGCAGGGCTCGGGCCGGGCGTTGAGCCTGGGCGCCGAGGCCGGACTGACCAAGCTCATCATGGACCCGGACAGCGGGCGCTTGCTTGGTGCTGGCATTGTTGGGCGCGGCGCTGAGGGGCTGATCGCCGAGGCTGTGCTGGCGATTGAGATGGGCGCACTCGCTGAGGATCTGTCGCTCGCCATCCATCCCCATCCGACGCTCTCGGAGACGCTGGGCGAGGCCGCCGAGCTGTTCGCCGGGAACAGTCTCCATGGGTTGGCCAGCGCCCATCGCTGAACGGAGCGCAGTGGGTTTATCGCCTGGGGAGCCGGGCCGCTTCCCCTGACGATGGCTTGATTCCAGCAATCGAACACCCCGCCGGGAGAGCTCTATCGCGAAGCTCGATCCCCGACCGCGTCATGCCGTGATTTTCAATTCGTTGACGTTATTGACAACGGCCGCTTGCGTTGGCATTGTTGCCAACATGAAGGCCACGCTCATCACGAGTTTCAAAGACATCACGCCAGAGGGCGGAATCCTTGAGCTGGTGGTCTGGCGTCTACCAGCAGCGGTGCCACCCTGCATGCACCGCTATAAATACCGGGCGGTGTTTGTGGTCAACGGCGAACGGGTGATTGGCTTCGACAACGAGCGCGGCAAGGGCGATCATTGCCACCGCCAGGGACAGGAACAGCCGTACCAATTTACAGGTGTCGATCAGCTGATCGAGGATCTGATGACAGAGGTCGAACGATGGAGAAGCGAACACTAAGAATCACGCTCAATCCGGATTGGCGTGCGGCTCTGCGTGCGGCAGGCACCCGCGCGCAGGCCGAGAGCTATCAAGGCGAGACGCTGAATTTCGAGTCTGCGGACATACTCTTTGGCCGTTTGACGGAACGGCGCTGGTCCTTGGTGCAGGCGCTGATGGGCACCGGGGCGTTGTCCGTTCGCGAGCTCGCCCGTCGCCTTGGGCGTGACGTAAAGCGGGTGCATGAGGATGTGACGGCGCTCGCGCAACTGGGATTGATAGAGCGCACTGAGCGCGGTGGGGTGCTCTGCCCTTATGCCAATATCCACGTTGATTTGCGCCTGAGCGCAAAGCCGCGCCAGGCGGCCTGAGGCGGAAACGTACCCTCATCCCTCATCCCTCATCCCTCATCCCCCAACCGTCGAACGAATCGTCGCTAGCCGATCGCTCCCGCCCACCTTGCGCGCCAAGTTGATCGCATCGACTTCGATCTCCCACGGCTCCTCCTTTGCGACCGGTGCCAGCATGGAGTAGAGGCCCCTGTGCTCAGCGCGCGGTATAGCCGCCATCGATGACCAGCTCGCTGCCGGTGACAAACTTGGCCTCGTCGCTTGCGAGGTAGAGGACGCCATTGGCGATGTCGTCCGGCTCGCCGACATGACCGACCGGATGTCGCGCGTCAAGCTGCTCTCGATAGGCATCGACATCCTGCCCGGAATCCTTGGCGAGCGCCTCGACGAGGGGTGTCCAGATGAAGCCTGGATGGATCGAATTGACCCGAATGCCCTCGCCGGCGTAGAGCAGCGCATCGGTCTTGGTCATCTGTCTGACCGCGCCTTTGGAGGCATGGTAGGAGGGGATGTCCGGTGCGCCGATGATCCCGTAGATCGATGACAGGTTGACGATGCTGCCGCCGCCGACACGGCGCATGTACGGGATGACGTGCTTGGTGCAGAGGAAAACGCCCTTGACATTGATGTCCTGTACCTGCTGCCACTCGGCCTCGGTCAGTTGATCGGTCGGCTTGTCGGTGCCGGAGATGCCCGCATTGTTGACCAACACCTGGGGCGCTCCCAGCGCCTCGTCGATCTCGGCGAAGACCTGCTCGACCGAGGCTTCGGTGGCGACGTCGAGATGCCAGTAGCGGGCCTCGCCGCCTTGGTCGCGGATCGCGCTGGCGAGCGCCTCACCCTCCTCATCTTGGATATCGGTCACCGCGATCCGGGCACCCTCGGCGGCAAGCCGGGAACAGGTTGCGCGGCCAATGCCGTGGCTGCCGCCGGTGACGATCGCCGTTTTTCCGCTGATGCGCTGCATGCTGTTGCTCCTGTGGTCAGTGATTTGGGTCTGCATCGGTTGCGCTTATTGGAAGCGCAGCATCTTGCGTGCCACTCGGTTGCTTCGCTGTTCGCTGTCGCTATTTCGATCGCCGTGCCTCGATCGCCGTGCGCGCTCAGGCATGTGCCTCACCGGCCCGACGCAGCGCGAAGCGGGCCGCGATGGGGCCGATCAGCTCGAAGACCACGGTGGTGCCGAGCACGGTGGGCAGGATGAGGTTCTCGAGCGACGGGAAGGCCTGGGCGGCGACCAGCGCCAAGCCCAGGGCCACCCCGGCCTGTGGCAGGACCGCGAGACCGATCCAGTTGTAGATGCGCGGTGGAGCACCGCTAACCCGCCCGCCAAGCTGCGCGCCGAGATACAGCCCCGCGGCGCGTGTCAGGATGTAGACGGCACCGATCAAACCGACCGCGGTGAGGGCATCGAGATGCAGCGAGGCCCCGGCGAGCAGGAAGAACAGGATCAGATAGGGCCACTCGATCCCTTCGATGGCCTGGAACGGGCGCTTGTGATGGGCCGCGAAGCTCGACACGAAGGCGCCGAGCGTCATACAGGCGAGGATGTAGGAGACCTCGGCCCAGAGCGCGAGTCCGGCGCACAGCAGCACGAACCCGAGCGCCTCGGCCTGGGTCGGCTCGCCGCGTGTGATGCGCCCGCTCAGATAGGCCATTGGTGCGGCCAGCAAGGCACCGAGTGCCAAGGCGCCGAACAGCTCCCAGCTTGCCGAGAGCAGCACGCCCAGCGAGCCGCTGTCGCCGGCGATACGCTCGGCGATGCTGAGCAGCAGGCTGAACAGGATGATGCCCCAGCCATCGTCGATGGCAACGATGCCGAGGAGGGTGTCGGTGAATTCGCCTTCGGCCTCGATTTCGTGGACGACGTCGAAGGTGGCCGCCGGCGCGGTGGCTGGGGCGATGCCGGCCAGCAGCAGTGCGGCCTCCAGCTGCACGCCGAGCAGCAGCAGGCCGCCGAACACGCAGGCCGAGGCGAGGATCACCTTGCTCGTCGACAGGATCAGCACGCGCCGGCCCAGTCGCCGCAAGTTCTCGGGGCGGATCGTCTGCCCGATCAGTAACCCGATCATCGCCAGTGCCAGATTGGTCAGGATCGGAAACCACTGCTCGGTGAAGGCCGGCAGCAGATCCAACACCTCGGGTCCAACCAACAGCCCGGCGAGCAGCAGCAGTGTGACCCGCGGCAACGGCGTGCGCCGCCCGAGCAGATCGGCGAACAACCCGATCAGGAAGATCCCGCCGATGGTGAGCAGGATCGGCGCCGCATCATTGGCACTACCAGCATCCGTCATGTCCGTGCGCTCATCTGATCGAGTACCAGAGACTGTGATGCAGCTCGCTCGTCCATGAAAGGATGATCAGGCTCGTTCATTGGTTCCTCCACTGTGGCTGCGAGTGTCGACCCGGCTGGGCGGCTGTCATTGCAAAGGGTTAGGGTGCTATCCACCATCGGTTGGGTGATTTGCACGGCAACCGATGGCATGCGGACCCCTCAGCTCAGCTGTGCGATCAGGGCCTGACAGAACATCGGCAGATCGCCAGGATGCCGGCTCGAGATCAGCGGGCCATCGACGACCACCGCTTCGTCCTCCCACTCGGCACCGGCGTTGCGCAGATCGTCTTTGATCGACGGTGCCGAGGTGACGCGTCGGCCGCGCACGATCTCCGCCGAGATCGGCACCCAGCCGGCATGACAGATGAAGGCGATGGGTCGCTCCAAGGCTGCGACGCCTTGTACCAGCTCAAGCAGCGGCTGGTCGCGACGCATCCGATCGGGGGCATAGCCGCCTGGGATGATCAGCGCATCGAGTTCATCCGCGCGGACTGAGCCGACAGCCTCTTCGGCTTCAGCGGTCAGGCCATGCTTGCCCCGATAGGTCGTTTTCGCAGTGCCGATGAGCCGGGTCTGCGCACCCGCCTCGCGCATCCGAATCAGCGGATACCACAGCTCCAGGTCTTCGAAGAGATTCTCGACTAGAACCCCAATGGTCCGGTTGTTGAGCTCGTTTGCCATGCATCCTCCAGTGAAAGGTCAGTTTGGCGAAGGGTCAGTTTGGCGAGAAAAATGCACGGATGATGCCAAACCCTCCGACCTTATCAGTCCAGTCCAAGGAGCCACTCTCTATGGATGCCACTTCGATCGGACCGGCATTGCTGTTGACGCTGCTTGCCGGCCTCGCTACTGCGATTGGCAGTGTGATCGCCTTCTTTGCCCCTCGTGCCAATATCCGCTTCCTCGGGGTCGCGCTCGGGTTCTCGGCGGGGGTGATGATCTACGTCTCCTTCGTCGAGCTGCTGCCGTCCGGCGTGGATGCGCTCGAGGAGATCAGCAGCGCACCGCAAACCATAGCCGTTGTCGCCTTGTTCGTCGGCATGCTGCTGGTTGCCGTCATCGACCGCTCGGTTCCGCTCGTACAACCCGCATGAGATGCGCTCTCCCAACACGCTGGACTCTCCAGGCACGAGGAACTCTCCAGGCACGCAGGGCCCTTCTAGCAGTGGGGTAAACGCGGAGGCTTCTGGCAGTGCAGAAACCGACAGCAAGGGAAACGAGGCGGTTGGCGCCGAGCCGCTGATGAACGTCGGTCTGCTCACCGCAGCGGTCATCACGCTGCACAACCTGCCTGAAGGGTTGGCGACCTTGCTGACCTCGATGCAGGATATCCATCTCGGGATACCGGTCGCGCTTGCGGTGGGTATCCACAATATCCCTGAAGGGATCGCGGTCTCGGTGCCGGTCTACTACGCGACCGACAGTCGCTGGCAGGCGTTCGGCTGGTCCGCGCTGTCGGGGCTCTCGGAGCCGATCGGCGCGTTGCTCGGCCTGCTGTTGTTGTCGGGCTTTTGGTCCCAGGCCCTGCTCGGTCTCTCACTGGCGGCCGTCGCCGGGATCATGATCTTCATCTCCTTCGACGTGCTGCTGCCATCGGCCGAGACCTATGGTGAGCACCATCCAACGGTGTATGCGCTGGTCGCTGGCATGGTGGTGATGGCGCTCAGCCTGCTGCTGCTCTGAGCCCCGGCTGATCCTGATCCCAGGTTGATCCTGATCCGTCGCCAATCGCCTAAAGGAGGTCGCGCTCGATGCGATGATCCCAGTTGCGCGAATAGATCCGCTTGCCGTCCTCCCAGGCATCGAGTTCGGCGCTCAGGTAGAAGAATCGGCTGTCTGATGTGAGCAGGGTGCGCGTGCGCGTGTGGATACTCCAGTCGCCTCGCGTCAGCGAGCGCTCCCAGAGGGCCTCTCCGCGGGGCGAATCGTACTCGTCGCCACGAGAGCTGTACCACTCGAGTGCCTTTTTCGTTTCGGTCAGATCTGGCCCCGAGAGATGGCGACAGCCGTTGTCGTTGACGACCTCCAGTGTCGAGACATCGGTCTCCAGGTCGCGGATCACCCGCCAGCTGTGTTGGCCGGGGCTCAGCATTTGACTGGCCGATGGCGCCGTACCCTCGGCGGGACCGAAGTGACCGATTTCCGCGTCATGGCTGGCTGGTGGCCGGGCCGGAAGGGTGAGTCTGCTGCTGCCCGGGTAGACTGTCAGACCGACCGATTCTGGGGCCGGCCAGGCCATCGGCCAATAGGAGGTCGAGAGCGCGATGCGCACGCGGTGACCGGGCGGGAACGCATAGCCGACATCGTTGAGCGCTACCTGGACGCGATACCGTTTGCACGGCTCCAGCGGTGTCGGCGCATCGCTGGAATCGCGGTGGGTCAGGTTGAGCAGGCCGAAGGTGACGCGGGTTGCCTTGTTGTCGGGGGCGATGTCGGAGAGGCGCACCGCCACCATGGCGACCGGGCATTCCGCCGACAGCTCAAGCAGGAGGCTCGGACTCCCCAGGATCTCGAGCGGCTCTTCGAGTGGTGCCGAATCGTAGACGAGGGCGCCGCCGTCCTCCTGGCGCTGGTCGTGGGGGAGATCGGGCGATGCCGCATAGGAGCACCATTTGCCGGCGAAGAGTCCGAGCCCGAGCGGTGAGTGCAGGTATTGCGAGGCCTCATGGGCTTTAGGATCGGCCTTCTGATCAGACTCCCGTTCGGCCTCCCGATGGGTGGTTTGCGGGTTGGATTCCTGGTTACCTTCCAGGTTGGCTCCAATCTGGCGCTCCTCGGACTCGGTGAGCAGTCGATGCGGGGCCAATTGCAGCCTCAACGGCTGGATGCGCGCTGAGGGCCAGCTGCGTTCTCCGACCCAGCGCCCCGGGCGCTCCTCGTAGCGGGTGGTGGGTGGGACGCTGTCCTGCAGCCAGGCCCGCAGCATCGGCTCCTCCATCACACCGGTATCGAGGCCCTTGAGCCAATGGTCCCACCAGCGCAGGGCCTCCTGCAGGAAGCCGATGGCCGGGCCGGGCACGCCGAGATGGGGATACTTGTGCGACCAGGGACCGACCACGCCGAGGCGCGGCACCTCGAGCTTCGCGAGCATCCGGAAGACGGCATTGCTGTAGCCGTCGGCCCAACCGCTGACCAGCATGACCGGGCAGCGAAGCGCGCTGTAGTCCTCGCAGATCGACGCGTGGCGCCAATAGGCGTCGCGACGCTGATGGCGCAGCCAGTGCTCCAGCCACAGGCCGCTGTGCTCCAGGCGTTGCAGCCAGCTCGGCCCGACCAGCGCCGGGTCGGGCGGCAGCGCGTTGTAGGCGAACATGGTCGAGGCCCAGGACAGATTGTCGCCGAGCAGGCAGCCGCCCATGTGATGGACGTCGTCGGCATAGCGGTCGTCGCTCGAGGCCACGCTGATCACCGTCTTCAGTGCCGGCGGCCGCAACGCGGCGAGCTGCAGCCCATTGAAGCCGCCCCAGGAGATGCCGATCATCCCGACCTTGCCGTCGCTCCAGCGCTGTTCCGCAATCCAGCGGATCACCTCGAGGCCGTCGTCGAGCTCCTGCTGCAGATACTCGTCTTGGAGCAAGCCCTCGGAGTCGCCGCTGCCGCGCAGGTCGACACGCACCGCGGCGTAGCCGTGTCCGGCGAAGTAGGGGTGCAGGGTCTCGTCGCGCAGCCGGATCGAATCGCGCTTGCGGTAGGGGATGTACTCCAAGATCGCGGGCACCGGGAGTTGATCGGCATCCTCGGGCATCCAAATGCGGGCGGACAGACGCACACCGTCCGCCATCTCGATCCAGATAGGCTCGCGATCGATGATCGGGTTGGGGAACTCCGTGACCGTTCGCAATGGAACCTCCTCGCCGTGAACAGGCTGCTGGCTTCTATTGGCTGAACTCTATCGGCTAAGCTTTGGCTATCAGCTGAGCTTGAGCGGCATGGCGTCGACGATCTGCTCGTATTGTCCAAGCAGTTCGTGCTGATCATGGGCCGCGATGAAGATATGAGCGAGCTCGTAGCTATAGCTGTCCTGCTCGAACAGCTCTGAGAGACGCATGCCTGGCTTGATCAGGAGCTCAATGCAGCTCCCCGGATAGTCCTGTTCGATCTGACGCAGTGCTGCCTCGCTCGGAACCTGCTCGACAAGGGCATCCTCGAACGCGCGCAGATGAAACTTCGCCGCGCAGCCGAACGGCCCTTGGCGACGCAGCACGCAGGGCTCCTCGCCGAGCGCGAGCTCGACGCCGACCTGATGATTGGGCCGCCCGTCGACCTGCCTGTACAGGTATCCGTGTGACTGCGAGAAACGCGGATTGACCTCCAGCAGTGAGAGCGCATCGGTGCCCTCGTCGTAGAAGTACTCGATGTTGAAGGCCGCCTGGTCATAGCCGATGCCTTCCATCACCCTGACCGATGCCTCGCGCATCCGAGTCTTCACCCGGTTGGGTAGCCGCGACGGGTACTGATAACGCTGGAAGGACATCCCGTTCGGGTAGTTGATCGAATCGACCACGCCATAGATGTTCGCCTTGCCGCGATAGACATAGCCGGAGACGGTGCACTGGCGGCCCTTGAGGGGCGCTTCGGCGATGCAATAACGCCCACTGATCGGTGCGATCGCGCTCGGCAGGCTGACCTGAGACAAGAAGGCATCGAAGGCCTCGGCGATAGGGCCGATGCCCTCGCGGATCTGACTGAGCGCATCCTCCAGCTCGCGCCGATCATGGACGTGGAAGCTGAGCAGCGAATTGGTGCTCTTAATGGGCTTGAGCCAGAACGGGAAGTCGAGGTCGAGCTGATCCGCCGCCTTGGCGTCAAAGGGGTCGACCGCGGTGAAGCGGGGCACCATCTCTGGGACCAGCCTCTGCTGCTCGAGCCGGCCCCAATATTTGTGCTCGCAGCAGGCGACGCTCTCGACCGTGGGTGAGGGCAGGCCGAATTCGCGGCAGAGTACGGCCACAGCCGATGTGACCGGGAAATCCCAGTAGCCAATGATGGCATCGATCCGCCCGTCGAAGCGTGCGAGCTGGTCTCGGGCCTGGTCAAGGACGGATTGGAACGGGAAGGTCCCGTGCGCCTTGACCTCGTCGACGGTCATCAGCGGGTGGAAGCGATAATTGTCGGCATTGCGAATGGCGCGGAGCTGGCGCAGATTGAAGTCGTCGATGCCGAGCACGAACAGGTTGCGCTCCATTGTGATCCTCTCCCAATCGCGGTTCTTGTGATCCGAAGCGGCCTCACAGCGGCGTCGAAGCGGCAGCCAAGAGGTCGGCCATGGTCGTCTGTCAATCCTGCTATTGCTCGTAGACGAGCTGCTCCCGCTGCACGCCCAGGCTTTGCAGCTGATCGTTGATCGCTTCGACAAACGCATCGGGTCCGCAGACATAGAACATCCCATCGAAGGTCGCGAGATGGGACTTCAAGAAGTCGACGTCGATGCGCTGGCCCTGATGTCCAGGCTCGTGCTCGCGGGTGAAGGTCAGCACGCAGTCATCACCTAGGTAATGCTTGAGCTCCTTCTCGCAGATCACATCGTGCTCGGTTTTGTTGGTCAGCAACAGCTTGTGGCCGTCTAAGGCATCATCGGCCGCGAGTTGGCGCAAGATCCCAAGGAAGGGTGTCAGGCCGGTGCCGGCGGCGATGAAGGTGCCCGGACCCTGGTAGTTGATGCTCCCGAAGGCGTCGCTGAGCTTGAGCTGGGCGCCTGGCTTCAGGGCGTGCAGGGACATGGTCATGCCGTCGCCCTCGGGATAGCGTTTGGTGGTGAATTCCAAGAGCTGATCATTGGGCAGCGAGGTTGGCGTGAAGGGGCGGCCCTCTTCGCGCCATTCATCATTGTCGATATGAACCTCGACACCTTGTCCTGGCTGCCAGTCGAGCCCCTCCGGTCGCGTCAGCAGCAGACGCTGGACGTCGTGGGTGACAAACTCGGTCATCAATAGGGTTGCGTCATGGGACATCGGCAGCTCCTTCGACAGAGACTAAGAGGTGAGCGGTAGATCAGATGAGCGGTAGATCAGATGAGTGGTCGATCAGATGAGCGGTAGATCAGATGAGTGGTCGATCATCGGGAGAACCGCGATGACGCGACCGGCGGCGCCGACCGGACAGAAAAGCCGCAGGCCACGCATCTCGCGGTTGAATGAAAGCGAGCAAACCTGATGCCACAAAGCTGGCATGAAGGTTTGTCGTGCTTGCGGGGCCGGCGGCTCGGTGCGGCGACAGGGTCCTGCGGTGCACCTGACCCCCTCTTGGTGGCAATCCACCAGCTTGGCGTGCAAGCTCGGATGCTCGTCGCAGCCTCGAAGCCCCTTCCACAGAGCCAGCCTGGAAGGTTCCGCCAGGCGCATAAGGGCAGGCGCATAGACCTCGACCCAGACCAGACTTGCCTTCCGCACTGGTGCAGGGCTTGCTTCAATTGATCAAGAGCCCGCACCGGCGCTTGTCCGAGACTTGCTGCGGTGCGGCGATGCATTGCGATGAGTTAGGAGGTATGCGATGGCCAATCAGAACTCCAGCCAACAACCACGCCTGGACGCTCTGGTGCGCGACGATCAGCGTCTAGACGAGCGTCTAGACGAGCGTCTAGATGAGCGTTTAGATGAAGGACTAGACGGACGTCTCCATGCAGACGTGCTCGACGAGTATGGATTCTTCAAGGACCCCGATCTGTGGACCCGCGATCTGGCGCTGAGACTCGCTGCTGAGATGGACATCGGTGAGCTGAGCGAGACGCACTGGCGCGTCATCGATCAGGTGCGCTCGGATTACCTCGACAGCGGCATGCTGCCGGTGCAGCCGACGCTCTGTCACGAGTTCGAGCTGGACCCTGAGTGCATCCTGAGGCTCTTTGGTGGCCCGATCGACGTCTGGCGGCTCGCTGGTCTGCCGAATCCCGGCGAGGAGGCCCGCACCTATATGGAGAATCAGGAGGCACCCGAAGGGCAGGGAACGACTCAGGTGCCGCGTTGAAGCAGCCTCTAGTTGATCGAGAGGCTGGTTAGACGGCTCGCCGGCTGCTAGCCGGCGGGCCTCATTGCCACATTAGTGACGGGTCGTTGATGCAACAGGCATCAGGTGCATCAGTTGCTCTTCCCAGCCTGCTTCGAGCCGCTCGCTTCGAGCTCGAAGAGGGCAAATTCTGAGCGGGTGATACGGCCGTTGTCGTAGCTGTCGATGCGTTCGAACTCCTTGGCGAGCGGCGGGTGGGCTTGCGCTTCTTCCTTGGTGATCGCTGCGTCATCGTTGGCGTCGAGCTTATCGAATAGCTGCTCCTTAGCGTCCGGCAGGTACACCATGTCGCGGTTCTCATCAAAGGGGAGCGATGTCTGCTCTGAGCCGCCGCCGTCGTTGTTCCCAGACGACTGCTGCACGCTCTCGGGTGTCTTCGCCTTCACATCATCGCGATCCTTCGGCGGGTTTGCGTCCTTTGCGTCTTCCGGCAGCCAATAGGCGACGACGACGCTCTCCCAGCGCCGCAGGGGCAGGTTCGGATAAGTGCCAGCCTCAAAGCTCGGAGCTTCACTGACCTTTGCCGGGGTGGCATCCAGCACCATATAGCGCTCGTCGTCTTCGTCCGGGTACTGGAAGTGGTTCATCGGCACCGCGATCCGGTCGTCCTTGTACTCGTCGGCAACCTGCTCACTCTCCATGATCACATAGCGGAAACGCCCATAGTCATCCATGATCATGTCGCGAATGGTGCCAATCTGCTCACCGGCTTCATTATTGACCGGCTTGCCGAGCCAATTGCTGATCTTGTAGACCGGCGGCAGGTTGTGAGCCAAGCCGGTCTTCAGATCTTGTTGCGCCTGCTTCTGGTCACTACGACCGTCTTGCTCGGTGGCTTCGACAGCGGTGGTTATTCCGGCTAGGTAGAGCAGCGATGCCATGAGCGCAACGGCCGAGAAGGCTGTGGCGGTATGGTGGCGAGAAGAATAAGAAGCGGAAACGGCTGTCAGGGGCTTGTTTGTCTGTGTCGGCATCATTGGGAATGGCCTCCTTTGAGAGAGTTGGGATTGGCGATGCGATGTAGCTATTCCTCGGTAGCAGCGCAGTGCAGCTGGAACGGCAACAAAGCGCATCGGCTCGACATGGTTTGAGCAATCGTCAGGCCAATGTCTCGACCATTGACGCTGTCGTCTGATGTGATCGCGATTCGCTTGCGCTCAGAGCTGGAGCAGGCCAAGAAGGCCAACGACGATCAGGTAGATTGCGACCACATAGTTGAGCAGTGAAGGCCGGACCAGGATCAGGATTCCGGCGATCAGCGCGACGATGGGTTGGATCATTGGGTGCAACATGGACGTCTCTCCTTTGGCAAATGAGGGGCGGCGACGACCGCCGGGATGGGAATCTCACGCCGGGCGTTCCGAGGCCTCGGGATCGGCTTCTTGCGGTGATGCATGCTTCGTACCGGGAGCACCGGCGAGGGCACTGAGCCACTCCATCGGCAGCGGGAAGACGACGGTGGTGGCGCGGTCGCTGGACATGTCGGCGAGGGTCTGCAGGTAACGCAGCTGCAACGCCTGCGGCTGCGTGGAGATGACCTCCGCCGCGCCGCGCAGGCGCTCCGAGGCCTGCAGCTCGCCCTCGGCATTGATCACCTTGGCGCGGCGGTTGCGCTCGGCCTCGGCCTGGCGGGCGATGGCGCGGATCATGTTCTCGTTCAGATCCACATGCTTGATCTCGACATTGACCACCTTGATGCCCCAGGCGTCGGTCTGGTCGTCGAGGATGGTCTGGATGTCGCGGTTGAGCTGCTCGCGCTCCGAGAGTAGCTCGTCGAGGTCGTGCTGGCCGAGCACCGAGCGCAGTGTCGTCTGCGCCAACTGACTGGTGGCCATTTGGAAATCCTCGACCTGGATCACCGCCTTGTCGGACTCGACCACCTTGAAATAGAGCACCGCGTTGACGCGAACGGTGACGTTGTCCTTGGTGATCAGGTCTTGTTCCGGGACATCCATGGTGACCACCCGCAGGTCGATCCGAACGACTTTCTGGATACCGGGAACGATGAGGATGAGCCCAGGGCCCTTGACCGCTTGGAAGCGGCCCAGGAAGAAGACGACGCCACGCTGATACTCGGGCAGGATGCGGATTGCCGAGCCCAGGAACAGGATGATCAGGCCCAGGGGGAGGAGGTAGGTCAGGAATGCGCTATAGGCCATGGGTGACTCCGTCGAGTGTCGAGTGTCGAGTGTCGAGTGTCGAGTGGACAGGTAAGTGATTGAGTTGAAGAGTGATTAGGTCGATGAGCGATGAGGTGATGACTGTTCGCGCGCCGAGGAGGCGGGCGCCACCTCGAGCTTGAGGCCGTTGACGGCGAGCACGCGCACCGCCTCGCCGCGTCGAACCGGTGACTGGCTGCTGGCCTGCCAGAGCTCGCCCTCGAGATGGACTTGGCCAGTGTTGTTCGACGCCCCGCCGAAGTCCGCGCGTGCCTCGCCCGTCTTTCCGACCAAGTGCTCGGCACCGACCGTCGATGGCTTGCCGCGCAGGCCAATGAAGCGACCGATGACCCAGATCGACAGGGCGGCGCTCAAGCCAGCGGTGATGCCGATCACCGGCCAGGAGACGGCGGCCCCTTCGTCATCCATCAGGATCACCGAGCCGAACAGGAAGGCGGCGAACCCGCCGATGCCGAGTGCCCCGAAGCTCGGCGCTAGGGCCTCGCCGATCATCAGCAGCACGCCAAGCAGGATCAGGCCAACGCCGGCGTAATTGACCGGCAGCACCTGCAGCGCATAGAGCGCGAGCAGCAGGCTGATCGCACCGATGATGCCCGGAAACAGGGCGCCCGGATTCGAGAGCTCGAAGATGATCCCGTAGATGCCGATCAGCAGCAGGATGTAGGCGACGTTCGGGTTGGCGATCACAGACAGCAGCTCGATGCGCCAGTCGGGCTCGAGCTCGCGCAGCTTGAGGCCGGCGGTCTCGAGCACGTGCTCGCCGGTGGCGGTTTGCACGCGGCGTCCGTCGATGCGCTCCAGCAGGGTCGGGATATCCTCTGCGACCAGGTCGATCACATCGTGCTCGGCGGCGGCGCCGGATGTCAGGCTGACCGAGGCGCGCACCGCCTCTTCGGCCCAGTCGGCATTGCGCCCGCGCAGCTCGGCCAGACCGCGGATGTAGGCGACGGCGTCGTTGACTAGCTTGCGCTCCTTGGCGTTGGCGGCACTGCTGTCGCTACGGTCGCTAAGGTCTTCGCGGGTCGGGAAACGCTCGCCAAGCCCGGGCATATCGCCTCCGCCGACCTGAATCGGGGTTGCGGCGCCCAGGTTGGTGGCCGGCGCCATGGCGGCGATCTGGCTGGCGTAGAGGATATAGGTGCCGGCGCTGGCCGCTCGGGCGCCGGGCGGAGCGACTAAGCTGGCCACCGGCACGGGCGAGGCGAGGATCGCCTTGATGATGCGGCGCATCGCCTGATCCAGACCGCCCGGGGTGTCCATGCGCAGGACGACGATCTCAGCGTCGGTCTGCGCGGCCTGCTCAAGGCCAGTGACCACCAGCTCGCCAGTGGCGGCACCAATGGCGCCGTCGATCGGGATGACCAGTGCTTCGCGCGCCTCGGCCGCCTCGGGCATGGCGGGCATCAGAGATCCGGTCGCGATCATCAGCGCCAACATCAGAATGGCGATGAGCGAGCGAATCGACGTTCCCAAGATTGAAGGTAATGTCATTCGGAATGCTGTCTCGACTACAGATCTCGGCTGTAGCCTCGACTAAAGCGAGTTTCGTGCCGGGCGAGTTTCGTGCCGGTCTGCGGACGGCTGTCGATGGGCCGTCGGGGTCCAGTGCTCGCTGGCTGGGGCATTTCGACCGCCGCTGGTTCAATGCACCCGCGGCCATATCGATAACCGGGATGCAGAAGCCCCTTCGGCCTCGCTCCCGGCGTTTCGGCTGTCTGCGAGGGTATCGCGGAGCCTTTGGCTGGCGCCGCGGTGCGTCACCCTAGATTGGCATGATGGCTTGGCATGATGGCTTGGCACGATGACTGCTTTGACATGGGTTGTGTCTTTATTCCTGAATGAGGAGAGAAATCCATGTTCGCAGCCGATTCGATCGTGATCCTAGAAGAGAACGGCGGCGAGACCGCTTCTTAAGCAGCTGCCGATGTTCGGACAACCGATCATTATGCGCTCCTGGAAAACCTATTCTCTTTTGCTAATCGGCTTAGTGCTGGCTGTCGGGCTTGGCTTGACGCTGCTGGGTTTGGCGCTCAGGAATTTCCTGATCGAGTTCTGGTGGTTCGAGTCACTGGGTTATGCGTTCTATTTTTGGCAGCGTCTGCTGTATCGCTATCTGGTCTTCGCCGGTGGCGTGGGGCTCTTCTTCGCGCTGTTCTTTGCCAATTTCTGGATTGGCAGCAAATACCTAGGCGCGCCGCGTCCGAGCGAGACGGCATCCGAAGCCAACCGCAACCATCCCTCTCCCCGACTTTATCGTCGCTTCCAGACGCGCTCGCTGGTCTTTTACCTGCCGCTGACGCTCACCCTGGCGGTGATCGTTGCGCTACCACTGTTCTTCTATTGGGAAGAGGCCTTACTGTTCCTGCTGGCCCCCGAGGCTGGCATCCAAGATCCGGTCTTCGGTCATGACATCCGGTTCTATCTCTTTTCGCTCCCCTTTTTCAGGCTGCTCTACACTGAGGTCATGCTTGCGCTCGGGGTCGTGCTGCTTGGGCTCGGCCTCCTGTACGGGCTCGAGCACCGGGTGATGCCCAGAGCGCGAGGAGGATGGCGGCGCGGGGCTCGGTTACATCTGAGCCTGATCCTGTTGCTCCTGATCCTGATGGGGAGCGTCTATTTCCTAGGCGATGCCTACATGCTGCTCTACACCGACGCCCATCTGCCGTTGTTCTATGGGCCGGGCTACGAGGAGATGACGGTGACCTTGCCGCTCATCGGTGGCGCAGCACTGCTGGGGCTCATCGCTGGTGCACTGCTGCTGATGGTGCTCAATACCGGCAAAGGCAAGCGGCTCTTCGCGGGCACATCGCTGCTGTTACTCGCCGTGATCGGATTGCGTCATACGCCTTATCTCAAGGAGCGGGTGGGTGAGTTTGTGGTTGAGCCGGCCGAGATGACGCGCGAGACACCCTTCATCGAGCACAATATCCAGGCAACCTTGGCCGCCTATGGATTACAAGCGGTGGAGACGCGCACCTATCCTATCCACGAGGAGGGGTGGGAGAAGATCACACCCGAGATCAGCCTCAGCCTGCGCAACATCCCGATCTGGGATGACGACAAGCTATTGCCCGTCTATCGCGAGCTGCAGGAGATTCAGCCCTATTATGCGTTCGACAGGGTCAGCGTTGGCCGCTATGAGGTCGAAGAGACCTATCGCCAGGTGTTTCTCGCCGCCCGCCATATTGATCTCGAAAAGCTCGGCGAGGCACGTCAGACCTGGGTCAACCTCTGGCTTCGGTACACGCACGGCTATGGCGTGGTGATGACCCCGGCGGCACAGCCGGCGGATGAGCCGATCGAGTGGCTGATCCAGGGCATTCCGCCGGAGTCGGTTGCGGGGCTGTCTGTCGACCAGCCGGCGATCTACTATGGACCGACCGATTTGCATCCGGTGATGGCTCCGAATGCGACCCATGAACTCGATTACGCCGCATCCGGCGAGACCAAGCTCGCCGACTATGCGGGCAGCGGTGGTGTGCCGGTCAGCAGCCTGTTTCGCAGGCTGGTCTTCTCGCTGTACTTTGGCGAGCGTAATATCTTGTACACCACGCAGATGACCGACGCGAGCCGGCTGTTGTTCCGGCGTGATATCCGCGAGCGCATCAAGACCCTGACGCCGGATCTGATGCTCGGTCCGGAGCCTTATCTTGCGCTTGCCAATGGTCGGCTCTACTGGATTCAGGATGCCATGACCGCCTCCAAGTGGTATCCCTACGCCAAGGCCTATGATGGCGATGTCCAGCACTTTGAGCGCCCGTTCAATTACATCCGCAATTCGATCAAGGTGGTGGTGGATGCCTACAATGGCAGCGTCGACTACTATCTGGCTGATCCGTCTGACCCGATTGCCGCCGCGCAGGCGCGCCTCTATCCTGGGCTCTTCAAGCCGTTGGACGCGATGCCGCCGGCACTCAAACAGCATCTGCGCTATCCAAAGAGCCTGTTCGACGTGCAAATGGACCTCTACACGCGCTACCACCAGACCGATCCGGAGACCTTCTACAACCAGGAGGATGCCTGGGAGCGGCCACCCGATCAGTGGCGCGAGGACCTCGAGCGGATGCGCTCGCATTACCTCACCCTCAATCTGATTGACCCCGATCGCTTCGAGTACAGCCTGTTCGCGCCGATGACGCCGCTCGGTCAGCCGAATATGCGGGCGCTGGCCGTTGCTGGGAACGATGGCGAGAGTTATGGCCGGATCATCGTCTACCGCTTCCCGAAGGGCGCCTTGGTCTATGGGCCCGAGCAGGTAAATGCCTTCATCAAGCAGGACCCAGAGATCTCCCAAGAGCTGAGCCTTTGGAGTGAGAAAGGGTTGCATGTCATGCATGGACGTCTGATCGTGGTGCCGGTCGAGGGTGTGGTGACCTACATTCAAGGCATCTTCCTGCGAACCGCCTCGGCGTCACCGCTGCCCCAGCTCGCTCAGATCATCGTCAGCCAAGGGCCGCTGGTGGTCATGGCCTCCTCGCTTGAAGAGGGATTCCGAGCGCTGCATAAGCTGATCAAAGAGACGCGGGAGCAAGAGCCCGTGCAAAAGGTGCCGCCGCGCGATGAGCCGCCGGAGGTCACGCAAGCGCCTCAGGGCGCAGCGGCTTCCTGATTTGATTCACTGGCTGGATGGCGTATTGCGAGCCAGTGCGGATGTTAGCGTGCCGCGCAACACCCCGATCCTGATCTTGCACCGGGCGATGGACAACGTGCGCGATGAGTGGCAGGAGCCGGTAGCGGCGGTGGGCGAGGCGTTTGAAGCACGGCTGCGCCCAATCACGATGTCGGCGAGTTCACCGGTGCCGCAGGGGGTAGGGGCTGTTGGGCAGGTGCCGTTGCCCGGCGCAGCGCCTTCGGGCTTGCCTGCGACCGAGGGTGCTTCTACAGTGCCGGTAACGAAGCAGACGACCCAGAGCGCAGGATCATCATGGAAGCAGAAATCCGGGAGTTTCGCGATCATATCAGCCGCTATCCGCCCTTCGACGGGCTGAGCGACGATCTCCTTGACGAGGTGGCCGGCGCGGTGGAGATCGCCTATTTCAAGGCTGGCACGACCATCGCTGAACGGGACGGCTCGGTGGAGGCGCTGTCCTACATCCGCAGCGGCGCGGTGGAGGTGTACCGCCACAACGGCCAGCTCTACAATCGCCTCGGCGAGGGCGACATCTTCGGGCAGCTCGACTTGCTGCGGAACCGCCCGGCGCGCTTCCCGGTGCAGGCCATCGAGGACACCCTGATCTATCTGATCCCGAAGCCCGTTTTCGATCGCCTGTGCGCCGAAGACGACGATTTCGCCGATTTCGTGGAGCTGTCCGGCTCACGGCTCAAGAGCACGGTGGAACAGAGCCTGCGCAACAATGACATGATCGCCACGCCGGTGCGCCGCCTCATCTCCCGGCTGCCGGTCATGATCGAGGAGTCGGCCAGCGTGCAGGAAGCGGCAAGCCTCATGACCGAGAACGATGTCTCTTCGGTGCTGCTGCTCAAGCCCGGCGACGGCGAGGATTCGGACCACGTTTTCGCCGACACTGAGGGACGCCAGTGGCTGCTCACAGGGATGATCACAGACAAGGATCTGCGCCAGCGCATCGTCGCTGAGGGGGCCTCGCCGCAGACCCCGCTCTCCAGTATCAGCCACGGCTGGATCATCACCATCCAGTCCAACGAGTCGGTCAACGAGGCCATGTTGACCATGCTGCGCAACAATATTCAGCGACTGCCGATCCTCCACCGCCGTCGTCCCGTGGGGGTCGTCTACCTGTCGGACATCGTCCGCTACGAGACCAACAACAGCGTCTACCTGGTCAACAACATCTTCAGTCGCACCTCGGTCAAGGCCCTGGCGCGCCTCACGCCTGAGGTGCGGGCCTCCTTCGTGCGGCTGGTGGACGAGGGCGCCACCTCGCGGATGATCGGTGGGGCCATGTCGAGCGTCGGCCGCAGCCTGATCCGCCGCCTGGTGGAGCTTGCCGAGGCCGATCTAGGTCCGCCCCCGGTTCCGTACTGCTTCATGGTGCACGGCTCCCTTGCGCGCAACGACCAGTCGATCACCACGGATCAGGACAATGCGATGGTGCTCCACGATTCCTTCGACCCGAAGCGCCACGATGACTACTTCAGGGAGCTGGCGCGACAGGTGAGCGACGGGCTGAACGCCTGTGGCTATCCGTATTGCAAAGGGGGCGTCATGGCCACCAACGACCAGTGGCGCCAACCGCTGGCCCGCTGGAAACAGTACTTCAGCGACTGGATCGCCAAGCCGGACCCGCAGCGGCTGCTGCACAGCTCCATCTTCTTCGACCTGGACGCGGTCCACGGCGAGGCGCGTTTCGCGGAGGAATTGCAGGACCTGATCGCGATCCGGGCGAAGGCCAGCCCCCGGTTCCTAGCGGCCTTGGCGCGCAATGCCCTCGGCCGTACGCCACCGCTGGGCTTTTTCCGCACCTTCGTGCTGGAGCAGGACGGACGGCATAACAACAGCATCAATCTCAAACGCCGCGGCATCGCCCCCCTGAACGACGTCATCCGGGTCCATGCCCTGGGCGTGGGCTCGCGGGCTCAAAATGGCTTCGAGCGGCTCGATGAGATCAGCAGTGCCGGGGCCCTGCCTGCCGGCCAGACCGACAAGTTGAGCTATGCACTGGAGTTTCTGTCCCTCGTGCGGATGCGCCATCAGGCCCAAGAGATCAAGGACGACCATGAGCCGCACAATGCCATCCAACCGGAGCGCATATCGGACACTGAGCGTCACAACCTCAAGGAGGCCTTTCAGATCCTGAGCAACGCCCAGAGCTTCCTGCGCTTCCGCTATCCCAGCCCGAGCCGCTGACCGCAATGACCCTGGGTACGCACCAGCGGCAGGCCTCCCCGAGCTGGGCGGACTATTTCACCGGCCAGGCCCAGGTCTGCAGGACCTTGGCCCTCAAAGCCTTCTACGCGGCGGGAGTGCCCGCAGAGGAGCGCCCCATCGGGAAGGTCCCACTGGTGGCATTGGACTTCGAGACCACGGGCCTGAATCCCCGCGAGCACGCCATCGTCAGCATCGGCCTGGTGCCCTTCGATCTGCGGGTCATCCGCCCAGCGGCGGGCCGCTACTGGGTCGTCAAGCCGCCTCGGACGCTCACGGAAGAATCTATCGCCTTCCATCGCATCACCCACTCGGAGGTCGAGCAGGCGCCGCCGATCGCCGCGATCCTCGACGAGCTGCTGGCCGAGCTCGCCGGCCGCCTGGTGGTGGTCCACTACCGCAACATCGAGCGACCGTTCCTCGAGGCGGCCATCCTGGCCAATCGCGGCGAGCGCTGCCTGTTCCCGGTCATCGACACCATGGCCCTGGAGGCGCGCTGGGAACGCCAGGGCCTCCTGCAGCGTCTCAAGCGCCTGCTCGGCATCCAGGCGGCGTCCATCCGGCTGGCCGACAGCCGCAGCCGCTACGGACTACCCCATTACTCCTCCCATCACGCCAAGGTGGATGCCATCGCCACGGCGGAGCTGTTCCAGGCTCAGATGGCCCGGCATTTTACGCCCGACACACCGGTCTCCGATCTCTGGGCTTAGGCGATTTCTGTCAAAGCTCATACCGCCTTGCTGGTCTTTTCGCTCGCCTTCTTCGTCGCGCCGCCGGTCACATAGCCCGGCTATGCTCCCGGCGACGCTCCTCGAAGGCAAACGAAAATCCTGCGCAATTCGGTACGAGCTTTTCCGGCAATCGCCTAAGACTTGGCCGGCTTAGCCGACTTGGGCGGTTTGGCGATCCGGGGCTCGCTCAGCAGCCCCCTAACGATGGCGTAGCAGCCCGCCAGGAGCAGCAGGGTGAAGGGCAGGCCGGCGGATACCGCCACCGCCTGTAGGGCGGCCAGACCACCCCCCAGCAGCAGCGCAATGGCGACGGCACCCTCGATAACGCCCCAGAACACGCGTTGGGGCTTGGGGGCATCGATCTTGCCGCCCGCGGCGATGGTATCGATCACCAGGGACCCGGAATCCGAGGAGGTGATGAAGAACACGAGCACGAGCACGATACCGATGAATGAGGTGATGTCCGTCAGCGGCAGCTCGCCCAGCATCATGAACAGCTGGAGTGGCAGCTCCGCCGAGACCGCGCCGTCGAAGCCCGCTTGCACCTGCTCGATGGCCGTGGTGCCGAAGGCGGTAAACCAAAAGATGGAGACCGTGGTGGGGATGAGCAGCACCGAGATCAGGAACTCCCGCACCGAGCGCCCCCGGCTCACCCGGGCGATGAACATGCCCACGAAGGGCGACCAGCTGATCCACCAGCCCCAGTAGAAGGTGGTCCAGCCCTGGCTGTAATTGACGTCCTCGCGCGCGAAGGGGTTGGACAGGAAGGGCAGCTCAGCCAGATAGCTGACGATGTTCTTGCCGAAACTGGTCAAGATGAGGAGTGTCGGTCCCACGAACACCACGAACATCAGCAGCAGGAAGGCCAAGACCATGTTGATCTCGGACAGGCGTTTGACCCCTTTGTCCACGCCCGCCACGATGGACACGATGGCCACCGCCGTGATGCCGGTGATCAGTAGCACCAGGGTGACATCGCCGTCACCGATCCCGAACAGGTAGTGCAGCCCCGAGGCCGCCTGCTCGGCGCCGAACCCGAGCGAGGTGGCCAGTCCGAACAGGGTCGCGAAGACCGCCAGGATGTCGACGATATGTCCCGGCCAGCCCCAGATGCGCTCACCTAAGATCGGGTAGAAGATGGACCGCACCGTCATCGGCAGGCCCTTGTTGTAGGAGAAGATGGCCAAGGCCAAGGCCACGATGGCGTACATGGCCCAGGGATGCAGGCTCCAGTGGAGCAAGGTTGCGGCCATGCCCAGGCGAGCGGCGGCCTCCGGATCACCGGCAGCTCCCCCGAGCGGGGCCCAGTCCGTGCGCACGCCGTCCTCGCCCAGGGTGGTGCCAGACAACGCCGTTCCATAGTGGGTCAAGGGCTCGGCCACGCCATAGAACATCAGGCCGATCCCCATACCCGCTGCGAACAGCATGGCGAACCAGGAGATCCGCGTGAAGTCCGGCGTTGCCTCGGCGCCGCCGATGCGGATGCGTCCCAGGGGCGAGACGATCAGACCGAGGCAGAGCAGCACGAAGACGTTGGCCGACAGCAGATAGAACCAGGTGGCATTGGCGTTGATCCAGCTCTTCGCCCCGTCGAAGGTGGCGGTCGCCTGCTCGGGCAGGGCCAGGGTCAGCACCACGAAGCCGAGGATCATCAGGGACGACACGGCGAAGACGGCCCCATGGATGTCGATATTGACCCCGAGCGGACGGGCCTGATAGTTGTCCTGACCGATCTGGTAGTCGGTATCGATCAGATTGGCCGCCCCTTCTGGAGCTGGTACGCCGACCGACTCGGCTGCTGCCTCTGGGGCGATTGCGGGTTTTTCTTCCACGAAGTTCTCCCTTGGCTGCCTGATGCGAATCAGGCGTCTTGTGTGTTGGTATCGAGGGGCGCTTATTCGGGCGCGAGATCCCGACGCACGAGGAACACGGACGCCTTGGTCTGCTTGGCGATCTTGGCCCCATTGGAGGGCATGATGGCGTCGAGATGGGTCGGCAGATGGGTCGCCATGACGACCAGGTCGGCACCGACGTCATCGATGGCCTGGACCAGGATGTCGTCCAGGTCTGCTGCTGGATCATGACTCACGTAGACACGCGCGGTCGGCTCATGACCGCTGTCAGGGGCATGCTCGTGAGCGAACGCCCTGAGCTTGAGCTCATATTCTTCGGGTGTGCGGGCCACCGCGCTGGGCTGGGAGGTGGTCACGCCGACGTAGCACAACGCCGTTCCGTAGTGGCGCGAGAGATCGGCTGCGACGGTCAGGGCCTTCTCCAGCTCACCCATGTGCGCAAGATCGACCGGAACCATAATCTTGTTGAACATGAACGCGTGCCTCCTGAGGGTTAGGCGAGCGCATGCGGCGCGGAGCATCCTGCACACCGCGCCACCGGCTCATCGGTTAGTTCGGTGAACAGTCTAGCAAAACGTCGGTATCTAAGGCCAAGGGCGGGGCGGACTATTCCAGCAGGGCGGACTATTCCATAAGTTGCAGGCGAAGCATTCAGGATAAAATGGGCATCATGGAGAGCGGGTGTTTTGCACCCGCTCTGGTCGTTATCACCCAATCGATCTGGGGTTGACAGCGATGGATCAGGGACTTTCATACGGCATTGATCTTGCGGTTCTTCGTTTTGGCAACGGCGTCTGTCAGAAGGCGCCTGAGCGCGGGCAGTTCGCTAGCAATCTGCATTCAAGACGAGGAGCAGCAACCCATGAGCACGTTACCGAATCAAACCTGGCAGTCGCAGCCCGAGCGCAGCTTGCTGGATAGCATCCGCGGTCTCGGTCGAGGCGGTCCGCAATTGCTGAAGGAATTGGCCGCGCAGGCGGATGTGAGATTAGACGGCCATCGTCCCTGGGACATCCGTGTTCATGATCCGGCGTTCTACGACCGGGTGTTGAGCGCCGGCTCGCTGGGTCTCGGCGAGTCTTACATGGATCAGCAATGGGATGCACCGGCGCTCGACGAGACCTTCACCCGGTTGCTAGGAGGCGGCATCGAAGACAGGCTGTACGGTGCCGCTGGGCTCGGGCTGCGGCTGCGGATCGCGCTGCTCGTGCTGCGTGCTCGGCTATTGAATCTGCAGAGCCAGAAGCGGGCCTTCCAGGTCGGCGAGCAGCACTACGATGTCGGCAATGACCTCTACGAGGCCATGCTCGACCCGACCATGAGCTATAGCTGCGGCTATTGGGCCGAGGCCGAGGATCTGGAAAGCGCCCAGCGCGCGAAGCTGGATCTGATCTGCCGCAAGCTCGAGCTGGAGCCCGGCGAGCGAGTACTCGACATTGGCTGTGGCTGGGGTGGCTTGGCAGAATACATTGCGCGTCATTATGACGTGCAGGTGGTCGGTCTGACCGTCTCGCGCGAGCAGGCGCAGTTGGCACGGCAGCGCTGCGCCGGGCTGCCGGTCGATATCCGGCTCCAGGATTACCGGGAGCTGGACGGGCGCTTCGATAAGATCGTCTCGGTGGGCATGTTCGAGCACGTTGGCCGTAAGAACGACGCTGCCTTCTTTGACACCGCGGCGCAGCTGCTGAAGGAGGACGGGCTGTTCCTGCTCCATACCATCGGCACCAGCGACGTCAATCCGGTCAATGATCCCTGGATCGACCGCTACATCTTCCCCAATGGCGAGCTGCCCAATGCCGAGCGACTCGCCCAGGCGCTGCGACCGCGCTTCGTGCTCGAGGATTGGCATGCGTTCGGACCGGACTATGACCGGACCCTGATGGCCTGGTGGGCGAACGTCGAGCAGGCTTGGCCGGCGCTTGCAAACGCCGGCTACGATGAGCGCTTCCGGCGCATGTGGAAGTACTATCTACATTGCTCGGCGGGGTTCTTCCGTTCACGCAGGGGCCATCTCTGGCAGCTGGTGCTGAGCCATCCGGGCGGGCGCAGCGACACCTATCGGGCGCCGCGTTGAGCCGCGTGCTCCATCTCCGGCGCGTACTCGCCGAGGCTCGCGAGCGCGTTGAGCTTGGCCCGTTGCAACAGGGCCTCACTGGCCTGCTCGGCCTTTGAGGCATCACCGCGCCAGGTCTCGAGCACCTGATTCTGCAGCGCGCGTGCATAGGAGAAGGTGAGGCGCCAAGGCAGCGACAGCTTGGCCGCCATCTGATTCATCGCGTTTAGATGCAGGGTCGCTTGCTCGTCGCCCTGGCCGCCGGACAAGAAGGCGACGCCGGGCACGGCGGCCGGCACCGTCTGCTGCAGGCAGCGCAAGGTCGCTTCGGCGACCTGCTCGACGCCAGAGCGCTGCGGACACTCGGTTCCGGAGATCACCATGCTCGGCTTCAGGATCATGCCTTCGAGCTGGACGCCTTGCCGGTAGAGCTGTTCGAACACCTGGCGCTGGGTCTCGACGGTGACCGCGTAGCTGGTCTCGATCGTGTGCGCGCCATTGATCAGCACCTCGGGCTCGACGATCGGCACCAGGTCTGCCTCCTGACACAAGGCGGCGTAACGTGCGAGCGCATGGGCATTGGCCTCGATGCAGGCGCGGCTCGGTTTCTCCTCGGCGATGGTGATCACCGCACGCCATTTACAAAACTGGGCGCCGAATCCCACATACTCCTCTAGTCGCTCGCGCAGCCCGTCCAAGCCTTCGGTCACCTTCTCGCCAGCGTTCAGCGCGAGCGCTTTGGCGCCGGTATCGACCTTGATCCCGGGTATGATCCCTTGGCGCTTCACCAGCTCAGGAAAAGGCTCGCCCTCGGCCGTCGACTGGCGAATGGTCTCGTCGTAGAGGATGGCGCTGCTGATGAACTCGCCGAGTCCGGGCGTATTGAGCAGGATCGTCCGATAGGCAATCCGGTTATCTTCGGTATTCTCGACACCAACCGCCTTCAGCCGCTTGCCGATGGTGGGCGTGCTTTCGTCCATGGCCAGGATTCCCTGACCAGGCTTGACCATGGCTTCAGCGGTTTGGCGTAGGGCGTTCAATGTCATCGTTGCACCTCTATCGGGTATCGCGGGTTGAGAACAATGCAATCGGATGCTTGCAAGCTCCAAACCACGATGGCCCTGAAGAAACGGAGAAACGCATTCAACTGCTGCGGCTCGAACAGAGGGCATGCCTTTGCGCAGTCCGTTCAGGGGGCAATGAAAGGCGGGATGACGATCGGATCGTTGTGCGCGCGACAAGCTGGTGCAAATCCCCCATGAGTGGTTCAAATGACGCGCTCATCCATGCGCGCCCTATCGGCGATCGTCGAGATTGCTCACCACCACCAGACCACCATCGCCGCTGCCAGCAGGGTCAACCCGAGCGCCATATAGCGATAGTTCGCATACCAGGGCGTATCAGCCAGGTCCCGGGTCTCTTGCCGCCACAGTGCCGGCCGCCAGGTGCATTGCTGCACCTTGTCCGGGTCCGGCGGCGCGGTCGCCAGGCTTACGGCGACCAGGATCAAGGCGCTCAGCGCGAACATGATACCGGCCGCATAGAGGTACTGGAGCGGCAGCCAGTCGAGCAGCTCGTTGGCAGCCCAGCCGAGGATACCCAGGGGCACGCCGATCACCAGCGTCGCCAAGGCACCGGCATTGTTCGCCCGCGGCCAGAAGATGCCGATGATGAACACGGCCGTCACCGGCGGCGTGATATAGGACATGAACGACTGCAGATACTGCCAGAGGGTCGGAAACTGCAGCACGATCGGGGACCACAGGATCGCCGCGATCATGAAACCGACCGTTGACCACCGGCCCCAGCGGGTCAGCCCTTGGTCGCTGGTCTGCGGGCGGAAGGTGCGCACGAAGTCCATCGTGAACAGGGTTGCCGAGGAGTTGAAGATCGCCTCCAGGCTGGACAGGATCGCGGCGACGAAGGCAGCCAGCAGCAGACCGCGCAGACCCACCGGCAGCAGATCCACAACCAAGGTCGGAAACACCAGATCCGGGCGCTCGAGGTCTGGGTAGAGGGCGACCGCCAGCACCCCGGGCATGACCAGGATGAACAGGTTCGGCAGCTTCAGCAGCCCGGCGAACAGCGCGCCCCAGCGGCCGTGATCGAGGTTGTGGGCGCCCAGTGCGCGCTGCACGACGAACTGATTGGTGCACCAGAAGTAGACGCCGATCACGAGCACGCCGGTGAAGATGCCAGGCCAGGGCAGCAGCTCATCGTCCGCGGGTCGGATCAGATGCAGCGCATCGGGGGGCGCCGCCTGCACGACGGCATCCCAGGACGGCACCGCCTGCCAGGCCAGCACCAGCACCAGTGTGCCGCCGATCATGATCATGGCGGCCTGCAGCGCATCGTTGATGACGACGGCGCCGAGACCGCCGAAGAAGATATAGACCCCGGCGATCAGCGCCCCGGCCGCGAGCAACGGCCACATCGGCACCGACGGGAACAGGGCTTGGCCGACCATGGCGCCGGCGTAAAGCGACGCTGGGGCATCGATCAGCGTCACGGCAACCAGCAAGAAGCCCGAGAACGCCAGTCGCGGCTCGCGGCCGAAGCGGGACTCCAGGAACTGCGGGGCCGTATAGATGCGCGCGCGCAGGTAGAGCGGCAGCAGGAATAGCACGAACAGCACCAGGATCACCGCCGGCAGCCATTCGTAGTGGTAGACGGCGATGCCGTCGTTGTAGCCGCTGCCGGGCAGGCCGACGAAGCTGCCGCCGCTCATGTTGGCGACATAGAAGGACAGACCGATGATGGGCCAACGCAGCGCCCGGCCACCAAGAAAGTAGCCTTCGGCGCCCTTGCGGGCGGTGCGAGCCGCCCACCAACCGAACAGGATGCGGGTGCCGATCACATAGACGGCGACGACGGCCAGGTCCCAGGGGCTGATCTGAACGTTTGGCATGGCGCTCTCCACTCAGAGGAAGGCTACTCGTCAGAGATGGCTGCTCGGCGACGGCCCTTGTCATCGAGCTCGGCACGCGTCCGGTCCGAGGCGGGTAGCCTCCAGCCTTGCGGTCGATAAGTCACGGGCGATGTCCTGCAGCGGGCAGGCTTCAGTGGCAGCAAACGACGTGCCCACTATCAAGCGCGGATATAGCCACAGCTCGCCCTGTGCTCTGTCAAGGCTAGGTCTTCTGGCCCACAGTTTGCTGCCTGGGCCGGTGACTGACGCCTATGCACAACCCGCGACAACAGAGGAGGCCACCATGGCAGCAAACGATCAACCCTCCGAGATCGGCCTCATCGGCCTGGCGGTGATGGGCCAGAACCTGGCGCTCAACATCGCCGATCACGGCTTTCGCATCTCGGTCTACAACCGGACCACCGAGAAGATGGAGACCTTCGTCGACAACCATCCAGACACGCCCGGTGGACTGGTTGGTTGTGCGACGGTCGAGGCGTTGGTGAGCTCGCTAAAGCGACCGCGCAAGATCATCGTCATGGTCAAGGCCGGCAGCGGCACCGACGCCGTCATCGAACAGCTCGCACCATTGCTCGACGAGGGCGACATCCTCATCGACGGCGGCAACAGCAAGTGGACCGATACCATCGCGCGCGAGCAGCGGCTCGCCGAGCGCGGCCTGCGCTTCATTGGCAGCGGGATCTCAGGCGGCGAGGAGGGCGCGCGCTTTGGACCCTCGCTGATGCCCGGCGGGCAGGAAGATGCCTGGAAGGCGCTGGAGCCGGTGTGGACGGCGATCGCCGCCAAGGTCGATCCCGACACGGGCAAGCCGCTGCTCGGCGCCAAGCCCGGCAAGCCGATCGAAGGTGGCGAGCCCTGTACCGCCTACATCGGCCCGGACGGCGCCGGCCACTACGTCAAGATGGTGCACAACGGCATCGAATACGGCGACATGCAGATGATCTGCGAGGCCTATGACCTGATGCAGCGCCTCGCCGGCATGCGTCCGGCCGAGATTGGCGAGACCTTCGCGCGCTGGAACGAGGGCGTGCTCGACTCCTATCTCGTCGAGATCACCGCCGATGTGCTGCAGCAGACCGACCCGGTCACCGGCGAGCCCTTCGTCGACGTCGTCCTCGATGCGGCCGGCCAGAAGGGCACCGGCAAGTGGACCAGCATCAACGCCCTCGACATGGGGGTGCCGGCGCCGACCTTCGCTGCATCGTTCGCCTATTACGACAGCTATCGCTCGGCGCGCCTACCGCAGAACCTGCTCCAGGCCCAGCGCGATTACTTTGGCGCCCACACCTATGAACGGGTTGATCAACCCCGTGGGCGCTTCTTCCACATCGACTGGCCCGATCCGGAGCGTCCGCAGCGTGAGTCCTGATATCGTCAGATTTGGCTGTGAGGTGATTGTGCTTGCTGTGTAGCGGCTGTGGATTTAGGACGACATCGATGCCGACCTCGGCAGCGGTGTCCAATACGTCGCTTGAAGACGCAGGATTCGTTCATCGCCGGCGGTCACGGTTACGCCAGAGATCGATGCAGTTCATTCTGCGCTCAGCTGATGCGCGCCGCCATCGTCGTCGAGCGTCACCACCGCTGCGTGGTCGGCTTGATCCCACCGCCAGTCGACTTGGGGGACAGCGTCGAGCAGCATCTGCTCGGGCTGTTGAGCCAAGTGTAATCGCAGCACGAGTTGGCGAGGATGCGGCTGCCAGCCGCCCTGGCGGGGTCCGATCCTGAGCCTCGGTCCTGCTTGTCCGCCTGTCATCGCTAACGCGGTCTCGGCTTGCGTGTCATGGGCATTGCCGCCGCCATCGCCGGCGTCTTCGATCAGCGTCCAAGAGTCACCCTGTCTCTCGTCTGGATAGGCCTCGAGTGTGAGCTTGGTCAGCGGCTCGCGCGTCGATTGTCGTCTCGGCCCAAGCGTCAAGCAACTGCCGCCGCGGACCAGAATCGGCATGCGACCCGGCGGTGCCGGTAGCAGACAGCGTCGATGCATGGCATTGGCGTTGGCATCAGCGCCAGTATCGGCAGCGCGCGCTGGCAGCGCACCGCCGTCGATCCGGCTGCCGGTGTGGAAGTCGTACCATGCGCCAGGCGGCAGGAGAACCTGCCGCTCGCTGACGCCCGGCTCGCAGACCGGTGCGATCATCAGCAGCGGACCAACCATCAACTGGTCTTCGATCTCGTGCAGCTCGGTCGCTTGCGGGAAGTCATAGAGCAGGGGCCGCAGGATCGGCTCGCCAGTGCGATGGGCACGGTGCGCCAGGGTGTAGAGATAAGGCAAGAACTGGTAACGGCGCTCGATCGCGATCCGCGCGATGGCCTCGACCTCTTCGCCGAACGCCCAGGGCTCCTGCGGCGGGCTGCCATAGTAGGCATGGGCACGCATGAACGGGTAGAAGGCGCCCAGCTCGATCCAGCGGGCGAAGAGCTCGCCGTCGCAAGCGCCGTAGAAGCCGCCAATATCGACGCCGACATGCGGTGAGCCGCTCAGGCCCATGCTCGCCAGCTGCGGCAGGCTGGTGCGCAGATCCTCCCAGCTGGAGGCATTGTCGCCCATCCAGCTGACGGCCCAGCGTTGGGCGCCGATGCTGGCGGATCGCGTCAGCACCCAAGGTCGGCGTTGCGGCCGCAGCCGCTGGAGGCCCTCATAGGTTGCCCGTGCCATCAGCGTCCCATAGAGATTGTGCGCCTCGGCATGGCAGGTCTCGGCGTCGTCGCCCTGTCTGGCATCCAGTGGAATCGCCAGCGCGGTGGCGCCTGGCACCTCGAACGGACGATCGACGATCGCAGGCTCGTTCATATCGCCCCAAATGCCGTCGACGCCGGCGTCGAGCAGACCGGCGTGCAGATCGCCCCACCAGCGGCGCGTGCTCGTGCGGCAGAAGTCCGGAAACAGCGATGCGCCAGGCCATACATAACCGGTGAACAGCTCGCCATCCGGACGGCGGATGAAATGGTCGCCGCGCAGCCCGGTCTCTAATACGGGGTAACTGGAGCCGATGCGTTTCACGCCCGGGTCGATGATGGTGACTGCGTGGATGTCCTGCTGATGCAGGGCTTTGACCGTGGCGCGCGGGTTCGGGAAGCGCTCGCGGTCCCAGCTGAAGACGCGAAACTCGTCCATGTAGTCGATATCGAGATGGATGGCGTCGATCGGGATGCGTCGGCTGCGGAACTCATTGGCGATCGTGCGGATCTCGGCATCGCTGCGGTAGCCCCAGCGCGACTGGTGATAGCCGAGTGCCCAGAGCGGCGGCAGGGCCGGCCGACCGGTCAGCCTGGTGATCTGCTCGACCACGGCGGCCGGGGTGGGGCCGGCGAAGAGATAGTAGTCGAGCTCGCCGCCCAGGCTGAAGAGACCCAGCGCGTCGGGCCGCTCGGCACCGAGGTCGAAGTGACTGTACCCGCTCGAGCCGAGCATCAGACCCCAGGCGAGGCCGGGCCGCAGCGCGAGCAGTACCGGGTGCGATTGGTATAGGCAACCGTCGACCACGCCCAGTCCTGGCGAGTGAATGTCCGTGGTCCAATGCGCCAGCCGTTGGCCGCGTCGGTTCAGCGCCCCGAAGCGCTGACCGCAGCCGAACAGGCCCTCCCGCGGGTCCAGCGCCTTCTGCAGCCAGAGGCCGGTGGTGGCGAGACCGGTCGACCCGCCGCTGTTGGCTTGCCGGCTGGTGGTCGGTGCGGTTGCTGGTGAGACGCTCGGGGTAGCGGCGGGCGCGGCGGTCGATGCAGCAGCTGACGCGACGGTCGAGGCGACAGCTGGTGCGAGCGCTGGGGCCAGAGTCGGGATCTCGTGGCGCTCGACGGGACGCCAGCGCACCGGGGCGAGATCGCTGGCATAGACGGCGCCGTCGGCACTGCCGAGTGAGAGGGCGCCCGTATCCAGATCGAGCCTAGCCCGCATCGCACCAGTCTCGAGATGCAGGACGCGCAATCGCTCCTCAACCGAGAGTCGGCCGCCGGCAAGCGATCGAGACGCATCCTGCCAGCTGTGGCTTGGCGCAAGCCGACCACTGGGCGCGACCCGGATGCGCAGGATATCCTCGGCGATGGCATCGATGCGGGTCAGCGCCTGCGCGTGCTCGGCGATGATCGACCCTGGCCCCGCCTGCCAATGGCAGACGCGACCAGGTGTCAGCTCGGTATGGTCGGGCATCTCAGCGATCGCGTCTTAGGGCTGCATCATCTTGCGTTGCTGCATTTGGGCGCTCTCGAACTCCTCCTTGTCGATCTGGCCGTCGCCATTTTGATCGACGTCTTCAAAGGAGGGTGCGTTGGCGAGGTTGCGCATCTGATAGCCCTGTTGCGAGCGTTCTTTGATGCGCTCGGCCCGGCCTGTCTCGAATTCATCCTTGCTGAGCATGCCGTCGCCATCGGCATCGAAGGATGCGAACGTCGGCATCTGACCGCCCATCCGGCCCATGCCAGGCCCCATTCCCTGTCCTGGTCCCATCCCGCGTCCCTGTCCGGTACCGCCCATGCCGCCCGCGCCCATACCAGCGCCTGGCCCCATGCCGCCGCGGCTGCCCATGCGTTGGGCTCGAAAGTCTGCAAACTCCTCGACTGTGAGCTGGCCATCGCCGTCCTGGTCGATGTCGCTGAACTCGGGCGCATTGGTGATTCCGCGCATCGGCGCGCCGGCCTCGGAGCGGGCTGCCCGGCGTTCGGAGCGCGCCTGGTCGAATTCCTCTTCGGTCACGATGCCGTCATCGTTGCGGTCGAGCTCGGTGAATCTCATCGGATCGCGCATGCCGGCTCCCGGTGGTGCGCCGTCCTGGGCAAGCACTGGGGCGAGCGCGGACAGGCTCAGCGCCGAGGTCAAGGTCAAGCTGAGAGTGGTGGCTGTGGTGAATCTCATGGCTGTCTCCATCGTTGGTTGGGTTGAGGCTGACCGGCTGAGGTTGCCGCACTGACTGGCCGCGCGGACTGGCCGCGCTGACTGGCTCAGTGGGAGCCATCGTCCGTCTGAGCCATCGCCGGACGCATGCTGTGATGCAACTATGAAGCCGATTCTGCGGCCTGGCCTTAAGATTCTGCAGTGCGGCCTCAACAGTGCGACATCAAAGCGGACAGCCTGTCGGTCTCGAGACCTGCCGTGCATACTCGGCCCAGAGCAAGATACGCTTCTTGATCCGTTCACTCATGCTGACCCAGCTCCCGGTTGATCTGCCACGCGCGCGTCTTAGCGGGTCGTTGAGGTTGCTGGCCCCGTCTTCGCCTCAGCATGCTGCTTGGCAAGCGTATCGGCGAGCGCGGAGCGGGCAGAGGTCCGTTTGGCGAGGATCAGATAGAGCACCGGCACCAGGAACAGCGTCAGCAGCGTGGCGGCCAGCACACCGCCGAGGATCGCCAGCCCGATGATGCGCCGCGTTTCGGCGCCGGGACCGAAGGCCAACGCCAGGGGCAGGGCGCCGAACAGGGTCGCGATCGAGGTCATCAGGATCGGCCGGAAGCGGATGCGCGCGGCGCCTTCGAGCGCGGGGCGCAGGTCTTCACCACGATCGCGCAGCTGATTAACGAACTCGACCAGCAGGATCGCGTTCTTGGCCATGATGCCGACCACCAGGATGAAGCCGATCTGGCTATAGAGGTTGATCGAGCTGCCGGCGATGAGCAGGGCCAGCAAGGCCCCGAATAACGCCAGTGGCACACCGGCAAGTAACACGATTGGCTGGATGAAGCTCTCGAACTGCGCCGCCAGCACCAAGAACACGATGGTCAGCGCGAGTAGGAAGGCGAGCTGAAAGGCGCGACCGGAGCGTTGATAGTCCTGACTCACGCCGAGCCATTTGATCTGGACATCATCGGGCAGCAGTGGACGGGCACGCTTGGCGAGCTCGTCGAGCACGTCGCCGAGCGCCGCGCCGCCAGCGAGCGAGCCCTGGAGCGTGACCGCCGGCAGCCGATCGACCCGCAGGCGCTCGGCCGCGCGGCCGACCAGCTCGGTCTCGATGAGCCCGGACAAGGCCACCAGCGAGCCGTCCTCGGTGCGCACATAGACCTCGCCGAGGTCGTCCGGCGACATCCTGTCCGCGCGCCGTGCGCGCACCATCACCTCGTAGGTCTCGGCGGCGATCGAGAAATCGGTGATGTCCTCGCCGCCCATCAGGATCTGCAGCGTGCGTCCAATATCGGCCGGCGAGATGCCGAGTGCCGCGGCGCGGTCGCGGTCGACCTGGATGCGCAGCTGCGGATTGGTGGGCTGGAAGTCGAGGCGCGCCTGGGCAATGCCCGGAACCTGGCGCGCCTCTTTCAAGACCTCCTGCGCCAAGCGATGCGCTTCCTCGAGGTTGGGACCCGTAATGGCCATCTGCACCGGTTGCTGGAAGCCTTCGCCCCCCAGGCTGGGCGGATTGACCGCAAACGCCTGAGCGCCGGTGATCCCGGCCAGCTTGGGCAGCAGTTGGCGCGTCACGGCAAACTGGCTCTGCTCACGTTGGCTCCAAGGCTTGAGCTTGAGGATGACGATGCCGCTGTTGACCGGGCCCTGGCCAGCACTGCGTGGCGCGACCAACGAGATCACATGTTCGGCGGGGCCGCTTTCTCCAGAGCCGTCGTCGTCGGTCAATGGCAGCAGCACCGCTTCGATCCGCTCGAGGATCGCGACCATGGCATCGAGCGTCGTGCCCTCCGGGGCGGCGACCGGGATGAAGACGGCGCCGCGATCCTCGCGGGGCGAGAGCTCACGCGGCAGCTCGCGATAGAGCCAGACGGTGGCAGCGAGCAGCAGCAGCGCTAAGATCACCACCAGCCAACGCGCCGCCAGCACGCCCTTGAGCAGGCGCAGATAGCCTCGGCTCAGGGACTCGAACAGGCCACCGACGCGCCGGCGCAGCGGGCTGGCCTCGATGCGCTCGGCGTCGATCAGCTTCGAGGCGACGGTCACCCCGATGGTCAGCGCGATCAGGCTCGAGAGGCCGAGCGCGCCGCCGAGCCCGGCCGCAAACTCACTAAACAAGCGACCCGAATCGCCGGTGAGGAAGGCCAGCGGGGTGATCACCGCAAGCAGCACCACCGTCGTGGCGATGACCGCGAACGCGACCTCGCCGGCGCCGAGGTCGGCCGCTAATAACCGCGGCTTGCCTTGCTCGGAGAAGCGAAACACGTTCTCGCCGACGACGATCGCATCATCGACCAGCATGCCGATGGCCAGGATCAACGCCAGCAGGGTCAGGACATTGATCGAGTAGCCCAGTGCCCAGAGCAGGATGAAGGCGCCGATGACCGAGGCCGGAATGGTCGCCGCCGGCACCAGTGTCGCCCGCCAGGAGCCGAGCGCGACGAAGACCACTAAAATGACCAGGGCGATGGTCAGCAAGAGGGTATTCAGGATCTGGCGGATCGAGGCCTCGACGAAGGTGGCGGCATCGTAGGGGATGTTGACCGAGACACTGTCGGGAATGCGCGCGGAGAGGGCCTCGAGCTCGGCGCGGACCTCGGCCGAGATGGCAACCAGATTCGATCCCGACTGGCGCACGACGCCCAGGCCGATCGCGTCCTTGCCGTTGAGCCGCACTGCGGTGCGGTAGCTCTCCGGGCCGTACTCGATCTCGGCGACCTCGGCGAGGCGGATCTCGGCGCCATCGCGCGCGGCGATGATCAGGTCGCGGTAGGCCTGTGGGCGCTCCAGCTCGGTCATGGTGCGCAGTGTCAGCTCGCGGGTGTCGCTGATCAGCCGCCCGGCCGGTAGCTCGAGATTGCGGGCGCGCAAGGCCTGCTCGACATCCAGTACGGTGAGCTGATGGG
The DNA here is from genome assembly GCF_016583905.1 of Lamprobacter modestohalophilus. Classification (GTDB taxonomy): domain Bacteria; phylum Pseudomonadota; class Gammaproteobacteria; order Chromatiales; family Chromatiaceae; genus Lamprobacter; species Lamprobacter modestohalophilus. The sequence continues at coordinate 34,636 of NZ_NRRY01000019.1, read as the reverse complement.
CGGCTAGGCGCTGCAGATCCAGATGGATGCGCATCGCATAGCGGCGCTCGCCACCGAACAGGACTTGGGCGACGCCGGGCACGGTCGAGAGCTGATCGACCAGCACCCGGTCGGCGAGATCGGAGAGTGCGAGCCGGTCCAGCTCATCACTGGTGAGCGTGACCCACATCACCACCTGGGCCTGCAGCGATTGCTGGCTGATCTCGGGGTCCTCGGCCTCGTCCGGCAGTTCATTGCGCACGGTCGAGATGCGATCGCGGACGTCGGCCGCGGCAAGATCCAGATCGCGATTGAGCGAGAACTCGACCTCGATGCGCGCACGCCCGTCGCGCGAGCTGGCGCGGATCTGGCGCACGCCGTCGATGCCGCTCACCGCCTCCTCGATCGGCTCGGTGATCTCGCGCTCGACCACCTCGGCGGCAGCGCCAGGGTAGATCACGGTCGCGGTGATGGTGGGGTCATCGACGTCTGGGTATTCGCGCACCGGCAGATTGAGCACGGCGGCGAGCCCGATGACGATGACCAGCAGTGACACGACGGTCGCGACCACCGGCCGGGTGACGGCGAGGGTGGTGAGCTTCACGGGCTGTCACCGTTGATTTGAACGGCAATGCCATCGCGCAGACGCTGCAGGCCCGCGACGACCACCCGCTCATCCGCGCTGACGCCGCTGGTGATCTCCACCCAGCCGTCTCGGCGAATGCCGGTCTGCACCGGCTGCCGCCGCACGCGCGCCTGGCTGGTGGGGCCATCCTTGGCGGGTCCGTTCTCTTGCGTCTCAGGCTGCGGCTGAGTGCCGTCCTGGTCCTGCTCGGAGGTCTCACCCTCCGACGAGCGTGATGGTTCGGAGCCCTGTCTCGCGGCGTCTGTCGATATCTCTGCGGCGTCCTTGGTGTCGACGATGAAGAGATGCTCCGACGGCCCCTCGGCAATCACCGCGGCCTCCGGCACCCGGAGGATCTCGCGGCGGTCGGTGACCAGCTCGGCGGTCATGAACAGGCCCGGCTTGAGCTGATGATCGGCGTTGTCGAAGCTGGCCTCGAGTGCCAGGGTTCGGGTGTCTTCAGCGACCTCGGGTGAGACAAAGGTGACCCGGCCCTCGAAGCGCTGCTGCGGGTAGGCAGGAGTGGTGGCGATGACCTGCTGTCCGGTCTCGATCTTCGCCAGCTCCTTGCCGGGCACGTCGAGCAGCAGGTCCAAGGGCGCGGTGCGGCTGAGCGATGCGATGGCCATGCCGGGCTCGAGCAGCGCGCCGGGGCTGATGAGCCTGCGCCCGATCAGCCCGTTGAACGGCGCCTCGATGACCCGGTCGGCGAGGTCTTCGCTGCTGACTCGCAATGCCGCGCGCGCCTCGCTGGCGGTCGCTCGCGCCTCCTCGAACTCGGTCTCGGAGACGAAGGCATCGGCATCAAGCGTTTCAAACCGCTCCAACTGCCGCGCCGTCTGCGCGACGCGCGCGGCGGCCTCGCGTACAGCCGCCTGTGCGCGCTTGCGCTCGAGCAGGACCAGCGCCTGATGCTTGCTGACCTCGCTGCCTTCTTCGAAGTGCACCGTCTCGACGCGGCCGCGTGAGCGGGCGGTGATGGTGATTGTCTCGGCTGCTTTAAGGGTGCCGGTTGCCTGGATGCGCGCTTCGATCTCGGCTTGCTCAACGGCAGCGACCTTGACCACTGGCGCGGGTTGCTGCTGCGCTGTCTCTGTTGACGCAGGCGCCTCGATCAACGCGAGGAGGGCCGCTCGGTTCCACCATCCAAGGGCTAGGATGACCGCGAGTAATAGGCCCAGCAGGATGAGTAAGCCCCCTTTAAAATTTGGCACCTCAGTATCCTCTGCCAGTAATTCATCGATAGATCACAGCCTTCGCCGACGCAACTTGCATGCCTGTCTGTTCTTGGTTTCCGGCTGGCGTGCCGCTGCCGAGCATCGGCGAGTGACCGATGTGCTCAATCAGCATGCAAGCGAATTTGCAACCCTGGCAGCAAGGGTGGCAAGGTACCCAGGGCTCGAACCACGATGGGTCATTTCAACCAGCCTACGGTTGATATCAGCCGATTGTGCAGACAGGTGAGGCGCCTGGCGCGCTCCACCTGGCGCTATGACTCAGTGCCCGAGTGCGGCATCGAAGTTGCATCTTATCGACGGCAACACCTGCATCGACCGGGAGCTTCTTGATGACACTGATCAACGCCATGCGCACTGACTTTCCGGTGGTCGACCCGGAATGCACACTGGCCGCAGCGGCGAGCCGATTCGGCGAGACGGGATACTGTAGCTTGGCGGTGGTTGACCAAGGTCGCTTGATCGGTGTCCTCGACTCGCTGGATGTCGCTGCGCGGGCCATCAACGGGGAGCTTGATCCGACGCGCGCACTCGTCCGTCACTTAATGCGCGGCGAGCCGGTCAGCTGTGGCCCCGAGACCCGGCTCGACGACGCGCGGCGTTTAATGCTGTCCAAGCGCGTGAATACGCTCTTTGTGATCGAGTCGGGACCACGACTGGTGGGTGTCATCGACCTGATCGGGCTGTTGGAAGCCGCTGAAGCCGCGTCCAGCGCCGGTCCCGAGTTGGAATGGAATCAGCGCGTTCGCGGTGAGTCTTGATCGACGATTCGCGATGGAGAACAGGAACGGAGAACAGGAATAATGGCGAACAAGCACCCTGGTCAACGCGCAGCATGCAAAGGATTCACTGATGGCTGATTCCCTACTCATTCTCGAAGACGAGGACGCCCTCGCACAGGAGTTCGAACGCCATTTTTCCGGCCAGGGCTGGGATGTCGAGGTCGCTGGCCGGTTGTCGAGCGCCCGGGATATCCTGACCAGCCAACGACTCGAGCCCTTGGTGATCCTGGCCGACATGAGTCTGCCGGATGGCAGTGCGCTCGATCTGATGGAGACCCTGCGCGCGCAGAAGATCCCCGGCGAATGGATCCTGCTGACCGGCTATGGCAGCGTGCCGGACTCGGTGCGCGCCCTGCACCTCGGCGCCTATGACTTCCTCGAGAAGCCCTGCCCACTCTCTCGCCTCGAGCTCGTCGTCGCCGGTGCCCGCCGCAGCGCGCTGGCCCAGCGCCGCCTGCACACCCAGACCCGCGACAGCCGCCGCCGCTATGCACCAAGCGCCTATCTCGGCGGTAGCAAGACCACCGAGGAGACGCGCCGCCTGATCGCGCGGCTCGCCGAGGTGCCGTTCAGCGCCCTGATCATTGGCGGCGAGACCGGCACCGGTAAAGGCCTGGTGGCGCGTATCCTCCACCACGGCGGTCCGCGCGCCGAGGGTCCCATGGTCGAGGTCAACTGCGCGGCGTTGCCCCGCGAACTGCTCGAATCCGAGCTCTTCGGCCATGAGGCCGGCGCCTTCACCGGCGCCAAGGGTCGTCATCGCGGCTATCTGGAACAGGCGCACGAAGGCACCCTGTTCCTCGATGAGATCGCCGAGATGGAGCTCGATCTGCAGACCAAGCTCTTGACCGTGCTCGAGGACCGGCGTCTGCGCCGGCTCGGCGGCGAACGCTTGATCGAGGTCGATGTGCAGATCATCGCCGCCAGTAATCAGCGTCTTGATGAGCGCGTGCGCAGCGGCGACTTTCGCAGCGACCTGTTCCATCGCCTCTCGGTGTTCCGTCTCGACCTGCCACCGCTGCGCGAGCGCCTCGAGGATCTCGAGCAACTGGTGCCGGTGTTGATCGACGAATACAACGCCCGCTCTGGCCGCCAAGTGTGTGAAGTGCCGCCGGCGGTCTACGAGCAGATGCGCGGCTACCACTGGCCGGGCAACGTGCGCGAGCTGCGCAACGTGATCGAGCGCGCGGTGCTGCTGGCGCGCGACAGCGTCTTCCCCATCGAGTGGCTACAGCTTGGCCAAGGGGTGGCTGCCGCACCGGGCAGCGGACCGAGCATCGAGGGCGATCGGCTGATGATCCCGCTCGATGGCAGTCTGTCGCTCGATGAGATGGACCGCTACATCATCCACACCGCGCTCGAGCGCAGCGGTTACAACGTCACCGCCGCCGCCCGCGCCCTCGGCACCACGCGCGAGACGCTGCGCTATCGCTGCCAGAAATATGGCTTGTCGAGCGAGGCATCGGAGCCGTCGTCTGCGGCGGCACCGACCGCTGACTGAAGCCGTTGTCCACAGACATCAAATGCCCCGCGCTTGGTTGAAATGCCCCGCATCAACGCGCGGGCCAAGCGCTGGGAGACCGAGGAAAGGGAAGGGTGCAAAGCGCGGGGAGGCGGTGGACGCGGAAGACGCGCCGAGTTCGGAAGTAGGCATGGTGGTTGCTTTCAGTGTCATACCCTTTCCATGCACTGAGGAGATTGATCATGAACACCTGGTTACAACGCATCGCGCTCCTGTCCATCGCCTTGGGTCTGAGCGGCGTCGGTGTGGCGACCGCTGCGGAAACTGCCGCGGAAACCCAGCTGAGCGGTGAGGAGATCCCGATCGATCAAGGCACCTATCGCGGCACCCCTTGGGTCAGCGGTGGCGTCGGGGAATCGGCCCGCGAGGCGTTGATGCGCGAGTATGACGATTACAATCTGAAGCTCGAGTTCGCGGTTGCCGAGGGCAACTATCTGGCGGATATCGCGGTCAGCCTGACCACGCCCGATGGCGTGCCCGTCTTGCGGGCCTTTTCCCCCGGCCCTTGGTTGATGGCCAAGCTCCCAGCCGGCCGTTATGAGGTGGCTGTGAACGGCTTCGAGAAGACCTTCGTACGCGAGGTGACTGTCCCTGCGCAAGGCCTGGAGACGGTGATCTTCAACGGTTGGACCAAAGCCGGTGTGGCGGAAGCGACGCCCGGCCCGAGCTATTGATCAGGCATCCTTGCGCCTGTTTGCCTTCGCCAGCGCCGATAGGCCGGCGTCCCAGCCAGTGAGTGAGTGGTGAGCCCGGAGCAGCTGTCGCTTCCCCTGACGGTGTTGCTGTTTGGGTGTGGTGCGCTGGTCATTGCCGTCGCCGGTTCGCGGCTGGCCGCCATCGCCGACCGGCTGTCGGATCTGACGGGCCTCGGCGAGGCGGTGTTCGGCGCCGTGCTGTTGGGGGCGACGACCTCGCTACCCGGGACGGTGGTGTCGATCACAACGGCGCTCGCCGGTCGTGCTGACCTGGCGGTGGGCAATGCGGTCGGCGGGATTGCGGCCCAGACCGCGTTCCTCGTCGTCGCCGACGTGGTCTACCGTGACGCGAATCTCGAGCACGCAGCGGCCTCGGTCACCAACCTGATCAATGGGGCTCTGCTCTGCGCCTTGCTCGCCCTGCCGTTGCTGGCGGCGACAGCGCCTGAGGTCGCGTTCTTCGGCGTGCATCCAGTCTCCGTCGTGGTGCTGGTGCTCTACGTCTTCGGCCTCAAGCTCGCCTCGGCGACCAACAAGGCTCCCGGTTGGACACCAGTGCAGACCGCCAACACGCGCGAGGACATACCGGCCGAAGCCCAGCGCAGCACCCGCAGTGCTTGGCGGGTCTGGATGCACTTCTTGCTCTTAGCGGCGATCGTTGCGGTGGCCGGCTGGGTGGTTGGCGTCAGCGGGATTGCGCTGGTGCGCCACACGGGGCTCTCGGAGACCCTGGTCGGCAGCCTGTTCACCGCTGTGGCGACCTCGTTGCCGGAGCTGGTGACCGCGATCGCCGCGGTGCGCCAAGGCGCCTTGACCCTTGCCGTCGGCGGTATCATCGGCGGCAATACCTTCGACGTCCTGTTCCTGGTGTTCGCTGATGTCGCCTATCGTGAAAGCTCGATCTACCATGCGATCAGCGAACAGCCGCTGTTCATCATCAGTCTGACCCTATTGCTGACCGCCATCCTGTTGTTGGGTCTGATCCGCCGCGAGCGCAGCGGTGTCGCCAACATCGGTTTCGAGAGCGTGGCCGTGCTGGTGTTCTACCTTGCCGGTCTAGCGATCCTGGTGCGCTGGTGACCAAGCGACGTAGCCGCCCACGACAAGCCCCACCAGGGCAAAGCGTGCGGCAAACTGCAGACTGCTGGAGACCGATTTGATCATGGCCGAGCGATGGGCCCTTTCCGGGAGCCAGTGCCGGCCTGCTGGATCGCCTGCATCAGGCGCAGCATGATGTTTTCCTGAATGGCCAGGAATTCGGTGTAGGAGGTGGTGCGAATATAGGCGCGCAGCTCCAGCGTCAGCGCCTGGTCGCGAAAGCCGAGAAAGCGCGCCCGAATCGGGTACTCCTCGGTGTGAAGCCGTGGCGGTGGTGCGAATTCGATGTAGAAGCCGTCACGACAGGCCCAAGGCGAGAGCCTGTTCCTGGTAACGGCGGCTGCCCAGTCCCGTTAGAACGATGATGTTGTGAGGATTCCACTTGCAGTCTTTCAGCGATTGGAGCGCGAACCCAAAACCCGACCGGTGCGTTGCCTAATGATGGAAGCCCGATCCCTCTTTGCTCGTCAGTGACTCCTGAATCGGATGTGCTTCGATATAGTCCAGGGCCGCCTTCATGTGCTCGACGAGGAGCGTGCAAAGGTCTTGGCTGACGCCATTGCGAACCAAGATCCTCTGGATCGCTTGCTCCTGGCAATTCGCCGGCAACGTGTAGGCGGGCACCTGCCAGCCGCGCACTCGGAGCCGATCGGCAATATCGAACAGCGTAAAACCTGGATCGATGCCCTCCTTGAGCTTCCATGAAACCGCTGGGATGCCGCGCGCCATGTCGCCGCTGAAGACGATCTCGAACGGCCCGATCTTCGCGATCTCGTCGGCCAGATACTCAGCGCTGCGATAGCAGGCGGTGTGGACCTTACGGTAGCCCTCCCGGCCGAGACGGAGAAAATTGTAGTACTGGCAAACGATCTGCCCGCCAGGCCGCGAAAAATTCAGAGCGATGTCGCGCATATTGCCGCCGAGATAATTCACCCAGAACACCATGCTCTCTGGCAGGTCTTTCTCTTCGCGCCACAGAACCCAGCCCACGCCAAGTGGGGCGAGGCCAAACTTGTGGCCCGAGGCGTTGATGGAGCGCACCCGCGGTAGGCGGAAATCCCACGCCAGCTCCGGTGCACAGAACGGGGCGAGGAAGCCGCCGCTGGCGCCGTCGACGTGGATTGGAATGTCGAGACCGGTGTCGGCCTGCAGCTTGTCCAGTGCATCGCTGATCTGCTGCACCGGCTCGTATTCTCCGGTGAAGGTCACACCCAGTGTTGGCACCACGCCAATCGTGTTCTCGTCGCAGCGGCTCAGCACCTCTTCCGGCGTCATCAGCAGCCGACCCTTTTCCATCGGGATCTCGCGGTGCTCGATATCCCAGTAGCGGGTGAATTTATGCCAGCAGATCTGCACTGGCCCGGTGATCAGATTGGGCTTGTCGGTGGACTTGCCCTCGGCTTTGCGGGGTGCCTCCCAACGACGCTTCATCGCCAGGCCGCCCAACATGGCGGCCTCACTCGAGCCGGTGGTCGAGCAGCCAACCGCCTGGCCGCTATCAGGGGCATGCCAGAGATCAGCCAACATCTGCACACAGCGTGATTCGATCTCGGCCGTCTGCGGATATTCGTCCTTGTCGACCATGTTCTTATCGATGCAGGCATCCATGAGCTGATGGATCTCGGGCTCTTCCCAGGTCTGGCAGAAGGTCGCGAGGTTTTGCCGCGAGTTGCCGTCGAGCATCAGCTCGTCGCGGACAGCGGCGTAAATGCGTCGCGGATCACGTTCGTGATCGGGAAAGGCCGACTTCGGGAGGCCGGTGGCAAGATCGCTGGAGGCGTAGGTCTCGTCGTTGCTGTCTTCTCGCTGGTCGTACATTGGATCGCGGTCCTCCCGCTCGGTTTGATGGCTGAGGTCTTGTTTTGGCCGCGTTGCCATGCGTTGATGGCGACATCAGCCAAAGTCGCTAAATTGGATTCACTGCCGGCAGTGGTTGAAAAGGTCTTGCCGTCGAACCCTAACAGGTGCCGTGGCGGTGATGCGAATTCGATGTAGACCCGGTTGGAGGGTATCGCGAGCGTCTCGTCGAACAGCTCGCAGAGTGCCGCCGAGAGTGCTGGGGTCTGATCTTCGGACAACCCCAGGCTCATCAGCTCCAGGAAGGCGAGGGGGCTGGTCTCGCCACCAAAGCACATCGCGACAGGCCTCGCTGCAGTGGTTTGCTGGGCCGGCAGCATAGCCGATCGCTGGGATGAGCGTTTAACCGCTGCTCGAGACGGCTGCGTCTGTCAGGGTCCCAATCCGTCCACGTCCGCTTCGCTTCACCTCCAGCATGGCCAGATCGGCCTGATGCAGCAAGGCATCCAGGTCCAGGGGATGATCGGCACGCAGGCAGGCGACGCCGATACTGGCGCTCAGGCTCAAAGGCTCGCCCTGATCGTTGAGGATCTTGGCCGCCCGGATCTCCTCCAGCAGGCGTTCGGCAAGGCCAAGCGCCGCTGTTTGATCTTGACTGATGAGCACGACGAACTCATCACCGCCCCAGCGGCCAACGACGTCCTCGGCGCGGGTGACCCGGCTGCAGCAGGCGGCAAAGGTCTTGAGGGCGCGATCGCCGACATGATGACCATGGGTATCGTTGATGGTCTTGAAGCGATCGACATCGACCATCAGCAACGCGATCCAGCCCTGAGTCCGCCGCGCCCGGGCGATCTCGCGTTCCGCCAGCGCGGTGAAGTAAGAACGGTTGGCGATCCCGGTCAAGGGGTCCGTGCGCGCCTGCTGATGCAATGCGTTACGCCCTTCGAGCAAACGCAGGTAGTTGCGCAGGGCGATAAACCCCAGCGCCATGATCAGGGTCCAGCCCAACACCGCCAGCCAGGCCAGACGATACCAGTCCGCCAACCAGTTGGCGCGATCGATGCCGAGGATGATCGTATAGGGAGTCCCCTCGACCTTTCGTGTGCCGAAGTAGCGGTGTTTCTGGTCCACCGGAGAGCGCACAGGGGGGTAGACCCGAAACTGTTCGTCAGAGGCGAAGAAGTCATTCATGGTTGGGTCGTCGAACAGTTGCCCGATCGCCTGCGGGAACGGCGGGTAGCGCGCCAGCAGCATCTGTTGATCGTCCTCGATCGCCAGGGAATCGAGGCGACCCGTGCCCATGCGGGCCAGCCATTGACTGAAGAACTCGAGATCCAGCGCAATGGCGACCAGGCCGAGAAAGCGCCCGTCTTCATCCCGTAGGGCGCGTGCATGGGTCACATTCACCGGACCGATATTGGAGCGATAGCCGCGCGTCACCAGGCTATCGAGTTCGGGATCGGCCTGCAGCCGCTGACAGTATTCGCGCTCGCTGGCGTCGTAACCGAGCCTGGCGTTGCCATGTGTGACCACGCACTGGCGATCGAACGCGCCATACAGGAAGGCGTGGGGAAAGGTCTTGTAGCGTTGCTCGAGCCGTTGGCTCAGATCGGCATGGGCCTGGGGGTCGGGATGGGGATAGCGGAGGTCATCGGGGGCGATCTGGCCGGCCATGTCCCGCAACAGGTAATCCGAGGCGACAAAGGCGCCGTGAATCCATTCGGCGATCAGCTCCGAGGAGAAGGCCAGGCGGCTCTCCTGAAGCTCCCAGGTGCGCTGATACGACGACCAGAGCAACAGGCCTAGCAGAAGACTCGACAGCCCCAACAACAGCGCATAGGTGGTGAGCCCTGAACTCCTTTTTTGCAACTGACGACTCCTGACTAACCTAAACCCGGGATGATACCGACGACCTTACTTGATGTCACAAGCTGGTCGGCTGGGCTGCTAAACTGGCCCCATCGTCTCGGCGATCAGAGCGAAACCCCATGCCTGGTCGCGCGACGCATTGCACCGAGGGCTGTTGATCTTCAACCATGTGGTATCCGCTAAACATCGCGTTCTTGATCCTGATGTGTTTCACCACCGCAATGGCCGCGAGCGCCGATTCTTCGGCGCCAATGCCAAAGCCAGCGCCAGCGCCAAAACCAACGCCAACGCACGGAGTCTTGTTCGAGGCGGTGCACGTCTTCGACGGCACCGCCGAGCAGCTCACCGAGCCGATGCAGGTGTTGGTGGTCGGCAACCGCATCGTACAGCTCTCGGCGGAGCCGATCGCGCCGCCGGCCGAGTTCGAGCTCACCCGCATCCAGGGCGCTGGCCGCACCTTGATGCCGGGGCTGATCGATGCGCACACGCATGTGATGTACGCCACGCTGTCGCAGCAGGCGATCCTCACCAGCGATCTCGGTTTCCTCAATGTCGCCGCGACCAAGGCGGCGGCGGACATGCTACTGCGCGGCTTCACCAGCATCCGCGATCTCGGCGGACCGGTGTTCGGGCTCAAGCGCGGCATCGACCTGGGGCTGGTGCCGGGGCCGCGCATCTGGCCGGCGGGCGCCTTCATCTCCCAGAGCGGGGGTCATGGCGACTTCCGCCTGCCGAGCGAGCTGCCGGCCGCGCCGGATGCCTTCTCGTTCAGCGAGCGGGTCGGCGCCGCGGTGATCGCCGATAGCCCCGATGCGGTGCGCAAACGCGCCCGCGAGCAGTTGGCACTGGGCGCCTCGCAGATCAAGCTGATGGCCGGTGGCGGTGTCGCCTCGAGCTACGACCCGCTCGATGTCACCCAGTACACGGTGCCGGAGCTGCGCGCTGCGGTCGAGGCGGCGGAGAACTGGGGCACCTATGTCGCCGTGCATGCCTACACGCCGCGTGCCGTGCGTCAGGCCATCGAGGCGGGTGTGGCGAGCATCGAGCACGGCCAACTGTTGGATGAGGCGACGGTGCGGCTGATCGCCGAGCAGGATCTCTGGTGGAGCCTGCAGCCATTCATCGATGATCAGCCCTCGCCCTATGCCGAGGGATCGATGAACCGGCGCAAGCAGCTGGCGATGTACGCCGGCACTGATCGCGCCTATCGGCTGGCCAAGCAGTTTGGCATCAAGACCGCCTGGGGCACCGATATCCTGTTCAATGCCGAGAATGCCAAGCGACAGGGCGCCAAGCTGGCCGCGATGACGCGCTGGTATACGCCAGCCGAGGCGCTGCGCATGGCGACTGCGGACAATGCCGAGCTGTTGGCGCTCTCCGGTCCGCGCAGTCCTTACGAGGGCAAGCTGGGGGTGGTCGAGGAGGGCGCGCTAGCGGATCTGCTGCTGGTCGATGGCAATCCGCTTGAGGATCTATCATTGGTTGCTGATCCCGCCAGCAACTTCTTGGTGATCATGAAGGATGGTTGGATCTACAAGAACAGTTTGACTAGCCCTGATCCGCCCCCGGCGAGCCCTCGGGCGGATAGTCCAGAGTCCCGGTGATGCGCTTGCGCTGCGCCTCGTCCATGTCGGGAAACGGCAGCTCATGCGCGGCCGCCCATTCGCGCACGCGCTGTTCGGCCGCCGTGCGCGCGTCGGCATCGAGTCCGTTGTCGCGGGCCATGTACAGGGTCTGTGCCGGCAGCGCAAAGCCGGTGCCGGCCTGCTGGATCGCCTGCATCACGCGCAGCATGATGTCTTCCTGGATCGCCAGGAATTCGGTGTAGGAGGTGGTGCGGATATAGGCGCGCAGCTCCAGCGTCAGCGCCTGGTCGCGAAAGCCCAGAAAGCGCGCGCGGATCGGGTACTCCTCGGTGTGAATCGTCATCGGGTGCGCGTGCAGCAGCTCGCGCAGGGTCGCCAGTAGATAGCGCAGTTGATCGGCGCTGGTCTCGTAGCGCAGCGGCAGGCGTTGCTGGAGCAGAAAGCGCTCGCAGGCACTGAGGTTGACGATGTTGCGCTCGGCCAGATCGGCGTTCGGAATGGTGATCAGCGAGCGATCGAACTGACGGATCTTGGTCGAGCGCAGGCCGATCGCCTCGACGGTGCCGACCGGATTCCAGCCCTGACCGTGGCGCTCGTCGAAGCGGCACAGGTCGCCGACGCGGATTGGTCGGTCGGCGAACAGGTTCAGCGCGCCGATAAAGTTCTCCAGCGTCGGCCGTGCGGCGAGCGCGATCGCCAAGCCGCCGACCCCGGCGCCGGCGACCAGGCCATAGACCGGAATCCCGAGATCCTGGGCCGCGGCAAACACCAGCGCCAGCACCGCGAACAGCGCAAAGACGCGCGCGACCCAGCGGATCAGACTGGCATCCGCGCGCTCGGTATTGCGCCCTGGCGCGGCGATCAGCGCCTCGGGAATCCAGCGTGCGACCAGCAACACCAGCCAGATCAGCGCCAGCACTCGGGTCAGCTCGGCGAGGTAGTCGGGCCAAGCGATCACCAGACCGGTGACCTGCACCTGGTCATCGAGAAAGCCGCGCAGCAGGGGTATCCAGAACAGCAGGGTGAGCGGTGCGCTCAGGCGTCGCAGCAAGGTGCTAGGGCGGGCATCCCAGGCACGGCGGTGCGCCCAACGCAGCACCAGCCCGAGCAGGACCAGGGTCAGCGCCAGACTGGCCACGAGCATCGCCCATTTCCACAGCACCTGGCCGGCGATGGGTTGTCGCGCCCAGTCGGGCAGGCGCTCGATCAGGTGCGGCGGTAGCATCCAGCCGGAGAAGCCGAGCGCCGTGGCGCTGAGGTCTCTGACGTTGTCGATACGTGAGGAGCGCCGATAGGGCAGCTCCCGTGCTAGTTCGGCGTAGCTGCGTGCCGAGGCGACCGTCTCCGGGCTGAACAGGAACTCGCCCGCGCGTGGACCCTCCTCGACGCGCGCGATGACGATGCTGGTGTCGGGAAGACGCCAGCGCGCTGGTTGATCAGCAAGTGGGCCACCGCTGCTGAAATCGGCCGCCTCCGGGATCAGTTCGGCCTCGGGCAGATCGACGCGGGCGATGATCTCCCAGAGCCAGATGATGGTGGCGGTGGCGATCTCATGCTGTGCTGCGGGTGGCACGTTGCTCAGATCCATCAGCTGCTTGCCCTGCTCGACGGCGCGCAAGAAGGTCTGCTGGCGTTGCGCGCTGGGGGCTTCGCGATAGGCAGCATACTGCTCAGCGATCTGATCGGTGAGTCGGCGAAAGCTGTCGAAGGTCGCCCGTGGCGAGCTGGTGTCGGGTGGGCTGAGCAGGCTGGTGCTGGTGCTGGTGCCTGTGCTGGCGCGGTCGCTGGTCTTGGTGGCAAGCGCAGGGAGGGTGATGGCGATGGCGAACAGCGCCGCGCAGAGCATCCAGCCCAGTCTCCAGTAGGGCCTCCAGCTCAGCCATGATGCGCGCGATTCAGACCGACTCGGCATCGTGCCGACAGCGCCGTGTTGGCTCGGATTCACTGCCGGCAAAGCGGGTCAGAAGGTCTTGCCGTCGAACCCGAACAGGTGCCGTGGCGGTGATGCGAATTCGATATAGACCCGGTTGGAGGGTATCTCGAGCGTCTCGTCGAGCAGCTCGCAAAGTGCCGCCGAGAGCGCTGGGGTCTGATCTTCGGGCAGCCCCAGGCTCTTCAGCTCCAGGAAGGCGAGCGGGCTGGTCTCGCCGCCAAAGCACATGGCGGGGGTTGGCTCGATGATCACCATGACATAGCGCTCCGGCTTGCCGAGCAACTCGGCGACACGGACGGAGGCGCGCTTGAGGAGCGACTCGGACGCCGTCGACTCAAGAGGGGCGTTGGTCTTGATGATGAGGGTGGGCATGACAGACCTCGCTGCAGGGGTTTGCTGGGCCGGCAGCATAGCCGATCACTTGGATGAAGCAAACGCAGGTCGTTGCGCAGGGCAATAAAACCCAGCGCCATGATCAGGGTCCAGCCCAATAGCCAGCCAGGCCAGGCGATACCAATCCTCATCGGCCCTCCGGCCCCTCTGGATTGATGACCTCGAGCAGCATCAGATAGCTGGCGATCAGGAAGCAGCATGAGCCAATAAAGGTCGAGCGATTGCTGAGCATCGGGTCCTGGAAATCCGACTTGAATCCGAACCAGGCGCAGAGAAAGAAGCCGATGGCACCCAGCAGGTTGAACAGGCCGCTCCACCAGCCGAGCCTATCCCAGGCGGGTCTTAGCACGCTGGGCTGCACCTCGCGCATCGCCATCCAGGCTGCAATCACGAACCAGGTGGCGCCGATCATCTGCGGTAGCCAGTACCAAGTGAAGGCATCGATCGCTGGATGCGTCGCTAGGAGCGCGCCGACCACGCAGGGCACGAAGAAGATGGTCGCGCCCAGCAACTGCGCCAGATTCAGCCAGTAACCCCAGTTGGCCGGTTGCAGCCCAAACCATCGAAAACGATGATCGTCGGCATGCAGGGCGCGGCTGTGTCGGCCCTCGTCATCCTGCAACAGCGACACATAGAGCGGCGCGTTCAGTACCTCCGACCAGGAGAGATAGCCGCCGATCAGGAAGATCCCGCCACCAAGCACGGCTGTCCAAATCGGCACATTGGCCTTGATCGCGGGCGCATCGGAAAACGGCAGAACGGTGACCAGGCCATTGATCAGCCAAACCAGGCTGCCGAGGGTAAAGACCGCCGCGACCCACCAGGACAGTGATCGCCACTGAACGGCAAACAAGCGATACCTTGCCCGCGCAGCATAAACCCCATCGGCCGTCTTCAGTGGGTGGGAACGCCGTTTTCGATGGTTACGGGCATTCCAATGCAGCTCGATCCCTGCTTCTGCGTGACGGAAGACATGCTGAAACGAGCGCGCCTCTGCCGTGTCAAAGCGGCGCAGCTCACGCATCAGGGAGGCATCGCTGTTCATGGCAGATCATCCAAACCACGATCCAGCGCCTGTAAGCGGTACAGCGTCTCAAGGGCCTTACGTGGGCTGAGTTCATCGGGGTCTAGCTCGCGCAGTGCATCCAGGGCCGGGCTGGGCATTGGCTCGCGGATCATGGGCGGCTCTGGCAGCGAACTTGATGACGGGGTTGGCGCATGCTCCGTTGACGGCGAGGATGCAGACCTCGACTTGGACGCGGATCTTGACCTGGATGCACCGGATGCCTCGAGCGTTGAGGCGGAAGATGCTGTGCGCTGATCTTGCGCGGACATGCCCGCAGAAGGCTCGGACGGAAACAGCGACAGCTGCCTGGCGCCCTGGTCGCGCTCAGCCGATTGCTCCTCGAGCCGGCGGAGATGCTCACGCGCGCGTGCGATCACCGCCGCCGGCACGCCGGCCAGCGCCGCGACCTGTAAGCCATAACTCTGGCTGGCTGGCCCCTCGCGCAGGCTGTGCAGAAAGACGATCCGCTCGCCGTGCTCAACGGCGTCTAGATGCACGTTGCGCACGCTCGCATGGCGCTCCGGTAGCGCGGTCAGCTCGAAGTAGTGGGTCGCGAAGAGGGTGAAGGCGCGCAGCTGGTCGGCGATCGCCTCAGCGCAGGCCCAGGCAAGTGAGAGGCCGTCGAAGGTGCTGGTGCCGCGGCCGATCTCGTCCATCAGCACCAGGCTGTTGGCGGTGGCGTTATTGAGGATGTTGGCGGTCTCTTCCATCTCGACCATGAAGGTGGAGCGACCGCGCGCCAGATCATCGGCGGCGCCAATGCGCGAGAAGATGCGATCGATGGGGCCAAGCTGAGCGCTCTTTGCAGGCACGAAGCTGCCGGCATAGGCCATCACTACGATCAACGCGACCTGACGCATGAAGGTCGACTTGCCGCCCATGTTTGGGCCGGTGATCACCAGCATCCGCTGCGCGTTGCCGAGCTTGAGCCCATTCGGTACGAAGGGCTCGGCGCGCACCTGCTCAACCACCGGATGGCGGCCATCCTGGATCTGAATCCCGGGTGCGTCATTGAGCTGCGGCCGGCTCCAGTTCAGTCGCTCGGCACGCTCGGCCAGGTTGCAGAGGACGTCTAGCTCGGCGATGGCCGCGGCGGTTGCCTGCAATGGGGCCAGATTCGCCTGCAGTTGTTCGATCAGGGCCTCGTAGAGAAGCTTCTCGCGCGCCAGCGAGCGCTCGCGTGCGCTCAGCACCTGCTCCTCGAAGCGCTTCAGCTCGGGGGTGATATAGCGTTCGCTGGCCTTCAAGGTCTGGCGGCGCTGATAGTCATCGGGCACGCGCTCGGCATGGCTGCGCCCGAGTTCGATGTAGTAGCCATGCACCCGGTTGTAGCCGACCTTGAGCGTGCTGATGCCGGTGCGGGCGCGCTCACGCTGCTCCAGGTCGATGAGGAACTGATCGCCGTGCTCGGCCAGATCGCGCAGCTCGTCGAGCTCGGGATCATAGCTGCGCGCGATCACGCCGCCGTCACGGATCAGCATCGGCGGCTGCTCGATCAGGGCGCGCTGCAACAGGCTGGCCAGTTCCGGATGCTCGCCCATCTCGGTATCCAGCTGTCCGAGTCGAGCGCTCTCGGCCATGCCGAGATCCGCATGCAGCGCCGGCAACCGGGCGAGCGCCTCGCGCAGCGCCGCCAGATCACGTGGACGCGCGGAGCCCAGCGCGACCCGCGCGAGGATGCGCTCCAGATCGCCGATCGCTGCCAGTTCCTCGCGCAACGCCTCGAAGGCTCCAGACAGCAGCAAGGCCTCGATGGCCTGATGACGCTCGCCGACCGCCAGGCGATCGCGCAGTGGGCGGTTGATCCAGCGTCGCAGCAGGCGGGCGCCCATGGCTGTGGCGGTGCGATCCATGATCCCGGCCAAGGTGTGCTGATCGCTCCCAGCGCTGCCCTGGGTGCCGCCGGAGGCTGCGCTGAGTGAGCGTGTGAGCTCCAGGTTGCGACGGGTCGCGGCGTCCAGGATCAGTGCATCGTCGCGGCTTTCGGTGCGCAGGCCCCGGAGATGGGGCAGGGCGACGCGCTGGGTCTCCTTCACATATTGCAGCAGACAGCCCGCCGCGCCGATCGCCAGCCGCAAGCCGGCGCAGCCGAACCCGCTCAGGTCCTGGGTGCCGAATTGCTCGCAGAGCAGACGCTCGGCGCTGTCGGCATCGAACTGCCAGGGCGCGCGGCGCGTGATGCCGGCTGCTAGGCCAGACGCTAGGCGCTCGCCGAGCTGCTCCGGTAGCCGGCTGCTCTCGCTGAGCAGCAGCTCGGCCGGCCGAAGCCGTTCAAGCTCTGCCGCGAGTGCCTCCTGGCCATCGATCTCGAGGACCGAGAAACGCCCGCTGGCCAACTCCAGCACCGCAAGCCCAACGCGCCCGCCCGCGTCTGCAGCTGACCTGGCGTCCGACTGAGCCGCCGCGCCGGACTTGCCTTCAGGCTCAGCGAGGGCGCAGATCAGACTCTCTTGCCGCTCCTCGAGCAACGCCTCATCGGTCAGGGTGCCGGGCGTCACGATGCGCACCACCTCACGCTCGACCGGCCCCTTGGACTTGGCGGGGTCGCCCTTCTGCTCGCAGATCGCAACCGACACGCCCGCTCGCACCAGACGCGCGAGATAGCCCTCGGCGGCATGGTAAGGTATGCCGGCCATCGGAATTGGCTGCCCGGCCGACTGGCCGCGTTTGGTCAGGGTGATCTCGAGCAGCCGCGCGGCGCGCTGGGCGTCCGCGAAGAACAGTTCGTAGAAATCACCCATGCGATAGAACAGCAGCATGTCCGGGAACTCCGCCTTGATGCGCAAATATTGCTGCATCATTGGCGTGTGCTGAGCCATCTGCTCAGCCGTGTGCTCAGCCATCTGCTCAGCCGTATGCTCTGCTAATCGCTCGACTCGTGTTGTTTTCTGATCACTCAATCTGCGGTTTCCTAGCGTCGGTGTCTCATGGGCTTGGCCTGGCTCGATCGCGCTGTACGAGCAGGTCGAGTGCCACTGCAGCGGCGTCGGATGGCTCAGCCGAGCGGTGGCTTCAGGGGCTCTTCTCTTTGGCCCTCGCGGGCGAGCACGTTAGTCTCTCACCCACGATGACGGCAAGGACTCGCGATGACAGACCGCGTCAGCGATCTTGATCGAGCGATCTCGAGCCAGCGATCTCGAGCCAGCGACTTCAATTCAACAATCCCGATTCAGCAGACTAAAAGCATTACCCACCCATGATCTTTGACGAACAGCAGCTCAAACAGGTGCTGCCGGCGGCCTATGTGGAACGAGGTCGGCGCTACCTTCGCGACGGGCATGTGCTCAGTGTCGATCAACGTGCTGACAAAGGCGTGATCTCGGGTCGGGTGCGCGGGTCCGGCGCCCGCGTGTATCAGGTCGTGGTGCAGATCGAGGATAGCCCAGGGTCTAAGAGCAGCATCCGCGGACACTGCTCCTGCCCGGTAGGCTGGAACTGCAAGCATGTGGCCGCCGTCTTGCTGAGCGTTGGCACAGCGATGGCTGCGGATGGAGAGACGCCGGCCCCGCGCCGTCCGCAGCCTGTTTCACCGCGCAAGGCGCTGCCGGCGCCGCTCGCGAGCTGGCTCTACGAGACCGGGCAGTTGGAGCTTGAAGAGGACGATCAGCAGTGGCTGCTCTATCTACTGCGACTGCAGACGCAAGCCATTTCCCACGCCAAGGTGATGCTGAACGCAGTCAAGGTGCGAACCCTCAAGAGTGGTGGCTACGGCAAACCGAGCGCGTTCAATCTGCGCGGCCAATCCAAGGGGCGTTTCATTCGGTCTGAGGATCGCAGCATCATCGCGCTCGCTGTGGCGCAGCCGAGCGGTGGCGAGTTTGGTGCCGCGGTGCTCAGCGACGATTTGGGTATCGAACTGCTAGAAGCCGTGCTGCGATCCGGCCGGGGTTACTGGCAGGACAAGGATGGGCCTCGCCTGACGCGAGGTGCTCCGGTCGCGGGTGAGCTCAGCTGGCGCTGGGGTGATGATTCCCAGCTCCATCTGCATTTCGAGACCAAGCGCGAGGGGCTGTTGCTCTTGCCGCTCTGTCCGCCCTGGTACCTTGACCCGAACTCAGGCGAGTGCGGCCCCATCGACACCCCGCTCGGTGAACGTGAGGCGACCGCCCTGGTGCGGGCGCCGGCGATCCCGCTTGCGAATCTTGATCTCTTCAAGGAGCAGGCGCGCACTCGGCTCAAGGGGCTCAATCTGCCAACACCACCACAGCCCAAGCATCGCCGGGTCAGCGTCGATGCGCCAACGCCTTGCCTGCGGCTGTCGAGTCATGCCGTTCCAGGGGGCTCAGGCTATGGCGCCTGGGGTTATGCCGGGGCGTCAGAGCCGCAGTGGGAGGACGAGGCCCGCCTCACGCTCGATTACGCCGGGGCGATGGTCGACCCACGCGAGGCCGGGGAGCAGGTTTCTTCTATCAAGGACGGGGTGATGATCGAGTGCGAGCGCCACCCCCAGGCCGAGCAAGCGGCGCTCAAGCGGCTCGAGACGCTCGGTCTCGAGCAAAAGGTCGCGACCTCGAATCGGGTTGGCGTGCCCTTCGGTCCGCCCCGAGTCGAGGCCTGGCTGGCGTTCATGGATCGGGATCTGCCTGCGCTCGAAGGCGAGGGCTGGCGGGTCGAGGTCGATCCGAGCTTCCGCTTTCGAGTTGGTCGAGTCGGTGAATGGGATCTGGATATCGAGGAGGGCGATGCCGGGCGCTGGCTCGATCTCAGCCTGGGGGTCGAAGTCGACGGCGAGCGCCTGGACTTGCTGCCGATCCTGCTCAATCTGATTCAAAATCCAGCCGTGGATCTCTCGGCCGAGGCGCTCGCGGCGCTGACGGACGAGACCCGTTTCAGTCTGCGGCTCGACGATGGGCGCTATGTCTTCTTCCCCGCCGAGCGCCTGAAGCCGATCCTCTCGACCCTGGTCGAACTCTACGACCCGATGGCGCGCCTCAACGCCGACGGGCGGATGCGGCTGTCGCGCTTGCAGGCCGGTGAACTCGCGGAGCTGGAGCAACAGGCGCCTAATCTCAACTGGCGCGGTGGCGAACAGGCACGCGCTTGGGGGCAGCGACTGCGCGAGTTCGAGCGCATCGAGCCGGTTGCACCGCCGACTGAGTTGCAGGCAGAGCTGCGGCCCTATCAGCAGGAGGGTGTCAGCTGGATGCAATTCCTGCGTGATTTCGAGCTCGGCGGCGTACTCGCTGACGACATGGGGCTGGGCAAGACGATGCAGGCCTTGGCCCATCTGTTGATCGAAAAGGCGGCGGGTCGCGCGGATCGGCCGAGCCTGGTGGTCGCGCCGACCAGCCTGATGTTCAACTGGAAGCGAGAGGCCGAGCGCTTCGCGCCGACGCTGCGGGTGGTCATCCTGCAAGGGCCGAAACGCCAAGAGCACTTCGACGCTCTTGCCGAGCAGGATCTAGTGCTGACCACCTATGCCTTGCTGCCGCGCGATCTGGAGGTACTCCGCGCCCAGCCTTGGCATCTGCTGATCCTCGATGAGGCACAGGCGATCAAGAATCCGCGCAGCAAGGCGGCGCAAGCGGTGCGCTCATTGGATGCACGGCATCGGCTCTGTCTGAGCGGCACGCCGATGGAGAATCATCTCGGCGAGCTCTGGTCGCTGCTCGATTTCCTGATGCCGGATCTGCTCGGCGATGAGCGCGTTTTCCGGCGCCTGTTCCGCAACCCGATCGAGCGCCATGGCGATCAGGATCGGACCGACCGCCTACGCCGTCGCGTGGCGCCCTTCCTGATGCGACGCACCAAGGAGCAGGTCGCCACCGAGCTACCGCCAAAGACCGAGATCCTGCGCGAGGTGCCGTTGGCCGCCGATCAGCGCGATCTCTACGAGACCTTGCGCCTTGCCTTGCATGAGAAGGTGCGCAAGGAGATTGAGCGCAAGGGCTTGGCGCAGAGCGGCATCATCATCTTGGATGCGTTGTTGAAGCTGCGCCAGTGCTGCTGTGATCCGCGGTTGGTCTCGCTGGCGAGTGCGCGGCGGGTGAAGGGCTCGGCGAAGCTGGACCTCTTGATGGAGCTGTTGGAAGAGTTGCTGCAAGAGGGTCGACGGGTGCTGCTGTTCTCGCAGTTCACAAGCATGCTGAGTCTGATCGAGGAGGCCCTCGACAAGCGCTTGAAGAAAAAGAAAGACCGCGACTATGTCAAGCTGACCGGACAGACCCGCGATCGGCAAACGCCGGTGGATCGCTTCCAGGCCGAGGAGGTGCCGCTGTTCCTGATCAGCCTCAAGGCTGGCGGCAGCGGCCTGAATCTCACCGCGGCCGACACCGTGATCCATTACGACCCTTGGTGGAATCCCGCTGCCGAGCGACAGGCGACCGATCGGGCGCATCGGATCGGCCAAGACAAGCCGGTGTTCGTCTACAAATTATTGACCGAGGGCACGGTCGAGCAGCGTGTTGCGGAGCTACAGGCGCGCAAACAGGCGCTTGCGGATGCCATGCTAGAAGGTGGCGGCAGCGCGACCAAGTCGCTGAGTCATGAGGATCTGGAGTTGCTGTTCGCGCCGCTAGACGCGGACTGAGTGGGGTTGATTGAGCCTGATTGAGCCTGGCCCCTTTGTGGGCCATTGAGCCTGGCCCCTTTGTGAAGGAAAAGGTGCCATGGCTCGCATGCTCAGCCAACCAGCGCTTCGAGCCGCTCGGCATCGAGCACCTGATGGCCGCTCGCCTGGAGTGCCGTGATGGCCTGGTCCGGCTCCTGGAATCGGAACACCAGGATCGCCCGGTCTTCGCGGCGCAGGGTAAAGGCGTAGACGTATTCGACATTAAGTCCAGCCTGCTCGAACACGCCGAGCACCTCGGCCAGGCCGCCGGGCTGATCAGGCACCTCGACGGCAACGACCTCGGTCAGGTTGACCGCCCAACCGGCCGCGTTGAGCACCTCGGCGGCGCGGGTAGGGTTCTGCACGATTAGCCGTAGGATGCCGAACTCGGCGGTGTCGGCTAGGCAGAGTGTCATGACGTTGATGCCCTCGGCGGCAAGCAGCCGGGTCGGCTCGATCAGCCGGCCGGGGCGGTTCTCAAGGAACAGGGAGAGCTGGTTAAGTTTCATGATGAACAGGCGGTTAGCTGCTTTGGTGGAGTCGCTGCGCTGGCTCCAGGCGTATTTTTCAAGACGAGCTACAGATGAGCACAGATTCTTGCTGCGCTCTTTTATCCCGCTTCATCGGTGTTTATCGGTGTTCATCTGTGGTTCTGATCTGTAAGAAGCGGGTATGAGGTTGAGCAGAAAGGGCCTTAGTCGCCACGCTGATCGATCACGCGTTTGGCCTTGCCCTGGCTGCGCTCGATGCTATGCGGCTCGACCAGCCGCAGACCGACGCGAATCCCAAGGATGCGCTCGATGGCCTGAGCGATGCGCTCGCGCATGTCTTCGATGACGCGCACCTGATCGCTCAACACCTCGGGCGTGACCTCGACCTCGACCGTCATCTGATCGAGTCCCTGCTCGCGGCTGAGGATGATGCGGTAATGCGGTAGGGTGCCTTCCACCGCCAGCAGCGCGGCCTCGACCTGAGACGGGAAGATGTTGACGCCACGGATGATGATCATGTCGTCAGAGCGCCGGCCGATGCGCTGAATGCGGCGCAGGCTGCGCCCACAGCCGCAGCGCTCGGGGATGATCGCGGTGATGTCGCGGGTACGGTAGCGGATCATCGGCATCGCGCGCTTGCTGAGCGTGGTCAGCACCAGCTCGCCTTCCTCGCCGTCTGGCAGTGGCTCGCCCGTCTCGGGATCGATGATCTCGGGGTAGAAGTGGTCCTCGAACACATGCAGACCATGATGCTCAGGGCATTCACTGGCGACACCGGGGCCGATGATCTCGGAGAGGCCGTAGATGTCGAAGGCACTGATGCCAGCAGCGGCCTCGATGTGGCTGCGCATGCCATCGCTCCAGGGCTCGGCGCCGAACACACCAACCCGCAGCGGCAGCTCGCGCAGGTCGATGCCAAGCTCGCTGGCACGCTCGACCAGATGGGTGAAGTAGCTCGGGGTCGAGAAGAGGGCCGAGACGCCGAAGTCGCGGATCACCATGATCTGGCGCTCGGTATTGCCGCCTGAGATTGGGATCACCGTGGCGCCTAAGGCCTCGGCGCCATAGTGGGCACCAAGGCCGCCGGTGAACAGGCCATAACCAAAGGCGTTCTGGACGATGTCGCCGCGGTGCAGGCTGCAGCAGGCGAGGGTGCGCGCCATGACCTCGGACCAGACCTCGATATCCTCGCGCGTATAGGCGACGACGATCGGCTTGCCGGTGGTGCCGCTGGAGGCATGCAGCCGCACCACCTCGCTCATCGGGCTGGCGAAGAGACCGAACGGATAGGTATCGCGCAGGTCGGCCTTGACCGTGAAGGGTAGATGACGGATGTCTTCGAGCGACTGGATCGCGGCGGGGGTCAGATCGCGCTCGCGTAGGCGATCGTGGAACAGGGCGACGTTGTCGTAGGCGCGTTCGACCACGGCGCGTAGACGCCGTAGCTGGACCTCCTTGAGCGCAGCTTCTGGCAGGAAATCAGGGGCGCTGGCAGGGTGGAAGCCACCGGCGGCATCGTTCCAGAGCTCTTTCAGCATGGAAAAGCCTCTAAGTTTCGTCGTACCGAGCATCGGTGATCGATGCCATCATGATTATCATGTTTGCATGTTGCCATGCCTGATGAGAGGCTGTTTGAGTCCTCAATAGAGATGCTTGAACGCCGTTCTTGACGAGCTCCCAGGACAATCGAATGCAGGGCTTCCAAACAGCTTCTTCGTGGTGCAGTCTCGATCTAGGGCTCAGGGCTCAGGGCTCAGGGCTCAGGATGACGCTCGCTTGGAATGGCGTTATCAAGCACGTCTGCCTGCCTGCTGGGGCCACGCGTGCGACCGAGCGCGAAGGCCTGAGCGTTGAGCGCATGTAGCTTCTCGGCCAGGTTGGCCTGGATCGCCTGCTGCCAGTACAGCTCGCCGATCTCGAGTGCGGTCGAGAGGGCACCGAGCATGGCGACGTTGAAGCTCTTCTTGTTCTTCAACGCACCCGGCTCGATCAGCTCCGGGCCGATCAACAGGCCGCCGGGATGCAGCAGCGGCCGGGCGACCTCGACCTGGGTTGGCTCGAGCACCAGCAGCACGTGGGCTTCGCCGGGTGGCACCATCGGGCTTAACACCGGGCTGTGCTCGGGGTGGCCATAGCGCACGTCGCTGGTGACCGAGCCGCCGCGCTGGCTCATACCGTGCAACTCGCTCTTTTTGACGTCGAAGCCAGCCGCAAGCGCGGCATCGGCGAGGATGTCAGAGGCCTTGACGACGCCTTGGCCGCCGAGGCCTGCGATGACGATGTTGGTGATCATCGATGCTCTGTTTGATGCCTGATTCGAGGACCGCCGTTGCGGTCGGTTGTTAACGTGAATCTCACGCGATTCCTTGTCCGGGGTGGCGCTACGCCATAAGCGTTAGTACTAGATTTCTGGCAGTGCGGCGCATTGGCGCTCACGCTCGCCAGCCGCCGCCTTCTCGTAGAGCCGGATCTTCGGCGCTGCCAGCACACAGGGCTGGCGCACGATGAACAGCGCCGTCTCATTGCTGGCGAGCTGTGTAGCGATGCGCTCCTCAAGCGAGACGCTCTTGTCGCTGCCGTCGACCAGCACAACCGATTGCACGCCCATCGCCTGCCCGATGCCGGCGAAGTCGAGCTGATGAGTTGGGCTGTGGTCGAGCGAGCGCCCAGTGCCGGGGTGCTCCTGCTGACCGGTCATCGCGGTGGTGCCATTGTCGAGGATGAGCACCAGATGGCCGGTTGGCGGCGGGTTGTAGACCATCTCGGCGAGACCGGTGAGCCCGGAATGGACGAAGGTCGAATCGCCAATCACGCTGACCACCCGGCGCGCCTCGGCCTCGGGCAACACATGGCGCATGCCGAGACCAACGCCGATGCTTGCGCCCATGCAAACGCAGGTATCCATGGCCGAGAACGGCGGCAGCACGCCGAGGGTGTAGCAGCCGATGTCGCCAGCGACGATGCAGTTGAGATCACGCAGCGCCTCGAACACCGTCCGATGCGAGCAGCCCTGACAGAGCTCCGGCGGCTTGCCCTTGGTGGGCTCAGGCTCGGGGCTGTCGTCGCCGGCGATGATGCTGCGCACGCGCTCGACATTCAGCTCGCCGAAGCGGTAGCGCATCGGCTTGCCCTCGGCCTTGATGCCGGCGGCGTTGAGATCGTCGACCAACACTGGATCACCTTCCTCGATCACCAGCAGCCGCTCGACCTGGGCGGCGAAGGTCCGAATCCGCTTCAGTGGCAGTGGATAGGTGAGGCCGAAGGTCAGTTGACGGGCATCGGGCGCCGCCTCCCGTGCGTGCATGGCGGCAACGCCGGTGGCGATGATGCCGAGCTTGGGAGGTTCTAGGACTCCTGCGGTAGCCTGCTTGCGGGCCTGAGCCTCAGCCTGCTTTCCAGCATCGAGACCAGTCTGGTTGCCAATCGCGCCAGCCGCCTGATGGCCAATCGGGACAGGGCCCGGACGGTCACCCTGCTCCCGGGGGTGATCGCCGCCTTGGTCACGGGCTTCGCTCCCATACTCCTGCATCGGTCCTTCAGCCTCATTCCAGGCGGCGATCTCAGCCAGCTTCTGGCGCAGCCGATGGTGCGCGGGTTTGGCGAAGGCCGGGATCATGACGCGCGCCGGGATATCGCGCCGAAAACGATGTTCAGTCTTGCCGTTCTCCGGCGGGGTTTCAGTGTCCTCCAGCGAGCGCCGCTGCTCGACGCCACGTGGGCGAACGACGGTCTTGGCATGGCAGACCCGGGTGGTCAGGCGCAGGATGACGGGGATCTTCCAGCGTTCGCCGATCTCGAGCGCGAGCCAGGTGTAGTCATAGGCCTGCTGTGAGTCGATCGGCTCCAGCATCGGTGCGCCGGCAGCGCGGGCGAAGTGGCGATTGTCCTGCTCGTTCTGGCTCGAGGCCATGCCCGGATCATCGGCCGAGATGATGACCAGACCGCCGTCGACATCGGTATAGGTGGCCGTGAACAACGCATCGGCGGCGACATTGAGACCGACATGCTTCATCGTCACTAGGGTGCGAGCGCCAGCGAAGGCGCTGCCAATGCCGACCTCGAGCGCGACCTTCTCGTTCGGTGCCCACTGGGCATGGCCGCCAAGGCGATCAAAGGTCTCAAGGATCTCGGTCGAGGGCGTGCCCGGATAGCCGGTGCCGAGCCGGACTCCGGCGTGCAGGGCAGCGAGGGCGACGGCATCGTCACCGCTTAACAGGAGGCGTTCTTCAGTCATCGCTCTTTTCACCAATGCAGCACCAGTTCGGCGCGCAGAAAGTAGGAATCGTCCCGGCGGTGCTCGGCATAGAAGTCGCCGGGCGCCAGGTATTCGGCAACCAGATGCCCAGAGATATGATCGCTAATCTTAGCCTTGAGCCAGACCGTGAACAGATGGCCGCGAAAGCGACCGTCGCCGGAGAGATTCACCGCCTGCTGCGGCGTCAGCGTACTCTCTTCGTTCGCGAACAGGGCGTGGTAGTCGAAGGTTAGCAGGCTGGTCGGATGCACCTGCGCCATCCAGCCCAGGTTGAGCCGCAGCAGGTTGGTGGCCTGCGCAACACGGCTGTCGAGTGGCCACTGATAGATCATCAGCTCGCTCCATTGCGGCCAGCGGCCCCAGAGTGGATCGAAGGCCTGATCGGCGCTGTCGCCGGGATCATCGCCAGAGAGATATTCCAGGTCGGCATGGAAGCGGCTGTCATGCGCGTCCTGCAGTCGGTAGAGGAGGCGGCCATTGAAGCCGACTGCCGTCAGATCGCTCCCATTGAGCTGGCCCCATTGATAGGCGCCTTCAGCGCGCAGGCCCCAGGCTGGGCTGAGATCGCCCTCGGCACGCAGCCCGACGGTGTAGATGTCGCCGCGATCGCTCGGGGATGGAAACGGCGCGCCGTTGTTGACGCGGATGTTGCCGGGCGTGAAGTCCGGCCGATCCTGCTTGTAGATGAAATAGCCGTCGAGATCGGTCTCGGGGAACAAGGAGCGGTTACGCGCATAGAGGATGGCGCCAGTCTCGTACTGCTCGATCTGATCCTCGATGACCCCATTCAGTGGTCGCGGGAAGCGTCCGGTGGTCGCCTCCTGATCGAGGTAGATCAGGTCGACCCGGGTCTCGATCTCGGCCAGATCCAGGGTCGCTCGGGCGGCATCGAAATAGATCGTCCGCGAGCCGTCTAAAGGCGTGCCCTCGAGCACCAGCCAGCCGTGGCCAAGGATCAGATCCTGACGGCCGACCTTAAAACTGAGAGGAAGACCTGCGGGCTGGTCTAGACTCAAGGCGAGCTGGTCAAACAGGAGTCCGCCTGAGTACCAGGTTTCAAAGCCAGGAATCGGCCATTGATCGGCGTTGGGCTTGTGGTAATGGCGCCCTTCCCACATCAGCCGCGCCTCGGCGCTGAGCTGTTCGGTCGGCGAATACCGGCTCCAGAGCCGGCCGCGATAGCGTTGAAAGGTGCGATCGGCGATTGGCGACTGGTCGTTGAGGCCGACATTGTTGATGAAGACCTGGCGCATGCGTAGATCGCCGCCCCAAGCAAAGGCGGCGGCGCTCGGATTAGACTCGGGTTTGGAGCCACCGCTAGCCTCTGTATGGGCGCTGACACCTAAGGCGAGCAAAAAGAGACTCGCGCCGAGCACTATCAAGCTGCGTTTCATCGGCCAAGGGCACAGGTTGAAGGAAAGGCCGCGAGGGTACACTGAGAGACCACCGGCAACATTGACCTGGTCGGCGAAAATCCCGACTGAGATGATGCCTTTTTGACACAGATCAGGGCCTGTGCCAGCTGCACCATCTTTAGCAGGTGCTCCGCGTTGGTCGCGATGACAACAAAGGTCACGCGTGGGTTCTCTGGCACCCCTTTGCATCCAGGGGTCGACATGCGAGCTCCAGCGAGCGAGCACCAGTGAACCAGCAGGTTTGAAGGGTCTTGCTCAGGAGTTTCTTCGTGATGTGAGCTATAGGGCGCGGCATCGTCATGGCATGACCAGCAGCTTGACCGAGATCGCGAGTGAGGCAACGACCAACACCGGTCTTACCAATCCTGTCCCGTGTCGAAGCACCAGATGGGCGCCCAGCCAGCCGCCAGCAAGCTGCCCACCGGCCATGATCAGCGCCAGCGACCAGACCACGTGCCCGCCGAGCACGAAGAACAAGAGCGCCGCGAGATTGCTGGTGAAGTTGAGTAGCTTGGCATGCGCGGTCGCGCGGCGCATGCCAAAGCCGAGGAGGGCGACGAAGCCCATCGCAAAGAAGGTGCCCGTGCCAGGCCCAAAGAAGCCATCATAAAAACCAACCCCGAACCCGACCGTCAGCGCAAACGCCGGCAGGCCGATGCGCTGCTGCGAATCCAGGTCCGAGATCCTTGGTGAAAACAGAAAGTAGAGCGCGAAGGCGATCAACAGCAGCGGCACCAGTCGCGCGAGTAGTTCCGAACCGAGATACTGCACCAAGAGTGCACCGAGGGCTGAACCGATGAAGGTGCAGAGCACGAGGAAGGATGTGCGGCGCAGATCGATGGTGCCTTGGTGCACGAAATGCGCAGTCGCCGCTAATGAGCCCCAAACCGCCTGCGCCTTGTTGGTCGCCAGCGCCGCCACTGGCGGCAGCCCAGCCCAAAGCAGCGCAGGCACGGTGATCAAGCCACCGCCACCGGCGATGGCATCGATCAACCCCGCGAAGAGCGCGAGCACAAACATCAGCGGAGCGATCTCGAGGAATTCCATCGGATGAGCCTGAATAACGGTGCAATAAGTACTAGCAGAAGTAGGGTGGAACAAGCGCAGCGTTTCCGACAAGGAAGCCAAACGCCTGTACACCCAGCACCGACCCAAACCGAGGCAGTCGTCTTCGATTTCGACGGCACCCTAGCCGACAGCTTCCCCTGGTTTGCCGCCGAGCTCAATGCGGTAGGCCGCGATTGGGGCTTCCGTCAAGTTGCGGCCGAGGACGCGTCGAGGCTCCGCCACCTCAGCGCAGACGCCATCTTTCGCGAGCTTCGCGTGCCACGCTGGAAGCTCCCTTGGATCGCACGCGACCTGCGTCGCAGGATGGCACGAGATATCGACCAAATCACGCTCTTCGAGGGGATTGAGCCACTGCTCAACCGGCTTGCCGTCAGCGATCTTCGAGTCGCGATCATGAGCTCGAACACGGCCAGGAATATTCGCACCGTGCTTGGCCCCTCGCTCTACGCGGGCATCGAGGCCTTCGAATGCGGGGCCGCCCTCAATGGCAAACAACAGCGCCTCAAACGACTGAGTCGTCGCCTCAGACTGCCCACCGCAGCCCTAATCTATATTGGTGATGAAGTGCGGGATATCGAGGCTGCGCGCCGCGCCGGCGCCAAAGCCGGCGCGGTAACCTGGGGCTACAACAGCGAATCAGCCTTGCGCGCCAAGGCCCCGGATCAGCTGTTCCAACAGATCGCCGAGATTGCTGATCAGCTCTTGTGCCCAACGATGGAGTCTGGCTGACCTAGCTCGCCTTGGCCGCGAACAACAGCGCCGCCACATCCTCGAAACGGCTGACGAAGTGCACCTTGAAGCCCTTCTTGACATGCTCGGGCACCTCGTCGAACTCACCCCGATTATCCTCCGGCAACAGGATCTCCTTGAAGCCAGCCCGACGCGCAGCGATCAGCTTCTCGCGCACACCGCCAATCGGGAACACCTCGCCGGTCAGCGTCAGCTCGCCGGTCATCGCGATTCGGCGCACGGGCTTGTTGCGCGCCAAAGAGAGCAGGGCGGAGGCCATGGTGATGCCGGCTGAGGGGCCATCCTTCGGTGTCGCGCCGGCGGGGACATGCAGATGGATGAAGGCCTTTTCGAAGAAGCTGGGGTCGGTGCCGAACTCGCGCGCATGGCTGACGATGTAGCCATAAGCGATATCGGCCGACTCCTTCATCACATCACCGAGCTGGCCGGTGAGCTTGAAGCCGCGGGCAAACTCGTGCGTGCGCACCGCCTCGATCGATAGCGTCGCGCCGCCCATCGCAGTCCAGGCCAGGCCAGTGACCACCCCAGGGCCGGAGAGCTTGCGCTCATCGCGAAACACTGGGCTGCCGAGATAATCCTTCAGCGTCTCCGAATCGACCTCGAGCGGCGTCTCGGCGCCCTCGAGCATCTTCACCGCGACCTTGCGCACGATCTTGCCGAGCTGCTTCTCGAGCCGCCGCACGCCGGCATCACGCGCATAGCCTTCGATCAAGCTGCGCAGTGCCTTGGTCTTGAGCTTGACCGTGTCCTTAGGCAGTCCAGCGCGGTCGATCTGCCGCGGGAGCAGGTATTTCTTGGCGATCGCCAGCTTCTCCTCGGCGATATAGCCGGAGAGCTGGATCACCTCCATGCGGTCGAGCAGCGGGCCGGGGATGCTGTCGGTCTGGTTCGCGGTGCAGACGAAGAGCACCTTCGAGAGATCAAAACGCAGATCCAGATAATGATCGAGAAAGTCGACGTTCTGCTCCGGGTCGAGCACCTCGAGTAGCGAGGAGGCCGGGTCGCCGTGGTAGCTGGCGCCGATCTTGTCGATCTCATCGAGCATGATCACCGGATTGGCGGTACCGGCGTCCTTGATCGCCTGCAGGAACTTGCCCGGCATGGCGCCGATGTAGGTGCGCCGGTGGCCCTTGATCTCGGCCTCGTCGCGGATGCCGCCGACCGAGAAGCGGTAGAAGCGGCGGCCGAGCGCATCGGCGATCGAGCGGCCGATCGAGGTCTTGCCGACGCCAGGCGGTCCGACCAGCAGGATGATCGAGCCGGCGATCTCGCTCTTGTGGATGCCGACCGCGAGGAACTCGAGGATGCGGTTCTTGACGTCGTCGAGGCCGTAGTGATCGCGGTCGAGCACGCGCCGGGCGCGTTTCAGGTCGAGCTTGTCCTTGGAGTGCAGGCCCCAGGGTAGCAGCGTGATCCAGTCCAGATAATTGCGCGTCACCGAGTATTCGGGCGAGCCGGTCTCGAGCATCGCCAGCTTGTCCATCTCTTCGTCGACGCGCTTTTGTGACTCCTCGGTCAGGGTCAGCTTCTTCAGGCGGTCTTTGAATTTATCCGTCTCGGCGGTGCGGTCGTCCTTGGCAATGCCGAGCTCCTTCTGGATGACCTTGAGCTGCTCCTTGAGGAAGAACTCGCGCTGCTGCTTCTGCATCCGCTCCTCGACCGACTGGCGGATCGAGTGCTGCGCCTTGGCCAGCTCGAGCTCGTTGTTGAGCAGCACCAGCACCTTCTCCATGCGCTTCATCAGCGGCACGGCCTCGAGCACCTCTTGCAGCTGCACCTTGGTTGAGGTAGTCAGGCTGGCCGCGAAGTCGGCGAGGTGGGACGGATCATCGGGGCCAAAGCGATCGAGGAACATCCGCAGTTCTTCGACATAGAGCGGATTGAGCGGCAGCAGCTCCTTGATGGTGTTGATCACGGCCATCGCATAGGCCTTGATCTGGTCCTCAGGCTCTGGCACCGGCTCCGGCATGTAGTCGACCCGCGCTGAGAACGGGCGTTTACGGCTGACGAAGCGCTCGATGCGGAAGCGCTGCAGGCATTCGACCAGCACTTGCAGCTTGCCTTCTTCTGAATGCACCCGATGCACGCGACAGGCGGTGCCGACCGGCTTGAAGTCGGCGCTGCGGGCCTCCTCGGAGGTGTTGCTGCCGACCAGCACCACGCCCAGGATCTTATGCTCGGTCTCGCCGACCGCCTTCATGGTCTGCAGCCAATACTCCGAATCCATCAGCAGCGGCACGGCCTGGCCGGGGAAGAACGGGCGCGAGGCCACCGGCAGCAGATGGATCATCGACGGCAGCACGTCACGAGCACGGGCCAGCTCGCCCTTCTCCTTGTCGAAATCTTCGCTATCGAAGTCCTCATTGGAGACATCATCTTGCTCGACGTTCTCCTGATCTAGCTCCAAATCTTCCTTCCCGACATCCTCGTCTTTTTGCTGCTCGGTGTCTGCAACCTCGTCGTTCATCAGCTACCCCTCGTAAGTCATCGGCTTAATCCAAAACGCCTTTCAATCTCAGGGTATTTTCGTCTCAATGCAAGCGCTGGTCGCGTTGGCGAGCGCGGCAAAGTTGGCGACGGAGAGGGTTTCCGCGCGGGCTTGGGGATCAATCCCCTGCGCGATCATCTGCTCCGGTGTGACCAGCCCGGAGAGGCTATTGCGCAAGGTCTTGCGACGCTGTGCAAAGGCGGCTGCGACGATGCGCGCATGCCAGGGCGGATTGGCGAGCGGGTAGGGCAGCGGGCGATGTGGGCGCAGCCGAGTGACTGCTGAGCTGACCTTTGGCGCCGGATGAAAGGCGCCAGCGGAGACCAGAAACAACCGTTGCGCCGAGCAGAAGGTCTGCACCATGACCGAGAGCCGGCCGTAGACCTTGGTGCCCGGCTCGGCGGTCATGCGGTCGACCACCTCCTTCTGCAGCATCAGGTGCATGTCCTCGACGCAGTCGGCTTGATCGAGGAAGCGGAACAGCAGCGGCGTGGAGATGTTGTAGGGAAGGTTGCCGATGAGGCGCAGCCGGTGTTCGGTTGGCGGATAGGGCCTTTCGACGTTGGCGCCTGCCATTGAGTCCATCGGCATTTGAACAGTCGGCGTCGAGGTGGCCAGCAACGATGCTGTTGATTGCAGTCCGCTTGGGCCTGATCTCAGCAGCGCACACAGATCGAAGCTCAACGCATCCGCGTTGTAGATCCGCAGCCTGGATGGCTCGGGCGCGATGCCGCTAGCGTCTGGCTCAGGGTCTGGCATAGCGTCTGGCATAGCGTCTGGCTTAGCTTCTGACTGAGCGTCTGGCTGCCTAGAGCGGTTGCTGCGCTCTACCGCCGGGCGTCCAGCGATCACCCGTCCACCGAAACGTTGCGCCAACGGCGCAATCAGATCTCGGTCCAGTTCGATCAGATCGAGCGCACCGGCCATCTCCAGAAAACCCGCCGTGATCGCGCCCTGGCCTGGACCGATCTCGACCAAATGCTGATATGGCTGTGGGTTGACGGCGTCGAGGATGCGCTGAATTACCCCGGGGTCATGGAGAAAGTTCTGGCCGAAACGCTTACGGGCTTGGTGGGGATGCTGACCGCTCAAGGGTGTGCAGGGCCTGTTGTGGAGACATGATGAAGAACGCTGATTCTTGTCGGGGTCTAGTGCGGTGACTAGACTTGTCGACTATAAAGCACTGGGCTGCCTAAACACTGAGCGCAACGATTCTCGTCAAGCCGAGGAACCCCATCATGCTGACACAACCTGTACCCGCGTATCGTTTCGAGGACTATCTGGCATTTGAGCGTGAAGCGCTGGATGTCAAACATGAGTACGTTGCTGGCGAAGTCTTCGCCATGAGCGGCGGGAGCTTTGAGCACAGTCTGATTGCCGCCAATCTCTCTGGAGAACTGCGCCAACAGCTCAAGTCCGGCCCTTGTACAGTGCTGACCAGCGACATGCGCATCCGCATCGAAGCCGCCGATGTCTGCGCCTATCCGGACGTCAGCGTGCTGTGCGGCGAGCCGGTCTTCCATGACGAACGGCGCGATGTCCTCACCAATCCGGCGCTGATCGCCGAGGTGCTGTCACCGTCGACCGAGGCCTATGATCGCGGCAGCAAATTCGCGCACTATCGACAGCTCCCAAGCCTGCGTCACGTCCTGCTCATCAACCAGGACCAGGTTTCCGTGGATGTGTTCACCCGCCAGCCAGACGATCGCTGGATACTCGATGCCTATACCAACCCGGAAGCGGAGATTCCGCTGGACGCATTGGATTGCCGACTATTGATGCGGGAGATCTATGACCGGGTTAAGCTTCAAGGCGCCTGATACAGGGTCACCTTCAGAGCATCTTCGTTGAGCTCAAATGCTGGCTCAGTCCCGTTATGGGCGCGCATAGCGGGGATCACCTTGGTGCGCACGCCCATACCACGAGCCTCTACGTAGCCATAATCGCGCAAGAGATCCATCAGGATCGGATTCCGCGGTGACCGCTGCCCGGCGATCATCTTGGCGATGGTCATCGCATTCTGTAGCCGTCCAGGGCTGATGACCTCGAGGCGGTCTGAGTAGCAGCTGATCTCGATATCGACCGAGCGGGTCCAGTCACGATGGGCGAGGGCATTGATCACGACCTCGCGCACCGCTTCCCAAGGGTAATCCCAGTGGGTCTGTCGACGCATGCTCTCATCGATCTCGGCCGCATCGCGGCTGATGAACGGGCGCAACGTGGACGCGAGCTTCTCGATCAGCCCATCGTCCACATGCTGAGCCGAACCACTCGCGGAGCGTTTGCGTCGAGCCACGAAAGGACCATCGAGAACGCTGTCCAGTTTCGTTGCGTAGGTCTTTTCGCGGCTATCAAAGACCATGATCCGCAGGCCCGCTTGGCGCAACGCGCGGCGGGGTTGAACGCCGAAGCCGAGGATACCCGCAATGGAAGCCGTCTGGTGACCAAGTCCGTCCTCAGCCATCAGCCCCAGACCGAGCAGTCGTTGCTGCCACTCAGCGCCATCGCAGGGCATATCCGGGTCCTGGATGATGTGGCGCAGATAGAAATCCAGCCGATCCAGATCCAGGCTGTCGATGCTTGTGCCAGCCACCGGCCCAGAGCTTTCGCCGTTAGCAATCAGTTCTTCCAGTTCCTGCCTGAGCATGGACGCAGTTCCAGGGGGGTGATAAGGGTGGGTGATAGCGTACCCAAGTTGGTACCGGTAGGAAGCGAGGTTAGCACATGGCTATCATCGTTATGACTTTGACTTTACATAATATACATTATGCGCATAACCGATATTCTGTTATCTGGATACCGGATACTCGTCGCGATAGAGATGATTTGGGATCATGCGCAGAGATCGCTGGGATCATGCGCAGAGATTGTGAAGAGGATCACAGAACGGATCGGAACTGGAGCGACCCACATATATGGTCCGCCCCGCGATGCAAGAGCCACTTGACTGTTCAGCAGAAGGAAACGTTGCGGCCATATATCCGGCGTCGTGATGAGGTGGCGTGATCGCTCCTCGCGCCCTGATGGAATCCGCGC
>NZ_NRRY01000018.1 GCF_016583905.1 Lamprobacter modestohalophilus | reverse complement strand
TGCATGAATTTGCTCGAACGCGAACCCTCCAAGCAACGCATGGTCAAGAAGCGCCGCAAGGCCACGTGGAACGATGACTACCGCGCTAAGGTCGTCTTTGGCTGAGGATTTATACGCGCTCGCCCTGCCCTGGGATTCAACAGATATTCACGAATATCGAACTGATGATACTATGAACGGCTGGGGTGTCGATCCATCACTCGCGTCGAGCCTGAACGCGGTGACCGTGGATGAGAGCATCAGCTCCGCAACGCTCGGGTGTGCGTCGGTTATGCCGGTGCTCGCCACGAGAGAGGCAGGGCGATCGGCGTCGAGAGATAACACCAACATGCATTTTCGCGTCTTTTACCTCATTAACCGCTCTGGCGAGCGTGTGTCGTCGACGAGCGCGGTGGAGATGACCGCCAAAGCGATCTGTGAACAGATGCTCGACCGGCTGCAATCCGAGGATGATTACCTTGGCATTCTTGGCTCCGACGATCATGCGTTGCAGATCCTCCCGGAGCCGGACCAAAACCGTTACTACGTGGAGGTGCCGTTAGACGCGGCCAAGGCCTCCTATGGTCGCTATGTCGACCGCGAAGAGCTCGAGGCGCTGATCCACGGCCTTTCAGCCCAGTTCGACGAGCGCAGCATCCCGGGGCTGACCTATCGGCCTTGGTAATCCCGCGTTCGGCCGCTCAACGTCGGCCTAGATGGCCGGCCGTGATGCGTGGCATGCGGAACGGCAGCAGCATCTGTACCACAACGGTCGCGACTAGCCCCGTTCCCACCTTCTACCTCGTTCCAACTACCTCGCTCCAATTCTGACTATGGGGACACACTCTTATGGATGTTTTACAGCGGATCGAGCAGTCGCTTGAGGCCGCCATTACCAAGGGTATGGGTGATGACTCGCCGCCTCTGTTACAGCAGGCCGTGCGCCACGCGGTGCTGATCCCAGCTTCGCGCGTGCGTCCGCGCCTCTGTCTGGCTGTCGCCATGGCCTGTGGCGATGACGTGCCAGCCGTCACGGATGCGGCCGCGGTATCCTTGGAACTGCTGCACTGTGCCTCGCTGGTGCACGATGATCTTCCCTGTTTCGATGATGCGGATACCCGCCGTGGAAAACCCTCGGTGCACCGTGCTTATGGGGAGCGGCTTGCAGTGCTCGCTGGCGATGGGCTGATTGTGCTCGCGTTCGAGAATCTTGCTTGGCATACGCTGCGCCACCCGGAGCGTCTGGCACCACTGCTGATGATCGTGGGTCGAGCGGTTGGCCTCAAGGACGGCATTGTCGCCGGCCAAGCCTGGGAGTGCGAAAATCGGGTCGATCTGGGCGAGTATCACCGTCAGAAGACTGCGGCCTTGTTTGCGGCTGCAACCGAGGCTGGCGCGGCGGCGGCAGGGCGGAATCCCGCCGAGTGGCGCACCCTTGGGGCCAATCTTGGCGAGGCATATCAAGTGGCTGATGACCTGCGTGATGTTGCCGGCAATGCCGATGCGATTGGCAAACCGGTAGGGCAGGATGCGGTGCACAATCGACCAAGCGCTGTCGCTGAGCTGGGGGTCGATGGCGCGCTTGATCGTCTAGTTGGTCTGATTGTTGAGGCCGTGGATTCGATTCCGTCCTGCCCAGGCGCTGAAAAGCTGCAGGCCCTGGTGATTGGCGAGATGCAACGCCTGCTGCCGCCGCCCATGGGCGAAGACTTCATGCACCGGCTCGCAGCCGCGCGCGGCTGAGGCAAGCAGACGGCGATACTCAGTCAAGCTGAGTTGACGCATTCGAACGAAAAATATGTAAATCGACCTTGACACACAGGGATGTCAGGTTAAACTCACAGTCGTGGATTAAGAGAGCAACAGCATCTGTACCAGGGCTGATGCATACTTTTTTACACATCGAAGTGCGGCGCAGAGATGTGCCGGACGGCACCTGAACAACGACCTTCACGAGAGGTTATTTCGATGGCTGAAAACAAAAATCTGTCCGGCCTGACTGACGAGCAAGCAAAAGAGTTTCATGAGCACTGGAAGCATGGCACTTGGAGCTGGGTCATGATCGCCTCCGTCGTTCATGTCGTGACCTGGGTCTATCAGCCCTGGTTCTAAACCGCTAGTCCAAATTCGACGAGGAGATACTCCATGCAAGTTCCTTATCTGATGGCTGACCCGACCGTTGCGAAGCCTGATCATCCAGAAGAAGACTGGAAGATCTGGACCGTAATCAACCCAGCGGTTTGGATGGTTCCGTTTTTCTTCATCCTGTTCGTTCAGATGTGGATGGTGCATAGCTATGCACTGAGCCTCCCGGGCTACGGCTTCAAGGATTCCGCGCAAGCGGCTGTCGACGCTCGCTCCGCTGCCGTTATCGAGCAGGTTCAAGGCCAGCAGATTGCTCAGGTCCAATAAGACCATGCTTGATGCAGAGCGGTTCACCTCAGGCTGAACCGCTCGCTGGACGAGATCATCGATCGTCCACTTTGGCACCAAGCCAGGGATCATGACACCGGGAAGTGGTAAACAACGCCCTCAATGGGCGTTGTTTTGTTATGGGGGCGTTGTGGTGACACGGGCTTGAGTGTGGCTCAGCGCTGTTGCTAGCGATGATACGGATTGAGAAGGTGAGCGTTTTCGGCTTCCATTGATGGTCAACAATTGTTGACGTACGGCGCTGCCATGTAAAATCGGCCATTCGATGGTGTCCGTACCCTGAGTTTCGTCACAGAGGTGTCTCTTAGCAGTTGTCAGTCGTGGCTCAGCGTACTTGCGAACCCTTCTTTTCTATCGCTAGGTTCAACTCGCGAAGGTATCCAGTTGCAGCTTCCATTCCTTGAGCGTTGGCGCGTTTGGCGCGATCGCAAGCTCGCCAGTCCGAGCTTTCAGCGCTGGGCAGCGGATTTTCCGTTGACCAAGTATGAGGCATCAAAGCGCGCCCGCGCACTCTTTGATATCACCGCTGGCTTCGTCTATTCCCAGATTCTCTATGGCTGTGTCGAGCTTGGGCTCTTTGATGAGCTCGCCGATGGTCCACAGAGCGCCGATGAGTTGGCGGGCAAGATGGGCATGACGCCTGCCGCAGCAGACCGCTTCTTGCGCGCGGCAGTGGCGATCGACCTGCTGGAGCGGCGCGGCAATGGCCGTTTCGGGCTTGGCAAGCTGGGGATTGCGATGCCGGGCAATCCAGGGATTGCCGCCATGGTGCGCCATCATCGCATGCTGTATCACGATCTCGATGACCCGCTCGCACTCTTTCGCGGCGAGCTGAGCGAGACCGAGCTTGGGCGCTATTGGTCTTACGCTGGCTCTGCGGACCCAGCGGCCGATGGTGACGAGCGGGTCGCTGAATACAGTCTGTTGATGTCAGCGTCGAGCGGCTTCGTCGCCGAGGATACGCTCGACGCCTTCTCGCTCAACGATTATCGCTGCTTGATGGATGTTGGTGGTGGTGAGGGTCGATTCTTGTTGCAGGCGGCCCAGCGCTGGCCGCACCTGCAGTTGCGTCTGTTTGATCTGCCCGCCGTCGTCGACCGCGCCCGTGAGCGCTTCCGCGATGCCGGAATCGAAGACCGTGCCGAGGTCTTCGGCGGTAACGTCAAGGCCGATCCGCTCCCACGGGGGGCCGATATCATTTCCTTGGTGCGCGTGATCTTGGACCATAACGACGACGGCGCGATGACCATCTTGCGTGCCGTGAGGGCCGCGCTCGAGCCGGGTGGCACCCTGATCATTACCGAGCCGATGTCGGAGACGCCGGGGGTCGAGCCCGTCGGCGACGCCTATTTTGGCCTCTATCTGCTGGCGATGGGCAGCGGGCGTACACGTCCGCCACACGAGCATCGTGCCATGTTACAAGCGGCTGGATTCGACCAAATTCGCTTCGTCCGCACGCGCCGGCCGCTACAGACCCGGCTCGTCGTCGCCAAGGCGGCTTGAGCGCAGGGCTGGTATTGCGAGCATGTCGGCAAGATGGCTTGCAGATCTGCCTTTTGCCCCATCCTCGCAGCCTTCCGTCTTCAGCTATGGGGTAGGCTCTTTGCTTTTGTTGGTCATCGTTCCTGCTGCTGATGCCCGCAATGAGTCTGCCTTGGAGTGAGCTATGAATCGCTTGACCAAGTATCTCGCCACCCTTCCCTTTGCCGATGCTGGGACGACCGAGCTGCCGCTGCGGCGGATCTTGCGTCTGTCGCTGTTTCAGATCTCGATTGGTATGGCGATGGTGCTGCTGTATGGCACCTTGAACCGCGTCATGGTGGTCGAGCTTGGGGTGTCGGCCTGGTTCGTCTCTCTGATGGTGGCCTTGCCGCTGGTCTTCGCGCCGCTGCGTGCGTTGATCGGGCATCGATCGGACTACCATCATTCGGCGTTCGGCTGGCGCCGTGTGCCCTATATCGCGCTCGGTAGCATGTTGCAGTACGGCGGCTTCGCGATCATGCCGTACTCGATCCTGATCCTCTCTGATGAAACCAATAATCTGATCTTCGTCGGACAGTTTTTTGCCGGTGTCTCGTTCCTCATGGTTGGAGCTGGGCTGCACACCGTGCAGACTGCCGGCTTGGCCTTGGCAACTGACTTGGCGACACCTGAGAAACGGCCGCGGGTGGTTGCGCTCCTCTATTCGATGCTGTTGCTCGGGATGGTCGGTAGTGCGCTGCTGTTTGGCCATTTGCTCGAGGACTTCTCGCACAAGAAGCTGGTCGAGGTGGTCCATGCTGCTGCCTTGGCCACCATCATCATGAATCTGATCGCAGCTTGGAAACAGGAATCGATCGATCTTAAACGTGCGGTGGCCAAGATTCCGCGGCCTCCCTTCCGTGAGACCTGGAACGAATTTCTGCGCGGTGGTTATGCGAGTCGACTGCTGATTGTTGTTGGCTTGGGTACGGCCGGTTTCAGCATGCAGGAGATCCTGCTCGAGCCTTACGGCGCGCAAGTGCTGGGGCTAACGGTTGCACAAACCACCTCGCTGACCGCGATCCTTGCGGGTGGCACCTTTATCGCCTTTGCCCTGTCCGGTTATGTCCTGAGCCGGGGCGGAAACGCTTATCAGCTGGCCAGCGTTGGTGCCTTGGTGGGTGTCTTCGCGTTCCTGCTTGTGATCCTTGCGGCAACCGTGGAGTCGGCCTTGGTGTTCCGAGGGGGCACCGCGCTGATCGGCTTTGGGACTGGTCTACTCGCGGTTGGGACGCTAACCGCAGCGATGGAGCTTGCCGAGCGTGGACACGTCGGACTGGCGCTCGGCGCCTGGGGCGCGGTTCAGGCAACAGCGCAGGGCGTGGCGATTGCTCTGGGTGGGGCGCTGCGTGATCTGGTCTCGGGAATGGCAGCCAATGGGGCCTTCGGGCCAGAGTGGACTAGTCCGTCACTCGGCTATCGTGTCGTCTACAGCATCGAGATCCTCTTGCTGCTCGCCGCCCTAGTCGTCTTGATTCCGCTACTGTTGCGTCGGCAGCGGGAAGCAGCGAGCAGCGCCCCCTCGCAATTCGGCTTGGATCAGATGCCTTAGGCCATTGCCGGAAAAGCTCATCCCGAATAGCGCAGGATTTGCGTTTGCCTTCCTAACGCTCATGGCGCCGCGCCACCCTGGACAATGAATCGCGTGAGATTCATGTTAAACCTAGAAACGGTCGTTCTTCGATCAGCGAGGTCGCTGCTGACTGTGAATCGATGAAACGGCAGGAGTTTTGCACCTGCTAGTGGGTGCGATGCGACAAGGAGGTGGCTTGATTCTGCTGATGCAGACAGGCTGCGCATGACTGTTGTGCCACGCTCGGAGGCGTCGTGCGAGAACTGCTACTCAGGACAGGAAGGCCCTGTGGGGCCAAGACGTTAGCGAGACGTCAGAAGGAGGGATGTTTTGGCCGGTTTAGGCCACCAACCGCGGTGCCCTCGTTGGAAGGGCGAGCCCGCGGTCAGCAATGCGTCTGGCGCTTATTCGGCCGCAGGTGCAGGCTGAACGACTGCAACAGGCGCAGCAACTTGCACGGAATCCTTGAAGCCGTAGCCTGGCAGGCTCAGCGCATAGGTGTGGATCAGCCACATCTGAATGAAGAGGATGAAAAAGAACGGGACCATCCAGGTTGCTGGGTTGATCACGGTCCAGATCTTCCAGTCTTCTTCTGGATGATCAGGCTTCGCGATGGTCGGATCGGCCATTAAATAAGGGACTTGCATGGAATATCTCCTCGTCGAATTTAGACTAGCGGTTTAGAACCAGGGCTGATAGACCCAGGTCACCACATGAACGACGGAGGCGATCATGACCCAGCTCCAGGTGCCATGCTTCCAGTGCTCATGAAATTCTTTTGCTTGCTCGTCGGTCAGGCCCGACAGATTTTTGGAATCAGCCATCGAAATAAACCTCTCGTGAAGGTTGTGGTTCAGGTGCCGTCCGGCACATCTCTGCGCCGTCCTTCGATGTGTGGAAGAGTGCTTTGCCAGCCCCGGTACAGATGCTGACGTTGCCTCTAACCACGAGTGTTAGTTTAACCTGACATCTCTGTGTGTCAAGGTCGATTTACATATTTTTTCTGATCATTGCGTCAACTCAGCTTGACTCGTTGGCTCGGCGTGGCCGGCCCGCGGTGGTTGGCCGCGAGCCTTGAGCTGAGCTAGAACGCGAGCGGTCCTTTGGGGTCGACGGTCGGGATTGGATTCTCGCGCAGCCCTTCGGCGACGAGGATCTGGTTGGCCGCCATACGGCCGGTCATGGTCGCCGCCTCCATCAGGTTGGCCGGGACCTCGAGCCGCAGGTAGTCGCCGGCGAGAAAGAGATTATCGATCGGCGTCTGCACACCAGGGCGACCGGCATAGTCGCCCGGCGCCCAGCGTGGGAAGT
Organism: Lamprobacter modestohalophilus; assembly: GCF_016583905.1. Classification (GTDB taxonomy): domain Bacteria; phylum Pseudomonadota; class Gammaproteobacteria; order Chromatiales; family Chromatiaceae; genus Lamprobacter; species Lamprobacter modestohalophilus. The sequence goes on along the minus strand of NZ_NRRY01000018.1, from coordinate 86,733 downwards.
TCTCCTGCATCGTGTAGATGTCGTAGACGACCTTGGCGCCCTTGAGCTCGGGGATCAGCTCGTCGAGCTCGGCGCGCATGATGCGCTTGATCTCGGCCTCGTCGATGACGTTCTCCGGCTCGACCGCATAGGCGTGTAGCTCGATGATCGAGCCCTGGTGGCGACGCGCCCAGGCTTCCGACTCGGGCTGCATCTGGGAGTAGATCGCGATCGAGTCGGTGTAGCGCCAGCCGCTAATGGTATAGAAGGGTACCGCCATTGGTGGGCATTCGCGGTCGAGCCAGAGTCGCCAGACGATGTACGGATCAGCCACGCCAAGGCGCTCAACGCTGCTCACCAGCTCGGGGCTTGCGAGATCGGACTGGGCGATGATGCCTTTGACGCCGGGCACATCGCAGGCCAGCACCACATAGTCAGCCTCCAGCTCGATGTTCGACTGCTCGGCTCGAGCGCTGAGCTTGACCTGACCGTCGGGCGTGGGGGTGGCGTCGAGTTCGACCAGCGGCACGATGGTCGGCCCAGCGGTAGGAACGCCGTTGCTGTCGTACTTGGCGCCATGGCAGGGGCAGGCGAAGCCGCCCGTGGCAGCATCGAGACCAACCGGGCAGCCCATGTGGGTGCAACGCCCAGAAACGCCATGGATCCTACCCTGCGCGTCGCGCTTGGCATAGTAGAGATTGGGGCCGTTCCAGAACGGGGTCCATTCGCTGCCGATAGCGGCGGCATCGATGTTGTGCTCGGCGCCAAGGATAGCCCCAGGACGCTTGAGGATGATCTTGTTGATGCGTCCGTCTTGCGCGATCAGGCGATCAACCTCGGCGCCGGTGGTGACCCGCACGCCTAGCTCGGTGAGGGCATTGGTCAACGGGGTGATCACCGAGGTCATGGCATCGTCGATGGTTTGGTCGTAGCCCATGCCGTCGGGATTGCCGAGGAAGAAGAAATGGAAGAATTTGATGCCCTCGGCGGTCGAGTATTGATGAAACTGGTTGAAGGAGGTGTGCGCGAAGGGCTCGATGATGGTGTCAACCATCGGCTTGTTGACGCGCTCACAAAAGGTCTTGAAGTCGAGGTCGTCGAGGCGCGCGAAGGTCTTGTCCGGATCGTAGCGCATCACCTCGTAGAGCCGGCCGGTCGGGTTATTGAAGTCGAGCAGTGAGACCGATTTGGCCTGGTTGACGACGGCGAAGAGGTTGAATGGAAACAGGGTTGTGGTGTTGGTAAAGCTCTCGGTGCCTTTGGCCGGGTCTTTGAAGATCACCGGGTAATCCAAGACCGGCTTGAAGTTGTCGCGCAGACCGTTCTCGGCGAGTAGCCCGTTGAGGTTGTAGTACTGATTGAAGAAGCCATGAAAGCCGTGCTCGGTGGCCATAGTCTCGCCGTTGACGTCGACATCCCAGCCCGTGAGTCGCCCACCGAGGTTGCTGGAGCGCTCGACCAGGGTGACGTCAAAGCCGCGCTTGGCGAGCTCATAGCTCGCGGCAATGCCGGCGAGCCCACCGCCGACCACCACCACGCGCTTTTTTGTGCTCGGGCTCAGTGGCAGTTCTGCATTCTTGTCGGAGGCAAAGGGTTGGGTAGAGCGCCGCGGCTGGATGGCGTACAAGCCAGCGCTGCCGAGCGCGGTGCCGGCGAGGGTGATGAGCCCAACATTTCGAATGAAGTGGCGACGGTGCATGCTGTTCTCCGGAACGACGAGGCAATGTGCGGGATCGGGGGCCTTGCCGCGGCCGGCGTGCGCCGCAAGCAGGCATGATCCGAGCCCGGACAGGAATGGGAGGGGTTGGATGGGGACTGCCTCGAAGTCTAGCGATCGCTCAACCGGGGGGCGCTGACGGTCATCAAGCAGCAACCATCGGCGCAGGCTCAAGGGCGCTACTAGCCTGTTGCGAGCATGGTAATCTAGGCCCTCGTGAGCAGGGGTCTGAGTACGGGCCGAACTCGCGATCTGTTTCCCTTCCCTGTTTTCTCTTCTCTCCGCTCTACAATCCCGCGATCACAGCCATGACCACCCAGGAACAACCGCGGGTCGACGCCGATTATTTGCTTGTCGGCGGTGGCCTCCAAAATGCCCTCATCTTGCTAGCCCTCGCCCAGCGGCGCCCAGATGCATCGATCATCTTGCTCGAGCGCGACGCCGGAATCGGTGGCAACCATATCTGGTCTTTCCAAGCCCGCGATCTGCCAGCGTCAGCCTTCGCTTGGGCCTCCCCCCTGATCGAGTATGAATGGCCGGGCTATCAGCTGTTTTTCAAGGAATCCTCGCGTTGGGTCAAGGGGGCCTATCGATCGCTGAGCTCGGAGCACCTCGATCGGGTCGTGCGCGCGGTTGCCGATGCCTCACCGCGGATTGAGCTGCGGCGCGAGACCGATGTGCGCCGGGTGCAGGCTGAGGAGGTTGAGCTTGCCGATGGCTCGCGGTTGCGCGGCCGCGTGGTGATCGATGCGCGTGGACCGGAGCAAGGCGGTCATAGCCCTGGTGGCGGTTATCAGAAGTTCGTTGGTCTCGAATGTCGCCTCAGCCGTGCTGCGCCGACGACAGTGCCGATCTTGATGGATTCACGCTGTCAGCAGCGTGATGGTTTTCGCTTCTTCTATATCCTGCCCTTCGCCGCGGATCGGGTGCTGATCGAGGATACCTATTTCTCTAATCGCCCGGATCTGGATGTCGATGCGATCAGCGCCGCGATTTTGGCCGAGGCGCCTGCGTTTGGCTTGGAGATTGACGCGGTCTTGCGCACCGAGGTTGGCGTCTTGCCGATGCCGGCGCTCAGCACCTTTCATCCCAAGTCCCAGGCGCCGATCGTAGCGGGCTATGCCGGGGGCTGGTTCAATCCGAGCACAGGCTATTCATTGGCGGCGGCCTCGCGCTTAGCCGAGCATCTCTCGAAGACGCCGGTCGATGACCTCTTTGGTCAGGATTGGCGGCGCTTGACGCGCTACCTGCGTTTCCAGTCGATCTTCTTGGCGGCGCTGAATCTGCTTATGTTCCGCTGGTTCCATGGCGATAAGCGGCGGCGCTTGATGGAGCGCTTCTATTTGCTGCCAGACGCGGTGATTCATCGCTTCTTCGCGATGGAGACAACCTTGGTCGATTGGTGGCGAATCATGTATGTCGGTGCCCCTTGGACGCCAAAAGGGTGGGGACGCCGTGCGCGGACCCCAGAACAGCCCTAGTCAATCCTCAATACGTCTTTACCGCACGACTGCGCGCAGCAGTCGTTGCGCCGTCCTACAACCATCACGAGAGAGTGTCTGTCATGCCAGAATCCGCAGCCGATTGTCGGCCTATTCCGTTCATCCTGGTCTTCGTCATCGCCGCATCGGCTATCTTGCTCGGCGTCTACGCGGTGCCTGAGTCATTCAGCCTGGGTGTTGTTGATGCCCAAGCGATCTCCAAGGCGGCCATCTATCTGGGCGCGACCATGTTGATGATGTGCTATGTCGATGCCTTTCGCTCGCGGTGTCTGCGGGGCTTCGTCACCATCGCTTTGGTTCTGCTTGCGCTTGGTTGCGCGATCCCCTTCTTCGGCAGTGAGCGCGAGCTATGGGGACCTCTGCAGCATGGGGCGATCAACAGCCTCTATCTGCTTGGGGCGTTGCTGGCGTTTCTGCACTTTTCTCTGCATACCATGCCGAGTGTCTGGCGCCAGAGCTTGACGCCGGGGCGCTCTAACGTCATCGGCGCAGTGCTCGTGCTTGGTGTTGCCTGGTATCGCGATTACGACCCGGGCTTAGGGGTGGCGGATAATCTTGTCGATCTCGTGGTGACTGCGGTCGCGGTCTTGGTGGGAGCGTTGTTGTGCACCCTGTTGATGCGGCATCGAGCACAGGGACTCGCACAAGCTTAGCCGTTCAGCGCCTCAGCTGAGTCGATTGTCGGAACAAGCTCGTACTGAATTGCGCAGGATTTTCGTTTCTCCCATAACAAAACAACGCCCATTAAGGGCGTTGTTTACCACTTCCTTGTGAAGCAGTCCTTGGCTTGGTGCCAAAATGGACGATCGATGATCTCGTCCAGCGAGCGATTCAGCCTGAGGTGAACCGCTCTGCATCAAGCATGGTCTTATTGGACCTGAGCGATCTGCTGGCCTTGAACCTGCTCGATAACGGCGGCAGAGCGAGCGTCGACAGCCGCTTGCGCGGAATCTTTGAAGCCGTAGCCTGGCAGGCTCAGCGCATAGGTGTGGATAATCCACATCTGAATGAAGAGGATGAAAAAGAACGGAACCATCCAAACCGCTGGGTTGATCACGGTCCAGATCTTCCAATCTTCTTCTGGATGATCAGGCTTAGCAACGGTCGGGTCAGCCATCAGATAAGGGACTTGCATGGAATCTTTCCTGAATGAGAGGTTAAAAAGTGCAGCGATGCGCGCTGCAAGTGCATTCGATAGATTGCCTGGAGGGGCTTAGAACCAAGGCTGATAGACCCAAGTCACCACATGAACGACAGAGGCGATCATGACCCAACTCCAAGTGCCATGCTTCCAGTGCTCATGAAACTCTTTTGCTTGCGCGTCGGTCAGTCCGGACAGGTTAGGTGATTTTACTTCGGCCATTGTCATTTTCCTCAGATCAGGTGAGGGTTTTAGCACAAGTCAATTGGACAAGTGCCTAGGGAGTCGCGGCAGATGCAGGGCTTTTTAAGTAGGTTGCTCTGAGTAAGCTGCGACGATGGATGTAAGTATAACGTGACACTTCGTGGTGTCAAGTGCGGGTTACAGATTTCCTGTTTCCTAGGCCGCGGCTCAAGCCTGGGCGCTTGGCGGTGGCGCAGGGCTTACCAGGCGTTGAATAGCCACTTGGCGAGAAAGATGGCGGCCAAGAAGAAGAGGAAGGCCGCTCCGCCAGCCTTGACGAACATCAAGATATTGGAGATGACTCCGCGCCAGGCGCCCGCGATGGCCTCGACCCCGCCATAGTTATCGTCGCCGCCATCGTTGCTGCTTTGCTCGTCTTTGGTCGTCGCGTTATCGGTGCTGCTGCCCTCGCTCTCGACCCTTGGTGCAGCGGTGACCAAGCCGTAGGGGGAGGTTCGCGTAACCTTAAAGAACTCAATCTCGGATTCGGCGCCGGCCTTCTCGATGACGACGAACTCGGTGTCGACCTCGAGTGCCTTGTCGGTTGCAAAGGCGAGGGCGAACTCTTCAAGGCTTTCGGATTCCCCCAGGTATTCCCATGATTTCGATTTTTCAGGCCAAGTACGTCTAGCGGTATACTTCATTGGATATGCGACTCCTCGTAAAGATGATGAGGTGCTAAAGGGGAAGTGGCTGTTGGCTCTTATCGGCGAGCTGACCGGCGAGCTGACCAGTGACCTGATCCGTGACCTAATCAGCGCTCGCTTCGCGAGCTTGGGGCGTCGTTGGCCAATCTGCCAGCTGTCGTGTAACCTAGACAGTATCGCGTGTCTACTTTTGTGGACAACTCTGTAAACTTAGCAAATTCGAGAATCTCAGCGTATGCCGTCGCGCAAGAAACAGGTCATTGTCATCGGTGCCGGGATGGGCGGTTTGAGTGCGGCTTTGAAGCTTGCCTTGAGCGGCCTTGATGTCAGAGTGCTCGAGCGCGGTCATCACCCGGGTGGCAAGCTGCGCGAGCAGCACGTTGGTGATCAGTCCTTCTACACCGGACCGACGGTGCTGACGATGCCGTGGGTCTTCGAGGAGATCTTTCGCGAGGCCGGTGCCAACCTGGGCGAACGGGTCAAGCTGCATCAGGCAGATGTTCTCGCGCGTCATGCCTGGAGCGAGGCGGAGCGCTTGGATTTGTTCGGCGACCACGAGCGCTCTGCGCAGGCTATCGCCGAGTTTGCTGGGGCTAAAGAGGCGGATGGTTTTCGCCGCTTTGCCGCCCACGCTAAGCGAGTCTATGCGGCCTTGGACGTCCCCTTCATCCAGTCGCAGCAGCCGACGCCGGTGACCATCTTCGCGCGCTTCGGCTGGAGCGGGCTCGGTGAGCTGATGCGGATCAAGGCCGTGTTCACGCTGTGGCAAGCGCTCGGCAGTTATTTTAAGGACCCGCGTCTGCGGCAGCTGTTTGGTCGCTACGCGACTTACGTCGGTGCCTCTCCTTACCATGCCCCGGCGACCCTGATGCTGGTGGCCGATGTCGAAAGCCGCGGTGTACATGCGGTGGAAGGCGGCATTCATCGCTTGCCCGAGGCATTGGCGGAGCTGGCCGTAGAGAAGGGCGTTGAGCTGAGCTACGGCACGGCTGTGGCCGAGATCCTGGTGGAAGGTGGGCGTGCTCGCGGTGTGCGCTTGGAAAACGGTGAGCAGCTTGAAGCCGACGCGGTGATCTGCAACGCGGATGCGGCCGCGCTGGGCGCGGGTCTGTTCGGTGAACAAGCCAAGCAGGCGGTGGCGCCGATTCCGCCAAAGAATCGCTCTCATTCGGTGGTGACCTGGAATCTGCTCGCGCGTCCGGTCGGGTTTCCGATGCAGTATCACAACGTGTTCTTCCCGCGCGACTATGCGGACGAGTTCAAGGCGGTCTTCGAGGATCTACGACTCCCCGCCCATCCGACCGTCTACCTCTGTGCACAGGATCGCGGTGACCCCACGGCGCCGGAGCCAACCGAGCGCGAGCGAATGCTGATTGTGGTCAATGCGCCCTCACGGGGTGATTCCCAGGTCATCTCCGAGGAGGAGATAGCACGCTGTGGCGAGCAGGTGACCGCCTTGCTGCAACATTGTGGGCTAACGCTCGCTGAGCGCGAAGACATTGCGGTGACCACGCCGGCCCATTTCGAGCGTGCCTATCCGGCCTCTGGCGGGGCGGTCTTCGGTCGCGTCAATCATGGTTGGTGGGGCTCGTTCGATCGTCCTGGCGCGGTGACCAAGATCGAGCGGCTGTTTACCGCTGGTGGCAGCGCGCACCCAGGCCCGGGTATCCCGATGGCATCGATCTCCGGACGTCTAGCGGCCGATATGGTCTTGAAAAGCCTCTGATTGAGACCGTTGTTGAGTCATTCCCGCAATCGCGCCAGCCGCAATCCTATTCAGCACTGCGCCCTTCTTACCGCAGTACTGATGGTCTCGGCTCGCGCCTGCCTAAGATCTCAGGTAGCCGATGTCTGAGCCGCACGTCGTTGTCATTGGAGCTGGGATTGGCGGTCTGGCGGCCGCGATCAGGATCGCCGCCCAGGGCCTAAGGGTGACCTTGTTTGAGCGCTCAGACTATCCGGGCGGCAAGATGCGTGAGGTCCAGGTCGCGGGTGCGCCTATCGATTCGGGGCCGACCGTGGTGACCATGCGCTGGGTGTTCGAGGAGCTCTTCGCCGCGGCTGGAGCCAGGCTTGATGATTACCTCAGCTTGCGTCCGGTCGAGGTGTTAGCGCGCCATGCCTGGAGTGAGGACGAGCGGCTCGACCTCTATACCGACATCGATCGCTCGGCCGAGGCGATTGGCGACTTTGCTGGTGCCGAGCAGGCGCGTCTGTTTCGCGCCTTCTGCGCGCGCGCCAGCGATATGTACCGCACCTTGGAGCATGCCTTCATCCAGCTCGCGGAGCCGACCCCACTCTCGCTGGTGCTCGATTCTGGCCTGATTCCGGTGGCGCGCCTGAAACCCTACTCGACGCTCTGGCAGGACTTGGGCCGCTTCTTCCCTGATCCGCGGCTGCGCCAGCTCTTCGGCCGTTATGCCACCTATGTCGGCTCCTCGCCGTTCCACGCGCCGCCAACGCTCGGGATCGTTGCGCATGTGGAGCAGGCTGGGGTCTGGACCGTCGATGGCGGTATCTATCAGTTGCCTAAGGCCTGTGCCGCGCTTGCGCAGGAGCAAGGCGTTAAGCTGCGTTATCAGGCCGGCGTGCAGGAGATCCTCGTCGAGCGCAAGCGCGTCGTTGGCGTACAGCTTGAGAGCGGTGAGCGTATCCAGGCGGATGCCGTGCTCTGTAACGCCGATGCCGCGGCGCTGTCCGCTGGGTCTTTTGGGGCGGCAGTGCGCCGCGCGACCCCAGCGCATCCACGCTCCGCGCGCTCATTATCGGCTGTGACCTTCAGCGTTCATGCCAAGACCAGTGGCTTCCCGTTGGTGCGCCACAATGTGTTCTTTTGCCGCAACTATGCCGAGGAGTTCAAGGCCATCTTTGGGCGTGGCGAGCTGCCCAAAGAGCCGACGGTCTATGTCTGCGCACAGGATCGCGATGACGACGCCGAGGTCGCGGGGCCGGAGCGGCTGTTGTGCCTCGTCAATGCGCCCGCGCGGGGCGATATCAAACCTTTCACTAGCGAAGAGATCGAGCAATGCGAGGAGCAGACCTTCAACCTGTTGCGCCGTTGTGGCCTCAGGGCCGACCTCAGTCCGGAGCGTCGGGTCATCACTACGCCGACGGAGTTCGAGCGCCTGTTTCCGGCCACTGGGGGGGCGCTCTACGGTCGCACCTCGCATGGATGGCGGGGGCCGTTCAGCCGCTCGGCGGCTCGCTCGCGACTGGCGGGACTCTATCTGGCGGGGGGCAGCGTGCATCCGGGGCCGGGGGTGCCGATGGCGACCATCTCGGGGCGTCTGGCGGCGGAGGCGATCCTCAAGGACCTGACCTAAGCGTTCAGGTTCCACCGCGCGGCTACGCCTGGTGGTATGTCGACGCGCTCAGTGATGATGGTCTCCATGGGCTAACCCTGATCGCCTTCATCGGCAGCGTCTTCTCGCCTTACTACTTCAAGGGCCGGCGGCGTGGTCGCGATGAGCCGCGCGATTATTGCTCGCTGAACGTCTGTCTCTATGGCAAAGCGCGGCGTTGGACCATGACCGAGCGGCGTCAGCGCGGGCTCACGCAGAGTCCCTCGCACTTGCAGATCGGACCCAGCGCCCTGCACTGGGGTGCTGATCGCACCCTGACGGTGGAGATCGATGAGATCGGCACGCCGATCCCGCAGCGCGTGCGCGGTGAGATCAAGGTCACGCCGACCTTTATCAATGAGCAGGTCTTCGAGCTGGATCAAGCCGGGCGGCATCGCTGGCGACCGATCGCGCCGAGTGCCCGCGTCGAGGTCAGTCTTGAGCGTCCAGCCATCAGCTGGACTGGCCATGCCTATCTGGACCGCAACTGGGGTGATGAGCCGCTGGAGGATGCCTTCCGCTATTGGGATTGGTCGCGCGCTAGTCTTGGTGGCGATGAGAGTCTGATCCTCTATCATGCCGATCGGCGGGAGGGAGACAGGCTCTCACTCGGGCTACACTTCGGTGCGGATGGCGGCTTGAGCCACTTTGAGGCACCGCAGGATCATCGCCTCGCGCGCACCCCAATCTGGCGCATGCCGCGCTCCAGTCAAGCCGATGCCCAGCATCCGCCCCGGGTCGTCAAGACATTAGAAGATACACCGTTTTATTCACGCTCAGTCATTGCTTCACACCTGCAGGGCCGTCCGATCGAGGCGGTGCATGAGAGCCTATCGCTGGATCGCTTCCGCTCGGCTTGGGTCCAGCAACTGCTGCCTTATCGGATGCCACGGCGCTGAAGAGGAGGAGTGAGTGAAGAGGAGTGAGTGAAGAGGAGGAGTTGCCTTTGAATCCAGCAACCTTTTGCTTAGGCTCTCTCCTCTCTCCTCTCTCCTCCTATACGTCTTAAGCAGCGCGCTGATCTGCTCTTGAGGCCTCGGCGTAGAGGTCGATGTGCTCCATCTCCATCCTGACGCTGTGCTCGATGCCGGCGGCATCGAGGCCACAGGTCCGCAGCTGTTCCTCATGTCCGGCTTGCTCGAGGCAGAGATCGGGCAGCCCAAGGTGCAGGCAGTAGACAGCCAGGCCATGCGCGGCGAGCACCTCGGAAACGGCCGAGCCGGCGCCGCCAGCGATTGCATTCTCCTCGATCGTGACCAGCAGCCGATGCTGGTCAGCGAGCTCAAGGATGAGTGCCTCATCCAGGGGCTTGACGAAGCGCATGTTGGCGACGGTGGCGTCTAGTGCCTGTCCGGCTGCTTCAGCGGCGGGGACGCGACTACCAAAGGCGAGCAGCGCGATCTCGCGCCCTAGGCGCCGGACCTCGCCACGACCGATGGCGAGTGTCTCGGCTCCGCGCTTGAGGGCGACGCCGGGGCCGGTGCCGCGCGGATATCGCACCAGGGCCGGTCCCGGATGCTGATAGGCGGTTTCGAGCAGTTGCCAGCATTCGTTCTCGTCGGCTGGGGCGGCGATGACCAGATTGGGCTGGCTGCGAGCGAAGCTGAGGTCGAAGCTGCCGGCATGGGTCGCGCCATCGGCACCAACGAGTCCGGCGCGATCGACGGCTAGGGTGACATCGAGACCCTGCAGGCAGACATCGTGCACGAGCTGGTCGTAGGCGCGCTGAAGGAAGGATGAATAGATCGCGACTACTGGCTTCAGCCCTTCGCAGGCCATCCCTGCGGCGAGGGTGACGGCATGCTGCTCGGCGATGCCGACATCGAAGTAGCGATCCGGGAAGCGCTCGGAGAATGACACCAGTCCGGAGCCCTCGCGCATCGCGGGGGTGATGCCGATCAGCCGGGTATCGCGTGCCGCGGCGTCGCTGATCCAGTCACCGAAGACCTGGGTATAGGTCGGCCCGGTGCCAGCCTTGCTGTGCATCTTGCCCGTCGCGCGATCGAACGGGGTCACCCCATGGTAGCGGGTGGGAGACTGCTCGGCCGGGGTGTAGCCGCGTCCTTTCTGGGTGATCAGATGCAGCAGGCGCGGGCCTGGCATCTGCTTCATGTTGGTCAGGGTGGTGATGACGGCGTCGAGGTCGTGACCATCGATCGGTCCGATGTAGTTGAAGCCGAGTTCCTCGAACAGGGTGCTCGGCATGAACATCCCCTTCAGATGTTCTTCCCAACGACCGACGAACTGGCGCAGCTCGGGCAGACTCGCAAGCGCCTGCTTGCTGCCTTCGCGCACGTTGATATAGGCGCGCCCGCTCAGGAGGCTGGCGAGGTGCTTGCTGAGGGCGCCCACCGGCGGGCTGATCGACATCTCGTTGTCGTTGAGGATGACGAGCAGGTTCGGGTCGAGCGGGCCACCATGATTCAAGGCCTCGAAGGCCATGCCAGCGCCCAGCGAGCCATCGCCAATCACGGCGACGACCTGGCGCGACTCGCCCTTGAGCCGCGCGGCGATCGACATGCCGAGGGCCGCGCTCAGCGAGGTGCTCGAATGGCCGACACCAAAGCTGTCGTAGACGCTTTCGCTGCGTTTCGGGAAGCCCGAGATCCCACCTTTCTGGCGCAGACGTCCCATGCGTTGGCGGCGTCCGGTGAGGATCTTGTGTGGATAGGCCTGATGGCCAACGTCCCAGACGATGCGATCATCTGGCGTCTCAAAGACGCGATGCAGGGCGATGCTGAGCTCGACCACACCGAGTCCGGCCGCGAGATGGCCGCCGGTGCGCGAGACGCTGTCGATCAAGAAGGCGCGCAGCTCGCTGGCCAGCGGCTTCAGGGCACTGCTCGGGAGCGCACGCAGATCGGTTGGGTCATCGATCAGGTCGAGGAGCGGATACTCTGGTGGTGCCGAGGGCGCGGTGTCAGTCATGGCGAACGCTCCGAAACGGGGTGGCATCCTCGGTGCTTGGCCTGAGTTCGAGCTGAGCCAGCGTCGCCAGTGGCTTGCCGCCAGCGACGAGCGATGGCAGCCAGGCACGCTTGCGGTGATGCCAGGGTAGGGGACGCAGCAGATCCTGCTGCGCGCGAAAGTGGATACGCGCGGCCATCCCGGCGTAATCGCGCGGGTCGGCGATGCCAAAGCGGAATCGCGTGCGCATCCGCCGAAAGGTGTTGCCAAGCCGCGAGAAGGCGAGCAGGGCTGGGTGGTAGCCATCGATCAGGAGATCGGCGCCAGCGGGCGCGAGTCTGCCCAGTGCGGCGAGACAGTCTGCAACCTGCTCAGCCGCGAGGTAGGGTAGAACCCCTTCCAGGATAAACACGGGCCGCGTCTCGTCGAGGGCTGCGGCGATCTCATCGAGCTGATCGGGCAGGGAGGCGCGGACGTGCCGAATCCGCTCCGAGGTCGGCAGGAGCTGGTCGCGTAGCGCCATGACTGGCGGTAGGTCCGCGCAGACCCAGCGGCGTATGCGCGCCTGCTGGGCTGGCTCCAGTGATGCGTCAAGCCGGACAGGAAGGGTATCGAGACCGCAGGCGATCAGCACCAGGGTGCGCTCGATTGGCTCGCGCAGGAATGCACCGAGCGCTTCCTGGATCGCCAGTGAGCGGCTGATGCAGAGCCGCATCGGGAAAGGGTCTGAACCCAGCTCGGCGCGATCGACCGCAAGCTGTGCGGTCAGACTGCGCGCTGCGGCGTCATCGAATGCGACCCCAGGCCAAAGCGACTGGGCTTCGGCGCGGGCGAGCAGGGGGATCAGTAGGGTGCGGCTGACGCCGTCGAGCGTTGGTGCGACCGGCGCTATGCCGCCAGTGCTTAGCGCTCGGGCCTCAGCTGCTTCACTCATCTCGGCGTCACATGCAGCAGCAACGGTGCTGTGGGTACCATCATGCCGGCAAAGCGAGGCTCGATTGGACCTGCGGTAGCGCGATCGAGCTGCAGTCCTCGCAGGAGATGGGCCAGTAGCAGGGTGCCCTCGATCAGGGCGAAGCGACGCCCGATACAACTCCTTGGTCCACCGCCGAAGCCCAGGTGATGGGCCTGCATCAGATGGTCCGGATTGATGTTCGGGTAGCGATCCGCCCGGAAGCGATGTGGCTCCGGCCACAGCTGCGGGTCGTGGTGGATGGCGAGGATGTTGATGATGAGCTGATCGCCAGCGCGGATGCGGTAACCGCCAAGGACATGGTCGCTAAGGGCGTCGCGAAGCAGGATCGGTGGCTGTGGATAAAGACGGAGCGCCTCGAGGAAGGCACCCTGGGTCAACGGCAGATCCTGCATTGCGTTGGCGTCGGCTGGCGCCTGCTCTAGCGCGTCCACCTCGGCGCGGAGTCCTTGTTGCAGGCCTGCGTCACCCGCGATCTCCCACAGCGCCCAGCTCAGCGCGATCGCGAGCGAATGATGACCAGCGATGAGCATGGTCATGAGTTCGTCGCGCATCTCGTCCGGGGTGAAGTGCTCGGGATCTTGCTCGCGCTGGCGAAGCCATTGGCCAAGCAGATCGCTCGGGTCGTCATCGTCGTCTAGATGGCGGCGACGGCTGTCGATGATGCGCGCCAGGATCGCTTCGGCCTCGGCGATCTTGCGCCGAAAGGCGAGGTTGGCTGGTGTCGGCCAGCTCAGCGGCGGTGCGAGGAGGCTGCTTCCGCGCTGTACCAGGGCATCGAGCAGGCGGTGAATGACTTCGCTAACATCCGCGTAGCGCGCGTCGTAATCGATGCCGAAGAGCGTCCGCAGCAAGGCGATCAGGGTGGTGCGGGAGATCTCCGCGATCAGATCGACCGGCTGTCCCGCCGGAAGGGCCCGCCAGCGCTCGACCAGGAGGCGAGCCGATTCGGCCATCGCCGGCGCATACCCCGCCAGGCGACGGCCGGACATGGATGGGTTTGCCAGACGGCGATGCTTCTTCCAGCGCTCGCCGTCGTTGATCAGTAGACCCTCGCCGGTCACCGCGCTGAGCCGACGCATCAGGCGGCCCTTGCGATAACGCCGTTCCTTGTCCAGCAACACCTCCCGGATCAGCGCGGGATCATTGAGCTGAAACAGACGGAAGCCGAGATAGTCAAGACGAACGAACGGCGACTCGGAGGCCCGCGCGAACAAGGTCAGGAGATCCCGACGGAACAGCGGGGGCAGGGACGCAAAGGCCGATAAGGTCGGCGGTTTGGCGGCGACCTGATCGGGAGGCGTTACGGGGTCGGTGGCTGGATGCAGGTGCATGAATAAGACCTGATCGGAGGCCGTTTGTTACGGCTCCGATCCACTCGGCATTGCAGGTCGCGCGACCTTGCGCGAAATTACTGGGCTGTCTGTGTCTGTTTCGGTGCCGCCGCAATCGTCTGAACCGTCGGCTCCATGCCATCGGCCTTGCTCCAGCTGTATTCCGGCATTGCGAAGACCATCGCGTGCACGGCGAGGGCGACAAGGAGGACGAGGGCGAACATGGGGATCAGCCAGACTGCCGGGTTGATCACTAGCCAGATGCGGTAGTCATGCTCGGCGGGTTTGTAGTTGAGGACTTTTTGAAACACAATCGCCTCCTGTTCAGAACCAAGGTTTCCAGATCATCACCATCAGGTGCGCGATCGCGGCGATGCCGATATAGGCGGTGTAAGTGATCTTAAATTGTTCATGAAACTCTTTAGCTTGCTCGGGGGTGAGGCCCGAGGGGTGCTTGTCTTCTGACATCTCTTGAGTCTCCTAGGGGGCGTGCCCCTCGCAAATCGGTTGTCGGGTGCTGTTGTGATGCAGAACGAGATTGGTTGCGACCAGCCACTAAGCCGCCCGCGACTCCTAATGCCTGACTGACAGGCCTAACTGACAGCTCCGATTGAGTGTCAGTTTAGCTTGACGCGATAAAATGTCAACAAAACTTAACAGTGTCTCTGTGGCCGATCAGGCGGCGCGCCGAAGAGCGTTTCTGCTAGGGAGTGGGCCCAACAACGGCCGCTGTGACACCCCGGAGTTGTGACACCCCGGAACATGTTGATTCGGCGTTGACCGGTCTTGTAACCCTCGCTAACCTCAGTGGCTAGGTCGTCGTGGTCGGCGCGGGGACGCTTGAGCCACGAAACACCTTAATTCGTCGGTACCGGCTGCGGCAAGGCCTAGATCATCAAGGGCCGTTTGCAGGAGAGGTGCCGGTTGGTCTTGAGGTTAGGATCACAATGGCTTTGTGCCGCCACTTGAGGAGAAGCTTTAATGAAATCAGGGTTACTGATGTTTCTGTTCGCCATCATGGTCGTCGGGGGCGCTCTTTTCTTTAAAGGTTATTCGAGAGCGGTGAATCTCAACCATATCTGTGACAAACAGATTCCCTGGTACGATGCGATGTTTTTGGATGCAATCAGTGACAAGGCCGGCTGCGAGAAGTATCAATAACTCGCTGGCTAACGTCACGGCGCCGGGCGACTCTGGCCGGCGCCGCTCCAAGGCCACAAGACGAGACTGCCTACCGCCGCACTCGCTGGCTCCTTGAGCACCGACGAGTGCTACATGGGCCCTGATTAAACGCTTGCGATGCTCTGAGCGTTAGTTTAACCTGACACTCCCTTGTGTCAATTTATATTTACACAAGGATTATGAGGTTTTCCTGGCGGCGATGTTGGCGAGCTGGGATGCCATCAATCGGGCAGCCAATTCACAATAGCGTTGAGTTGTAGGAGTTTCGACATGAACATGACTATAAACATTGGCGACACGGACCGTAATATCCGTTTCGCTGCCGGCGTCGCGATCGCGCTGTGGGGCCTTATCGATCATAACTTGCTGGGCCTGATCGGTCTGGCTTTGGTTGGTACCGCTTATCTGCGTTCGTGCCCGGCCTATACTGCCTTCAATATGAACACCCTCGGGAAGTAGGGGCAGGGCGATTTTCGTCGACTAACCTGCCGGCTTGCGGCTTGGTCTTCTGTCGTTCGAGGCGAGCCAACAGATCGTGCAAGCGGGCAGGCTTTTTCAAGACAGCTCGGGTTTCCGATGTGTCGATACGAGGCATGGCTCGGTTATATCGGCTCCAGCGAGTCCTTCATGCCGGCTCTCACCGACAAGCAGGAAATGCTAAGATCCTACCCGCGGCGCCCTCGGCGCCATTGATGTGTAAATT
The DNA here is from genome assembly GCF_016583905.1 of Lamprobacter modestohalophilus. GTDB lineage: Bacteria > Pseudomonadota > Gammaproteobacteria > Chromatiales > Chromatiaceae > Lamprobacter > Lamprobacter modestohalophilus. Next base: position 71,064 of record NZ_NRRY01000018.1, on the reverse strand, counting down.
TTACTTGACAGAATCGATAGTCAAGCTAGACTGACACTTGAATAAAATCTGCCTTAATAGCCTGAATTTGTTCGACTAATTCCGTCGTAACCGTCGGCCAGGTCGGTACTCATCTTAAAGCATCCCATTGAACGCTTCTGCTGACATGTCTGCCTTCGCCGTCGTCCTCGATCAACCACGGCAGCTCGCGCTGAAGCGCCTGGAGCTGACGCCGGCGGCCGATGCCGACTGCGTCGTCGACATCGACTTCAGCGGGATCAGCACCGGCACCGAGCGGCTGCTTTGGACCGGCCGCATGCCACCGTTTCCCGGCATGGGCTATCCGTTAGTGCCGGGATACGAGTCGGTAGGGCGAGTGATCAAGGCCGGCGTCGACAGCGGTCGCAGCGAGGGCGAACTGGTGTTCGTGCCCGGCGCGCGCTGCTATGGCGACGTTAACGGCCTGTTCGGCGGCGCCGCGTCTCGGGTCGTGGTACCCGGCGCGCGGCTGCTGCCGATCCCGGATGACCTGGGCGAGCAGGGTGTGTTGATGGCGTTGGCGGCGACCGCCCATCACGCCATCGCCGGTCCTGGCAAGACCTGCCCGGATCTCATCGTCGGCCATGGCGTGCTCGGCAGACTGCTGGCGCGGGTTGCCATTGCCTTGGGTGCGCCGGCGCCGGTGGTCTGGGAGACGAATCCGACGCGAGCCGTCGGCGCGGTCGGCTATGATGTCTTCGATCCGCAGACCGACAGCCGTGCCGACTACCAGGTGATCTGCGATGTGAGCGGCGATAGCGCGCTCCTCGACCAGCTCATCGCGCGCCTGGCGCGCGGCGGCGAGATCGTTCTGGCCGGCTTTTACGAGGCGGCGCTCTCGTTTCAGTTTCCGCCCGCATTCATGCGCGAGCTGCGGATGCGTGTGGCGGCGGAGTTCCGCGAGGCCGATCTGATCGCGGTGCGCGGCTTGATCGAGGCCGGAGCGCTCTCTTTGGAAGGGCTGATCACGCATCGCTATGCCGCCACCGAGGCGGCCACGGCTTACGAGACGGCCTTCGATGATCCGACCTGTCTGAAGATGGTTCTCGATTGGAGAGGAATGAATGGCTAACGCCTCCGCCACGTCCGCTGCTGTGAACGTCGGTTTTCCCGAACAGTCCGCGGCCTTATCGAGTCAGTCGCCGGCGCTCACGCAGACTCAGGTGATCGCCATCTACGGTAAGGGCGGGATTGGTAAAAGCTTTACCCTGGCCAACCTGTCCTACATGCTCGCGCAGCAGGGCAAGAAGGTGCTGCTGATCGGTTGCGATCCGAAGAGCGATACCACGACGCTGCTGTTTGGCGGTAAGGCCTGTCCGACGATTCTCGAGACCTCGTCGAAGAAGAAGGCTGCCGGGGAGCAGGTCACCATCGGTGATGTCTGCTTCAAGCGCGACGGCGTCTTTGCGATGGAGCTTGGTGGGCCCGAGGTCGGCCGCGGTTGCGGTGGACGCGGGATCATTCATGGTTTCGAGATCCTAGAAGGCCTTGGCTTCCATGAGTGGGATTTCGACTATGTGCTGCTCGACTTTCTTGGCGATGTGGTCTGCGGCGGCTTCGGTCTGCCGATCGCGCGTGACATGTGCCAGAAGGTGATCGTGGTCGGCTCCAACGATCTGCAGTCGCTCTATGTCGCCAACAATGTCTGCTCCGCGGTCGAGTACTTCCGCGGGCTCGGCGGCAATGTCGGCGTTGCCGGCATCGTCATCAATAAGGACGATGGCACGGGCGAGGCGCAGGCCTGGGCGAAGCAGGTCGGCATCCCCGTGCTGGCCTCGATCCCGGCTGATGACGACATCCGACGCAAGAGCGCGGCCTATCAGATCGTCGGCATGCCCGGCGGGACCTGGGCGCCGTTGTTCGAGGAGTTGGGTGTGAATGCGGCCGAGGCGCCACCGCTGCGCGCTCATCCGCTCAGTCAGGACGAGTTGCTGAACCTGTTCTCGAGCGATGCGGTTGGGCGTGACATCAGGCTCGAGCCGGCGACGATCGAGGATATGTGCGCGGCGGGCAGTCTCGATAAGCCATCGCTCGAAGTGATCTACGACGAGGCGTGAGAGCGCCTCAAGCCTGCATCGGCGGCTTCTGATCCCAAGAGCTCATCGGGCTGCACGGTTTTGGCCTATCGAGCCGAGCTTCTACGCTCAAGAAAAAATGTATCAACAAGGTTTAGGTTCCAATGAGCGATGACGCGACGCTCAGTAACGAGGGTGTCGGCTGCCATGCTGGTGCCGATGAATTGCGTCGAGCCGCGGAAGCGGCGGGTAACAGCGATGTGCTGCAGCGCTTGGCGACCGACTATCCGACCGGACCCCATGATCAGCCCCAAACCATGTGTCCGGCCTTTGGGTCTCTCCGCGTCGGTCTGCGCATGCGTCGCACCGCCTCCGTCCTCTGCGGCTCGGCCTGCTGTGTCTATGGGCTGAGCTTCACCTCGCACTTCTATGGTGCGCGGCGCAGCGTCGGCTATGTCCCTTTTGATTCCGAGACCCTGGTCACGGGCAAGTTGTTCGAGGACGTGCGCGAGGCCGTTCAGCAACTCTCGGACCCGAGCAAGTACGACGCCGTGGTGGTGATGAACCTCTGCGTGCCGACCGCCTCCGGGGTGCCGCTGCGGTTGCTGCCGAAGTCGCAGAACGGTGTGCGCATCATCGGTATCGATGTGCCCGGGTTTGGCGTGCCGACCCATGCCGAGGCCAAGGATGTGCTCGCCAGCGCCATGCTGCGCTATGCGCGTGGTGAGGCGGAGCAGGGGCCGGTGCAGGCGCCGCGCGGTGGCCGCAGTGAACAACCGACGGTGACCCTGCTGGGCGAGATGTTCCCGGCCGATCCAGTCGGGATCGGCGCCATGCTCGCCCCGCTGGGGTTGTCTACCGGGCCGGTGGTGCCAACGCGCGAATGGCGTGAGCTCTATGCTGCGCTCGACTGTGCCGCAGTCGCCGCGATTCATCCTTATTACACGGCATCGATCCGCGAGTTCCAGAAGGCTGGGCGCGCTGTGGTTGGCTCGGCGCCGGTGGGCTATGACGGCACTGCGGCATGGCTCGATGCCATTGGCGCGGCCTGTAACGTCGCCGCGGACAAGATCAGCGCGGCGAAGAACGCCTTTCTGCCCGCGATCAAAGGGGCCATGTCGAAGGCGCCAATCGATGGCACCATCACCGTTTCCGGCTATGAGGGCTCGGAGCTGCTGGTCGCGCGGCTGCTGATCGAGAGTGGGGCGCGGGTGCCCTATGTCGGCACTGCCACGCCGCGCACGCCTTGGTCCGATGCCGATCGGGAATGGCTCGAGTCCAAGGGCGTGGTGATCCAGTTCCGCGCGACCCTCGAGCAAGACAAGGCGGCGGTCGACGCGGTGAAACCTGATCTCGCGATCGGTACCACGCCAGTCGTCCAGCATGCGAAGGAGCAGTCGATCCCTGCGCTCTATTTCACCAACCTGATCTCGGCGCGGCCGCTGATGGGGCCGGCCGGTGCGGGTTCCCTCGCGCAGGTGGTCAACGCCGCGCTCGGCAACCAAGCCCGGTTCGACCGGATGACGGCGTTCTTCGCTGGTGTCGGCGAGGGCGACACGGCAGGGGTTTGGGATCAGCAGCCGACGCCACGCCCAAGTCAGGGTAAGAAACCAACGTCGCGCTCAGGCTCAGCCAAGCCGCAGCGCAAAGGCCCGACTGCGGGAGGATAGGGCTGATGCTGATCCAGGACCTCGACCGCGCTGGCGGTTATTGGGGCTCGGTCTATGTGTTTACCGCGGTCAAGGGGCTGTCGGTGATCATCGACGGCCCGGTTGGCTGCGAGAACCTGCCGGTTACCGCTGTACTGCATTACACCGATGCGCTGCCGCCGCATGAGCTGCCGGTTGTCGTCACGGGTCTCGGCGAGCAGGAGCTTGGGCAGGATGGGACCGAGAACGCGATGCGTCGCGCATTCTCGACCCTCGACCCCGATCAGCCCGCCGTTGTCGTCACCGGCAGCATTGCGGAGATGATCGGCGGCGGGGTGACGCCGTCCGGGACGCCGATTCAGCGCTTCCTGCCGCGCACCATCGACGAGGATCAGTGGCAGAGTGCGGATCGGGCGATCGTCTGGCTCTGGAATCAATATGGTGCGGCGGCCGCTAAGAAGCGTGCTAAGGCCGCCAAGGCCAAGCGCGGCAAGCAGGAGGGCAGTGGCCAGGACGCTAGCCAGAATGCTAAGCCGCTGGTGAACATCATTGGCCCGATCTACGGGATTTTTAACACCTGGTCGGACTTGGCTGAGATCCGTCGATTGATCGAGGGCATTGGCGCCGAGGTCAACATGACCTTTCCGCTCGGCACCCACCTCGACGAGATCCCGCGTCTCGCCGACGCTGCGGTGAATGTTTGCCTCTATCGCGAGTTTGGCCGCAAGCTCTGCGAGGCGCTGGAGAAGCCGTATCTGCAGGCGCCGATCGGGCTGCACAGCACCACCAGCTTCTTACGTACCCTCGGTGAGCTGCTCGGGCTCGACCCTGAGCCCTTCATTGAGCGCGAAAAGCACACCACGATCAAGCCGATCTGGGATCTTTGGCGCTCGGTGACACAAGATTTCTTCGGTACCGCGAGCTTTGGCATTGTCGCTACCGAGACCTATACCCGTGGGGTGCGTCATTTCCTTGAAGAGGAGATGGGGCTACCTTGCAACTTCGCCGTGCCGCGCCGACCAGGCAAGAAGCCGGACAATGATGCGGTGCGCGAGGCGGTTCAAGGGCGAACGCCGCTGATCCTGTTCGGTGGCTACAACGAACGCATGTACCTGGCCGAGATCGGTGGGCGCGCAGCCTTCATTCCGGCATCGCTGCCCGGGACCATCATCCGGCGCCACACCGGCACCCCGTTCATGGGCTATTCCGGCGCGACCTACCTGATCCAGGAGGTCTGCAACGCGCTCTTCGATGCGCTGTTCAATATCCTGCCGCTTGGTACTGATCTCGATCAGGTCGAGGCAACGCCGTCGCGCATGCATCGCGAGCTTGCCTGGGACACCGACGCCCAGCGTTTGCTCGATGAGATCCTCGAGGCGACGCCGGTGCTGACCCGTATCTCGGCGGCTAAGCGGCTCCGCGATGCGGCCGAGCGCGCTGCTCGGGTTGCCGGTGAAGAACGGGTTAGCGCAGCAACGCTGCGTGACACCAAAGATCAGCTGACCCGCGGACGCCCAGCTTAGCGGCAGAGAACACTCTCTACCGCCGCAAGGACATTCACTCTTCCAAGGCCGCATCAGCGGCCGTCGTAAGCTGCATCTGGGAGCCTGAAGCACCGATCTCCCTCGCGCTTCGCAGCTCGCGCCTCCCTTTTCCCTTTCGTCTGGCCCTATCGATATAGACACTGCTTGGGAGCCGATCCTACGCAGCTACTTTGAGTCGTCTTGCCCGCTACTGGCGCTAGGCATGCTAGATGACGAGCGAAGGCCAGTCTTGTCAGCCAAAACAGCGACTCCGTTGACCCACGGTGGTCTGGCGACCCAGAAGGGCAACATGAGATGCGTCATAAGGAATGCAGACTGCCAACCTGACCTGACAGTTAATGTGTAAGTTTGGCTTGACATAGAGCGTGGTCAGGCTAGACTGACACTTAACTCTTGGGCGTCTCAACGGACTTGAATCCAGGCACCCATCCACCTAGCCGATTGAGCCAGCACTGATTGCATCGTACGTCGTGAGCGCCTCGTCTGACATCTCCAGCATCGCGGTTGAACACCGTCTGACTCGGCAGCTCCTAGGTACTTGGCTCAAGCTGAGGTTGGCAGGTTACGTGGGTGAGCAAGCCTGTGAAGCCAAGGAAGCAGTCTCCAGGACACCTTTGCAAGGGTGTGGGAGCAAAAAACAGTTTTTGCGTGGACAGGGCCTCTGATGGGCTGCTCACGTTTCTTTTTTGGACTTAAGCGACGGCGGGCTGTGGCCCTCAATCGTGAGAGCCGAATGGGTATTCGCATGCTGCGGATGCCTGCAAGCGCTGCGGCAACAGCAGCCACGGCGTTTCTTGGTGACGCATACGTCATGCGCCAATGGCCAAATGGCCGAGTTAGCAGAACCGGAGTGTAACCCAATGGCAGACAACAAAAGCTTAACCGGACTGACGGAAGAAGAGGCTCAAGAGTTTCACGGCATATTCATGTCTAGCTTTAGTGCCTTTGTTGGAGTTGCGGCGTTTGCACATTTACTGGCTTGGTTTTGGCGTCCTTGGCTCTAAGCCAAGCAGATCGCCTGTACGACCATTCCTATAACATCGATGTCCTAGCATCGCCAATTTCTGCTTAACGGCAGAGTACTGGAGAACGAAGTAATGCAAAAAATCTACAAGATCTGGCTGCTTGTTCAGCCGAGTATGGCCCTGATCGGCATGGCTAGCTTCCTGACCGTTCTGGCACTAGCGATCCACTTGATCCTGCTGAGCACGAATGACTTCAACTGGCTAGAAGACGGTATCCCGGCCGTATCCGCTCAGGCGCCCGCAGTGCAGGTCGTCCCGCAGCAGAGTTAACAGGGCCTATCGGATGACGGCAGCGCGGGTGCCAGCATGGCAACGCCTGCCGCCGATTTTGCTACGTGGAGGGCGCTAGCGCGTGTCTCCCCAGCAGAGGAAATCTTTAATGGCCATGCTGAGTTTCGAGAAAAAATACCGCGTTCGTGGCGGTACCTTGCTCGGGGGGGATCTGTTCGACTTTTGGGTGGGGCCGTTTTACGTCGGCTTCTTCGGGGTCTCGACAATCTTCTTCGCCACGCTTGGTACCCTGCTGATTATCTGGGGCGCGGCCATGGGCCCGACCTGGAATCCTTGGGAAATCAATATTGCCCCGCCTGACCTGAGCTATGGGCTTGGGATGGCACCGCTCTTGGAGGGTGGTCTGTGGCAATTCATCACTATCTGTGCGATTGGCGCATTCGTCTCTTGGGCGCTGCGTCAAGCCGAGATTGCACGCAAACTGGGCATGGGGCTACATGTCCCTATCGCCTTCGGCTTTGCAATCCTCGCCTATGTCACGCTCGTCGTGATTCGTCCGGTGTTGTTGGGTGCATGGGGACATGGCTTCCCGTACGGCATCTTCAGTCACCTCGACTGGGTATCGAATGTGGGCTACCAATACCTGCATTTCCACTACAACCCAGCTCACATGTTGGCGATCACGTTCTTCTTCACTAATGCTCTCGCGCTGGCGCTGCATGGATCGTTGATCCTATCGATGACGAACCCGCAAAAGGGTGAGGCAGTGAAGACGGGTGAGCACGAGAACACCTTCTTCCGTGACCTCGTCGGTTACTCCATCGGTGCGCTCGGTATCCACCGTCTCGGTCTGTTCCTCGCGATCAATGCGGCCTTCTGGAGCGCGGTTTGTATCGTGCTGAGCGGCCCATTCTGGACGCGTGGCTGGCCAGAGTGGTGGAACTGGTGGCTCGAATTACCGTTCTGGTCATAAGGGGACACCAATATGGCTGAGTATCAAAATATCTTCACGCGGGTTCAAGTCCGCGAGCCGGGCTACCCGGGTGTAGACCTTCCGGATAGTAGCTTGCCGCGCCTAGGGAAACCGGTCTTTCCGTGGTTCTCGTATTGGATCGGCAAGATTGGCGACGCCCAGATTGGACCGATCTACTTTGGGTTTGCCGGCATTGCTTCGTTGATCTGTGGCTTCATTGCCGTCGAGATCATCGGCTTCAATATGTTGGCGTCGGTCGACTGGAGCCCAATTCAGTTCGTTAAGAACTTCTTCTGGCTGGCACTTGAGCCGCCACCGCCAGCCTACGGGCTGAGCATCCCACCATTGGGTGACGGTGGCTGGTGGTTGATGGCTGGGTTCTTCCTGACGGCCTCGATCATCCTCTGGTGGATTCGGACCTACCAGCGCGCGATCGCACTTGGCACTGGCACTCATGTCGCATGGGCGTTTGCTGCCGCGATCTTTTTCTACCTGACGTTGGGCTTCATTCGGCCCGTGCTGATGGGTAGCTGGGGCGAGGCCGTGCCATTCGGGATCTTCCCGCATCTCGACTGGACAGCGGCGATCTCGATTCGCTATGGCAACTTCTACTACAACCCGTTCCATGCGCTGTCGATTGCCTTCCTCTATGGCTCTGCGGTGTTATTCGCCATGCACGGTGGCACGATCCTGGGTGTCTCTCGCTACGGCGGCGACCGTGAGATCGATCAGATCACCAGTCGTGGTACGGCCTCTGAGCGTGCGATGCTGTTCTGGCGCTGGACCATGGGCTTTAACGCCACCATGGAATCCATCCATCGTTGGGCTTGGTGGTTCGCGGTTCTGACGGTGATTACCGCCGGTATCGGAATCTTATTGACTGGTACTGTGGTTGAGAACTGGTATCTGTGGGGCATCAAGCACGGTATCGTCGCTCCCTACCCATCAGAGATGACGATCCAGGATCCGTCCCTGCTGCAGGGGGTGTCGCAATGAAGTTTCTAAACCGTAAGACGGCGGTACTCGCGGCATTGGGCGCTTCGGCGATCCTCGCTGGCTGCGAGGCGCCTCCGCCCGAAACGATCCAGAACGGGTATCGTGGTCTGCAGATGCAGACCAACTATAACCCGCGGCTGCTGCAAGCTTCGCTCGAGGCCAATGTGCCGCCGGATGCAATTCCGGCTGCAGCTGAGGGTGGGCCGCTGGCGAAGGATGTCTACAAGAACGTCCAGGTGCTTGGCAATCTGACGGTCAATGAGTTCAACCGGCTCATGGTCGCTTTGACCAATTGGGTGGCGCCCGAGCAAGGCTGCTATTACTGCCACGTGAGCGATGGCGGTTTCGAGGAAGACGGTATCTATACCAAGGTCACCTCGCGCAGGATGCTGCAGATGACGCAGGATACCAACGCCAATTGGAAGGACCATGTCGCGGATACTGGTATCACTTGCTATACCTGCCATCGTGGAAATCCAGTGCCGGAATACGTCTGGGTGACCGATCCAGGTCCAGGTCAGCCGACCGCATTGGCACCGACTGGGCAGAATATTGCTGCCGCGTCTGTTGCCTACTCGTCGCTGCCCTATGATCCGTTCACGCCTTACTTGCTGCAAGACAACGACATTCGTGTCATCGGCGATACCGTGCTTCCGCAGGGGAACCGTCGGTCGATCAAGCAGGCGGAATGGACCTATGGGCTGATGATGCACATGTCCGATGCGCTCGGCGTGAATTGCACCTACTGCCATAACTCTCGTTCGTTCTACTCTTGGGATCAGAGCCCACCACAGCGGACCACCGCTTGGTACGCTATCCGCCACGTGAGGGAGCTGAACAACGATTATGTTGTGCCGCTGACAGAGATTCTTCCTGATTCGCGTAAGGGTCCGTTGGGCGATGTGTACAAGGTCTATTGCGCCACGTGCCACCAAGGCGCTTACAAGCCGCTCTACGGTGCACCGATGGTGAAGGACTATCCGTCCCTGCAAGGTCCCATCCCTGAGGGTGGCCTCGCGGCGAAGAAGGCAGCGGAAGAGGCAGCGGCTGCGGCCTCTGAAGGAGACGCACCACCGGCACAAGCTAAGGCTGAAATGCCCGATGTAGCTGAGCCTACACCAGCAGCAGAGGCTGCAGCGACCGATGAGCAGGCAAAGGCTGAGCAGCCAGCGCCAGCATCTGAGGCGGCTGCGGAAGAAGAGCCAGCAGAGGCGACGGCTGACGCTCCGATCGAGCAGCAGCCTCAACAGTATCCGCCTCGGCTTCAGTATCCGCCGCCATCGATGATGCGCTATCCGCCGGCACCGCTACAGTATCCGCCGGCCCCACAAACTCGGTAGGAATATCCAGGGTGACGGATCACCCCGCCCATCTGGGTGGAAACGATGACCGTAAGGTCAATCCTGAAAACGACACAGAGGTAATTACCATGGCTGATAACAAAAGCCTGACGGGCCTGACCGAAACAGAAGCCCAAGAATTTCACGGTATTTTTATGTCAAGCTTTAGCGCATTCGTCGGTGTTGCGGCATTTGCGCATCTGCTCGCATGGTTTTGGCGTCCCTGGCTGTAGTGGTTGCTGATTGACAGGGTCGATCATGAACGAGGTGGGGATTTGTTTGACAGTCGCTGTCTGCCAATCTCTGCCAGGCTTTCCAAAGGAGAAAACTGATGCATCGCATTTGGCAGATCTTTGATCCACGCCGAAGCCTAATCGGGCTTATGAGCTTCTTGTTCGCGTTGGCGTTGGTGATTCACTTCATGTTGTTGATGTCACCTGCCTTTAATTGGTTGGGTAACAACGCGCTGCAGGCTCCGGCGAGTAGTATGTCGGCGATGCCGCCAACGCGCACGATCAACTGATAGTCGCGGAGTGAGAAGCGGCGACTGTTCTTTGAGATTGAGGTGCTCGACCCCTCCATCGCGTTGTCGGATCTCGAGGCTTAGAGCTCGGGTTCGGTCGCTTAACGCCCTTAGGGCGACCCCACCGCGGGGGTATCGCGGTCAATGGCCGAGAGGCCTTTATTGAAATCCGGAGGTTGAATCCATGGCTGATAACGCAAGCCTAACCGGCCTGACTGAAGAAGAGGCCCAGGAGTTTCACGGCATCTTCATGTCTAGCTTTTCCGCATTCGTTGGTGTTGCCGCGTTTGCACATTTGCTGGCTTGGTTTTGGCGTCCTTGGTTGTAATCCGAACCTCGGGTAGACCAGCTAGATTTCTGACGGGAACGAAGCGCAGAAGCCGCCGTTGCCCGCAATTACTTCAGGAGAACTCGAATGCCCATGCACAAAATTTGGCAGATCTTTGATCCACGTCGCGCCTTGGTAGCGCTGTTTGGATTCTTGTTCGTGTTAGCCCTGCTAATTCACTTTATCCTGCTCAGCAGCGCTGACTTCAACTGGTTGGGTGGCCCCGCCGTTAGCGATGCAGCGGCCATGATCTCGCAGGTCATGTCTGTCGTCTGACTCGGGCGAGCAACGTTCGAGCCGCTGTGCGGACCCGGCGTCCTGCCGGGTTTCGCGCAGCGAGAAAAGGCAGCGGGAGCTGCCTTTTTTTGTGGGCATCGGTCTGTGCTTATTGCCCGCGCCAGCGTTGAGCGATGTCAACGAGGTGCGTGACCAAGGCTATGGTCAGCGGCAAAGCGATGAACTCCCAGCGGAGGTCGGCGATGGCGGCGCGCAGCGCAAGCATCAACAGCAGGCCAGAGGCGAGCGTTGGCAATAGTGCTTGCGGCCTCGGACCTCGACCAGTGATGCGACGATAGGCCAGCAAGGCCGCGGTCTCGAGTATCACCAGCAAGATGATGATATCGATGATGCGGCCGCTATGAAACAGGTCGGCGATAGCGGCGATCTCTCAAAGTAGGACGACCCAAAAAATCAGCAGACCCAGTATGAGGCGATAGGCCACAAACGGGAACATGCTGATGCGCTCGATGAAGCGCAAGAAGAAATGGATCGTTAGATAGGCGATGGCGAACGAGAGTGCGGCTCCAAGCCACAGCTGGCCCCAAGCGACCGGGTCTGGTGATTCGATGAGCTCCTTGGTCTCTAGCAGTCCCGCGATCAGGATGGTGGGTATCGAGAGCAAGAACGAGAAGCGCGACGCCGCCTCCCGAGTCAACCCAAGGAACAGACCTGCGGTCATGGTGATACCTGAGCGCGAGGTGCCGGGAATGATCGCTATCGCTTGGAAGAGTCCAATCAGGAGTGCGCTGCGCCAGCCCAGCTTGTATTCGTCTCGCCTGCGCTTGCCAAGACGGTCGGCTTGCCAGAGCAACAGGCCGAAGCCGATGGTTGTACTGGCGATGACGACCTGCACGAGGTGTTCGTCTTCGCGGATAACCTCGAGCAGTGTCTTCAGTGGGAAACCGAGCACCAGGATCGGCAAGGTCGCGATCAGGATCATCCATCCCAGGTGGGCGTTGCGATCGGCAAGCGAGCCTGTGCGGATAGCGCCGCCGACGGCAAGCGTCATCGTCGCTAGCTCATGGCGAAAGTACAGCATCACCGCGGCCAATGTCCCAAGGTGCACGGCGACATCGAAGGCAAGGCTCTGAAGCTCATAGCCGAAGACGATCGGCGTCACGATGAGGTGCGCCGAGCTCGAGATGGGGAGAAATTCGGTCAAGCCCTGCACAGCGGCGAGCAGAACGATCTGGACGACGTCCATTCAGTGGGTCCTTCAACAGCGGGTCGTGGTGCGCGGGAGCGAGAGTATAGCGCTCAGGCGTCGAAGCGGCACAGGGGCACCATCAGCTCGGCCGAGCTGAGGCCGCCATGCACGCCGATCTGCTGGAATGGCTTTTCGCCGATGAGTGTTTGGTGAAGAACGGCCCGGTCGCGCGCGATTAGGCAGTAGTCGCCAACCCGCTCTTGCAGGTCAGGGTGCGGCTTCCCGAGCCCGAACAGCCCCTGGTCGATCAGATCGGTGCTACGGAACAGCTCGAAGTCCTGGCCGAGATGATCCACACAGAGGCGTTCGAAGCGCGCGCCCTGATCGAGACGGACATAGCAGTAGGCGGCGCGTGGCTCGCCACAGAGTGGGATACGCAGGCAGTCAGCAAGCGCTGGAATGCTGCTGAGCTCGGTGATCCGCGCTGGCTCGGTATCGAGCTGTCCGTGGTCGGCGCAGATCAGCACCAAGGTGTCGGTGCCGGCGAGACGCTTCATGAGCAGACTCAGGCCCTGTTCGATCGCGTCGAGATGGGCAAGCGCCTGCGGGCTCTCGATGCCCTGTTCGTGGCCAAGGCTATCGAGTCCGGGCCAATAGGCGTAGAGGGTGGTTGGGTCGCGCGCTCGCTTGACGGTCTTCGCAATGACGCTGAACATCCCGGACAAGCCCTTATATGGAAACAGCCGAGCCGGCCCGAGGTGCGCCAAATTGTACTCCGAGCGGGCGATCGCGCGCGGTGAGATGACGGCAGAAGCGGTGTCCAGGTAAGCGAACAGCGAGCGGTGGCGATAGAGCTGCTGAACGTCGATGCCGGCTTGTTGATAGCCGCTGCCGCCATATCTTGGCTTGCCTGGAAGTACTGCGAGCACGCAGCCAAGCTCCGCCAGCCACATGTGCCAGCCGGTCATCGCGTGCTGCTGCGGCGCATCACCCGTGAGATAGGTGGTGATCGCCGATGCGGTGGTGGGTGGGAATACCGATGTCAGCGAGCCGAGCCGATGCCGCGCTAAAGGTCCATCGGGTGAGTGCCGTCGCAGCCAATCGTCGCCGAGGCCATCAATGACCAGTAGCAGGACGTGACGCGCCTTGCGGATCTCGGCCGCGGGCAGCAACGGCGCCTCGGGATAGGGCTCTGCATCGTCAGGCCGATGGCCGCGCGCTTCGATCAGCGACTGCATCAGGTTGACGATGCTGCCGCCTTGGTAGTTTGGAACATGCATTGCGGCAGGATACGGTAGCCTCTCTGGCAGGACCAGCTTTCGGCGATCGTGAACCCCGCGCTTCGTCGTCTGCGTTGGCGACGCGCTATGGAGTGAGTGCGCCTCGCTATAATCCCCATCTGCCGCGCATGCGCGCTTAGCGGCCCCGCTCAGTCATCTCGATCGCGTCCCTTATGTCGTCCTTCGATCATCGCACCGCAGTCTCGCAGATCCCGGCTGATCCGGGCGTCTACCGCATGCTCGATGAGGCTGGCACTGTGCTCTATGTCGGCAAGGCGAAAAACCTGACGCGCCGCGTCAGCAGTTATTTCGGCCGCGCACTGAATCGGCGGCTGCAGGTGATGGTGGCGCAGATCGCCGACATTCAGGTGACCGTGACCCGTACCGAGGGTGAGGCGCTGCTGCTCGAGAGCGATCTGATCAAGACGCATCAGCCGCGCTACAACGTGCTCCTGCGCGACGACAAGAGCTACCCGTTCATCTATCTGAGCACCCAAGACGAGTTTCCGCGGCTGTCGTTCTATCGTGGTGCGCGCAAGGGCTCGGGCCGCTACTTTGGTCCCTATCCGAGTGCTTGGGCGGTGCGCGAGACGCTACAGCTGCTGCAGAAGCTGTTCCCGGTGCGGCAGTGCCGCGATAGCTTCTATCGCAGCCGGACGCGGCCTTGCCTGCAGTATCAGATCAAGCGCTGCACCGGTCCCTGTGTCGGACTGGTGCGCGCCGAGGACTACGCACTCGATGTCCAGGACAGCATCAAGTTCTTGGAGGGGCGTACCGACGAGGTCATCGCTGAACTCGGCCAGCGTATGGAGCAGGCTGCGGAGGCGCTCGAGTTCGAGCGTGCGGCGACGCTGCGCGATCAGATCGCGACCTTACAGCGCATCCAGCAACGCCAATACGTCACCGCCGATGGCGGGGACGTCGACATCATCGCGGCGGTGGAGGAGGCCGGGACGGTCTGCGTCCAAGTCTTTTTCATTCGTGGTGGACGCAACCTCGGCAACAAGGCGTTCTTCCCGCAGGTGCCCGCCGATGCCGATCAAGCGACCGTGCTCTCGGCCTTTTTGGCTCAGTTCTACGTCGATAAGGAGATCCCGCCAGAGGTGCTGTTGAATGCCGAGCCGGATGAGGCCGAGTTCTTGACCGCGGCGCTGAGCGAGCGTGCCGGTCGGCGCGTGGCGCTGAAGCATCGACTGCGTGCCGAGCGTGCGCGCTGGGTCGAGATGGCGGTCAACAATGCTGCCTTGGCGCTGAAGACGCGCCTCGGCAGCCGGGCTGGCTACGCGCGCCGACTGGAGGCGCTGCGCGATCTGCTCGGTCTTGATGCGCTTCCACAGCGCATGGAATGTTTCGATATCAGTCACACCCGCGGCGAGCTGACGGTGGCCTCCTGCGTCGTGTTCGACGACCAAGGGCCGCGCAAGTCCGACTATCGACGCTTCAACATCGACGGCATCACCCCCGGCGACGACTATGCGGCGATGGAGCAGGCGCTGCTGCGCCGTTACCGCCGGGTTCAGGCCGGCGAGGTTCCCCTGCCGGATCTGCTATTCATCGACGGCGGCAAAGGTCAGCTCAGTGCGGTCATGCCTGTGCTCGACGAGCTGGGGATCGATGGGGTCAAGTTGGTTGGTGTCTCCAAGGGACCAGATCGCAAGGCGGGAGCCGAGCAGCTGTGGCTCGCGGAGGGTTTGGCCGATGGCGATGCGGCGATCATTGCCGGCGCTGAATCGCCCGCTCTACATCTGGTGCAGCAGATCCGTGATGAAGCGCACCGCTTCGCGATCACTGGGCACCGGCAGCGGCGTGATAAGGCGCGCAGGACATCCACGCTCGAGGGTATCCCCGGCATCGGCCCGAAGCGCCGGCAAAATCTGCTGCGCGCCTTCGGCGGGCTGCGCGGGCTGGCACGTGCGGCGCCGGATGATATCGCCCGCGTTGATGGTATCAGCCGAGAGCTGGCGCGCCAGATCCACGATGCACTGCACGCCGAGTCTGAGCGGACTTAGCCGGTTCTTGCGGCGGTCTGATGGCACTGAGGGATGGTTGGCCAACACGACGCTGTTGTTTTCCGTCCGGGTTATAGCCATGCACCCTGATTCGCGGATGCGAAGATCCGGTGGAAGCTGGGCTTTTGGGTCAGTGTTGTCCGGCAATCAGGTCGAGCGGCCATAACAGCGAGCGCCTGGCGCTAGGCTGGGCTGATACAGCGGCAAGAGATTGAGTGGCCAGTTGATTTGGTGCTGCGAGGATAGCGCAGACCAGGCGCGCTTTTTCGGCAGTAGCCGCTCCCGGCGCGATATTGGATGGCTTCAAGTGGTATGATGACGGGCTTTTATCGCTTGCGATAGAGCGTCGTGTTACCGCTGTGCCTAGTTTGGTTACCTAGTTAGGTCGCCTAGTTTGTTTGCCTAGTTTGTTTGCCCGGCCTCGGTGGATTCGATCACGACTTCATTCTCTCGCGTTTTGCCCGGTTGCCGGGGCCGCCCGACTGCTCCCCACCAGGCGCAACACACCCCCGTTTTAGGAAGTCTATAAAGAGCGATGGTCGATTTCGCGAAAGAAGTCTTGCCGGTCAATCTCGAAGACGAGATGCGCCAGTCTTACCTCGACTACGCGATGAGCGTGATCGTCGGGCGTGCGCTGCCGGACGTGCGTGACGGCCTCAAGCCGGTGCATCGACGCGTGCTGTTCGCGATGAACGTGCTCGGTAACGATTGGAACAAGCCGTACAAGAAGTCGGCCCGTGTCGTCGGTGACGTCATCGGTAAGTACCATCCGCATGGCGATACCGCGGTCTACGACACCATCGTGCGCATGGCGCAGCCGTTCTCGATGCGCTATATGCTGGTCGACGGCCAGGGCAACTTCGGCTCGGTCGATGGCGACTCGCCGGCGGCGATGCGCTATACCGAGGTGCGCATGGCGCGCATCGCGCACGCGCTGCTCGATGATCTCGATAAGGAGACGGTCGATTTCATCCCCAACTACGACGAATCCGAGCAGGAGCCGACGGTCCTGCCGGCGCGTTTCCCGAACCTGCTGGTCAACGGCTCCTCCGGCATCGCGGTCGGTATGGCCACCAACATCCCGCCGCACAACCTCGGCGAGATCATCGACGCCTGCCTGGCGATCATCGAAGATCCGCTGGTGACGATCGAGCGCCTGATGGAGATCGTGCCCGGTCCGGATTTCCCGACCGCCGCGAGCATCAACGGCATCCGTGGCATCCGCGAGGCCTATCGCACTGGCCGTGGTCGCATCCGGCTGCGTGCGCGCACCCATCAGGAGACCGAGTCGCGCAGCAAGCG
This sequence comes from Lamprobacter modestohalophilus, assembly GCF_016583905.1. Classification (GTDB taxonomy): domain Bacteria; phylum Pseudomonadota; class Gammaproteobacteria; order Chromatiales; family Chromatiaceae; genus Lamprobacter; species Lamprobacter modestohalophilus. The sequence continues at coordinate 54,405 of NZ_NRRY01000018.1, read as the reverse complement.
CGAGGCCATCGTCATCACCGAGCTGCCGTATCAGGTCAACAAGGCGCGCATGCTCGAGAAGATGGCCGAACTGGTGCGCGAGAAGAAGCTCGAGGGCATCGCCGAGCTGCGCGACGAGTCGGATAAGGACGGCATGCGGGTCGTGATCGAGATCAAGCGCGATCATTACCCGGACGTGGTGCTGAATAACCTCTATCAGCACACGAACATGCAGACCGTGTTCGGCATCAATATGGTCGCCTTGGTCGATGGCCAGCCGCGCACGCTGAATCTCAAGCAGATGCTTGAGTACTTCCTGCGCCATCGGCGCGATGTCGTCACCCGCCGCACCATCTACGAGCTGCGCAAGGCGCGCGACCGTGCCCATCTGTTAGAAGGCTATACGGTCGCGCTCGCCAACATCGACGAGGTGATCGCGCTGATCAAGGCCTCGGCCAGCCCGGCCGATGCCCGCGAAGGGCTGATGGCGCGCGATTGGGCCGCTGGCGAGGTGGCCGGGATGCTCGAGCGCGCCGGTGCGGATGAGACCCGGCCGGATGATCTCGACGCCGGTTTTGGCCTGCGTGAGGATGGTCTGTATCGGCTCAGTGAGCGCCAAGCGCGGGCGATCCTCGACCTGCAGCTGCAGCGCCTGACCGGGCTCGAGCAAGACAAGATTATCAAGGAATTCGAGGCCATCCTCGAGACCATCGCCGAGCTGCTATCGATCCTGCGCGATCCGGACCGGCTGATGCAGGTGATTCGCGATGAGCTGACCGCGATTCGCGATCAATACGCCGACAAGCGCCGGACCGAGATCACCGAGGACCAGGCCGATATCTCGCTGTTGGACCTGATTGCGCCGGAAGATGTGGTGGTGACGCTCTCGCATGCCGGCTATGTGAAGGCCCAGCCGATTGCCGAGTATCAGGCTCAGCGCCGCGGCGGCAAGGGTCGCAGTGCGTCGAATCTGAAGGACGAGGACTTCATCGATCGCCTCTTCGTCGCCAACTCGCACGACACCGTGCTCTGTTTCTCGAGTCACGGTAAGGTCTATTGGCTCAAGGTCTACGAGCTGCCGCAGGCGAGCTATGGTGGCCGCGGGCGGCCGATCGTCAATCTGCTGCCGCTGGAAAAGGAAGAGCGCATCAATGCCACGCTGCCGGTGCCCGAGTACGAGGAGGGCAGCTTCGTCTTCATGGCCACCAGCAAGGGGACGGTCAAGAAGACGCCGTTATCGGACTTCTCGCGTCCGCTATCACGCGGCATCATCGCCATCGACCTGCACGAGGACGAGTATCTGATCGGCGTTGCGGTGACCGACGGTCGTCAGGATATGATGCTGTTCAGCTCGGCCGGTAAGGCGGTGCGCTTCAATGAATCCGAGGTGCGCTCGATGGGGCGCACGGCGCATGGCGTTCGCGGCATCTCGCTCGGCGAGGGTCAGCGCGTGATCTCGCTGCTGGTGGCTGAGCCTGGTACGGTCCTCACCGTCGGCGCTAATGGCCAAGGTAAGCGCACGCCGATCGAGGAGTTCCCGACCAAGGGCCGTGGCACCAAGGGGGTGATCTCGATGCGGATCGGCGAGCGCAATGCCGAGCAGGTCGGGGCGGTGCTGGTGCGGCCCGGCGATGAGATCATGCTGATTACCGAGGCCGGTACCCTGGTGCGCACCGGCGTCGACGATATCTCGATCCTCAGTCGTAACACCTGGGGTGTGAAGCTGATCAATCTCGGCGACAATCAGCGCCTCGCTGGTCTCGAGCGCATCATCGCGTTGAATGGCGATGATGAGGACAGCGATCTCAGCGATGAGGGTTTGCCTGGCGACGATTCGACCGGCGATGATCCGGCTGGTAATGGCGCTGGCAACGACGCTGATCTCGACTAATGCGCGCCCGAATCCAACTGCCTGAATCCAATTGCGCGAATCCAACTGCCCGAATCCAACTGATTGACCCCAGAAGAAGGTACCGCTGATGTCTCGACCCTATAACTTCAGCGCCGGCCCGGCGATGCTGCCAGAGCCAGTGCTCAGCCAAGCCCAGGAAGAGATGCTGGACTGGAACGGCAGCGGCATGTGCGTGGCCGAGATGAGCCACCGCGGCAAGGAGTTCATGAGCATTGCCGAGCAGGCCGAGCAAGACCTGCGCGAACTGCTCGCGATTCCCGAAGGCTATCGGGTGCTGTTCCTGCAGGGCGGCGCCTCGAGCCAGTTCGCGATGGTGCCGATGAACCTATCCGGGCGCGTTGGCAAGGCCGATTATCTCAATACCGGCAGCTGGTCGAAGAAGGCGATCGCCGAGGCGCATCGGTTCTGCGCCGTGCATGTCGCGGCCAGCACGCAGCCCGAGCATTTCGTGCGCGCGCCGGCGCAGTCGGAGCTGGCGCTGTCTGAGGATGCGGCCTACCTTCATTACACGCCAAACGAGACCATCGAGGGCGTCGAGTTTCCTTACATTCCCGAGTCCTCGGCGCCACTGGTGGCCGATATGTCATCAACGCTGCTGTCGCGGCCGATCGATGTCTCGCGCTACGGGTTGATCTACGCCGGTGCGCAGAAGAACATCGGCCCGGCTGGGCTGACCATCCTGATCGTCCGCGACGACTTGATCGGCGAGCCGCTGAGCGGCACCCCGACCATGTTCGACTATCGTGTTCACGCCGACAGCGGCTCGATGTACAACACGCCGCCGACCTATGCCTGGTATCTGGCCGGTCTGGTGTTCAAATGGTTGAAGGATCTCGGTGGGCTTGAGGGCATGGGCGAGATCAATCGGCGTAAGGCCGAGAAGCTCTATGCTGCGATCGACGGCTCCAGCTTCTACGCCAATCCGGTCGAGCCGGCGTCGCGCTCCTGGATGAATGTGCCCTTCACGCTCGCCGATCCTGAGCTGGATGCCGACTTCCTCGCCGGGGCCAAGGCGGCCGGGATGCTGACGCTGAAGGGCCATCGCTCGGTCGGCGGCATGCGCGCAAGCATCTACAATGCGATGCCAGAGGCCGGTGTCGATGCGCTGATCGCCTTCATGGCTGAGTTCGAGCGGACCAAGGGGTGAATGGGGTGTACAAGATCCAGACACTGAACAACATCTCGGTGGCGGGCCTCAATCGGCTGCCGCGCGAGCAGTTCGAGGTTGCATCTGAACTCAGCCATCCAGATGCGATCCTGGTGCGTTCGGCAAAGATGCACGATCTACCGGTGCCCGCGAGTCTGAAGGCGATCGGCCGCGCTGGTGCGGGCGTGAACAACATCCCGGTGCCGGCGATGACCGAGCGCGGCATCGCGGTGTTCAACGCCCCGGGCGCCAATGCCAATGCGGTCAAGGAGCTGGTGCTGGCCGGCATGCTGCTGGCGGCGCGCAATATTGCTCAGGGCTGGCAGTTTGCCCGCGAACTCGAGGGCGATGATGCTGCGATCGGCAAGGCGGTCGAGGCCGGAAAGAAGCAGTTCGTCGGCTTCGAGCTGCCGGGCCGGACCTTGGGCGTGATCGGACTGGGTGCGATTGGCGTCTTGGTCGCCAATGCCGCACGGGCGCTCGGCATGAAGGTGATCGGCTTTGATCCCAGCATCACCGTGCGCAGTGCCTGGAAACTGGAGGCCGACGTCGAGCGCGCGCTGTCGATCGATGATCTGGTCTCGCGCTCCGATTTCATGAGCTTCCATGTGCCATTGACCGACAAGACCCGGCATATGATCAATGCCGAGCGCATCCAGAGCATGCGCGATGGGGCGGTCCTGCTCAACTTCTCCCGTGATGGCATCATCGATGACGATGCGGCAGTCACCGCGCTCGATGCCGGCAAGCTCTACGCCTATGTCTGCGACTTCCCCAGTAATCTGCTGAAGACGCATCCGCGCGTGGTCACCCTCCCGCACTTGGGCGCCTCGACCTGCGAGGCGGAGGAGAATTGCGCGGTGATGGTGGCGGATCAGGTCCGCGCCTATCTTGAGGATGGCAACGTCAGCAATTCGGTCAACTTCCCTGAGATCCATCTACCGCGCAACGGTGGGCATCGGATGGTGGTGGTCAATCGCAACGTGCCGAACATGCTCGGGCAGATCTCAACCGATCTCGCCGAGGATGGCTTGAATATCATCGATATGCTGAACCGCTCGCGAGACGATCTGGCGGTGACGCTGATCGATATCGACAAGCCCTGTCAGGAGCAGACGGTGCAGCGCATCGCCGGTATCGACGGTGTGTTGTCAGTGCGTTGTCTGCCTGATGCCGTCCAAGCCTGAGACGATGTTGACCCAAGGTGGTCGAGTGGAGGTTTCTGTGATCAACAGGCGTTCCCGGGACTCATGACCAGCGACGATCAGCTCCAACAGGTACGCGAGCGGATCAACGCCATCGATGCCGATCTGTTGCGGTTGATCTCCGAGCGCGCCGCCTGCGCCCAAGCTGTGGCCAAGATCAAGGATGCCCACGGCGAATCGGTCAAATACTACCGGCCGGAGCGCGAAGCCGAGATCTTGCGACGGATCAAGGCCGAGAATCCCGGCCCGCTCGACGGTGAAGAGGTCGCGCGGCTCTTCCGCGAGATCATGTCGGCCTGTCTGGCGCTCGAGAAGCCACTGAAGGTGGGCTATTTGGGGCCGCAGGGCACCTTCACTCAGGCCGCGGCGCTGAAGCATTTCGGCCACTCGGTCCATGCCCAGCCGTTCGGTGCGATCAGCGACATTTTTCGCGAGGTGGAGGCGGGCGCCTGTGACTATGGTGTGGTGCCGGTCGAGAACTCGACCGAAGGGGTCGTCAACCACACGCTCGACATGTTCATGCGTTCGCCGCTGCTGATCGCCGGTGAGGTGACGCTGCGCATCCATCACCATTTGCTATCGAACGCGAAGGATCTGGGTGCGGTTCGGCGGGTCTACTCGCATCAGCAATCGCTGGCTCAATGTCGCGGCTGGCTCGATCGCTATCTGCCGAATGCGGAGCGCGTCGCGGTTGGGACCAATGCCGATGCGGCAAAGCGCGCGGCGGCGGCAGAGGACGCTGCGGCGGTGGCGAGTGAGGCCGCTGCCGAACTCTATGCGCTGAGGGTATTGGCGCAGCGCATCGAGGACGAGCCCGGCAATACCACCCGATTCTTGGTCATCGGCTCCGAGGATTCGCCGCCAAGCGGGCATGATAAAACCAGCATGCTGTTGTCGTGCAGGAACGAGGCGGGTGGCTTGCATCGGTTGTTGACCCCGTTTGCGAAACAGGGCCTGAGCATGACCCGAATCGAATCCCGGCCCTCTCGCCAGGGTGTGTGGGATTACGTCTTTTTTGTCGATGTCTGCGGGCACCGGCAGTCGCCCGAGGTTGAGGCAGCGCTCGTTGAGCTGAAGGGCGCTGCGAACTTGTGCAAAGTGCTTGGCTCCTATCCGGAGGCCGTGCTCTAGGATGCGCTGACCTCCGTGGATGCGCATGCTGGCGCGTGCTGGCCTGGGCCAACGAAGCGAACGAAGCCAACGGCGAACGGGCAGCCATGAGCAGCCGAGAGCCGGCTGCCAATCGAGTGGGAGTGCATGATGAGCGAACAGCCAAACCGACATCTGTCGAAGGCCGCACCGCAGATCGCGGGGCTGACACCTTATGTGCCGGGGAAGCCAATCACCGAGCTCGAGCGGGAGTTGGGTATCACCGGGTCGGTGAAGCTGGCGTCGAACGAGAATCCGCTCGGTTGTGGTGAAGCGGCACGCGCTGCCTATGCGGCGGCTGCGGCTGAGCTGGGGCGCTATCCGGATGGCGGAGGTTTTGCGTTGCGCCGGGCGATCGCGGCGCATCATGGCGTTGAGCCTGAGCAGGTGACGATTGGCAATGGCTCTAACGATGTGCTCGATCTGGTCGCCCGCGTGTTCCTGCATCCTGGGCTGGAGTCGGTGTTTTCCGAGCATGCCTTTGCCGTCTATCCGATCGCAACCATGGCAGCCGGCGCTCTGGCGCGCGTCGCGCCGGCGCGCGACTTCGGACATGACCTCGAGGCGATGGCCGCACTGGTCAATGAACGCACGGGCGTGGTCTGGATCGCCAATCCGAACAATCCGACAGGGACATGGATCGCGGCCGAGCCGTTGCGGGCCTTCTTGTCTGCGCTTCCAGAGCACTGCATGGTGGTGGTGGATGAGGCGTATTTCGAGTATGTCGATGAGGCTGATTATCCGGACACCACCGGTTGGCTCGACGACTTTCCGAATCTGATCGTCACGCGCACCTTTGCCAAGATTCACGGGCTGGCCTCGTTGCGGGTCGGGTATGGCCTCAGTCATGCGCATGCCGCTGAGCTGATGAACCGTGTTCGGCACCCGTTCAATGTCAATGCGCCGGCGCAGGCTGCGGCGGTGGCTGCGCTTGGTGATCGTGAGCACGTTGAGCGCTCGGTTGCGCATAACCAGCAGGAGAGGGCGCGGGTGATGGCGGGTCTCGACGCCTTAGGCCTGGACTCGATTCCGTCGGTCGGTAATTTTGTCACGGTTGATCTGGGCCAGCCGGTCGGTCCTATTGATCAGGCATTGCTGCGGGAGGGCGTGATCTGTCGCCCGGTCGCGAATTACGGTCTGCCGACGCATCTCCGCATTAGTATCGGCCTGGCGGAAGAGAACGATCGGATGTTGGCGGCACTCGCTCGGGTGCTCGGGCAAACGAGTACGCCTCGGAGCGGATGATGATCGAGCGCCTTGCGGTGATCGGCGTCGGCCTCATCGGCGGGTCTTTGGCGCGTGCCTTGCGGGCCGCTGACGCCGTCGGGGAGGTGATTGGCTGCGGTCGCTCGCTGGAGAACCTTAAGCTCGCGCTCGAGCTCGGCGTGATTGACGATTACGTTCTCGAGCCCGGTGATGCGGTGGCGGATGCCGATATGGTGTTCATCGCCGTGCCGTTGGGGGCGATCGCGGGGGTCTTTGCGAAGATCAAGGGGCGGCTCCCAGCGCGCGCTGTGGTCACCGATGGCGGCAGCGTCAAAGGCAGTGTTGTTAGCGATGCTCGGCGAGTCTTTGGCGGGAATGTTCCGTCCTGGCTGGTGCCTGGGCACCCGATCGCGGGCACCGAGCGCAGTGGCGTCGGCTCATCGTTTCCTGACCTTTACCAGAATCGCCGGGTTATCCTGACGCCCGTACCTGAGACAGACCCAGGAGCGGTCGCGCGGGTGCGGGCGATGTGGGAGCAGGTGGGCTCTGAGGTGACCGAGATGAGCGTCGAGCATCACGATGAGGTGCTTGCCGCGACCAGCCATCTGCCGCACATGCTGGCGTTCGGGCTGGTCGATGCGCTCGCGCGGATGCGTAGCAATGATGAAATCTTCCGCTATGCGGCGGGTGGTTTTCGCGACTTCACCCGTATCGCGTCATCGAGTCCAGAGATGTGGCGCGATATCTGTCTCGCGAACGCAGAGGCCCTGAGCGGCATGCTGAGCCGTTTTGGCGATGAGATGAACGAACTCTCAAACACCATTCGATCCGCCGACGCCGATGCGTTGCTGAGCATCTTTGAACGCGCTCGCGCGGCGCGCGAGCGCTATGTTGACGGGTTGGAGCCATCAACGGGCGCTGATTGAGGAACTGCAGCTGGTTGACTGCCGATGTTGAGACCCGATGCTCCGCGGCGTCTTCTCGACGAGCGAAGCATCAGGTTCTGGCGATCCTTCTAGGACCTTTTCTAGGTCCTTCCAACGGCGATTCTAATGGCGGCATTCGTCCATGTGCCGAGAAACACCAGGGATCAGTGCAACCAGGAAGATCACGGCTAGAAGTAGCGCTGCGGACAGGACCAGCACCAATGCGAGCTGGCTCGTCGGTACCGTTAGCGGTGTCATCATGGCGATGACGCCAAGCAGAACACCTGCAGCCAGCAGGAGTGCGGAGAGCAGCACGGCAGCGCGCATCGTTCGGCAATTGGTCAACATGGCCAGGCTCCGTTTGGTTAGTGAATAAGCAAATACTAATTCACTGGCTCTTGTTTGTCTAGAACAGTTGCTTGAATTCTCTCTGGACTGTGGTCTGAGTCACGCTTTCAGCCCGCCTTCAGGTGCCGATAGGCGCGGTTATCGTCGCGCTCCTGAACCCGTCGCGCTCCTGAACCAAGGCGTCTGGCAGTCGGCTGCGATTGATGGGGAGGGCTGCTTAATCGAGAACCGGCGCCTTCCTAAGGCGGATCGACGGGTGCGCCCATCGAGAAGCCTCGGTGAGCGATCGTGATTGCCAGAGCCTGAGGTGTGCAGTAGCCTTGCTGGCGCCTGGCACCTGGCACCTGGCACCTGGCACCTGGCGCCATGCTTGCTCGATGCTGGCGTGCGATCCGGTGCGCCTCCCTCGGTGCCGCTTTTGGTAGACTGCTTGTCGACTGATGCGCGACTCATTTGCGGATGCCGCGCGACAGCGCTTTTTTAATCCATTCGTGATCGGAGCTGCGTCGGGCAGGCCGGTCCCCTTGTCACGGGAATCTAGAGTCAATGGAGAACGATACCAACATCACTTGGCACGAGCATCGAGTGACGCGTGAAGAACGTGAGCGGTTGCACGGCCATCGTGGGTGCGTGATCTGGTTTACCGGCCTCAGCGGATCGGGCAAAAGCACGCTGGCGAATGTGTTAGACCACATGCTTTCAGCCCGCGGGGCGAAGAGTGCCGTGCTTGACGGTGACAATGTCCGGCACGGTCTTAACGCTGGTCGGAACATCCTCAAAGAGACCCATGGCGACGAGTTCGCAGAGCGCTTCGGCTTGGGCTTTTCGGCGGTTGATCGAGAGGAGAACATCCGTCGGATCGGTGCCGTGGCTCAGTTGTTCTGTGAGGCGGGCACGATCGCGCTGACGGCCTTCATCAGTCCCTACCGTGTGGATCGTGATCGCGTACGGGCGACGATGCCCGATGGCGATTTCATCGAGGTCTTCGTCGATACGCCGCTCGATGTCTGCGAGCAGCGTGATCCCAAAGGCCTGTATAAGAAGGCGCGTGCGGGGGAGATCAGCCACTTCACCGGCATCGACGACCCCTATGAGGCTCCAGATGCGCCTGAGCTGACCTTAAAGGCGAGCGAGCAGACTCCCGAAGCGCTGGCTGGTGAGGTCATTGACTATCTGGTGGGCCGGGGCATCTTAAAGGTTTTTGCAGCCTGAGCTCTTAACGCGCATGGCGCGGTGCCACGCCGGACAATGAATTGCGTGAGATTCATGTCAAGGCTCATGGTGCCGCGCCACCCCGGCAGATGAATCGCGCGAGATCCACGTTAACTGAGTGTGTTCCATGAAGATCTGCATTGTTTCGGATAGCCATGACCGCGGTCCCATGCTTGCGACCGCGATCGCCGAAGCCAAGACACGTGGCGCAGAATGCGTTCTGCATTGCGGCGACCTGATTGGAACAAACACGCTGCTGGCGTCACTCAAGCTGAATCTTCCCATCCATGTGATCCATGGCAACAACCTCGGCGATCCGGTCTCGATATCGCGTTTGGCCTGTCGCTCAGAGGGACAGCTTTCCTACTACGGCAACGATGCCAACCTTGAGTTGGCGGGACGCTGCATTTTCATGACGCACTATCCGCATATTGGGCAGGCTTTCGCCAGTGCCGGTGATCACGACCTCGTGTGTTGTGGACACAGTCATGAGCCAGAGATTCGTTGCTTAGACAACGTAAAAGGTGGCAAGACTTGGCTTGTCAATCCTGGCACCGTGGCCGGGCTCGGCGCTCCTGCTGCGACTTGGATCTTTGGTGACCTCGAGACAATGGACTTTGATCTCCAGCGACTCGAGTGAGCACATGGGGATTCCTGGGCGTCCATAGAGAGGCTATATAGAGAGGCTATATAGAGAGGCTATATAGAGAGGCTATAGAGCGTCCATCCATAGACGGCGTTTGGCCGCGCGGCTCGTCTTGTCGCGCGGCCGCTGCGTTTACGGGCGTTTGGGCGTCGAGTATTTTTTCTCTTTCTGAAACGACTCCCAGATCGTGTCGTAGCCAACAAAGCCTTTGTCATTGGCACTTTTCTGGCGCGTGATCAAGTAGCGCGCGCTGCCTTCGGGAACCTTCGGTCGGGTCTTGGGTGCTTCGCTCATAAGCTTCCTCTATTCATGGGTGATAACGGGAGGATCGGATCGCTGACGTCAGCCCCTCCCGAAAGACTGACGCTTCAATGAGAATTCGGCCCCGTCCGGCTAAAAGGTCGTGCGGTCTGTCGAGTCTGGCGCCTTTGTGGCGGTGTGCCTAGCGGTTCAGCTGACTTGTCCCTGAAGACGACGAGACGCTTGAGTCAGTGGAGTGTGCGGAGGGTTCCTTCCAGGTCGGGGCCTTCATCGATCTTGCCGCCCGCTTCTATCTCCTCGTCGGTCGCATCCCGTACTGTGATGATTTCCAGTCGAAAAATCACTTCTCTACCGCACAATGGATTATTGCCATCGATGGTTAAGGTTTTGTCGTCTTTCCGAGTCACTAGGAAGCTCTTGGTCTCACCTTTGGCGTTCTCCATGGTGATGGTCGTGCCAACCTCGCGGTATTCCTCAGGCACATTCTCTATATAGTCAGTAATGACCAGGGACTCGTCTCTTGGGCCGTACAATTCGTTGCAGTCGATGGGCACTTCAATGATGTCGCCTACCGATTTTCCCGCCAGTTCGGCGGTGACGGCAGGTGACAACACCTCATTGGCGCCATGCACATAGCCGACAGGGAATTCGACCAGGGTTAAGACGCTTCCCGTTTTTTTGTCGAGGACCTTGTATGTCAGCTCGACGTACTTGTTGTCTTCAATAATCGCGGGCATAGTCATTTAAAAAACAGATGCAGCAAAGATCTTGACTTCGCCTTTCTCGTAGCCCAGGACCATGCGCCCGAGCCATTCGCCTTCTTTCTTGGTACTGCGGACTCTGAACAAACAGCTGACATGTTCGCCGCGACGAATAAAGCCAAGAACATCGTAGTCGGGCGATAGGCTCCGGGTCAGCTCACTCTTTGCGAACTGCTTGCCAACCTCAACTTCGTTCAGTCCGAGCAACAGATTGTAGGAAAAGTTGCGGATAAATTTTCCGTACTGCCCCTTATTTGAGTATTTAATGAGGTCGTCCCACATCGGGATGGCGATCTCCAACAACTCATCGTCTGTTTTTTGAATGATGTTCATCGGCGAATCTCAATCAGTAGATGACGCGGCAGCGGGTCCGAATCTACTTGTTGCGGCGGGCGCGTTTGCTCGCCCGAAAAAAAAGACCAACAAATCAAACGTTGATCTTATTGATCAATGAGAGGTATCGCCCCCGATAGTTCGGGGGCGCGGTCATCTCAGCCGGAGTCCGGCTGAGTGGTTAGGCGGCCACGGCCTCCGGCTCAGCCTCGTCCACCAAGTGGTAGCAAGGCGCCTTCTCCATGGTGTACTCACCAGTCTTCGGATCACGATGCGAGACTGTCAGCACATGCCAGTTCTCGTCGTCCAACTTCATCGCGTCACCGCGGTAGTAGTAGCCGGGCCAACGCGTCTCCTTGCGGAACAGCGTGTGCTGCAACACGGACTCGGATGTCCGCATACGATGCTTCAACTCCCATGCTCGCATCAACTCATGGATATCTTCCGCCGCGATCTTATCGAGATCTTCTTCAAGCAGCTTGATCTTCTTCAGACCGATATGGAGCAGCTTTTCGTTGGTCATGTAGTTGACCGTGACACCACCAGCGTACTCATCCATCAGCTTCTGTAAGCGGTCAAGTCCCTGACGCGGGTTGATGTAGTTTGGATTGACCGAACCGGCGGTGATCTCATTGCGATAGATCTTGTAATGCTCCATCGGCTTGAAGATCTCCTGCTTGCGACGATTGATCTGATCGTCGGAGATCCGAAGGCCTTCTGCCTTGCCATCATCGATGTACTTGCAGGCAGCCTTGGCGGCGAGACGGCCTTCCGTGAAGGAGCCCGAAGAGAAGGCATGCGGCGTGCCGCCGACGGCGTCACCGGCCCCAAACAGGCCGGCGACTGTCGTCATCCGGTTGTAGCCCCAGAAGTACTCATCCGGCGATACGTCTTCAGGGCCGGAGCACCAGGCACCGCAACCGGTAGCATGAGAGCCCATAACGTAGGGCTCGGATGTCGTCAGCTCTGGGTTCTCATACTTCGGGTCGACGTCTGTTGCTGCCCAGAGTACCGCCTGACCAACCGTCATACCGAGGAAGTTGTGCCAACCGATCTCTTCGAGATGCGGGTCCTGGAAGGCCTCCATGGTCACCATGTGGATCGGGCCGCGACCGGCATTGACCTCATTGATGAACGCGTGGTTACGCAGACAGGTTGGGATCGGCCGATGCGTCAGGCTTGACGCTTCGACGTCCAGGTATTCCTTGCCAACCATCTCCTGGAGCGCCGGGAACCACTTGGATTCGTACTCCTCGCCCAGGCCATTCTGGGTATAGGTCTTGAGATGCAGGAAGTATGCGCCAACTGGGCCGTAACCATCCTTGAAGCGAGCCAGAACGATCCGGTTCTCCATCTGCGTCATCTTGGCGCCGGCTTCGATCAGCAGCCCATAGGCGGAGCCCGATGACCAAGGCGCGTACCAGACGCGACCGGCACCTTCTCCGACCGAGCGGGGCTTGAAGATGTTCGACGCGCCACCTGCGCCAACGATCACGGTCTTAGACTTGAAGACGTGGTAGTTGCCGGTCCGGACGTTGAAACCGACGGCGCCGGCGACCCGGTTCTCCTGGGCTTCGTCCATCAGCAGATGGGTGACGCAGATACGATTGAAGACCTTGTCGGCCGATTTCTTCGCCGCCTCGGCGACGATCGGCTTGTAGGATTCGCCGTGAATCATGATCTGCCAGCGACCCTCGCGCTGGTAAGCGCCGGTCTTCGGATTGCGCATCAGGGGCAGGCCCCATTCTTCAAACTGATGCACCGTCGAGTCGACGTGGCGAGCCATATCAAACAGTAGATCTTCGCGAACCATGCCCATCAGGTCGATACGCGCGTAACGCACGTGATCTTCCGGGTTGTTCTCTCCAAACCGGGTTCCCATGTAGCAGTTGATGGCATAGAGACCCTGAGCGACGGCGCCAGAGCGGTCGATATTGGCCTTCTCGGCAATCACGATCTTCTTGTCTTTGCCCCAGTACCTGGCTTCAAAGGCCGCGCCTGTGCCTCCCAGGCCCGCACCAACAACCAGGACGTCAATGCCGTCTTCAACGATTGTTTCGTGACCCATCAGTAGTACACTCCTGCTTTCATTTTTAGGCCGTTAGACTTGAGCGTATGCAAGCCACCATCGTCGAGGCGGATATACTTTGGCTCATTGAATAGCAGCTGGCTGTCACGCACATCGTCGCTCGGCGCGGGCTCGTCGGCGAGCTTGGGGATATGCTTGCCCCAAGGCTTGGTTGTGATCGGCGCCAGCAAATTCATGTCCTTTTTGCCATTGCGGAACTTGATTCGCCAAGCAATGACACCTTTTTCTTCATCACGAAGCACTCGCACGGAGTGGCCAAGTGGAGCAAAGTCGGCATAGCCGCGTACGTCAATCGCCTGATGTGGGCAAGCCTTAACACAGGAGTAACACTCCCAGCACATGTTCGGCTCGATATTGTAAGCACGTCGCGTTGTCTTATCGATGTGCATGATGTCGGACGGGCAGATGTCGACGCAGTTTCCGCAGCCGTCGCAACGCGTCATATAGACAAAAGTTGGCATTCTATTACCCCTAGTGGTTGTTCGTCGGCGAGTGCCTGATCAGTAGTGACTCGGCGCTTCCCGATTGATGCCAAGTCCCATGTACGGCGGTTTGTCTCCCATGTACTCTGGAATATCCGGGTACATTTCTTTGACCGCAGGGTCAGTAAGCTCGGGAATTTCAGGTAAATTTTCCCTTGACCCATCTGCCTTGATCACGCGCTTCTGGTACGCGGCAGCCGGTTTGAAGAACATGTGCGCGAATTTGGACCAGTACACAGTGCCGAACAGGAAGGTGGTCGCGGCGATGAACAAGACGAAGAAGAAGGTGCTAAGCCCACCGGCGCCGCCAGCCTGTAAGACTGACCAAATCAACCCGAATGTTGCCATCGCGAGTAAGGACAGAATGAACATGTCCGCCCGCACGATCCGATACCAAGGATTGCCTTCGGCGGAGACGTCGACACGGATACGGAACCAGAACCAGTAACCGCCGAAACAGAGCATCAGGGCGCCTAAATGCCACAACAGCGGCAAGATCGCCGGTGCTTGATCGGCTGGAGTCGGGTACCCAAAGATGAGGATCGCCGTGGTCACAATGAACAGGATGAACCCGTACATCGTGAACAGGTGGGAGAGCCTGCGCTGGGGGTTGGCAAATTCGCCAGAGGTCAGAACCTCTTTGGCCAGCGTTTGAACGGCGAGAGATGTTTTCTCGGCCCCGCTCACGCTGCGTTTAGCTTGTGTCTTCGCCTTGCGGGCGTTCTCGAAAAAGTACTTGGCGTTCTTCTTGAGCACCATGTCTACGACCGTTCCGCCGGCGACCAGCAGGACCATCAGAATGATGTAGCCCTGCATGATTGCAGTCGGAATGAAGGTTACTTCAGCAAAGGGATTCGTGGTGAACATCGACGTCGGTTTCCTCTGTTCCGGGTTTCCGAACGAGACATCGTGGATGATCCTCTATCGGCATACAAGTCAATCTTTTTTTGGGTCATATAAAACTTCCTGAGTTGAGATAAAATCTAATATATACAGGTGCTTAGGATTTGTCTGGCGCTGGCTTCGGGTGGCAAAATGACCGAACAGCATCGGCGGGATGGCCTTCCTGTCGCGCGACACAGTCGCGGAACAGAATCAAGAGCGTTCGCTTTTGATATGTACATGATCAGAGCTGACAGGTTAAGAAGATGCCTGACTGACTGGCTTACCGGTATGCTGTCTTTTATAGACCCTCGGTCAGCAGGTGGATACGGCTCCTGTCTGGCTAAGATTCTCTCAGGATCGTTCACTATGCTAACGCGACTTATACAAAAACATCTTTTTCTGGTCACCCAAGAGCTGGACATCGTTGGTGACGAAGTCAGGGTTTGCATCAAGTCACCCTGGAGTGAGGAAAAGCTCACGGTGATGCTAACGGTGCTGAATCCCGAGCCTGTGATCAAGAAGTCTCGTCTAGAGTTCACCAGTCGCGTGAATGGCGAAACCCTCATATCACTCTATTCGGGACGGCCCAACACCGCTCAGTTCAATGATTTCGTGAGTAGCCTCAAACAAAGAGCAAAGGATGAATACAACGCCTTTGCCGGTCTGAAGCCGGCTGTCAACCTGCAGACGCTTGTTGGGAATCCTGATGAGGAAGCACCAGACTTCGAGGTATCGAATGCCGATGAGGCTGCAACGGCGAGGCATGAGGTCGACGCCGAGAAGGTCGATGGTGCCATTCGTATGCTGGCGACGTATCTTGATGGTGCGGAGATTGGCTCTTTGATGTCGGCTTTAGAAGCACTTAGAGCGGACCCGCAAAATGCCTCTCATCTCGACCGCGTCGTGCATGCGTTTTCGGCGCTAGGCGTTGCTCAGGGCGCGGTATTAACCTATGCGCCTTATTTGGGTATCTTGTTATCTGATGACCCTAGCGGTTGGTGATTCGCGATGATGAAAGCCTTCTCCCAACGACTTCTCCCGCCTTACTCCGGGCAGGTTCAGATCGCAGAGTCTGACCGTGCCAGAGCGATCACGATGGATGGATTACGTTGGGAGATTCACTTTCTGCGTGCCGCTAAAATCAGGGAGGGCGCGGCTGGGCTCAAAACGAAGGGGGCCTTTACGCGAGTTGCCAGTATCGGCAGCGATGAGTTAGGGGCGATAGCGGGACAAACGTCTTCGCTGTATGAAAACATCGATGAACGGATCATCGAGCTTGCGGCTTTCCTGACAACAGCCCATTTGCCGTTCCCATCGGCAGATCACTATGAGTATTGGCTGCTTGATGCTGACGATGAGTCCCCTTTGGCTCTGATCTTTTCTTGCACAGAAGCCGATTACATGGCGTTGTTTCCGTCTCGGCCGGAGTGGCCTGCGCTACCAGCGGCGGTCATGCCCATCGCCAAGACTCAAGATGAGCAAGCTCGAGGCGAGGCGCCAGTCAATTACCGGGTTGAGCGTCTCGTTGCCGCCAGGGCCGGCTCTAAGCCGCGTGCTTGCTGGTTCCAGCGGCGATCGAGTGAGCCCGACCAGTTTCCCGTGTTCTTGCTGAGAGAGGACTGGGTGGATGAGGAGCAGCACCAGCTATGCCAGCGCTATCTGATGAGGCAATCGTCGCGTCTGTTGATGTTGCATGGATTACAGTGCGAAGAACGGCGGCGCCTCGAACTCGCGGCAAGACCCTATGCCTTAGAGGTTGAGCGATTCTTTCCGCTCTACCCGGAGATCGTGGATCAAAGGATCGTCAATGCCATTCGCGCCGAAGCGCGGCTGCGAGGTGCATCGGGGGAGCAGGTTTCGCTTCTAGACCGCAGGGACGGCATCCTGTATCTGTGACACTGGCCGCCTCCTATTCGAAGGCGGCCGCTTTAACCTGAAGTCAGCACTTGATCGTCCGGGGTGGCGACCAGCTGTTGACGTTAGCGGATTACGTTAGCGGATCTAGCTGATCGACTGGTAATAGTCCATCAAGATCTGCGCAACTTCGGGCCGCGAGAACTCGGGTGGCGGTGCTTCACCGCGACCCAGCATCTCCCTGACCTTCGTCCCTGACAACAAGATGAAGTCTTCCTTAGTATGGTCTGGGGCGTCGCGCATCATCACCACTCGGTTGAGCTTCTTCGAATAGGCGGTGTGATCGGCGCGGAACACCTCGATATCGAGCGCCCCCTCCGGCACCTCCTCATCGAAGATGGTCTGGGCATCGAAGGCCCCGTAGTAATCCCCGACCCCTGCGTGATCGCGGCCGATGATAAAGTGCGTTGCGCCCATGTTTTGTCGGAAATAGGCATGTAGCACGGCCTCACGCGGACCCGCGTAGAGCATGTCGAAGCCGTAGCCGGTGATCATGACGGTGTTTGGCGGGAAGTAGAGTTCGGCCATCTTGCGAATCGCGGCGTCGCGCACCGGAGCCGGGATGTCGCCGGGCTTGAGCTGGCCAAGTAGCATGTGGATCACGATGCCGTCACCGTCAACCGCCTCCATCGCCATCTTGCACAACTCTTCGTGGGCGCGATGCATCGGATTGCGCGTCTGGAAGGCAACGGTCTTCTTCCAGCCGTGCTCCTGGATCTGGTGACGGATCTCGACCGCTGTGCGAAAGGTATCCGGGAAGTCGTTTTGAAAGTAGGAAAAGCTCAAGACATGGATCGGCCCCGAGATCGCCGTTCGCCCCTGGCTGTGGAAGGTCTTCACCCCGGGATGCTCAGGGTCGTTGGTTCGATAGACCTTCTCCGTCATCCGTGCCATCTGCTCGTCGGAGATGGTCTCGATCGCCTTGACCTCCATCACCGCCAGCACCGGGTTGCCCTCGACGTTCGGGTCGCGCAGCGCAATCCGCTCGGCGCCTCGAATAGCGTCCGCGGACTCAAGGAGGCAGAGCACAGGGACCGGGAAGAAGCGGCCGTCAGTGGTCTTCATCGACTCGGCCACACTGATCGCGTCGGCCAGATTCATGAAGCCCTCGAGGGGGCTGAAGTAGCCGGCACCCATCATCACGGCATTGCCGGCAGCCTGAGAGCTGATCATCACAGAGGGCAGCGATTCTGCCTCGTGGGCGAGCTGATGGTGGCGTTCGGCGTCGTAGACGAACCGCGGTTGGAGCTCGTCAGAACCGATTGGCTTGATCATGCGTTGGCCTCCTCAGTATGCAGAAATGGGACATTGCGAATAACGCGGATGCGGCAGGCAAGCGTTAAGGAATTCCCAAGCTTTTGTTATTTAAGCTATAATTTTTTCAGTGCGTATGCGAGTCGTTAAACTAGCAGAATTCACAGGGTTTCGCTCAGCGATTCTTTTTTGTCCATGGCAAGGCGACTTTATGGGCTGTTGCTCGCGGTGGATGCCGCTGCGGTTGAAGCTGACACTGAGACTGTCCCAACACGGGGTCTGTATCGAGCCGGTATAGTGGGGCCCTGACTGAGGCTCCTGCCCTGATACAACTGCCGGACCTGACCTCCTTGACTGACTGCCAAACCCCCATCGTCGCCGTTGTGATTCCGACCTTTAACGAGGTAGAGAATGTTCCCGTCCTGGTCGATCGTCTGCAGTCGGTGCTGCGTGGGCTGAACTGGGAGCTGATCTTCGTCGACGACGATTCGCCAGACGGAACCGCGGCGCGCGTGCGTGCGATCGCCTGCCAAGATCCCCGTGTGCGGTTGATTCAACGCATCGGCCGGCGCGGCCTTTCGTCGGCTTGTATCGAGGGGATGCTTGCGACCTCGGCACCCTACATCGCGGTGATCGATGCTGATCTGCAGCACGATGAGTCGCTGCTGCCGACGATGTTGGAGAAACTCCGCAAGGAGCCGCTGGATATGGTCATCGGTAGCCGCTACGTCGCCGGCGGTGAGGTGGGTGACTGGGATGCGCAGCGCGCATCTATGAGCCGGGTGGCGACCCGCATCGGGCTACATCTGATCAAGGCGGACCTCAAGGACCCCATGAGCGGTTTCTTCATGCTCCGCGCCGAGGTGCTTCAGGAATGCATGCGCGAACTGAGCGGTGTTGGCTACAAGATTCTGCTCGATCTGTTCGCCACCTATCCGCGGCCGCTGCGGTTTCTCGAACTGCCCTACCAGTTTCGCGCGCGGCAGTCCGGCGAGAGCAAGCTGGACGAGGCGGTGCTCTGGGAGTACCTGCTGATGTTGATCCAGAAGTGGGTCGGTCCGATGATCCCGGCCCGCTTCATTGCCTTCTCGCTGATCGGCGGCAGCGGCGTGTTTGTGCACATGCTGGTGCTCTGGCTCAGCTTCAAAGGGCTCGGCACCAGCTTCCTGGTCGGCCAGAGTGCGGCGGCGTTGGTCGCGATGACGACCAATTTCTTCCTCAACAACCTCTTCACCTACAGTGACATGCGGTTGCGCGGCTGGGACATGCTCCGCGGCTGGCTCTCGTTTGTCGCGGCTTGCAGTGTTGGGGCCTTGGCGAACGTCGGCATCGCGAGCTGGATCTTTCAAACCCACTCGCTTTGGGTGCTGTCGGCGCTCGCCGGCATCTTGGTCGGTGCGGTCTGGAACTATGCGGTGACCGCGGTCTACACCTGGAAACGGCCGAAGGCTGCCTGAATCCTTGCTGTGACATTTGGAAACATCTCGTAACCGTTTGTTTCAATTTAGTCCCGAGGAAGACTGGACTATAAATTAGAAATCGCTAATATACTTAGGCATCTTATCGAACTTTATGGATCGACCGACGATGTCTTACCCAATCTTGATTGCCGGAGGCTTTAGCCTCGCCATGCTCGCGGCCGGAAACCTAGCCGCAACCGAAACCGGCCACTCGACTGCGCCGGCGTTTGGAACCCCGCGCCCGGTGGTGACGGCCTCGGAGCTGCACCAGATTGATGCCGCCTCCAACCCATTCCCGAGCAAGGTGATGGCCAAGCAGTTCGCCGACTATCTGGCCTGGACCAAGTCGCGGGGACTCAGCCGCTTGGCTGCCTTTGAGGCCCTGAGGGACCTTGAGCAGGGCAAGCCCGCCGCTGAAGTGCTGCCGTTCCCGAGCGAGCAGATGGCCGAGCAGTTCGATGCCTATCTGCGCTGGACCGAGGAACAGCGGGTCAGTCCGTTCTACGCCTTCAAGGTCACCAACTTCGATTGACCGCCCCCCGTGGCCCGCTCTGGGCCGCGCAAAAAAGCCCCGTGCCGCCCTTGGCGGCGCGGGGCTTTTGTGTTGCGTTACGCGTCAATGTCGGCTAGCGTCCCAGAGCGCCTATGCGGATCTCACTGTTCCGGCCAGCGTCTCTGGATAAGCTGCGGGGATACCACTGACAAGGATGAGGTTGCCACTAGCGGTCGCGAACCGCTAATCTTGTTGCGCTGCACAAACGCGTGCCTGACTTATCCCAGACAATCGAGCCTCTCATGGTCAAATCTCGCCCCGTTTTCCTCGAGCTCTGGCGTATCCGGTTGCCGATACCCGGCGTCGTCTCGATTCTGCACCGCGTTAGCGGCCTGTTGATGGTGCTTGCGATTCCGGTTTTTGCCGCCGTGTTCGCGCAGGCCCTTTCCGGCAGCGCTGGGTTTGCATCGGTCGAGGCGTTGGCGGACAGCGCCCTAGGTCAGTTGGTGTTGCTGCTGTTGGGTTGGTCGCTGCTCCATCATCTGTTCGCCGGTATCCGCTATCTCGCGCTTGATCTCGGCTGGGGGCTCGACCGTCCGAGCGCCCGCAAGACCGCCTGGACGGCACTCTATAGCGCCTTGGCACTGACCCTGATCGGGGCGGTGGTGCTGCGATGAGCCGGCGCGCTTCTGGTCTCAAAGCCTGGCTCGTGCAGCGCGTCAGCGCCGTCTATCTGGGCCTGTTCGGGCTCTACCTAGCGCTCTACTTTGCGTTTGCGCCGCCGCAGGACCATAGCCAGTTGGCCGCTTGGGCAAGCTCGCCCTGGGTGGCGGTTAGTCTACTGGTCTTCATCCCGCTGCTGCTGGCCCATGCCTGGGTCGGCATCCGTGATGTGCTGATCGACTATATCAAGCCGATTGGCCTGCGCGTCGGGCTGTTGTCGCTGTTCGCGCTGGTGTTCCTCGCCTCCGGCCTCTGGGCGCTGCAGGCCTTGATCTTGGTTCAGATTGGTTGATCCTTATGCCCGCTGCTCGCTCTCTTCCCCACCGACATTTCGATGCGCTGATCATTGGCGCTGGCGGCGCGGGTCTCAACGCCGCGCTGCGCCTAGCCGCCGCCAATCTGCGTGTCGCCGTGGTCTCGAAGGTGTTTCCAACCCGTTCGCACACGGTGGCCGCCCAGGGCGGTGTCAACGCCGCACTGGCCAATGCGCTACCCGATAATTGGCACTGGCACATGTTCGATACCGTCAAGGGCTCGGACTACCTGGGCGATCAGGACGCCATCGAGACCATGTGCCGCGAGGCAATCCCCACCGTCTACGAGCTCGAGCATGCCGGCGTGCCGTTCTCGCGGCTCGACAACGGCAAGATCTACCAGCGTGCCTTTGGCGGCCAAAGCCAGAACTTCGGCGGCGAGCAGGCGGCGCGCACCTGTGCGGCGGCGGATCGCACCGGACACGCCATCCTGCACACGCTGTACCAGCAGAACCTGCGCGCCAAGACCCACTTCTTCGACGAGTACTTTGCGGTTGACCTGATTCGCGACGATGAAGGGGTCGCGATTGGCGCGCTGGTGTTAGACATCGAGAGCGGCGAACCGCTGATCATCGAAGCCAAGACTACGCTGCTCGCCACCGGCGGCTATGGACAGGTGTTCCGCACCAATACCAACGCCTTCATCAATACCGGTGACGGCATGGCGATGGCGCTGCGTGCCGGGGTGCCGCTGCAAGACATGGAGTTCTATCAGTTCCATCCCACCGGCGTCGCCGGCAAGGGCATGCTGATCACCGAGGGTGCGCGCGGGGAGGGCGGTTATCTGGTCAATGGCGAGGGCGAGCGCTTCATGGAACGCTACGCGCCCAAGGCGCGGGATCTCGCCAGCCGCGATATGGTCTCGCGCTCGATCGTCACCGAGATCCGCGAGGGCCGTGGCTGCGGGCCCAACAAGGATTACGTGCTGCTCAAGGTCGATCACCTTGGCGCCGATGTCGTGCATCACCGCCTGCCCGGGATCACCGATATCTGCCGGGTGTTCCTCGGCATCGATCCTGCCAAGGAGCCGATCCCGGTGTTCCCGACCGCGCACTATGCGATGGGCGGCATCCCAACCGATCGTCATGCGCGCGTCGTTGCGCCGGCTCGGCATGGACCCGAAGAGGTGGTGCCTGGGCTCTATGCCGCGGGCGAGTGTGCCTGTGTCTCGGTGCATGGCGCCAACCGCCTGGGCGGCAACTCATTGCTCGACATCCTGGTCTTCGGCCGCGCCGCGGGCACCGACATCCTGAGCTATGTCGCCGAGCATCCGAATCACCGACCGATGCTCGATGCACACATTGAGCCGGCGATCGCACGGCTAGCCCGCTGGGAGCGCCAAGGCGAGGGCGAACGGGTGGCGGATGTAAAGGCCGAGCTCCGCCGGTTGATGGAGGATCACTGCGGTGTCTTCCGCGATCAGCCGACCATGGCCGAAGGCGTCGAGAAGCTCAAGGCGCTGCGTGAGCGGGTCGAGGGCGTTCGCCTCCGCGATCACAGCCAGACCTTCAATACCGCGCGGATCGAGGCACTGGAGCTGGATAATCTGGTCGATGTTGGCATGGCGACGATGATGTCCGCCCTGCACCGCGATGAGAGCCGCGGCGCCCATTCGCGCGTCGATCATCCCGAGCGCGACGACGAGCGCTGGATGAAACACAGCCTCTATCTGCGCGAGGATGATCGCATGGACTACAAGCCAGTGCGGACCAAGCCGCTGACGGTTGAGTCTTTTCCGCCGAAGCCGCGGGTTTATTAAGAGGAGGACCGACCACGCATGTCCATCACGATCAGCGTCTACCGTTACCAGCCCGATAGCGACTCTGGCTCCAACGCCAGCCCGTCGGCCACCGGCGCCAAGCCCTACATGCAGACCTTCGAGGTCGAGGCCGCGCCGGGCATGATGCTGCGCGAGGCCCTGCTCGCGATCAAGGAGCAAGACGAGACCTTCGCCTTCCGTCATTCCTGCGGCGAGGGCGTTTGTGGCTCCGACGGCGTCAACGCCAACGGCACCAACTGCCTGGCCTGCATCACCCCGGTCGCGGACTTGAAGCAGCCGATCCAGGTGCGTCCGCTGCCGGGGCGGCCGGTGATCCGCGACCTAGTCGTCGACATGACCCAGTTCTACGAGCAGTATCGCGCGGTCGAGCCCTATCTGATCCGCAAAGATCCGCTGCCTGAGCAGGAGATCCGCCAGTCGCCCGAAGACCGTGAGAAGCTCGACGGACTCTATGAGTGCATCCTTTGCGGCTGCTGCTCGACTGCCTGCCCATCGTTCTGGTGGAACCCGGACAAGTTCCATGGCCCCGCGGCGCTGCTGCAGTCCTGGCGCTTTTTGGCGGACAGCCGTGACCAGGCCACCGAGGAGCGGCTGGATGCGCTGGAAGGGCCGTACAAGCTGTTTCGTTGCCACAGCATCATGAACTGCGTCGAGGTTTGTCCCAAGGGGCTGAATCCGACCAAGGCGATTGGCCAGATCAAAGAGCTGATGCTCGAGCAGTCGGTTTGAGTGGTGAGTGGTGAGTGATGAGTGATGAGTGATGAGTGATGAGTGATGAGTGATGAGTGATGAGTGATGAGTGATGAGTGATGAGTGAGTGTGGCGGCAGCGCGGCTTCTCTTGCTCAGCGTCGTGCTGGGTCCTTTCAGGCTGAGGCCTTGGGCTTGGAGCGCCAGATCCAGCGCCTGCGCTGGCAATGCCGGCGCGGCATGCTTGAGCTCGACCTGCTGCTGAACCGCTTCTTGGATCAGCGCTATGCCGAGCTAGACTCCGCCGGGAGCGCTGACTTCGAGCGCCTGCTCGGCTATCAAGACCAGATTCTGCAGGATTGGCTGCTCGGCCAGGCGGTGCCGGCGGATCCCGCGCTCAGTCGCCTGGTTGCGGCGATTCAAGACTGCATGCTCGAAGGACCGCGAGCATCGTCGAGCAATGCTGGCGCAGAGCGTTGACATCAAGGAGAGTTCTCCGCAAGGCGACCCTCGGCAAGACGATCCCTCCGCAAGCTAAGCCCTATGCAAGCTAAGCCCTATGCAAGCCAACGCCTATGAATGAACCAGTGCGAACACCTGATCGATATGCCTGGCTCGAGCAACAAAGCCGCTTGCTGAAGGCGGGGCGCATACAGGATCTCGACATTGAGCAGCTGGCCGAGGCCTTGGAGCAGGAAATGGGCAACGAGCGTCGAGAGCTCTATCGGCGGCTGCGCATCTTGATTGGTCATCTCCTCAAGTGGCAATACCAGCCGGATCAGCGCTCATCGAGCTGGGCGGGCACCATTCGCGTACAACGCAAGGATCTGGCGAAGCTGCTCAAGGATAGCCCGAGTCTCAAGCGTTTCGTCGATGCAGAAATCCTCGACGCCTATACCGATGCTGTTGATCTCGCGAGCTTCGAAACCGGACTCCCTAAGTCCAGCTTTCCCGCAGACTGTCCTTATCAGGCACAAGCGCTCTTCGATCAGGAGTTCTGGCCTAGCCCTAGCGCCGGCTGATCAACGGTTCGCTGAACGCTGATCAGTTGGCTGTTGAGGACGGCTCAACGATTGGCGGCGACAAACTCGGCCGCGGTCTGGAGCATCTGCACCCTGATCTGTCCGGTGGCGGTATCGAAGGAGATGCGGCGGCCGCGGGTGCCGCCGACATCTTCTGCTTCAATTGGGATGTGGTGCGCTGCGAGGATCTGCCGAGCAACCGCGATATTGGCGAGGCCGATGTCGCTCTTCGGCACGAGAGAATCGATGACCTGGGCGCCGCCGAAGAGCTGCGCGCGTAGCACGCCTTCGGTCGGGTCGAGCCGGCGCATGAGGCTAATAATCGCGGCCGTGGCGCGGTCGCCATAACGACCGATGTCGATGTCTTCGGGACGCGCCCTGGCCAGCAGAAAGTGGTTCATGGCGGCGTAGGGTTTGTCGATATGGCGCAAACAGACCCCAACGCAGCTTCCCAGCAGGGTGGCAAGCTCGCACGGCGTTTGGGCGACATGGTATTCGCCGGGTAACAGATAGATGCGCTCCATTAGATGCGTTCCATTAGATGCGTTCCATTAGATGTGCTCCATGCTGATTGCTCCTCATGTGGTTCATCGGTGTTTGCGCGGGGCTGCTATCCTGCCAGCGCTGCGCGTGTTTGCGCAGCGGTCGGTGGCTCCGGCGCTGGGCGGCCGATGAAGTAGCCTTGTGCGAAATCGACGCCGAGCTCGAAGAGTACCTCAAGGATGGCTTCTGACTCGACGAATTCCGCGACCACTTTCTTGCCCATCGCGTGTGCCATCTTGGTCGTCGCCTGGACGAAGATGCGATCTTCCGCGTTTCGATCCAAGTTGCGGATAAAACTGCCGTCGATCTTCACGTCATCCACCGGCAGCTGCTTCAGGTAGGCGTAAGAGGCAAAGCCGCTGCCGAAGTCATCCAATGCAAAGTGGCAGCCGAGGGCGCGCATGCTCTTGATCCGCTCCACCGCAGCGCTGATGCTGTCGATCGCAACCGTCTCGGTGATCTCGAGCGTGAGCCGTTGCGGATCGACCTGCGAGCTGCGCAGTAAGCGTGCGAGCTCGGCCTCGATCGAGGTGTCGGCCAGTGCCTTTGCGGACAGGTTAATGCTCAACGACAGGTGAGGATGCTCGGTCAGGACGCGAATGGCCTCGGCCATGACCCAGCGATCGATGGCGTTGATGAGCCCGCTGCGCTCAGCAATGGGGATGAACTCATTTGGGCTCGCGAGCCGCCCGTCGGCGAGCTGCATGCGCAACAGGCCTTCGGCGCGCCAGATCGTTCGCTCGGGGAGCGCCATCAGCGGTTGATAGAACAGCCGCAGCCGGCCGACCTTGATCGCCTCGGTAATCGCTCGATTCCACAGCACGCGTTCATTCGCCGCGGCGCGGGCGGTGTCTTGATTCGAGTAGAGGTGGCAGCGTTGACGATGCTGCGCCTTCGCTTGATACATGGCCAGGTCAGCATTGGCCATCAGCGTTTGAGGGTCGTTTCCATGATCGGGGAAGAGCACGATGCCGATGCTGGCAGAGACCTGGTGTCGGTGACCTTTGGCTCGCACCCACGTTGTGTGGATGCGTTCTTGGAGCTGCTCGGCCAGATCCAGCACCAGCTCCTGCGTGGCTGTGGCGACGAGCACCACAAACTCGTCGCCGCCGAAGCGGCCGATCTTGTCGTCTGCGCTAAGACAGGCTTTCAGCCGTTTGCCGATCCGCTTCAGTAAGCGGTCGCCGATCTGATGCCCGCTGATATCGTTGACGTCCTTGAAATTATCCAGGTCGATGAAGATCAGGGCGCCGCGGCCCTGGTTGCGCTCGGTGAACTCGATGATCTTGGTCAGCTCCTGGTCGAAGCGCCGACGATTGAGCAACGCGGTCAGCGGGTCGTGATCGGCAAGCCAGCGTAGCTCGTCTTGTGCCGTCTCGCGCTCGGCCTGCATGTGCGCCATGCGCTGGTTCAAACGCAGTGCAACATCGATGGTTTCGTCTATCTCGTCGCGCAGACCGGTCGGGCTTTGGGCGGTCTGGAGTTGATCAGCGAGGGTCTCGAAACGGTTCTCTGCCAGCAAGGGCAGCAGTCGCGATAAGGTGCGAATGCGGTTGATGGGGCGGCGCATGATGAGCAGTAGCAGCGCCTCGGCGACGAGCAGACCGAGCAGGCCGATCAGCAGGCTATTGCGCGACATTTGGCTGATGCTGCGGCGTGCGTCAGTGATCCGATTGATAACAAAGCCGATCAGCCCGCTGTCCGCCGGATCGATGCGAAAGACCTCATACCAATCGCCTCCGAGCTGGATTGCCAAGGGTGCCTGCGAGCTGCTGGCGAGTAAGGCGGCGGTCGGGATTGACTGCAGCAAGGGCAGTGCTTGCTCGGCCTGCGTCGCCCCGAAGAACTGCAGCGGGGGCGCTGCTGAGGCTGTGCTTGATTGAGCCGCGTCAGCAGGCCGCGCGATGGCGAGATCTGAATCGGTCAGCTCGCGGAACGCCAACAGGATGCTTGCCATGGTCCGCCCGAGTACCAGGCTGCCGGCGGTTTTGCCGTCCCAGAGCACCGGCGAGGCCAAGTATTGGCGGCAGGTATCTTCACTGCAGAGGATATGCTCGCTGATCTGTTCTGGATGTTGCTGCACCTCGCGCAGCAAAGACGCCGGCAGTGGTAGCCCTTCCGAGGGCCAGAGTGAGAGCGACGCGCCACCGATCTTGATCCAGTGAACTGAACGAATATCCCACTCGAGGTCGAGCAGGGTGCCATCGACCTGCAGCGCGTCGCGGAGGTGATCTGCCGCCGAGCTGTCGATGGCTGGGGATTCTAGGCGCGGCACCATGCTGGCCAACCGCGCCATCTGCTGAAAGCGATCCGCGATCAGGCTGGCGAAGTGTTCGGTCTGGCGGTGGCGTAGATAGGCTTGGCTGCGTTCGAATTGGTCAACCAGGACCTTGCGGGAGTAAAGCGTCAGCGACAGAATGACGATGGCCAGCGCGAGGCTGATGCCGATGAGCACCTTCCAACCGAGGCCGAAGAAGGGGCGGCGCTCAGCACTGAGGTCGGTTGCGAATGGCTTGTGCAAATGGCCTCCTGCCGACCTACTCAAAACCTGAATGCGGCTTGAATCGCAAACAGATCCCAGTGTTTTTCAAAGCTGCCGAAGTCGGGGTTCTCGATCTCAGACAGGATGAAGTTGCCGATGTGGCGCTGATACTCGGCCTTCAGCATCCATTGTTGATTGAGGTCCCAGCGCAGCCCGAGCGTGAGAATGCGCGATGAGGTGGCCTTCGCCGGTATGAGGCCGAAGGTCTGCTGCTCGAGCTTGCGCCCATCGCGGTCGGCGCGGTCACCGAAACCTTCTTCATAGCGCAACATCAGCTGCCACTTGGGCAGGGGGCGATGGGTGACTTGCGCATAGTATCCCTCGGCGGTGGCGTCCCGATCTGGGCGCATGGGACCGAATCCCCGCCACTGCATGGGCTCGGCCATGTACTCGGTGGTAAAGCTCCAACGCTCAGTGTTGTACTGGGCGGATGCAATCCAGTAGAGGATGTCGACCGTGCCCGGCCCGATCGGCAGTGGGCTGCCTTGCTGGGGGTCGAACTCCAGCGAGACTGCGGCACCGCTCCAGCCGAGCTTCAATCGTTCGTCCTGTGAGTAATACCAGAGGCTGGCTAGCCAGCTGTTCTCGTCCGGCCCGAGATCACCGGGCAGGTCGCCGAACAAGTACGCCGTTTCAACATTCTTGTCGATCACGGGCAATCCGGTCGCCAGACTCGCCGAAAAGAGGCCGAAGGGTTGGTAGAGATCTGTATAGACGTAGATACCGTCCGCGGACAGTATCAGGTTGCGGACCTTGTCGAAATAGACGACCTGTGGCAAGAAAATGCCCGGATGGGTGAAGGGCACATCGCGGGTTTCGTTATACAGGCCAAGGCGGTTTTTGATGCGGCCAATCCGGGTCCCGACACGGTAGCTATCGCCGGTGGTCAGGATGATATCCGCGAGTGCGAAATCGACCTTTGGTTCGTCGTCACTCATCTCACCGGCTCGTCGGTAGAGCACCTGTCCCGCCAGCCTGAGGCGTGGATTCAGGCGCCAAGACGCATTCAAGCCGATCTCGGTGAAGTCGAACGAGGTGTTTGGGCTGTCTCCGTAGAACCGGTTGGCTGAGGTTTTGAGCGCCCCCTGGCTGGCGAACCCATGCAGCTGCAGTTGATCTACAAGTCGTTGATCCGCAAGTGGTTGATCTACAAGAGGCCCTGCCAAGTTGTCGGCGACACTGCTGCTAGCCGCGAGCAGCAAGATCCAGGTTGTGAGAACGCTGCGTAAGTCCACGGCTATTTCACCTCGACGACCTTGATCCCGGGCAGGCTCAGGGGCTGGCCAACATAGCCGATGGCGCCTGGTGTTTGGCGAACGCGCTGGACCATTTCTGCTTCGTTGGCAACCTGGAGTGGCGCCTGGCCGGTGCCAGAGAAGACTTGGCGGTCCCAGGTCTGTCTGAGCTGGTAGGGGAAGACGCCAAGGGCGCTTTTGGCGAAGGCCTGGTGCAGTGGGGCCTCGTCGGGGAGGACGAAGACGGCGACCGGCAGCTGATCGGACCATTGGTTGATCCGCATGGTGAAGATCAGCCGTGCACGATTACGGTCAATGTCGCTGATCGCGACATCATCGTTGACAATGATCTGTTGCGCCTGTGCCAGGCTCAGCGCAGAAAGGCTGAAGCATAGGGCTAAGATCAGGGCGCTGACCTGCGGCCACTGTATGCGGGGGAACTGAGTCGCGGTGCGAGCCGTCCAGGGTGCTAATGACCGACAACGCGCACGTCGCACCCCGTGGAGGGTGTTCGAGCAATCCTTTATCCGCACTGGCTGGGGTACATCCTGGCAGCTCCGACTCAGTAAGGGCTGAAGTGCGCATGGCGCCTGCTATCAGGCGGCCCTTTGCAAGGGACTGCATGCCTGCATCTCATTTAACCCTGGGCTGGTATGCACTTTACTGATGACTGGTGATAGTGTGCAAGCCTGCGCTGCTCAATCGGCTTCCATGATGACCGCTGATGGCCATCCATAATCCAAGCAGGTCCTTGCGTCTCGCACGCGTCGGACTCGGCGCTTGGCTGCTGATCGCTGGCGCTGCCTTGGCGTTGAGCGGCGGAAGCGAGGATAGCGCGCAGCGTCATCCCGAGGTGCTGAGTCTCCGTGCTGATCAACGGTTCATCTGTAGCGCTGTGAAGATCGGCCCGCAGACCCTGCTGACCGCCGCGCATTGCGTGGTCGATGCGCGCAGCGGCGAGCTGATGCCGGCGTTTCGGCCCGCTGCCGAGATATCGCTCGACAATGCCCCGCAGCAGCTGAGCGACAAGGGCGCGATGACTGCCGTCGTTGACGACATCCTGTTGCCGGATGCGTACCGGGAGGGATTGGCAAAGCTGGCGGACTATCGTCGGCAGCGTCTCGCTGAGCTGAGCAGCATGGCGTCGGCGTTGCCGGCCGAACAGCTTGAGCAGGGGTTGCGCATGCGTTACCACTTCGCTGAGCGCTATCCTGACATCGCGTTGATTCGGCTGCGCACAGCCACCCCGGAGATCCCCGTCGCGGAAGTGGATTTCACACCGCTAGCGGCGGGCGCAGAGGTCGAGCTCGTCGGCTTCGGCTGCGCCGATCTGCATCGAGTCAGCAACCGATCCTCGGCCGCGCGCCGTTCGGGCTGGACAAGGGTGATTCGGGTCGATGCGGTCAACTTCTATACTGAAGCCGGTCAGAAGTCAGACCAGGCGCCCTCGCTCTGTCCAGGCGATTCCGGTGGCCCCGTACTCTATCAGGGCCGCGTGGTCGGCATCCACAGCGTTGTCTATGGGCTCAATGCCCGACATGGGGCGCGCTCGAATATGGCCGTGAACCTGGCGCCCTTGGCTAACTGGGAGGCTTGGCCATGAGCGATGATTCTAATTAACCGCGGATGGCGCAGATGCGCACAGGCTAAAACGTTATAAATCAATGATCTAGTGGGTTTAGTAAGGCTACCCAACAGATGACGCAGTGATGAGTGACAGCGTATTGAAATCTCTGCGTTAATCTGCGTAATCTGCGGTTCAAATGCTCTTTTAGGATGATGCGTCGAGCGCGATGTTGTCGACTTGATCATCGCATTGTCGCGATACCGCCCAGTCTTAGGCGCTCTGGCGGCTCCACGGTTAGCGCTCAGCAGCCAAGCTCTTGGTGAATAGGAATCCACAGCATTTTCAGGGATAAAGCGGGGATGCCGTTGATGCTGAAGCCGTGTATCGTCATCATCCTGCAACCTCATCTGGATCGAGCTTGTCGTTATGGTTCGCATTGTCGTCACCCCGCCCGCCGCAGTCGGAGCCGAGTCTACCGGGCCGATTCCGCTGACCCATCATCAGATTCTCGAACTGGTTGCGCCCTTTAGCCGCCGGGGTCGACAGGTCGATCTCGCCGCGAGCGATCGCGCCCTGCGCCGGCTCAACTTTAAGCCCGTCAGCCATCCGGACCTGCCGCTTGCGGGCGAAGCGCTGACCGAAAGCCTGATCCTAGAGCATCCTGAAGCCGACCAGTTCCGCCTGCGCCGCATCCTCACCGATGACTCCGGGCTCAGCTCGACGCTCGAGATCGAGGGGCCCGATGCCGGGCTGCTGTTGGAGCAGGTCGAGGCGATTGCGGTCGAGCGGCAGATCATTGCCGTTGAAGGCGTCCACATTGCCCGGAGCTATCGGTTGCAGCCGGTGGCGGCGAGCGAGCATCGGCCAGCCCATTGGCGTTTGCAGCTGACCACTGCGGAGGCGCGCGCCGAAGGTACGGTGCTGACCCTGAACGCCAAAACCGGACGCAAGATGCCAGCCGATATCGAGCTGGACGGCGAGGCAGAGCATCATCTTCAAGTGCCGGCCGACCTGTTTGCGGTATTGGGCTGGGATTGGCGTCCTCTGCGCCCGCTGGGCAAATTCTGGCGCGGCAGCGTGCGCATTGCTGCCGACGAGCCTCAGCGGACTGCAGACGCCGAGTCCAAGTTCTCGCGGGCCGTCAGCCATCTTGCGAAGACCCTACGCAGTGATCCGGCCGATTTTCATGCACGCTGGCAGTCAGCCCGCTGGCGTGTCACCTTTCAGCGTGCCATCCCTGTACTCATCGGTATCGGTTTGATGGGCTCGGCACCCTTGATCCAGCTGTTCTCGCTCGAGGATGCTTCACTCGCGCGCATGCTCATCTTCCATGCGCCACCGATGTTGCTGATCGGTATCTTCATGATGCGTGAGCTGCCGGTGATCGAGATTCCACCCATGCCTCGCCGCCTGGTTGGCCGCGACTGGATTATCGATGACGGAAAAGGCCGCCTAGAGCGGCGCTCTGTGCAAGGTGCCGAGGCCGGATGAATATCCCGCCGGTCTCGATTGCCGCGGCCAAGCAGGCGCTCATCGAACAATATGCTGAGCCCGTGCTACGCCATCGTGCCTCGATGCTCTGGGGCACACGCGGTGTCGGCAAGTCATCGATCGTGCGTCAGGTCGCGGAGCACTTCGGCGTTCCGCTGATCGATCTGCGCCTCACCACCATCGAGCCGGTCGATATCCGCGGCGCCATCTATGCCGACGATAAGCAGGCCAAGACGGTCTGGTTTCCACCCGAGTTCTTGCCGACCGCTGATCAACCCGAGGGCATCCTGTTTCTCGATGAGCTGACGGCCGCCGATCAGCGGCTACAGATCTCGGCCTACTCGCTGATCCTAGATCGGCGTGTGGGTCATTACCTGCTGCCCGATGGCTGGCAGGTGGTGGCGGCCGGCAATGCCAGTTTCCACGGTGCCGTCAGCCACGACATGGGCACCGCGCTGGCGGATCGGATGTTCCATTTCAACGTCCAGACCGTAATCGACGCCTTCCTCGGTTATGCCGTCGCGCAGGGCTTTGCACCCGAGGTGATGGCCTATCTGAAGGTGCGCCCGGACAAGCTCGACGACACCCAGACGCAGCTTGCCAATGACCACCTGATCGGTGCCAGTCCTCGCGGCTGGGAGGACATCTCCAACGTGCTGCGCTCGGGCCTCTCCGAGCAGGCCAAGCGGGTCTTCGTGCAGGGCCGGATCGGCGCCGCCAATGCCGCCGAGCTGTTTGGTGTGCTCAAGGAGATTCAGGCCGGCGTCGATGTGGTCGCGCTGCTCGAGGCCGAGCCGGGCGAGGCCACCGCGGCGCTGCTGCCGACAAACCTGGATGCACTCTACGGGATGATCTATGCGCTGCTGGCGGCGGCGAGCGACCCAGAGCGCATGGCTCGCGCACTGGCCATCATCGAGCAGCTGCCGGATGCGCCAGCCCGCGAGCCACTGCCGATCCGTGAGGCGCAGACCTTGGCGATGGAACTGCTGTTAGAGCGCGCGCTCGAGACCGGGCTCGAAGGTGCGGTGCTCGAGAGTCCTGCCTATCGGCGCTATAGCGAAGCGCGCGAGCAGGCTGGGCTCAGTGGCTAGTCTGCGATTGGTCTGGACTCAGCCGTATCCCCGTCGATGCAAGCATCCCTTCATACCCATCGCGGTACCCGCGCGATCCAGAAGATGGTCGAGTACGCACCTTCGACCGGTGGACTCGCGCTCTGGATTCGTCATCAGGATGTCGATGCGCTCCCGGGTCAGCAGCAGGGTGTAGGTCTAGAAGGTCTAGCCAACACTCAGCATCGCGCTCGCAGCGGAGCGAATGAAGAGGGCTCTCGCGGCTGGGCGGCTGAGGATACCTCTCGCGGCTGGGCGGCTGAAGGTACCTCTCGCGGCGGAGCACCTGAGGCTGAGGATGCTGTTCGCAGCGGGGCGACTGAGGATAGGTCTCGCAGCAGGCTGACTGAGCGCGGGGCGGTTGAGGCCGAGGTCGGCCTAACGGCCAGCATCGCCAATGATGGCCGAACCATCTTCTATACTCCGGCCTTCGAAGCGTTGACGCTGCCGCAGCAGATCGGCCAGGTCGCGCATCAGGTGCTGCATGTCGCGCTGCAGCACGCGCAACGCGAGCGGGCACTTGCGCGCCTGATCGGTGATGTTGATCCGCAGCTATTCAATCTCTGCGCCGATGCCATCGTCAACAGCACCCTCGGACATCTGTCCTGGCTCGAGCTGCCGCGCCAAGCGGTCACCCTCGAAGGGCTGCTCTCCAGCACCCTGCATCGCGAGCAGAGTCCGGCTGCGGCGCTGCTCGAATGGGATCTCGAGCGGCTTTACCGTGCCATCGATGACCGACGCCCGCGCTTGCAAGGGGGCACCGGCGATCAAAACCGCAGCAACCCTCGGCGAGACGGCAACAGTGGTCAGCGCAGTGGCCGCCCTGGTCGCGATGCTGTGCAACAAGCGCAGGCGCAAGGGCTAGCAGGGCAGGCGACGCAGCAACGCGTGCAGCAAATAAAGCAGCAGTCAGCGCCACAAACAACGCAGCAGACCGAGACTGAGCCAAATCCTGCGCCGAATGCTGCGCGCGAGGATGGCACGCGCGCTAGCCGCGCGCGCTGGCTTGGCGCCGAGACGCCGCGTGACCTGCTGCCGGCCGACGATGAGCTACGTCCCGAGCAAGAGGCCGAACAGGCGCGCGAATGGCGTGAGCGGCTGATCCGCGCCCACGCCGGCGACGGCGCCCACTCGATGCTGCGCGAGCTGATTGCCGACCTGCCCAAGGTGCGCACGCCTTGGGAGCACCTGCTGCGCACGCTGCTCACCCGCGGTCTGGCGCGCACGCCGGATCAATCCTGGTCGCGTCCGTCGCGCTCCTATCTGGCCAATCAGGGCCGTACCCCCGGCGGTCAGCGACTGCCCTGGGAGCCGGGCCGCACCGCCTCGCGCGCGGTGCCGCGGTTGGTGGTGATGGTCGACCTCTCTGGCTCCATCGACCCGTCGTTGCTCGAGCGCTTCGCGCGCGAGATCGAGGCCATCAGTCGCCGCCTCGAAGCTGGGCTCACCATCATCGCTGGCGATGATCGCGTGACCGGCATTGCCCAGTTCGAGCCCGGCCACTCCAACCTGCGCGAACTCGCCTTCGAGGGTGGTGGCGGCACCGACTTCAGCCCGCTGCTGCGCGAAGCCGAGCGCTATGCCCCGGATATCGCCGTGTTCCTCACCGATCTCGACGGTCCTGCCGAATACAAGCCCAGCTATCCGGTGATCTGGACCGTGCCGGCTGTCAACGCTAATGCCTGGCATCCGTTTGGGCGGAAGTTGGTTCTCGAATAGCACTACGCGGTATTGATGCACAGCTGCGTCAATCCTGAGCGTTCGCCCGGATGGGTGCTCGTCGTCCTTCTGCTAGACTGCTCAGCATGCGCCATCCTATCGACCCCAAGATCGACTGCGTCTTCAAGGCCCTGCTCGGCGCCGAGACCAACCGTGCGTTGCTGATCCACTTCCTCAACGCCATGCTCGGCTCGGAACTACCGGCTCCGATCCGTTCGGTCGAGATCCTCAACCCCTACAACGAGCGCGAATTTCTCGACGACAAGCTCAGCATCGTCGACGTCAAGGCCCGCGACGACTCCGGGCAGCTCTACCAGATCGAGATCCAACTGCTGATCTATCGCGATCTGCCGGCGCGCATCAGCTACGGCTGGGCCGATCTCTACAGCTCCCAGTTGAGCAGCGGCGAGCCCTATACCAAGCTCAAGCCCACCTATGCGATCTGGCTGCTAGCCGAGGATCTGCTCACCGATAGCGATGTCTACCTGCATGACTTCCGCCTGCGCGATGCGAGTGGCCGTTGTCTCGTTGCCCATGGCGGTATCTGGCTGGCGGAACTGAACAAGTTTCACGCTGAGCTGGTCCAAAACGAGCAGGAGCGGTGGTTAAAATTTTTCAAAGACGGCAGCAAGCTCGACAGTGACGCGCTACCGCCCTGGATGCACACCCCCGAGATGGAGCAAGCCATGAGCACCCTAGAAGGCTTTTCCGAGAAAGATCGCGCCTACCACGCCTACCAGGCGCGCCAGAACTACCTGCGCCAGCAGGCCAGTATCCAAGAAGAGCTCGACGACCGGCGAGCTGAGATCGAACAGGCGCGGCTTCGTTTGGAACATGCGCAGGCGGTTGTAGAGCAGGCGCAGGCAGACGCAGAGCAGGCGCAAGCAACCGCAGAACAGGCGCAAGCAACCGCAGAACAGGCGCAAGCAACCGCAGAACAGGCGCAAGCAAGTGCAGAGCAGGAGCGTGCCGCCAAAGAAGATGCTTTAGCCGAGATTGAGCGGCTCAAGGCTCAGCTGCGTGGTCCGAAAACCGATTGATAGCCAACTGCCTACGACCCTTGGGCGCTACTGTGTTTCGACGAACGTCGGTAGGACCGCTACCTGATGCTGACCTAGTATCAGGTGAGTCTCGCATCAGGTCGGTGAGATTCGCGAGCTGGATCAGCTCCACGATGGGCGATGCGGGGCGTTCTAGCGCAAGGCTAAGCCGCTGACTTTGGATGCCTTGGAGAAGAAGTTGAGGGGGCCGGGGATATAGGGTCCGCGGATCGAAACCCACGTACCACACGGCATGAAGCCGAATTTCGTCCCTAGCCAGCGGCTAGCTTGAAACTTGAGAGACGGGAAATCAAGGTTTGCTTGGCGGCTGTTCGCGCTGAGCTGTTCAGTCCTCCTATGCTGACTGCCGCTCCAGCCCTTGCACCCAATCGGCGACGAACTCCTCGATCGACGCGATGAAATCTGGATCATGCTCGCTGCGGTTGATGGTGCAGTGGATCAAGGTGCCCTCCGGGGCTGCGGTGATCGTCCAGGCGAGCGCATTCGGACAGCCGGGTAGGGTAAAGCGCAGCCCGTCGCGGATGCGCTCGCGGTTTACCGCGAACTGCCCCCAGAGGCAGTAGATCTCGCCGGCATCCTGCGTATCCGACCACTCCAGCACCCGGTCGATCGACGCGCAGAGTTCGGCGAGTCTTGGACCGGTGACCTGGTCTTGGAGGTGATCAGGGGTGAAGCTGCATCGGGCCGTGGCAAAGAATTCCATCTGGGGTCTGTCCGGTTGAGTTTCGGAATTACAGCATGATGGCACTGGTCGGGGACGGCGACCAATGCCGATGGTGACCCCTGTGGTGATCCCTGTGGTGATCCGGTGATCAATGGTCACTCCGAGGGCCAAGAGTGACCCGCTGGTCACTTCTCCCGCGCATACGGCCAAGCCATGATCCCACCTTCCATCACCTTGACGTTGCGCCAGCCGTGCTGCTGCAGGATCGCCGCGCCTTCGTAGCCGCGCAGCGAGATCTTGCAGTAGAGGATGATCTCGCGGTCCTTATCCTCTGGCAGCTCGTTCAGCCGGCCTCTCAAGGCACCGAGCGGGATCAAGGTCTCGCCGATACCGAGCCGCATTGCCTCGAACTCCTCCGGACTGCGCGTATCCAGGATGAAGCAATCGGCGCCATGGTCGGCGCGCTGCTTGACCTCG
The DNA here is from genome assembly GCF_016583905.1 of Lamprobacter modestohalophilus. Taxonomy (GTDB): domain Bacteria; phylum Pseudomonadota; class Gammaproteobacteria; order Chromatiales; family Chromatiaceae; genus Lamprobacter; species Lamprobacter modestohalophilus. Next base: position 17,807 of record NZ_NRRY01000018.1, on the reverse strand, counting down.
GTGACCGAGAGTCCTTGCATCAGCCCCTTGAGCTTGTTCTCCATCACCTGCGCCGAGACGATGGTGTGGTCCAGTGCCAACGAGTAGGGCGGGGCATAGGGCAGGTCAGCGTTGACCATGTCTTCGACGGTCAACTTGCCGCGGATCGCCATCGCCATGGTCGCGACGCGCTTGCTGACATCGCCGGGTCCGATGCACTGAAAACCGATGATGCGGCCGCTCTCGCGCTCGGCGACCAGTTTGCTGATCAGCAGCTTGCCGCTCATGAACACCGGGATGTCGAGGCCAGAGATGGTCGCAGTCTCGATGTCGTTGAGGCCAGCGGCTTTGGCCGCTTGCGCGGAAAGGCCGGTGAAGCCAACAGTGAAATCGAAGATCTTGCAGATGCCGGTTTGGGTGATGCCAGGGAAGCTGGCACTGTTCTCTCGGATGATGTTCTGCCCGGCAACGCGGCCCTGTAGGTTGGCGATGTCGCCATAGGGCGCGCGCATCCAGTGCCCACTGATCAAGGATTTGCACTCGACACAATCGCCGACGGCATAGATATCCGGGTCTGAGGTTTGCATCCGCTCGTTGACCCGAATGCCGCCCTGGTCGCCGATCTCCAGATGAGAGAGCAAGGCCAGATCGATATTCGGTCGCACGCCAACCGCGACGACTGCGAGCTGGCAGGGCAGCTCGGTGCCATTGTCGAGCTTGACTCCGGTGAGCTTGCCGTTATCGCCGAGGAATTCGGCAACGCCATTACCGACGATGATGTCGGGTCCGTTGGCGCGGATGTGATTCTCGACCAGTTTGGCCAGGTCGGGATCAAGGAACGGCAGGATCTGGTGAGTCTTTTCGATCACGGTGGTATCGATGCCGGCCAGGCGGAGTGCCTCACAGACCTCGAAGCCGATCAGTCCGCCGCCGACCACCACGGCCTTCTCGACGGCCTTGGTGTCGCGTATCGCGCGCAGGGTATCGGCATCGCCCATCGAATGCAGCGTCTGGACGCCATCGAGGTCGAACCCGGGTGCGTTGGGGCAGACCGGCCGGGCGCCGGTGGCAATCACCAGCCGATCGTAATGCAAGGTGCGCTCGCTCTCAGTCGGCAAGTGCTTGACGGTGACGGTCTTGGTGTCGCGGTCGATGCGCAGGGCTTCGGTCAGCACTAGGGCCTCGATGCCCTTGGCCTTGCCGTAGAACTGCGAGTCGCGGACATTGCCGGCCGGGGTGCAGATCAGCATGTTGCGATCGTCGAAGGTGCCGCCGACATAGTAAGGGAAGCCGCAGGAGGCCATCGATAGCTCCTGCTCGCGTTGGACTAAGGTGATCTCGGCGAATTCATCCATGCGCCTGGCCTTGGCTGCGGCCTTGGGGCCAGCGGCAGAGCCGCCGATGACGACGATACGAGTGGGTTGCGATGACATGCTGTTGATCCTTTGGTGTCGAGTCAGTGAGCGGCAGGGCTTGCTCCGACCGGACGCCAGGAACAGCAGCGGATGCTCATGCGGGTCCCGCAGACCCTGTGGTCGGGTCGGCCGATACCGCGCTTCGCCTGTCGTGGCCGCTCGCGTCACGTCCAGGCGTTGAGAACACCCGCTGGGAAAACCCTCAAGCTTTGAGTCTGAGTAGCGACCTCAAGCTTGGCGCTGATAACAATCAAGGCATGGCGTGTTTTGGCGTAACCCTTTGATCAGTGCCAAGTGCCGCGCGTTCTCGCGATAAATCTTATCGTCCCATAAAGGATTTGAAACTCTAGCGTGGGTGGTTGCTCGGCTTATTGCCACAACCGTCGTTACGGCCGCGTTTGCAGCGAGTTCAGAGTGGTGCCATTGGTGCAAGATTAAGAGGTTTACTTGATATTTATCAATTGTTTATTTGATTTTTGCTGGTTTCTGAGCGGCGCTTGCGGTCGGCGGCCCTGCGAAGGCGCACAGGAGATTACCTCAATCAATAAAACGTTGTTTTTGTTCACTGCACTTACCCATTTGCGCTGTGCAAATATTAGAATGTATCGACATTCCCCAGAGGCCAGACGAACGACAAGCCCATGAAAGACCCTGCTGTGCAACACGATGCCGAGATTGGCCAGACCGAGGTTAAGGAGACCACCTGCTATATGTGCGCCTGTCGCTGCGGCATTCGCGTGCACCTGCGCGATGGTCAGGTCCGCTACATCGAAGGCAACCCAGACCACCCGCTGAACAAGGGAATACTCTGCGCCAAGGGCTCATCGGGGATCATGAAACAGGTCTCGCCGGCGCGGCTGACCAAGCCCCTGCGGCGCAAGCCCAATGCTAAGCGCGGTACCTCGGAGTTCGAGGAGATCTCCTGGGAAGAGGCGATGACCATGCTCAGCGAGCGCCTGGGCAAGCTGCGCGCGACTGACCCGAAGAAATTCGCGCTCTTCACCGGCCGCGATCAGATGCAGGCCCTCACCGGCATGTTCGCCAAGCAGTTCGGCACCCCGAACTACGCCGCACACGGCGGCTTCTGCTCGGTCAATATGGCCACCGGCATGATCTACTCGATCGGCGGCTCGTTCTGGGAGTTCGGTGGGCCGGACCTCGATCACGCCAAGCTCTTCATCATGATCGGCACTGCCGAGGACCATCACTCGAATCCGATGAAGATGGCGCTCTCGAAGTTCAAGCGCGAGGGTGGGCGCTTCATCGCCATCAACCCGGTGCGCTCCGGCTATGGCGCGATCGCCGATGAGTGGGTGCCGATCAAGCCCGGCACCGATGGCGCGCTGTTCCTCGCCTTGACCCACGAGATCCTCAAGCTCGGCCTGTTCGACCGTGACTTCCTGATCCAGTACACCAATGCCGCTGAGCTGGTGATCGATGATCCCGAGCGCGATGACCACGGCATGTTCGTCCGCGATGAGAGTATCGAGGTCACCCGCGGCTGTACTGATCCGCAAGATAAGCTGTGGTGGGATCGGAACACCGGGCCGGTGTTGACCCATAGCGAAGGTGCTGATCCGCGCTTGCTCGGCGGCTATACGATGCCGGATGGAACGCCGGTGAAGACCTCGTTCCAGCTGCTCAAGGAGCGCGTCGACGACTACACGCCGGAATGGGCCGAGAGCATTACCGGGATTCCCGCTGCGACCATTCGCCGGCTGGCGCACGAGATGGGTGTGATGGCGCGCGATCATAAGATCGAGCTGCCGATCAGCTGGACCGACGTCTGGGACAAGGAACACGACCGGGTCACCGGCAATCCGGTCGCCTTCCATGCGATGCGCGGCCTGGCGGCGCATTCGAATGGCTTCCAGACCATCCGCGCGCTGAGCATCCTGATGAGCGTGCTCGGTACCATCGACCGCCCCGGTGGATTCCGCCACAAGGCGCCGTTCCCGCGGCCAATCCCGCCCTGCCCGAAGCCGCCGAACAGCCCGGATGCGGTGCAGCCGAATACCCCGCTCGATGGCCTGCCGCTGGGTTGGCCGGGCAAGCCCGAGGACCTGTTCGTCGACGATAACGGCGAGCCGGTACGGATCGACAAGGCCTTCTCCTGGGAGTATCCGCTCGCGGCGCATGGCCTGATGCACAACGTCATCACCAACGCCTGGCGCGGCGATCCCTACCGCATCGACACGCTGTTCCTGTTCATGGCCAACATGGCCTGGAACTCGTCGATGAACACGGTCGAGACGCGCAAGATGCTGACCGACCAGGACGAGAACGGCGAGTATAAGATCCCGTTCCTGGTGGTCTGCGACACCTACGCCTCAGAAACCGTCGCCTTCGCCGATCTGGTGCTGCCGGATACGACCTATCTCGAGCGCCACGATGTGCTCTCGATGCTGGATCGGCCAATCTCTGAGTTCGATGGTCCCGTCGACTCGGTGCGTCTGCCCGTGCTACCGCCCAAAGGTGAGTGCCGGCCGTTCCAGGATGTGATCATTGAGCTTGGCTCTCGCCTTGGCTTGCCGGCCTTCACCAACGCCGATGGCACAGCGAAGTACAAGAACTACCCCGACTTCGTCGTCAACTACGAGACCTCTCCGGGCTCTGGGATCGGCTTCCTTGCCGGTTATCGCGGCAAGCATGGCGACAAATCGCTGAAGGGCGAGCCCAACCCGAACCAATGGGAGCAGTACGCGGCCAACCATTGCGTGTTCCATCATGAACTGCCACGCAGCTACCAGTACATGCGCAACTGGAACAAGGGCTACCTGCACTGGGCGCGTGCGCACGGCATGACCAAGTGGGCGGAGCCGATCACCATTCACATCTACTCCGAGATCCTGCAGCGTTTCCGCGCTGCGGCGCAGGGTAAGTGGCCGGGCCGGCAGCCACCCGAGCGTTATCGCGAGCGCATCGAGACCTTCTTTGATCCGCTGCCGTTCTACTACGACACCCTCGAGGCGCAGCGCGTCGATACCAAGCGCTTCCCACTCACCGCGCTGACCCAACGGCCGATGGCGATGTACCACAGCTGGGACAGCCAAAACGCCTGGCTACGTCAGATCCACAGCCATAACTACCTGTTCGTGAATCCGAAGATGGCGATCGCTCTGGATATTCAGGACGGTGACTGGATCTGGGTCGAGTCGCATCTCGGTAAGGTCAAGTGCATGTGTCGCTACTCCGAGGCGGTCGAGCCGAGCACGGTCTGGACTTGGAACGCCATCGGTAAGGCGACTGGCGCCTGGGGCCTCAGCGATCGGGCTGACGAGTCGAAGAAGGGCTTCCTGCTCAACCACATCATCAGCGATGAGCTGCCTGTGGTCAGCAGCGACGGCAAACAGATCTTGTCCAACTCCGACCCGCTCACCGGGCAGGCCGCCTGGTTCGATACGCGCGTGCGTGTCTACAAGGCCGACGCGCAGGAGCCGAAGATCACCGAGCCACAGTTCCCGCCAATGAAGTCGCTGCCGGGCCAACTGTCACGGCCGAGGGTGCGTTGGCAGGCCTATGTGGCTGGTCTCTTTGGCCGTCAATAATCAGCAGCGGCCGGCGCTCAGTCGCCGGCCGTGGCTGCTCGATCAAGCTCGGAGCGCAGTCGGCCTCATCGAACCTTGGCCAGCGCGTCCACCGAGCCCAATGCCTCCGGGCCAGCATTACCCGCGATAGACCCATGACTCAACTTGCCCTCGTTATCGATCTGAACGTCTGCGTTGGCTGCCATGCCTGCGTGACCTCCTGTAAACAATGGAATACCTCGGGCTGGGCTGGCCCGATGGTGGATGAGAATCCTTACGACGCCAATCCGACTGGCACCTTCTTCAACCGGGTGCAGACCTACGAGGTCGGCAGCTTTCCCAGTACCGAGACGGTGCACTTTCCGAAGAGCTGCCTGCACTGCGAAGATCCGCCCTGCGTCCCTGTCTGCCCAACAGGCGCCTCCTATAAGCGTGAGGACAACGGCGTGGTGCTGGTCGACTATGACAAGTGCATCGGCTGTAAATACTGCTCTTGGGCCTGCCCCTATGGTGTTCGCGAGTTGGACGAGCAGCAGAAGGTGATGAAGAAGTGCACGCTATGCATTGATCGCATCACCGATCACACGCTTCCTGAGGCCGAGCGCAAACCGGCCTGTGTGATCGCCTGCCCGACGAATGCACGCCTCTATGGCGACGTGCATGATCCGGATTCCGAGGTCTCGGTCGCGATCCGCGAGCGCGGCGGTTATGCGCTGATGCCGGAGTGGGGCACCAATCCTGCGAACCATTATCTGCCGCGCCAGAAGACGCACATGCATGTGACTGAGGAAGACCTGCAGCGCTCCGATAATCCGCTCACCAAGGAAGACATCACCGTGTACCACGGTGAAGAGACCATGGAAGACGTCACTTGGTAGGTCAACGGGTAGCGCGCTTCCTCCTCATCTGAACCTCGATCAGGCTATTTCCGATGCATCCAGCTTTCTCTGTCATTTTCTTGACCACGCTCATCGGCGCGGGTCAGGGTCTCTTCTTGGCCTTATTCACTGGCCAGTTCTATTCGACCGTTGAATTGGTCGAGCCACAGCCGGCCTCGTTCTATGCGGTCGGTAGCGCCCTGTCGCTGGCCTTGCTGGTCGGCGGGCTTGCGGCTTCTTTCTTCCACCTCGGGCGTCCCGAGCGGGCGTGGCGGGCGGCCGCGATGTGGCGTACCTCCTGGCTCTCGCGCGAGGTGATCGTGCTGCCGGCAATGATGGGCATCGTCTTCCTCTACGGTGTCTTTCATTGGGCCGGTTGGACACAGCCATTCATTGTGCTGGGGGAGGGGACACTGCCCATCGATGCGACCTTCGTGCTCGGCATGCTCGGCGTGCTCGTGACGCTGGCGCTGTTCGTCAGTACCGGGATGATCTATGCGAGCGTTAAATTCCTGCAGGAATGGCATTCGCCCTATACCATCGCTAACTTCATCTTCCTGGGCACCGCCTCCGGATTCATGCTCGCCGCCGCTTACTCCGCGCTCCTCGGCAACCATTTGGTCGGCTTCTTTGGCACTTGGGCGGTCATTGCGACCTTGCTCGGCCTTGGGACGCGGACCGCCTCGTTAGTGCGTAATACATCGATCAAGCATCGGAGCAATCTGCAGACGGCGATTGGTATTCGCCACCGGGGGATCGTGCAGAAGTCGCAGGGCTTTTCGGCAGACTCGTTCAACACCCGCGAATTCTTCCATCATCAGAGTCCGGAGACCCTAAAGCTGATTCGCGTCATGTTCTTGGTCTTGGTCTTCCCGGTGCCCATCGCGCTGGTGCTGCTGGCCTATGCGCTGGAATCGCCCACACTGCCGATCGTGGCCTTCGCGGTCCAGTACATCGGACTCCTCGCCGAGCGCTGGTACTTCTTCGCCGAGGCCGAGCATCCGCAGAATCTGTACTACCAGCAGATCTCCTAGACGATCACTTGGGGATAACCGCGATAAATGAAGGCCCGAACATGACAGTGTTCGGGCCTTTTGCGTGGTCAGCAGATCAGTGTGCTTCAGTGATGCGAACTCAGCATCAACTTAAACATCTTGATATTGATGGCGATAAACCGCCAGAACTGCCAAATCAGGTTGCCGCGCATGAAACGCGTGAAGCCGGTCGGCACAGGCGGATAGTAGGCCTGCTGATAAGGCTCCTTGTTCTTTGGCGTGGTCGGGAGTGCGGTGCCTGGCTGGGTGGTTGTGTCGGTGGTCATAGACTGCTCCTCTTGGAATGAGAGTGGCTCCGGGCATCAATGCGGCAACAGCGACCAGCCCGGCCTGAGCTTGGCTTGGTAGATGAAGACATGATGGAGGATGTACTTCAGCCAGTGCCCGGCAAGGCCGACCTCACCAAAGGTCAGATCGATGTCACGACCGTACTCGGGATAGGTCTCGTAATCCGGCACCACCGGGTACACCGTCATGGTGGCGGCGGAGCCGGTAAAGATGTGCATACCGGTCGAGGCGACACAGGCCGCGCCCATCTCGGCCATCGACGCGGTGTGGGTCGGCTCCGCTGCGCCGCCGAGCATCTCGCAGATATTCGCGGCGACCGCCTTGCCGATGGTCGCCGCTGGCATGCCGGTGCGTGGTGGGGTCGGATTGATCGGCGTGCCGTTGGGGCTTTGCATTGGCTTGCTGATCAAATGCGGTGGGGCAAAGGCGATGCCGATGGCGAAGACGTTCTTGTACTTCGGCGTCTGATAGGTCTTTGGCCAGTCGGCCTTGCTCCATTCCTCGTAGGGCTTCGGCGTATAGTCGCCGTCGACCTTCATAAAGCCATTGGGCGCGAACACCTCGCTGCTGATGTCGCTGCCGTCCTTGCCATAGGCCTTGAGTGGCTGACCGGCGAAAGGCGGGATCAGCATCGCGAAGTCGAACGCCAGCTCATGTTCGGTGCCGTCGAGGAGCTCGTAGTGGAGCTTGCCCGGTTCAACGCGCTTGACCGCGGCGCGCACGATCCACTCCATGCCGCGCTCAACCATCAGTGATTCGGCAAACACCTTACCGTTGGTGATGTAGCCGCCGCGCTTGATATGCACGCCGCCCATGCCGAAGTCACCAAGCTCGTATTCGTTGCTGATCCAGATGATGCGTGCCTTGTCCCGCACCCCCTTGTCGCGGAACATGTGCTCGATGTTATAGATGTATTCGAAGGCGGCGCCCTGGCAGGTGCACATGCCGTGGCCGGTGCCGATGACGAAGGTACGGGTCTCGCCGCGCTTCATTGCCGCGATATTCGCCTGCAGTTCCTCATTGGCATGCAGCGCGTGGCCTGGGGTACAGACCGAGGTGGTGTGGCCCTCGTCCGGTCCTAGGCCTGGCGTGGCGCCAAAGTTCAGTTTCGGGCCGGTGGCGTTGACCAAGTAATCGTAGGTCAGGGTCTCGCTCTGACCGGCGCGCGCGGCCTCGGTGTATTCGAAGGTCACATAGGGCGAGTCGCTGGCCTCACCGCCTTCTGGGTGGATCGAGACCGCCTTGGCTTGCTTGAAGGTGACGCCCATCTTTTTGTAGATCGGCGCGAGCGGGAAGGTCACCTGTTTTTCGGTCATCTCGCCGACGCCGACCCAGATGTTGGATGGAATCCAGTTCCATTGTTCATTCGGCGAGACGACGACGATCTCGTGCTGTCCTGCCTGTTGTTTTTCGCCAAGCCATTTTCCGAGCCAGCGTGCGGTGGTGTGGCCCGAGATGCCCGCGCCGAGGATGACGATGCGTGACATGTTGTTACCTCCTTTGGTGGGTTTTCGATTCGAGCCTAGCAGCGCCAGCTCGTTGCTGAAAGCGGTGTAGGTCAAGGAACGACGGGGTGCGGCGCTGATCGTGGCGCGGATCGAGGGTGTCTAATAGGCCCGATCAGTTGCCCACGCCAGCGCCGCTTGCGGTGTTCACGGCTGCGGCTTCAAACTCAAGTAATGTTGGACGTGATGGGTAGGCGAGCGGCGGTCTGGACTCCGAAAGCCAGCGCGTCAGGCTCGACTCGCCCGCCGGCCACTGACCTTTGACAACATTGGTCGGCGCAGATCCCGCGAACACCAAATAGCCGTACTTGCCGTAGTGGGGCAGCTTGCGCGCGAGGCCGATCACGGCCTCGGCGCTGTCGGCGCCAACCCAGCCGAGCGGCTGTCCATGGTGTCGCGTGCTGATCACTGGGATCTGGTCAGCATGATCGTCACCGAGGAGGTTGATGCGCTGCTGTGCCGAGTCGAGCCTAAAGGACTGCTGTTCGGTGCCGATCTCGGCCAATGCCGGGAGCCAGCGGTTGCGCCAGCCAAGCAGCCAGATCGCCCGATCCGAGGGTAAGTCCTCAAGCTCAGTATCGAGCGCAACCGACCAACCTTGCTGGCCGCGCTGCCAAGCCTCGGCGAGCTGCCGATAAGCGGTACGCAGCTCGGGTGGCGCATCTGCCGGGACCAGGATGACCCCGCGCTCAGCGCCGAATAGGTTGCTCAGGCTGGCGGTCGATTCGCCCTCGGCCAGGGTGCGAAAGCTATCGAAGCGCGGGTCGACGGCGATACGGGCTGGCCGGGCATCCAGCACCGTCGTGAACTCAGTGCTGCGCTGGTCCATTGTGACCAGCAGCTCGCTGGCGGAGCCTGATTCGTCGAGGAGCGCAATCGGCACCGACATCGGGAAGGGGGCGCTGGATTGGGTCTGCTCGAGCCGGCCGCTCAGGCGCCAGCGACCGTCGTCCAGCGGTTCGGCCGCGATGTCCTCGAGGGCCAGGCTGGGTGCACCGGGGCGCGAGGTCCAAGCCGTGAAAAAGTCGCTGAGTTCTGTGCCGGATTCAGCCTCGAAGGCGGCCTGGATCGCATCCCAGCCGGCCTCGGAGAAGCGATGGTCGCGGTAAAAGCGCTGTAAGCCTTGCACAAAGAGCTGGTCACCGAGCTGAGTGCGGAGCATGTGGAACAGCATCAGCGCCTTGCCGTAGCCAATCGCCTGGGAGGCGGCGCCATGGCGGCCCTGGAAGTCGCTCAACGGCAGATCTTGGTGATCACGGACATAGTCGGCGTAGGCCTTGAGCTGATCGCGGCGATAGTCGGCGCCTTTGCCGTCGATCTCCTGGTTCAGATGGTCGGCGAGATAGGCGGTTAGCCCCTCACTCCAATTGCCCTGTGAATAGTCGACATAAACCCCGTTGCCCCACCAGTTGTGCAGGATCTCGTGCGGGTAGGAGGAGTGCAGGATGAACGGCAGCCGCAGCACTTGGGGGCCGAGGAGGGTGAACGAGGGCATGCCATAGCCGGTCTCCCAGAAGTTTTCGACCAGGGCAAACTTGGCATAGGGGTAGGGGCCAATCAGCTGGCTGTAGCGGTCGATGTAGGTCCTGGTCGCCTCGAGGTAGCGCGCTGCAAGATCGGCATCCGCGTTGCGCAAAAAGGCTTGAGCCTCGGCGTTTTCATTTGGTTGCCGATACAGCGTGAACGGAGCGGCAATGAGATAGAGCTCATCTTGTGGTGCGCTCTCGCGCCAGCCGATGCGCGCCTGTTCGCTGTCCTCCTGGATCTCGGGGCCCTCGCCTTGGGCAACCGCAAGCCAGTCTGGCGGCAGGCTGACTTCGAGCGAGACCGTCTCGAGGGTGCCCAAGACCTTCGGGTACCATCCGCTGTAGCCGCTGAGGAAGACGCCTTCGGGGTTGATGGTGCCGATCAATTGCTGCCGTTCGCGCCCCATGCCCTCGCGCACGGCGCTGAAGTCGTGTTGGATGCGGCCTTGATAACCGAACTCGACCTCTGCCCCAGGCTGGGCTTCTAATCGGTATTGAGTCAGGTGTCCGCGTCTTGCAGCGGGTTTGAGCGTCGCGTTGCCGCTGAGGATCTCGGGCTCGAGTCCTTGATGCAGCTGGATGAACATGGCCGCAGGGCGACCCGTTGGCGGTGATATTGAGCCTGGTGTCTCGGGCGAGTCGGCCGGAAGACGGAGCCGATCGGTCGCACTGAGCGAGCCGTCGCGCGGGTCGAGACGGATGCGGATCTGATGCGCGACCACAGGCTGCCTGATGCTCGCCTCTGATGCTGCAAGGCTGGTCGTGCTCAGGCCTAGCAGCCCTAGCAGGCTGAGGAGAATGAGCCAGAGGTGCGCCGTTGGTGGAAGCGTCGGGAGGAACTTGTTGGAATCATGCATGGTCGCTGTCACTTAAGTGGGGCCAGAAGGCGTCCGGAAGGCGATAAGGTGCTTGCCGCGAGCGCCATTCCCTGATGATCCTGAGTCACAACGGGAATCACAATGGGCTCATCGTTCAGGATGAGGGCGCGCCGATGAACCGATGATAGGCGCGCTGCCTGATCGTTACCTTCGGCTGTCGATGAGGAACGTTTGGTGCGAGTTCTAGCCGCTGCTGGCTTTGAACGCCCAGTCGTCGCCCAGTCGTCGCTCTATGTGCTCAACGAGCATCTCACGCGATTCATTTTTCGGGATACGCCGCGCAATGAGAGTTAGGTTCCCCCGCTGAGGTTCCCAGCGGTGCACGACGTCGACACGGACCCCTTCGCTTGCCAACTCGCCATTGCATGGAGCCCTGAGTCGTCAGTGCTCTCGTGTGCGCGAGCAATCAAACCTAGAGATATTTACCATGCTGCGATCGCCTTTGCCCCTTAGAACCCCGACCTGTCAGCGCTCGACTCGAGCGGTGATGCTAGGTCTGTTGTTTGTGTGCTGCCTGTTCTCGAGCGGGTTGATTGCGATGCCTGGGGCTAACGCATCCAGTGCCGCGGCTGGGTCCGCAAGCCCCCATCCCGAGCAAGGCGCGCCAATGGCCAATCATGCAGGGATGCCTCCTGCGGAGACAGCGATCCATCCTGCGACAGGCCCGGGCATGGACCCGGCCACCAAGGTGCTCGATCTATCCAGCTTGGGTGAGCTTGATGGCCTTATCAAGCAGCTTGTGGATAAACGGGTGGTGTTCATCGGCGAGTCTCACGATCGCTACGAAGATCATCTGAACCAGCTCGAGATCATCCGCGGGCTGCACGAGCGTGGCAAGCCGGTCGCGATCGGCATGGAGTTCTTCCAACAGCCGTTCCAGGACAAGCTCGATGCCTATATCGCCGGCGACCTCAGCGAAGAGGCGCTGTTGCGCGAGACCGAGTACTTCGAGCGCTGGCGCTTCGACTATCGGCTCTACCGGCCGATCTTGCGCTATGCGCGTGAGCATGGCCTCCCGCTGATCGCACTCAACCTGCCGCGCGAGATCACCGAAAAGGTCGGTGATGGTGGCATCGCGTCACTCAGCCCCGCGGAGGCGGCGATGATCCCGAGTGAGATCGATCGCGAGGCTCCAAGCTACCGCGCCCACCTGCAGAGGGTGTTCGAGATGCATCCAAACGGCGATGATGCCTCGTTCGAGCATTTTCTCGAAGTCCAGCTGCTCTGGGACGAGGGCATGGCCGAGCGCGCGGTCCGTTGGCTACAAGCCAATCCTGAGTCGCAGCTGATCGTGCTCGCGGGTGCTGGCCATGTCGAATACGGTCGCGGCATCCCGTCGCGGGTCAAACGGCGGCTGGACGTGCCAATGTCGATCGTGATGAGCGGTCAACAGCGGCCGCTCGATCCTGAGATGGCGGACTTCCTGCTCTATCCGCAGCCGGTCGGCTTGCCGAAGACGGGTCTGATGGGGGTCATGCTGGATACCGACTCTGAGGGCCAGGGCGTCGCGATCCAGGGCTTTGCGCAGCAGAGCGGCGCGCGCGATGCGGGGGTCAAAGAGGGTGATCGGATCATCGAGATCGGCGATACCAGCATCGACTCCTACGCCGATATCCGCATCGCGCTGATGGACAGCCGGCCGGGCCAGCAGATGCCGATCGCGGTGCTGCGCGATCCACTGGTCGGTGGTGCCGAGCAGCTCAGCTTCGACGTGACCTTGAAATGACGTCAGGCCCAGCAATAGTGCCCGAGCTGCTCGCGCCAGCCGGAACCCTGCGCAACCTGCGCTACGCACTGGCCTATGGTGCCGATGCCGTCTATGCCGGCATCCCGCGCTACAGTCTGCGAGTGCGCAACAACGAGTTCGGCACCCTAGACGCGCTCGCCGAAGGGATCGCCGCAGTGCGTACCGCCGGCAAACGCTTCTATCTGGCCGCCAATCTGATGCCACACGGTGCCAAGCTGGCGACCTTTATCGCCGACTTGGAGCCGGTGATCGCGCTTGCCCCAGATGCGCTGATCATGTCCGATCCTGGCCTGATCCTGCTGGTGCGCGAGCGTTGGCCGGAGGTCGCCATCCACCTCTCGGTGCAGGCCAATACGACGAACGCGGCGGCGGTGCGCTTCTGGCAACAGCAAGGCATTCGGCGCGTGATCCTCTCGCGCGAGCTGTCGCTCGATGAGATCGCCGAGATTCGGCAGGCCTGCCCGGACATGGAGCTGGAGGTCTTCGTCCATGGCGCGCTCTGCATCGCCTACTCAGGGCGCTGTCTGCTCTCGGGCTATCTGAACCATCGGGATGCGAACCAGGGCAGCTGCACCAACGCTTGCCGTTGGTCCTATCGCGTTGGGCAAGCGGTTGCGCCGTCGTCGGCAACGCCGTCTGGAGCGCATGAGAGCGAGCAGGAAGACGACAACGAGGACGCGAATGCAAGGATGGACGGAACGATGCGAGCGGCGCCAGGCGCGATGGCGCCCACCGAGCGATTGGCGATTGCGAGCCGAGCCGAGGAGCTTTTGCCTGGGTTAGCTGCGTTAGGACCAACCCCGACGCCAGAGCGTCATCCCGAAGCCGATCAGGCCTGGCTCCTAGAAGAGGCGGAGCGCCCCGGTGAGTACATGGCCCTGTTCGAAGATGAGCACGGCAGCTATGTGATGAACTCGCGCGATCTGCGCGCCGTTGAGCATGTCGCTCGGCTGAGCGCGATCGGCGTCGACTCGCTGAAGATCGAAGGCCGGACCAAGTCGCACTATTACACGGCGCGCACCACCTCGGTCTACCGTCGTGCGATTGACGATGCCGCGGCCGGGCGTGGCTTCGATCGTGCTTTGCTCGACGAGCTCGAAGGCTTGGCGAATCGCGGCTACACCGAGGGTTTCCTACGCCGCCACGCACCTTCAGAGCTGCAGAACTATGCGGCCGGCAGCTCAGTGAGTCAGCGGCGGCAATTCGTCGGCGAGCTGGTACGAGTCGATGCCGCTAGCGGTCTGGCCGAGATCCGCGTCCGTAACCGCTTCGTGCTTGGCGATGAGCTGGAGTGGATCACCCCCGCCGGCCTGCAGCGCTTCCGTCTCGAGCAGCTGAGCGCGACCGATGGCCGGCCGCTTGATGCCGCGCCTGGCGACGGCTGGACGGTGCGTATTCCGATGCCTGAACAACCGCTCGCGCCGGAGGCACTGCTCGCGAAGGTGATTTGAGATCTTCCGCTTGGGTCGTCCGAATGGCTCGCTTCTCTGCATTGACCGTTTGCTTGACCGCGACTCCGTCAGTGACTAGGGTCTAGACATGATCACCTGGGATGACGCCAAGCGGCGCAGAAACCTCGCCAAGCACGGCTTGGACTTTGCCGAAGCCGAGGCGATCTTCGATGGACCGATCTTTACCGAGCAGGAAACTCGCGAAGCCTACGGCGAGCCACGGTTTAAGACGCTGGGCATGCTTCATGGCCGCGTCATCGTGCTCGTCTGGACTGAACGGGACGACGACCTGCAGTTGATCTCTCTGCGATATGGTGACAAGCGTGAAACCCGAGACTTCTTCAAACAGCTTCAGCCCTGAGCAGATACAGGCGATGATCGATGCGGCTCCCGAGAAGGCCGTGTTCGACGCAGATAACCCGCCGCTTGACCCTGAGTTCTGGGAGAATGCGGTCTTCGTCGCGGGTGGTGGGCCGGAAGCGGTCAAGGCCGCGTTAGCTGAACGGCGCCGCTTGCGCGGTCCGCGGAAGGCCTCGACCAAGATTCCAGCCACCATCCCGCTCGATCCGGACGTGCTCGCGGGACTACGCGCGACCGGCAAAGGCTGGCAGACGCGAGCCAATGCGGCGCTGCGCGAATGGCTACAGCACCGTGAGCACTCCTAGCGCCCACGGACAAGCCCCATCATTAGATCACAGATCCTTGGACCAGCACTCAGCGCAACACCACTCCGAGAATCCACCCTTCCACCTCGGCTAGGGCGCGCTCTGACGGCGTCAAGGAAGGGCTGAGGAATCCTTGTAGAGAATCGTCGAGATCGGCTAGGCGCAGCCAGGCGGCGACCGCATAGGCGTCGTGCTGGTCCGATGTGCGGCATTCGGTGGGGAAGGCATGCTTCCAGAGGGCGGGGTAGACCTCGGCCACCGCTGAGCGACCTGCTGGGATCTCCCAACCGTCGAAGGGCCAGCAGTGCAGTCGATCGCCGAGCTGCCGGCGCAGAGACAGCAGCCAAGGCAGGCCAGCGTGCGTGGACTTGGCGACCTGACCCTGGACGTCGAAGTGGAAGACCGACTTGGCCGTGCCGGCGCGCTCCTCCGTCAGGCGTCGCCAACGGGGATTACCGGCGCGCTGCGCCCCTTGGCCGACGTCGCCGTATCGGACGAAGTCGACATAGATGTCCTGATCGGTTGGCCAATGCCGTTGGAAGTCCTTTAGGAAGGCCGGCCAGTCGAGCGGCAGATGGTGGGCCTCGAAATAGGCCAAGGGAAACGAGAAGGCGTGATCGATGCCGACCAGTGTTGGTCGGTCTTCTGCCAGTCGCTCCACCAGGTACTGAGCGAGGCCGCGGCGCGTCCAATACTTGCGCGGGCTCGGCGGCGGTGGAATCTCGGCGGGCGGCTCCGTGCGCGTCGCTGCGTAGAGGCGAAGGCCCTTCAGGCTGCTGCTGGGGGTCTGCGCGCCGGAATAGTCAATGCCGAGGTAGCTTTCGAATTGCGGCATCGGCGGTCAGGCGGTGGTGAGCTTAGCGTCGAGGGCGGAGAGAAGATTCGCGGCGGTGGCGCGGGAGGCGTTGAGTTGAGCCTCCAACTGGTCGACTAAGGCCATCAGTTGGTCGACTTTGGCGACGATGCGGCGTTGTTCGGCGATGTTCGGCGATGGGGCGGGGAATGGAAATTCGCTCCCACTTGCCCTTATTTCTGATTGGAGGTGCTGGTCTTCGATCCACCTAACCAGGAACAGCTGAAGCGCCTGCTCACCATCAAACTCCTCGGGGTGCGGCGCCAGTTCGAGACTGATGACGGCGACATCATCGGGCTGTTCAAAGGGATGTCCCACGCCGACGTGGAGCGCGTGTTGCGCCGGGCGGTGAAGGACATGGTGCTCACCGGTGTGGAGTTTCTGACGCATCGCAGTCTCGAGGCCGCAGTGCGCCGGGAAGATGGAAGAAGGGCGCGCATGAAACGGGGTTGATCAGCCATGGATGAGAGTTACCCGCACCTGACCCTGGAACGACTGATATAGACTGGAAAGCCGTCTTGTCGTCAACTGCAAAGCCCCAGTAGCGAGCCAGCGTTTTCAAGGTTCCTCATCATGGATCGGTCATCGGACATTGTCC
This sequence comes from Lamprobacter modestohalophilus, assembly GCF_016583905.1. Lineage (GTDB taxonomy): Bacteria > Pseudomonadota > Gammaproteobacteria > Chromatiales > Chromatiaceae > Lamprobacter > Lamprobacter modestohalophilus. Next base: position 1,442 of record NZ_NRRY01000018.1, on the reverse strand, counting down.
TGATGTTTGGGACGTCATGGTCACTGAAGAGTCGGTGGCTCTAATGACCTAATTTCGGAAGGGCCGAAAGCCTTTGCCTAGTCGCGACGATATTGTCCGGATTCTCAGCTAGACGGCGAAGGCCTATCGGCAGCACAAGCGAATACGCCTCGACGCCGCTCACCCGCCCGCCATTGAAAAGTCCCTCCGGGAGATGGGCATGAAGTTGCGCCCTGCGTTGCCTGATACCGGGGCATTGAGGCTGCGCAAGAACCTCATCGATCACTGTAGCAAGTGGCAGATCAAGACGTTTCTCGGCGCCCGGCACCTTTCCGAATATCAAGATGGTACCGGATGATCGCTTCGCGGAACTTGCCAATCCTTGGGCTCGTTGTGGCGGCGCTCTAGTGCCTCCACGCCAAAAACCGATCCCTCCCTAATTTTTTTCTGCACCACAAGCATTTGAAAGCAAAGGTTTACGATCAGAAAAAATATCTAAAGCCGAGTATTTAAGAGCCTCAATATAAAAATTTGTAATTCAATTAAAATATAAATACCATAAAAATCAGTAATTTACAATTATTAAAAATAATTATTAATTACAAAAGATTGAGTTAGGGTACTTACTTGCGGCATAGTTTAATATATTCATCAATGCTGTTTAAACCAGACCTCAGGAAACCCAGCATACTTACACCTTTGTATTCGCAGGTTGTGCAAACGGAAAGAAGAGTTAAATACTCATTAATTCCCTGTTCACCATTTAGCTTTTCGATAGCATTGCGCAATCTGGCAAATGCCTTAATAGCATGTTCAGCGTTATTGTTGTTCCATGGAACGCCATCATGCTCCAAAAACGTGAATAATTTATCACGATTCTTCAAAAAGCGTTTTTTATAGTGCAAGAACAAGGCATGCGTACATTCTTTATTCTCTATCCAATCATAGAATACTTTCACCTCTGACCGATGCTTTATCAAAGCCTTACGCATTAAGCCAGCCTCATCAATTGTGTTAACAATCGATAGAAGCAACGCCCCAAATTTCGACGCCAATGCCCGAAGCTCGGAATTAAAAGGCTGTTTAAGAAGGTCGTTATTGATGTCGCGCATCAAATGGATAAGGCACTTCTGTTGATGACAGGGAATTGATTCATAACCAGCATAAAAATCGGAAACGAGAACGCCGGAAAAGTCTTTGAGAAATTCACGCACCTTCTCGGATTCACGGGTTTCAGTAAAGGTAACCGTTCACGGCCTCTTGAACCCGAAGTAGCTGACCCTTTTGGTCCTAGACTCAGAGTCGAGATCCGGTTAATGTTGGCGCATGCATCCGATCATGCACGCGGTACAAGGCCGGCGCTGTTCGCCCGCGCTCAGGTTGATCACACGGTGCGATGACACCTGAGCAGGCACAAGCGATCTATGCGGCCGGAGAGCAGGCGGTTATCGAGCGCCTGTGTG
>NZ_NRRY01000017.1 GCF_016583905.1 Lamprobacter modestohalophilus | reverse complement strand
GGGGCGTGTTGATCCAGCCCCGGGTGCGGTGCGGCTTGAGGTCGGCCTCGCGCAGAAAGCGCCCGATGGAGTCCGGCGAGATGGACTCCACGATGCCGCGTGCGATGGCCTCGGCGGCCAAGTCCGCATGGGTCCAATGCGTCAGTTCTTGACCGTCGCGCTTGGGCGGTTCGCAGGCGAGCGCCAGGATCGAGCAGATCTGCTCCGGGCTGAAGATCGGCGGCGTGCCCGGGCGCGGGGCATCGACCAGCCGCTCCAGGGCCGACTCCGTGGCCGCGGCACTCGACCACCGGCGACGCCAGCGCTGCACCGTCGCGCGGCCGAGGCCGAGGCGTTCGGCCGTGGCGCGCACACCGACCCCGCGCGCAGCGAGGAGAATGATCTGAGCGCGCTTGACCAATCCTTGGGGCGCGTTGTGTCGGCGCTCCAGCGCTTGCAGGACGCGAGCGTCTTTGTCAGAGACGTCAACTGGGGCTGCAGTACAGCGCGGCATCGGTGAGAACCTCCGGTCAGTCGCTATGTGAATGATGAGAATGACAAGGTTACTATCTGGGAACGGTCTCAGGTATTTAACAGGGTTGCACTAGCCGCAGTCGGGGATCGGTGCCGTCCACTGCCCGATCGATGCCTCGGTCGATCAGCGTCTCGGGGTATCCACCAACCGTCTCGCGGCCGCCGAAGATGGATTGAAAGAGCTTCAACGACGTTACGACCCTTTCTCGTTGTCGAGTGCCTTGGCCGTGATCTCGCTATAGAGATGCACCATGCGGACGGCCAGATCCTGGTACTTGGGTTGTCGGTCGATGTAGGGCTTGGCTTGCTCCCAGTCCTGGTAGACCTGTTGTAGGAAGCTCAAATCCTGGTCGTCAAGCTTCTCTCCAGCGTCGACCTGCTGCTTGAGCGCGAGCAGTCGCGACAGACGTTGCTCATTGAGACGCTCGAGCAAGGCCTGAATGACGCCTTCATCTTTTGCGGAGTCTTTCATCTCTTGTTTCCAGTGCTTGTTTCCAGTGCTTGGTTGAACCGAATGCCGAACAGCTAGAGTACTGCCGAGCCCTCTCACCGGGACAGGGGCGCGTGCCAATCAGTGTCCTGTCAACACGAGGGTCTTCACCGGCAGTAACAGCGCTTGCATGCGGAGAATCATCGCATGCACGACGCCGACGGTATCAATCGCGTGTAGCCCCAGGCGCTGAAGGCTTGTCAGGTCAGCCGACTGCAGCCGATCGTGGTTGCTCGTGTAGACGTTCGCGATGCAGGACGCGCCCTGTGGCAGATCATCGAATTGGCCTGCATAGAGCGGCTCAAGCAATGCTGTGATGGTTCCAGGCTTCGCAAATTGTTGGACGTCGAACAGCCGGTCTGTCGGTCGCACCTGTCCATTGGCAATCACCTCCTGCACCTCGGTGACGAGCACAGGGATGATCTGCCATGGGTTCGCCAAACAGGTGACCTCACCGACCATGCCCTCTTTGATGACCTTGGACTCGATCTGGCCGAATCCGGCCAGCAGCCCATCGACCTTGCGGTCCGGTACCAGGATTCCCGCGGGGCGAAGCAGCGCGTTGACCAGGTCGCCTGGGCGTAGCGTGAATTGCTGGACGACGCCGTCCGTTCCGGCGACAACGAGGGTCTTGTCCAACTCGACCTGCGCCTCGTGCAATGCCGCGACGGCCGTCTCTCGCTGGGCCGGCAGCTGCTCCTCAAGCTGGGCGAGCAGGGTGTCGCGGGCTGCAGAGGCCGCATCCACTGCCGCTTGCTGAGTCATCACCTGGGTCTCGAAGCGTTCCACATCGCGCTTGGCCACCGAGCCTGGGCTGCGGCGCTGGACGTCAGCGCGCGCATCAAACTCGTCTTGCGCCTGCTTCAGGCCGCCGCGCGCCTGCGCGATCCGCGCCTCGGCTTCGGCGAGCTTCGAGCGCGCCACCGCCAGCTCGGCGTCGATCTCGGCGATCCGCTTCTCGGCCGTCTTCACGTCGGCCTCGAACTGTGAGCTATCAAGGCGGAATAACGGATCGCCCTCCTTCACCTTCTGACTGATTCCAACGTAGGTCTCCTCAACTCGGCCGGTGATCTCTGGCAGGATTGTCACCGTGCGGAACACAGAGGCGGCGGCCGTCGTCGACGGGTGGAAGTAGAAAATCGTCGTGATCAGGCTGACGGTCAAGACCAGACAGAGCGTGATGCCATAGCGTAGCTCGTACCAGACCGAGAACAGCGTGATCTCATGGCCGAAGCGCTTGCCCTGGACATAGCGGCGGAAGAGGTAGTCTGGGAAGACCGTTAACAGCGAGCAGAGTAGGAGTTCCAGCACGGGTTAGCTCCTTGGCTCGTTGCCGCTTGATTCCGGCGATGCGATGGCGGCTGAGTCACTGCTCAACGATCCGGGTGCGTCAGGCTCCTCGACAGCAACGGGGTCATGCGGTGTCCCTGTCTGCTCCGACGCTGCTGCCCGAGGCGCTTGCTGGTTCGCAATCTTGTCGAGTGACCCTGCGATCTTGCTCAGCGGCGTGGTGAGGTCGGGCAGGGGGACCAGTGCCAACAGGAGCCCAGCAACCCAAAACGTATGGTTATGGGTGAAGAGCGCGAGCAGCGCGAGCACCGCCACCAGTTCGAACTGGACCTTCTGACCACGATGGGCCATCTGCTCGGGCAAGGCATGGAGCCTGAAGTACAGCACGCCGATGCCGATGACTGCGAGCAATAGAAAGATGCCCGTGGTGGTCATCAAGCCGTCGCTGCTGCCTGGTGTGGTGATAAAGAAAGGTAGGTGATGCGGTGCCGCCGCATGCAGCCCCTCCGGACCTGTTGTAACCATGTGGCTTCTTGTGCTTCCTGGGGTTGCCCGATGCGTGTGACGATGGCGTTTCCCGGTGCTCGGGAGGTTCGCTTTGCGCCACGATGATTAGGATAAGGAGTGGGTAAAGACGGATCGTGGATCTGATCGCCCCGTCATCGAATCTGTATTTGCCGCAGTGGAGATCGAGCCGCCGCGTCAAGATTATTCGCAATAGGCGTTTCTATCCACCCCTATTGCTCAAGATCAGCATGCAAGCCGACGCCTTGCCCACACCGCAGCCGCACCAGATCACCGTGAGAGCGTTCTTTTTCATGGGCGATGCCGACGTGCTGGACCCTGAGGCCAAGATCGAGCTGATCGAAGGAGTCACGATCGACAGCCGCCGATCGCCCCGCCACACGCAGGACGTACCAAGCGGTTGACCTGTTTGCTCATCGAAGCGATCGGCAGGCGGGCCATCGTCTTCACCCGAGATCCAATCGCGTCAAGCTCACCGGGCGCGACAACCGCAGCGATGCCGACGTCAGCGGCACCTATCCGATCATCGGTCCCTGGTCGACCGGGGGCTTTATCGTCGCCACCGACGCCGGCCCGCGCTCGCTGTGTGCGAGCTCTAACTGTGACTGGCACGGTGGCTACAGCGCAGCACCGACAGCGCTACCTGTCAGGTCGCCAGCATCTACGACGGCGACTCCCTGCGCGCCGAGTGCAACGGCGAGAAGCTCAGGGTGCGCCTGTACTGCGTCGACGCCCCGGAGATCGCCCAACGGCTGTGGAGCACCGAAAGCCGCGATCACCTGCGCCGGATCACCTGCGCCGGATCACCCCGCGCGTGGTCTCGCTCAAGGTCCAGGATACCGACCGCTACGGGCGCAAGGTCGCAGAGGTGATCGATCCTGCAACGGGCACGGTGATCAATCGGGCGATGGTCGAAGCCGGACAAGCGGCGGTTTATCGGCGCTACTGCAAAGATGGCAGCTACAGCCGCGCTGAGGCGGGTGTGAAAGCTGCAGGTCTTGGGATCTGGAGTAAGGGAGGGGAACAGCAGCGGCCTTGGGAGTATCGGCGTGGCTAAACCATGCAATCTAACGCGAAAGCGTCAGGCGCGGCGGCAAAAACCGCTGCTCCCGCTAGATTTTTTTGCGTCAGAAAAACTATGACGAAGGTCAGCTTTCTGACGATTCAACCGTGCACTCGAGCTTGCCCCTTGCTATCACTCACAGTCTTACGCGCAGGGGTCAGGTGAAGTGCCGCTGAGCGCTCAAGGCTTTGGGATGTGGAATATGGTGGGGGCCACCAACAACCGCGGACATATCGACAACGATGATCGGAGGGGGCCGGTTGAATTTCTGCATAGCACAAGACACTGAACCTTTTCTGGCGCTGAGGCCAGTAGCGGGGCTTTTGCTTGCGCGGCTTTTTTGTCCAGAGCGCCACCATGTTAGGTTCTGTCTAGTTCGATTAGGGCATAATCTGCCTATCTCACCTGACCCACATTCTGTCTAATCAACTGTTAGGCTTCAAAGAAGTAGGAGTTCTCAGTGAAGGAAACCGTTTATGTTGAAACATCGATTATTAGCTATTTGACAGCTCGACCGAGCAACGACTTGCGTGCGATGGCAAATCAGAACACGACGACCGAATGGTGGGAAACACGTAGACTGAACTACAGCGTCGTCGCGTCTGATCTCGTGATATCGGAAGCAAGCAGAGGCAATCCAGAAGCGTCGCAAGCGTCGCTTGGCTGCCATCGCGGATCTTCCATTACTTCAAATCTCCGAAGATGTTAGAGCACTGGCGCAGGCCCTAATCGAAAGCCATGCGCTTCCAGAGAAGGCGGAAGCGGATGCGTATCATGTGGCTTTAGCAGCGGTGAACGGCATCGCGTATCTGCTCACCTGGAACTGTACGCATATTGCGAATGCCCACACTCGGCCTAAGATTGAGAACACCTGCCGGTCACTTGGCTACGAACCGCCAGTCATCCGCACACCTCTAGAACTGATGGAGCCTTGACTATGTGGCAAGATCCCATTGTCGCAGAAACACGAGCACTTAGAGATGAGTACGCTCGCCAGTTCAATTACGACATTAATGATATTTTTAAAGACTTGATGGCAAAGCAAGCCGCGCATCCCGAGCGCGTCGTCGCCTTCCCACCCCGTAAACCAGCGGTCAGCACTGTTGTGGCCCAACAAGGCGCTCCAGCCGACGCTCGTACCTCGCTCGGCTGAGCGCAACGCTAGGCCACAAAGGTACTCTTATGAGAACATTCGAAGAAATTAAGATAGAAATCGAAGACCTTCCTCATCGTAAATATATGAAACTCATGCACTGGATATCCGAGCATGATTGGGAAATGTGGGATGAGGAAATTGAAAAAGACAGTGCTGCCGGAAAACTCGATTTTCTAATAAATGAGGCATTGGAAGAAAAAGCGAAAGGAATGCTTGGTCAAATTTAATGCACAAAACCACTGCGCGAAACGCTCTTTCTGTATTTCCAGTCCTTGAGATTTCAGATCAAGCACAGGAGGTCGCGAGTTCATTGATTTCATCAGAAGCTATTCCTGAAACCGCGGAAGAAGACGCTTTGCATGTTTCTGTGGCAAGTCTAAACGGAATGGAGTTTTATTAACATGGAATTTTAGCCATATCAATAATGCTTTCAAAAAACACAGTATAGCGAAGACCATAGAAGACTATGGCCTGCTAGCGCCAGAGATCTGTTCCCCAGAGGAATTTATAGGAAACTGACATGAAAGATCCCATTGTTGAAGAAATACGAAAAGCACGAGAAGACCACGCAAAAGAGTTCAACCACGATATAACGGCTATCTGCGCAGACCTAAAAAGGATAGAAAAAGAGTGTGGTCATGAAGTTGTTTCATTTCCGCCTAAACTGCTAATAAAAGGCTTAAGGCGGCCCCAAACCGCGCATTGAGCTTGGAGTTTGTTTAAAGTTTTGGTACAAGCGCGGTTTGGGGCGCCTTAGCCTTACTTTTCCCGCAGATCAATCACTCGCACCTAAAACCCGCTCCCATCTCCCAACAACCCCAACCAAACCACCCAAAAATCATCACTCTTCATCTGCGCCGCACAGCTACTCAACCCGCACGTCAGCACACCCACCAACGCCCCGCTATCAACCTGAAAAGCCCCCCGCACCACTGCTCCCACCACTGGTCAAGCCTTCCTCATAACTGACACCAAAGTAGTGGATCGCATCGGTCTCGGCATTGGCGCCGCAGTAGACGACATCCGCGCAGTTCCAGTAATGAATCACCCGCCCGCGGGCTATCTTCGCGGTCTGCCCATGCGGATGATGCACGCTGATCAAGGGCGTATCGGTCTCTGGCAAGCGCGCTGACCAGTCCGCGAACACCGCCGTCTGTGGCGGCTCACCGCGCAAGCGCAGTAACACCGTATCGATGCTCTCGTGGGCAGACAGCAGATCAGCACCGCCAGTGACCCGCTCAGGTGCGGCGAACCGGGGCCGCACCGCAAGCCTCTGCACGATGCCCCAGAACGTCTCGACGCTCGAGGCCCGCGCCTGATCGGGGATGCAATGATGGGCAATGACGAGGTAGGGAATGCGCGTCTCTGGGTCCGCATCGGCCAGCAGGGTACCGCTGCATACGTTGCTGCCGCCATCCGAGCGCGTGTAGAGCACGACAGCCGTTGCCCGAGTCAGGCGTTCGAGCTGATCGATCCGCGCACCGCGCCCATGGCCACCTTGCCGCTGTTGGGCCGCATCAGCGCCGGCCAGCCGCTCGAGGCGATCGAAGATCCCGACTGGGTCGAGGTACCCGAGCACCTCGCGCAGCGGGCCGAGTTCGCACTGCGCGTGCGCGGCGATTCGATGACCGAGGATCAGATCGAGGACGGCGATCTGATCCTGGTAAAACGCCAAGCAACGGCCACCAATAGCGAGGTCGTTGTCGCATTGATCGACGGCGAAGCCGCCACCCTCAAGCGTTTCTATCCAGTGCGCCGAGCGCCGCGGTCATTGACGGATCAGTCCTGACGAGCGCTCGCGCTGGATGCGGCACCAGACTCGCCGACACTCGGGATGCGCCAGGTCACGCGACCGGTGCGGATCAGCTCACGACCCGGGTCGCCGGGCTTTTTCTTAAAGCGGATCAGCTGGATCAGGTCCGAGCTGACGCGCGGATTGGTGGTGAAGTAGCCGTGTCCGGCAAGATCGGTGCGCTGCCCCTCGTAGGCAATCAGATCGGTGCCGCCGCGAAGCTCGAGGTGACGTTGAGCGGAGTCCGGGATGTCTTCCGGGCTCAGCTGGCCGACCCGATTGCGACTGCGGAACAGGATCTGGGAGATCAGCAAGGCGCGGTCCTTGGGTGAACTGTAGACGGTGAGGCGGCCGTCGATTGTGCGCGGCAGCCTCGCCTCGGGCCAGACCGTGACCAGGTCGGGGTCGGAGATGAAGCCGGTGAGTTGCTGCGAGGCGATATCGATATCGATGTCCGGTGACATCAGGACCAGATTCCTGACCTTGAACAGCGTCGCCGGCTCTTTGCCAGCGGCGACAGCTTCAAGCGCGAGCTCGCGCGCTGCGCTCAGCGTGACCGCGGCGCCGCGGCTATGCGCCAGGATGTGGAGCCCTTTCACCTCCGGCATGGTGGCGATCATGCGCAGCGTCTTCTTTAGATGCGCCACCGCAAAGTCGGCGGTCTCGGTGGTGCTGGTGTAGGAGATCAGGAAATTACCGCTTGAGGACGCCGGCCAGGTGAAGAAGCTGCACACCGGCTCGCGACCGAGGAAATGGCAGAGTTCGGCCGTGGTGAAGGCGGCACTGGCAAAGGTCTCGTTGAAGCCGTGCACATAGAGCATCAGTTCGCCGGTCGGAGACTGCTCGAGTCGACGCCGGATCTCGGCCTTGAGCCCTGCGCTGGCTTCGCGATGGCGCGCCAGCTCGGCCTGGTCGCGCAGGAGATGGCCTTGGGCATCGCGGATGATCTGGTACGGCTCATCGGGGAAGGCGCCGAGCTCAGTGACCTTGCCGAGCTCGAGCTCAACCGGGCGGGTACGCTGCGCCAATTGACTTTGCTCCTCGAGTGCCTGCCAGTCGAGTGCGGGCAGGATGCGTACCTTGGCCGAGCCGAATTGGATTCGTCGCGCGCGCTGCTGACCATAGGGCAGAGGTTGGCCCTCGGCGCTCGCCAGCTCCTCAGCGGTGGGGCGGGCGCGGTTTGTGATGAAGAGCAGATCGACATCTGGGTGTCGTGGTGCGTCCGCTTCGGCGCTGAACAGCGGTTGCCCGCCAGGCTGCTGGTAGATCACCGGGGTTGGCATCAGCTGGCGAGCGGAGCTGGCGCAGCCACTGATGAGGGCAACGCTCAGCGCAAGGCTGAGGAGCTTGATAGGCATCTGTGACATGCGTGCAAACCTTTTTTCCTGCCTGTAGTGTTGCAGTCCGCAGTGTATCTGCCAGATCAACGTCAAGTACAGCGGGAGTCAATCTCCGCGAGGGAGCTTGGCGATCGAGCAGGGGCTCAAGCGCGGTGAGCGGGATCTTGCCGTGCCCATGGAGCAGTTCGGTAACCCGCGCAAGCGCTGGCAGGAGGATCTGCACCTTGTCGAGGTTATCGGTCTTGGTCGGGCTCGCCACGCTCCAGGCCAGCGACAGTTCCGTTGCCGGACCCAGCCGAGGAAGGCAAGATCCAACTGGGCTGTTTGTACAGCGCCTCAGCCGCGCTGGCCTCGACCGGTGGCGAGAATAGATAGCCCTGGCCGCCGGCGCAGCCGAGCCGTTGTAGGGCGGCGAGCTGATCGGGTGTCTCGATGCCTTCAGCGATGACGCGCTTCTCGAGCGTCTCCGCCAGGCGCAGGATGGCGGTGACGATGGCGGCGGTGCGCGGCTCGCGGGTGAGCCGGCTGACGAAGCTCTGATCGATCTTGATGCTGTCGAACGGGAATTCGTGCAGATAGCTGAGCGAGGAGTAGCCGGTGCCGAAATCGTCCATGCTCAGCTTGAAGCCTTGCGCGTGCAGGCCTTCCATGCCGGCGAGGGCGAGCGCCTTGTTGGTGAGGATGGCGCTCTCGGTGATCTCAATGTTGATCAAGGCGGGCGGGCAGCCGACCTCGGCGATCAGCTGGCTGGTCTCCGTGGCGACCTCGCTGCTGATGAACTGGCGCCCGGAAAGGTTGACGTTGACGATGGGTGCCCGCTCGAAGCATCTGGACCAAGCTAAGGCCTGACGGCCGGCCTCGCGCAGCACGAAGCGGCTGATATCGAGGATCAGTAGCGTGTCTTCGGCCAGTGGGATGAAGCGGTTCGGCGGTACCATCCCGTGCTGCGGATGACGCCAACGGACCAGGGCCTCGAAGCCGGTGATGGCGCCATCGGCGAGCCTGACGATCGGCTGGTAATAGAGCATCAGCTCCTGCTGCTTCAGGGCGTGACGCAGATCGCGCTCCAGCTCCATGTCGGCGAGTGCGCGTGCATGCATGTCCGGATTGAACAGGGCATAGCGATGCTCGCGGCCCTCATGCCGCTTGGCCTGATACATGGCGATATCGGCATCGCGCAGCATGGCCTCGGGTTGATCGTAGTGGCGATCGGCCAGCACGATGCCGATGCTGGCGCTGGTGAAGATCTCCTGACCACTGACGGTGAAGGGCGCGTGCAACGCCCGCTCGAGCCGCTGAGCGCGTTGGTAGGCGACCAGCGGGTCGGGGACATCCACCGCCAAGATCAAGAACTCATCGCCGCCAAGTCTGGCGATGGTGTCCTGCGGGCTCAGCTGGCCTTGCAGGCGTTGGCCGATCGCGACCAGCAGGCGGTCGCCCAGGCTATGGCCTAGGCTATCGTTGACCCGCTTAAAGCGATCCAGATCGAGGAACATCAGCGCGAACTGATAGTCCGGCTCTTGGCGTTGGCGCTCGAGCGCCTCTTCTAAGCGCCGGTACATCTGCGCCCGGTTGGGCAACTGGGTGAGCTCATCGCGAAAGGCGTAGTGGCGCAGCTGCAGCTCGACCTGTTTGCGCTTGCTGATATCGCGAGCGACCAGCAGCAAATGACCACGCTCTAGGGTGCCGATGCGGATCAGGCGCAGCTCGACCCAGAACGGCTGTCCGGCCAGGGTGCGTAGCTGGCATTCGAGCTGCTCGGCGCGACCGCTGATGAGCGTCCGGCGCCAGCGCCGCCGCCAGCCTTGCGGATCGGGATCAATGAGCCAGCTGATCAGGGGGCGCTGCTGCAGTTGCTCGCAATTGGTGCCGAGCAGGCTCAGCGCCTGCTGATTGGCCTCGAGCAAGGCGTTGCTGCGACCGTCGATGATGACGAATGCGTCTTGAGCGCTCTCGAACAGGGTGCGGTAGTCGATCCGTGCGCTGTGCAGGGCGTGTTTCGCACGCCGACGCTCGCTCAGCGCCAGGTAGACCGCGAGCACCGACTGGGCGATCGCCTGATCACCGGCCGCGAAGCTGAGCCCGACCCCGGCGCCCTGCTCATGTCTGCGACCCAAGAACAGCATGGCTTCGGCACCCGCTGGGGCCGACCAGAGCCATCGGCGCAAGCCACTTGATTCGATCGCCGCTCGCACCGCTGTGGGCAGTTGCTCAGGGGCCGCGCTATGGGCCTGCTCCGGCAGTTCGCTGAGGTTGGTGAATTGAAAGCCAGTGTCCAGCCCAAACGCATGCTCGACACTGAGGGTCTGGTCATCGCTGCGCGTCAGCAGCGCGGCGCAATCGAGGTGAAGGGATTCGACGAGCAGGGCAACCAGGCGCTCGCCAAGTTGCCGATCGGGGTCGGTTGCCGCGACGTCGAGTTGATAGAGCTGCTGGATCAGGGTGGCGATGATGCGCTGGCGCTGCGCATCGCGGCGTGCGTCTCTCAGATCCCCTTGTAAACGCAACAGCCGAGCGCCGATCGCATCGTACTGCTCACGATAGTAGGCGATCGCCTCCTGGGCTGTTTGCGCGTCGTCCATCGGCGGTGAGTCGCTTAAGGTGGCTGCGTCTTCATCATCTTTTAGAGCAATGATAACCCGCGGCAAGGGCTGTGGGATATGACGGCGGCTTCGCAGACAGTGTTCGTTTCATGTCAGGGTAAATAGCGCGAGGACGCCGGTCCAGTCGAGCGGTCGGCTGCGACCTCGGATCGGCGCGATCTCGACACCGCTGAAGAACCCGAGCAGCGGGCAGTGTTGACCGATCAGCGTGCGCACCGGCATCGACTCGTCCTCATCCAGGCCATGGAAGGCCATCGCTCGGCCAACGCAGTCGATGTAGAGACCGAATACCGGCGCGACATGACCCAGATCCGCGAGCAGCTGCTCGGTCTGCTCCCGCGCCGAGTCGATCATGCGTTGCGGGTCGATGTCCATCAGTTGCACGCGGGTGCCGACCGCGAAGTCGGCCTCGAACAGGATCAGCGCCCCGGAGTCGGCATCCGCGGCGACCACCAGCCGATTGTTGTAGAGATCGTCGCTGAAGGGCGCAAAGGGTGCCCCCTGTTTTTCGCCCAAGGTCAGCGGCAGCGTCGCTGGCGAGAGCTGCGCCATCTCTGCAACCGAGCGATTGAGACGCTCGGCTGCGACCTGCAACGCGGGTCGGCCGTCGAGCTCGAGGACCTGTGGACCTTCGATCCGGGTGATGGTCATGAAATCGCTGGCCGGGTAGCAGCCGTGCGTGATGCGGATATGGCTGGTCAGCCCGGGCGGCATGGCGACCGCGACCACGGTGTGCTCAGCGGGCTCCTGGCCGTTGAAGACGACGCTGTGCTCCATGGTCAGGTCGCTCAGGGTGCCGGCGCCGAACAGGGCGACCTGGTGCTCGCCGAGCCCTTGGTTAAAGCCATCGATCAGTGGGCCGGCCAGATGCAGCTCACGGGCCGAAACCGAGTGCACCGAATCGTAGAGCAGGAGCACGCTGGTGGCCTCAGGGCAGGCGGCGCTGAGCGCGGCACCGAGGCGTTGGCCGGTTGCGTAGGTATCGCAAAGTCCGGTCTCGGAGACGATGGCGCCAGGAGCGAGCGAAGCGCCGAACAAGATCAGCCCGCACTCGAAGCCGGTCAGGGTGGTGCCTCTGGCGGTGATCACACCAGCCGCGCTGCCGCCGACCAAGGGGATCTCGCCGAGGACCTGTCGTAGGCCGGCGAGCAAGGCACTCGGGTCATGACGACCGCCCGCAAACACCAGGCCCCAACTCGGCGCGCTGCCGAGCTGATCCATTGCCTGTCGAGCGGCTTGCTGGGCAGCGGTGAAGGCGTCGTTGTGGCGGGCCTTACCCAGTGCTAGACGGTGGGCGGTGGAGATCATTGGTGGCTCCTGCGGCTGTCACATGGGTCGGGTCCGCGGTTTAGGCAGGCATGCCGAGGAGGCGTATCTGCTGCTGGTGTGAGTAGCAGATCCGATTGCGTCCACTGGACTTGGCTTCGTAGAGCGCGGTGTCGGCGAGACTCAGCAGGGCGTCGTAGTGCTGATGGCTGGCTTCGCGCCGGGCGAGACCGAGACTGATCGAGACCTGAATCGTCTGGCCCTCGTAGTCGATGTGCAGTGCGGCAATGCGCCGTCGTAAACGCTCGGCGGCGATGATGAGCTGTTTGATGTCCGAGGTCGAGCTGAGCAAGAGAAACTCTTCGCCGCCGATGCGATAGACCCTGTCATCCTGGCGCAGGTCCGAGCGGAGTGCTTTTGCCACCTCGACAAGCGTCTTGTCGCCGGCCGCATGACCAAGGCTGTCATTGATGCGCTTGAAGTGATCAATATCGATCATGATGATCGAGAGTGGCAGGCCAGCCCGATCGCTCATCGCCCAAGCCCGCTCGATGTCAGCGATCGCGGAGCGTCGGTTAGGCAGCTCGGTGAGCTGATCCGTCAGGGACAGGAGTTCGGTTTTGCGTTGGCTCAGGGCCAACGCATTGGCAATCCGTCGCAGCTCGGCGCGGTCGGTTTCCCAATGCGTTTGCAGCGCAACCAGGCGGTGTGCGGGCTGGATGCGTGCGTTGAGCTCTTCTTCACGAATCGTGCTCGGGATAAAGGTATCGATACCCGAGTGGAAGGCAGCGGTGATCTTGTCGCTGTTGGCGTCGTCGATGATGGCAACCAGGTAGACCAGCTTGCCCCAGTTCGTCGAGCGGATTAGCTCGCAGAGCTTGATGCGTCGGTCTTGCTGACGGCACTCGCCGATGAAGATCAGTTTCGGTTGGAGCTGCAGGGCGAGCCTGAGCATCTCCTTCTCGTCCTGACAGCTGTGTGCTTGAATTCCAATCTTCGGCAGCAGGCTTTTCAAGCGTTGCGTGGCGCCTTCAGTGCTGACCAATAACGCTTGCAATCCGGGCTTGGATTCAGGTGAGGCTGCGACGGTTCTGGTGTCGTCTTCGGTCTCGGGCAGCTGCGCTAGCGGGATGACGGGTAGATCGAGCGTTTTCGACCACTCCTGCCAGTCGGTCAGGCTCTGCTTAAGGATCTCAATCACCTGGTCAGAGGAGAGGTTGAGCTGATGCGCTCGGGGCAGCCTAAGATCGCCCTCGTCATCGCGCTCGCTGTTGATGCTCAGGCAAAGATCGGAGAGTCGATAACCGAGGTGGAACAGGTGCACCAGTTTTGCCGAGCGCGAGCCCTCGGTATAGCCAGATGCGTTCGGCTGTTCGTGGAATTTGGACGCCTCCGCGAGCACATTCGGCAAGCCAAAGTCAGACAGCATCTCGGCCGAGAGCTCATTGTGGTCGAAGCCAAAGCGCTCGCGCTCTGCAGCGGCTAGGTTGGCCGGATGCGCCTTTAGCAGCTCTGAGTATTCGCTGGGATAGATGGTGGCAAACGCCAGTAGTCCGATCCGGGACATCAGGGCGCACGAGAAGAGGTCTTCAGGGGGCGCGACGTTGGTGCGTCTGCCAAGTGCCCGGCAGAGCAGTCCCATCAGCAGCGAGTGCGACCAGAATTCCAGATAATCGAACGCCTCGCAGTGATTGCTGTGACCTTTGTCGATCAGCGAGAAGGCGACCGCGAGCTCGCCGACGGTCTTGAGCCCGACCTTGATGATGGCCGCATTGATCGAGGTGACGGGTCTGGAGCCTAGGCTTGCTGAGTTGGCAAGCTTGAGTAAACGTCCGGAAAGCGCCGGATCAGCCTGCACCAGGTGGGCGAGCTGTTCGACCGTTGTGCGATCGTCTTGCCAGAGTTCCATGATCGCGAGTGCGACCCCACTGGGGCTCGGGAGGCGGTCAGCGGCGTTGTTGAGGAGTGTTCTTGGCGTGCTCAAGGCGTCCTATTCTCCGGCGCATCATTGTATCCCTTAGATCCTGTTATGTTAGCCGGTTAGAGACAATCGACAAGTGGATTTTAGTGGAGCGTCTTGCAATGTCTTGATGCGACGCAAGTGCTCAAGCCGGAGTGGTGTGGGCGGTAGGCAGATGCAGGCTTTGCGTCTAAGCGGCCTGCTGTGCTGCCCCTCATCCTGTGCGGTGCGGGCGGAATTCAGATGAGTGCGTGCCGGAGCATAAATTTGGGTTTCCTTTCAGGCGCAGTTTAGTAGCATGACGCCTTGTCTCGGTCGTCGTTTCGATCGTCGTCGCTGTTGTCTTCGCTTGGGGGTTACAACCTTGTTTATTACGCTTGGCGCTCGTCGTCTTCGTTGTCTGTTTTCGCGCTCGCTACTCGCGACAGCCTTGGTCGTGCCGGCTGTGGCGCTGGCTGAAACGCAGCAGGTGCATCTCTATAACTGGAACGACTACTTCGCCGAAGATACGCTGTCTGGCTTTGCCGAGCAGAGCGGGATCGAGCCGGTGTTGGATGTCTACGACGCCAATGAGGTGCTCGAGGCCAAGCTGTTCGCGGGCAGCAGCGGCTATGACCTGGTGTTTCCAACCGCGCGGCCGTTCGCGGCGCGTCATATCGCGGCAGGACTCTATCGACCGTTGGACAAGGCGCAGCTGCCAGGGCTCGACAGGCTGGACCCTGCCATCATGGCCAGTCTGGCCGAGATCGACCCAGACAATGCCCATCTGGTGCCCTACATGTGGGGCACGTCCGGGCTCGGGCTGAATGTCGAGAAGGTGCGTGCGGCGCTTGGAGAAGATGCCGAGCTGGATACCTGGGCACTGATCTTTGATCCGGACAAGGCCGCTAAGCTGGCCGCGTGCGGGATCAGTCTGTTAGACGACCCGACCGAGGTGTTCTCGGCCGCGCTGGTCTACCTGGGCAAGGACCCGAACAGCCTCGATCCGGCCGATCTGGATGCGGCGACCGAGCTGTTGAACAAGGTGCATCCCCATATCCGTTACTTCCATTCGTCGCAGTACACCAGCGATCTGGCGACCGGCGATCTCTGCGTCGCCCAGGGCTATTCCGGCGATGTGCTGCAGGCGCAGGCGCGGGCCGAAGAGGCCAAGGGACCAGAGATCGCCTATCTGATCCCGCGCGAGGGCGCGGCGCTCTGGACCGATGTGATGGCGATCCCGAAGGACGCGCCGAATCCCGCTGCGGCCCAGGCCTTCATCGCCTATCTGTTGCAGCCGAAGGTCATCGCCGAGGCATCCAACTACGTCTACTATGCCAATCCGAACTTGGCCGCGACCGAGTTTCTCGATGCCGAGCTGCGAGATGACGCCGGCATCTATCCGCCAGCGGCGGTCAAGGCGCGGTTGTTCGTGCCGAATGAGCGCTCCGATCGCGAGATCCGCAACCTGAATCGGCGTTGGACGCGGGTCAAGGCGCAGCGCTGACAAGCACCCCAAGCCCACCCGAGCCGAACGCGACGGAGTCATGATGATGGCGCACAGACTGCAAGGCGCGAGCACTGATGGCTGAGCCGCTCTCCGCGCCCGAGCCCTGGCAGGACCCGCGCGCGGCGCCCTATGTGCGCATCGAGCGGGTGACCAAACGCTTCGGCGAGGTCTATGCGGTCGATGACCTGAGCCTGAACATCTACCGGGGCGAGTTCTTCTCGCTGCTCGGTGGCTCTGGCTGTGGCAAGTCGACCTTGCTGCGGCTGCTCGCGGGGCTGGAGCGGCCGACCTCCGGGCGCATCTTTATCGATGGGGCCGATGTGACCAACCTGCCTGCCTATGCGCGGCCGGTGAACATGATGTTCCAGTCCTATGCGCTGTTCCCACACATGAACGTGGAGCAGAACGTCGCCTTCGGGCTCAAGCAGGAGGGGATGCCGCGGCAAGAGCGTGGCGAGCGCATCAGTCAGATGCTCGAGCTGCTGCAGATCGGCGAGCTGCGGCGGCGCAAGCCGGATCAGCTTTCGGGCGGGCAGCGCCAGCGCGTCGCCCTGGCGCGCAGCCTGGCCAAGCAGCCCAAGCTGTTGCTGCTCGATGAGCCGCTGGGCGCCCTGGACAAGCGCTTGCGTGAGGACACCCAGTTCGAGCTCGTCAATCTGCAGGAGCGACTCGGCATCACCTTCGTCACCGTTACCCACGATCAGGAGGAGGCGATGACCATGTCGACCCGGATCGCGGTGATGCGCGCCGGGCAGATCCTTCAGGTCGATACGCCGACCGCGATCTACGAGTATCCGAATTGCCAGGCGGTCGCGCGCTTCATCGGCTCGGTGAATCTGTTCCCTGGCAAGGTGGTCGCGGTGGAGGGGAATCAGGTGCGCGTGGCCTCGCAGCTCGGGCCGATGATGCAGATGCAGGCCTTTCATCCATTCGCGATCGGTACGCCGGTGAGCGTTGCCGTGCGTCCGGAGAAGATGCGTCCATGCAGTCCGAGCGCTCTAGGCTCGAGCAAGCCGGTGCTGACAGCATCTGCCCCGGATGTCGCTGGTGGTCAAATCAACCGTCTGGCTGGCGTGGTCGAGGATATCGCCTACCTCGGTGATGTCTCGATCTATCGGGTGCGGGTGCAAGCGAGCACGCCAGCGGCGCTGGATGCTGGCGCGACCAAGCTCGCTTCCGATGAGGGTTCCTGGCTCGATAGTGACGAGGGGGCGAGGCTTGGCACTGACGATCATGTGCGGTTAAGCGCCGACGACGATGCGCGGCTTAGCGCTGACGCCAACGCGCGCTCCGTGATCGTTGAGATGACGCTCACCAACGTGCAGCCTCGCACCGAGCAAGCGCTGACCTGGGGGCAACCGGTGACCATGGAATGGTCGCCAACCAGTGGCGCGATACTGACTGACTGATCGAACGCTGCGCTTCGATCACCCGTTGCTAAACGGCTAGTGCCAAGATCCGTAGGATCGATGACCAGGTACGCTGGGCACCTGGCGATTGGTTGGTCATGCAACGTTACGCTTTCGCTGTTGCAGGATCTGGCGCGCCTGCTCAACGGTCGCTTTTAGGTTCTGCCTCAGCCAGTCTTCTTCGGATGGTGTCAGTCTGTTCGATGCGGAGAAGGTAGAGGGCCTCGGATTCTGTGAGGGCGTCAAATCCGTAGCCGAACTCGGTACGCCACCAGGGTTCGATGTCGCCATGTTGCTCTCTGAGTGATCTTAGCGTTTCGGGTTGCAATCCAAGTTTAGCCGAGCGCAGCTTCCCTGTGAGCGCCTGCGCGTGGAGGACCTGGCCACCCTTGGCCTCGATCAAGCCACGCAGGTTCGCGAAAGTGCCGCCCATGCCAATAAAGTCATCGACTAAAATGTGAGGTCGGTCGGAGGCCACCTCACCACTGAAAAGCGCCTGCGACTTCAGTCGCCACCAACCGCTCGAGCAGGTATGTGCGGCTCTCGAGGTTTGAACGATCTCAGTCGAGATCTCAAATCCAAGGGTGTCGGCCAAGCACACGGCCAGGACTGCGGGAATGGTGTTTGCGCTGATGCCCTCGATACCGTGCACAGGAACAATGACCGGAGAGCGAGACTGATAGTGGCGAAGACGGTTAACAGCCGCGTTGTTCATCAGGTCTAGCACAAGGTCCATCGACGCCGCAGTGTCTCCCGCCTTCGCCGCCGGATAGCGCGGATGTTTTTTGACCTTGGACTCATCTGCATGGATGTCAACATCCGGGAAGGCGGAAACCCAAGGCGTGCGCAACGGGATTGTGTTCATTGTATGCAACTGGGAGCAGGAAGGGTTAGCTGGCACTTGTACCGTTAGTTTGTGCGAATATTCGCATGCGATGAGGCTCGTCAAGGGTACTGGCTTCGCAAATGACTATGCTTGGGTTAACACGGCAGCCCGGGTTTGCGATGTCAGCCTCGATCCAAAATCCCCACTTCCTGCTGCGCCGGCTGCATTCGCTGCTCGGCCTGGTGCCGGTGGGTGCCTTCCTGATCTTCCATCTCTGGGAGAACTCTCAGTCTCGGTTTGGTGCGACACACTACAACGAGGAGGTGGTGGGGGCGCTTCAAGGCTTGAACTATTTGCTGCTGCTCGAGCTTTTCGTCATCGCTTTGCCGCTGCTGTTCCATGCCGGCTATGGGCTGCTGATCATCCGTGACGGGCAGGCTGAGCCGCGCCGTTATGGCTATCTGCGCAACTGGCTCTACTGGCTGCAGCGGATCTCAGGCCTGGCGTTGATCCTGTTCCTGCTGCTGCATGTCGGCCTGACTCGGATTGCAGGGCTGTTTGATCCGTCGATCAGCGCTGATCTGTTTAGCCACATGCAGCAGGCGCTGTCGCAGCCGTTGGTCTTTGCGCTCTACCTCATCGGCGTGCTGCTGGCGGTTTTTCATCTCGCGAACGGCATCGCTACTGCGGGCATCGTCTGGGGGCTGACCAGCAGTGCTGAGGCGCAGCGACGTTTCGGTTGGTTTTGTGCCGGGTTTGGGCTGCTGCTCGCCGCGCTGGGTGTGCATGGTTTGCTCGGATTCTTAATAGCGCCGGGCGCTGGGGGCGGAGCATGATTGTGGGCAAGAGCCTGACGGAAAGCCTGACTGAGCTCATGATTTGGAACCCAGCTGAAAGCCCGACTGTAAGCCCAATTGTTAGCCCGAATGGGTGCCTGGCTTGTGGTCTGAGTTGGGGGCTGACTGGAAGCCTGACTTGGGGCCGGTCTGGGAGCCGAAGCATGAATGGAGTTGGAGCATGAGTGCACCCAGGGTGATCGTGATCGGCGGCGGCCTCGGGGGCCTCTGGGCAACCCTGACCATCGCTGAGGCCGGACATCGGGTGATGCTGTTCTCGCTGTTCGAGGTGATGCGTTCGCATTCAGCTTGTGCCCAGGGTGGCATCAATGCCGTGCTCGATATGAAGGGCCAGCACGACAGTGTGCAGCAGCACATCGTCGATACCATCAAGGGCGGCAGCTATCTGGCCAATCAGCCGCCGATCCAGTCCATGTGCGAGGATGCGCCGGGGCTGATCCGCACCTTCGAGCGCATGGGCGTGACCTTCTCGCGCACGCCGGAGGGGCTGTTGGATCAGCGCCTGTTCGGCGGCGTCAAGCACAAGCGGACCTGCTTTGCCGGCGCCAGCACGGGTCAGCAGTTGCTCTATGGCGTCGACCAGCAGGTGCGCCGACTCGAAACCGAGGGCAAGGTCGAGAAGCAGGAGTGGTGGGAGTTTCTCTCGCTCGTCAAGGATGCCGATGGCGTCTGCCGTGGCATCGTCGCGATGGATTTGCGTAGTCTCGAGGTCCGCGCCTTCCGTGCCGATGCGGTGGTCTTGGCCACCGGTGGGCTGGGGCAGATCTACGCGCCCAAGACCACCTGCTCGACCAACTCGACCGGCGCCGCCGCGAGCCGCGTCTACCAGCAGGGCGCGCGCTTCGCCAATGCCGAGTTCTTCCAGTTCCATCCCACGGCGATGCTCGGCGAGGACAAGACGCGCCTGATGACCGAGGCCGCGCGTGGTGAGGGCGGTCGGGTCTGGGTGCCGAAAGACCCGAACGATCGGCGCGCGCCGCTGCGCATTCCCGAATCCGAGCGGTTCTATTTTCTTGAGGACTGGTACCCGACCTATGGCAACACGGTGCCACGCGATATCGCCTCGCGTGCGATCTGGAAAGTCACCCGTGAGCTGGGCCTGGGGGTTGGCGCTGTGGGTGAGTTCGGTGCGGGTGAGCACGGTGCGGGTAAGCGGGATGTGGGTAAGCGGGGTGCCGGTCTGCGCGGCGCAGAGGAGGGCAGCGCAGGCGAGAGCCGGGATCGGGTCTATCTGGACCTGACGCACCTGGATCGCGGCTTCGTCTCGACGCGCCTCGGCGCCATCCTCTCGATCTATCGCAAGTTCGCGGGCGTTGACCCGCTCGATGCGCCGATGGAGATCTTCCCGGCGGCGCACTATGCGATGGGTGGCCTCTGGGTCGACTATGAGAAAGACGCGGCGACTGGTGGTATGAAGCCAGGCAGTCCGCGCAATCATGCGACCAGTATTCCGGGGCTCTACGCCTGTGGCGAATGTGACTATGCCTATCATGGCGCCAACCGGCTGGGCGCCAATTCATTGCTCTCGGCCTCGTATTCCGGGCGTGTCGCTGGCGAGGCGGTGGCGAGTTATCTGAACGGCCTTGAGCAGGGCGCCGATGCCGTGCCGGCAGCGTTGTTCGAGGCCGAGACGGCACGTCAGAGCGGGATCAATGAGCGTCTAACGAAGGCGAGCGGCGATCAAAACCCATTCCGCTTGCACCGCGAGCTGGGGAATCTGATGACCACCAAGGTTGGCGTGGTCCGTGACAACGCCGAGCTCGACGCCGCGCTCTCGGGGCTGCGAGAGATCGAGCAGCGCTTCGAGCGGCTGGACCTCGGTGAGTCCAGCCGTTGGGCGAATCAGAGCCTGGCGCATGCGCGGCAGGTCCTGGACATGCTGAAGCTGGCGCAGGTGATGGCGGCCAGTGCCCGTGCACGGGATGAATGTCGCGGCGCCCATTTCAAGCCGGCGTTCGATCTCGCCATCCCCGAGGGCAAGTTTCCCGGTGACCCGGAGTTCGAGACCTATCGCGAACGTTGGAAGGCCAACAATGCCGAGTGGCTGAAGACGACTGTCGCCGAGCATCACCCGGATGGGCCGCGCATTGGGTTCGAGCCGGTCGACCTCGGGCTCTTGGCACCCGACCAACCCAGGGATTACCGCTGATGCAAGCTGAGACGCGATCGAACGCTGCGCGGATCAATGAGCCGTTCGCAGCGGCGGCTAAGGCGCCCCCAGACCACGGGCGAGAGACCGGGGCGAGCAGGACACCGGATCGCGCCGACGCGGCCAGTAGAACCGTCGAGCTGCGCATCCGCCGGCAAGATGGTCCGACCACTGCGCCCTATTGGCAGTCGTTCAGGCTCGAGGCGCGTCCGGGCGCCAACATCGTCTCGCTGCTGATGGATCTGCGCGAGCACTGCGTGACGGCCAGCGGTGAGCCTGTCGATCCGGTCGCCTTCGAGCACAACTGCATGGAGGAGGTCTGCGGCGCCTGCGCGATGCTGATCAACGGCGTTCCGCGTCCAGCCTGCTCGGCCTTGATCGCCGATCTGGAGACACCGATCCGGCTCGAGCCGCTGCCCAAGTTCCCGGTGGTGCGCGACCTGATGGTCGATCGCGCGCAACTCTTTGCACAGCTCAAGCGGGTCAAGGCTTGGATACGGATCGATGGGGCCTGGGATAACCATGAGCGCGCTCCGCGGATCTCGCCACAGGACTGGGCGGCCAATTATCTCTACAGTCGCTGCATGAGCTGTGGCTGCTGTCTGGCCGCCTGTCCGCAGTTTGGGCCGGATCAGGCGTTCGTTGGTCCAGCATCCCTGGCACAGGTGCGGTTGATGAACGCGCATCCAACCGGTCGTCACGACAAGGCCGAACGCCTGCATGCGATCATGGCCGATGGCGGCCTCAGCGACTGCGGCAATGCGCAGAACTGCGTGCGCGTCTGCCCGAAGGAGATCCCGCTCACCACCGCGATCGGCGAGCTTGGCCGGCAGACCACGGTGCAGGCGTTGAAAGACCTGTTTGGTGGTCGCTGATTTGGCAGCCACTGCGCCCGAGCCTGCAAGGCTTGGCGGGCTTGGCGAGCAACAATCGCTCCATCGGCCAAGTGGTGATACGCCCTATCCGTTCGCATCGAACCCGCTTAAGGCGGACTCAGGCTCGGACGGTTAAGATTGCGGCATTGACGCTTCAATCATGATGCTCCCAAGCTCCGAATGACCTTGCTGCGATCCCTAACTGGCCGAACCTGGCGACTCAGCCCGTCGCTCAACATCGGCCTGCCTTATCTCTGGCTCGGGCTGTTTTTCCTGTTGCCGTTTGTGATCGTGTTCAGCATCAGCCTGGCCGAGCCGGCGCTGGCGCAACCGCCCTATACCGCCCTCTGGAAATGGGTGGAGGAGGGCGTGCTGGAGATCCGCCTCAACCTGCAGAGCTATCTGCTGCTGGCCGAGGATGATCTGTATCTGGCAGCGCTGCTGAGTTCACTCTGGATCGCGCTGGTCTGCACGCTGCTCTGCCTGCTGCTTGGCTATCCGATGGCCTATGCGATCGCGACCGCGCCAGAGCGCTGGCGTGTGCTGCTGCTGATGTTGATCGTGCTGCCGTTCTGGACCTCGTTCCTGATCCGCGTCTATGCCTGGATGGGCATCTTGCGCAGCAATGGTCTGCTGAACAATTTTCTGCTCTCGCTGGGCCTGATCGAGCAGCCGCTGCAGATCCTGCACACACCGCTGGCGATCTACATCGGCATCGTCTATTCCTACCTGCCGTTCATGATCTTGCCGCTGTACGCCAATCTGACCCGGCTGGATTTCAGCCTGCTCGAGGCCGCGGCGGACCTGGGCTGCCGGCCTTGGCGGGCCTTCTTGGCGGTGACGCTGCCGCTCTCAATGCCGGGGATCGTCGCCGGTAGCATGCTGGTCTTCATCCCGGCAGTCGGTGAATTCGTGATCCCTGATCTGCTCGGCGGGCCGCAGAGCCTGATGGTTGGCAAGATGCTCTGGACCGAGTTCTTCAACAACAAGGATTGGCCGCTGGCCTCGGCCTTGGCGATCGTCCTGTTGGGATTACTGGTGGTGCCCTTCGTCATGCTGCAGCGACTCGAGGAACGCTGGGGGCGTCGGCTGGAGGATGAGCGGCCATGAGGGAAACCGCGAGCGGTCTGGGCAGCCGCCCTGGCGGGGGCTCCGCCATCGGACGGCGCTGGCCGCTGTTCACGGTGCTCGCGTTTGGGTATGCGTTTCTGTACGTGCCGGTGCTGCTGCTGATCCTGTACTCGTTCAATGAGTCGCGATTGGTCACGGTCTGGGCTGGGTTCTCGACCAAGTGGTACGGCGAGCTGTTGCGCAATCAGCAATTGCTCGATGCCGCCTGGCTCAGCGTACGCATTGCGGCGGTGAACGCGAGTATCGCTGTGGTCTTGGGCACCTTGGCGGCGAATGCGCTGGTGCGCCACGGGCGTTTTCGAGGCCGCACCGGTTTCGAGCTGCTGCTGACCGCGCCGCTGGTGATGCCGGATGTGATCATCGGCCTCTCGCTGCTGTTGCTGTTCGTCGCCATGCAGCAGGTGCTGGGCTGGCCACCGGGGCGTGGCTTCACCACCATTACCATCGCCCATATCACCTTCAGCATGGCCTATGTGGCGGTGATCGTGCGCGCACGGCTGGCGCGCATGGAACGCTCGCTGGAGGAGGCGGCGATGGACCTGGGCGCGCGGCCCTTGCGGGTCTATCTGAGCATCACGCTGCCGCTGATCGCGCCAGCACTGCTGGCCGGCTGGCTGCTGGCGTTCACGCTCTCGTTGGATGATCTGGTCATCGCCAGCTTCGTCTCCGGACCGGGTGCCACCACGCTGCCGATGCTGATCTATGCCAGCGTGCGCATGGGCGTCTCGCCGCAGATCAATGCGCTGGCCACCATCATCGTTGCGCTGGTGACCCTAGCTGTGGTCATTGCCGGGCTGACGATGCGCCGTCCGAAGGGCGAGCGGACTTGAGCCAGAACAGCATCGGCTTTGGCGTCTCGGCTGGCTCGCCGAACTCCTTCCAGCTGAAGCTGGTGCTGAGTTCCGGGTGGCATTGGTAGCCGCGTTTGTGCCAGAACCGATTCAGTGGCACATAGTCAGGTGGTCGGCGCGGATCATCGGAGTCGCGCTGCACGGCGCAGAAGGCATACCAGTCGAATGCATCGCTCGGCTTGGCGCCTGGCCCATCGTCCTGATCAGCGACCTGCCCATCGTCCTGATCAGCGACTTTCCCGTCGTCGTGCTCTGCACCCCGTTCACAGAGCCTCTGCGCATGACGCTCGCGCTCCTCGAAGAAGCGAACGCCGAGGCCGCGACCGCGATAGGCCGGTAGCAGCACCGATTCGCCGAGATAGAAGATGCGCTCGGGATCATAGCCATGAGCGAGGAAAGGCGCCTTCACCTCGTCTGTCTCCTCGGCCATTGGCAGCGCGGTGGAGGCGCCCACCACGCGCTGGTCGTCGAGCACGATGATGACGACGCTGCCGCGCGCTTGGCGGTAGGTCTCTAGGTAGCGCGCCTCGTAGGCGGCATCGCCGTCGTAGAGGTAGGGGAATTCGCGGAAGACGCTGATACGGAGCTCAGCAAGCGCGGGGATATGGCGCTCGATCTCGGCGCCGGTGGCGGTAAGGATCTGAAGGTTGTTGGTCATCGGGTATTGCAGCGGTTCGGTGGCAAGCTCAGGTGATGGACTTTTTGCATCCCCGGGCTGGCCTCGCAGGTCGATGGGTGAAGGCCAAGATACCATTCGGCTGGCAGAGTGGGCAGATCCCGTGCAGCCTGAGTTGAAGAATCAGGTATGCTCGCGCCCGTTCCCGAGCCTGATCTTTCATGCATCGGCTGGTTTGTCTGACAGCGGAAAGGCCCGCTGGGGGTTTGAGCACGGTGGGTTATTTCTATCTTGCAATCGCGATCGTCGCCGAGGTGATGGCGACCACTGCGCTGAAGGCCTCGGATGGGTTCACCAAGCTGGGCCCGAGCCTCGTGGTCTTGGTCGGCTACGCGATCGCCTTCTATCTATTGGCGCTGGTGCTGAAGACCATCCCGGTGGGACTCGCCTATGCAATCTGGGCTGGCTTGGGAATCGTTCTGGTCGCGCTGTCTGCCGCCCTGATGTATCGGCAGATCCCGGATCTGCCTGGCATCATCGGCATGACGCTGATCGTCGCGGGGGTGGTGATGATCAGCGCCTTCTCGAAGACGACTGGACACTGACTTGACCTGACTTGAGCTGACCAGCTCAGCGCAGCAACAGCGTCGGCACCTTAGCCGAGCGCAGCAGATCAGTGGTCTTGCTGCCGAAGAACAGGCTGCGCAGCGGTGAGTGGCCGTAGGCACCCATCAGCAGCATGTCGATCGCCTGATCTTGCACGTAGTGGGCGATGACCCGCTCGGTGTCGCCTGGGATCATCGCCAGGGTCACCTCGAAGCTGGCCTCTTCGAGCTTGGTGCGCGCCCAGTCGAGCTGTTTCTCGCTGTCGCGGCGCGGCTTGCCGCTCATCAGCACATGCACGGGTAGACCACGGAAGAGCGGGCTGCGCGCCACCATCTCGACCCCGCGGCGGGTCATGCTGCCGCCATCGAAGGCGATCAGCACCCGTTTCGGCTCGCTGAACTGGTCGGTGACGGCCAAGATCGGCTTGCTCAGCGAACGCACCATGCGCTCGACGTTGCGGCCAAGGTCGCGCTGTGTAGTCTCGGCCGACTCGCCACGGCGCCCGAGCACGAACAGCCGCACCTGCTCTTCGGCACCGACCAGGGTCTCCTCGAGATCGCCATAACGCTGGCGTACATCAGGCGTGGCAACCCCGAGCTTGAGTGCGCGCTCGCGCAAGGCGTTGAGGAACTCGCGGCCACGCTCGCGGTTGGCCTTACTGCGCGATTCATCACGGTCGGCCAATTCGGTCAGCAGGTTTTGCTGTGCGTTGACGCCGATGGCGCCGCTGTGGTCCTTGCCGAGCGCGACCTCTTTCTCGCGATCGAGGATGTGCAGCAATTCCAGCGGCGCGTCCATCTGGCGGGCCGCCCAGGCCGCGGCATCGGTGACGAAGTCGGCGAAGTGCGATTGATCGACACAGGCAAGTACCTTGGCCGGGGTCTGCATGGGGTCTTCGGGTTGCATCGGCGTCTACTCTGTTCGGTGGTGTGCGCTGGCGCTGACGAGCGAGTGGCTGACTGAGTCGCCGCCCTTGATCTCTCTTTCTGATGAGTCTTTCTGATGAGTGTCAGGCGCTAGCGCTCAAATCGGGCCATTGTGACTGGGCGCTTTTGGGCGCTGATCAATGCCCCATCAGGCTCTCGACGGCCTCGGGTTTGTCATGGACGGCAAAGCGATCGACCAGGGTGCGGCTGGCCTGGTTGAGGCCAACCACCTCGACCTCGGTGCCCTCGCGGCGAAACTTGAGCACCACCTTATCCAACGCGGTCACTGCGGTGATATCCCAGAAGTGCGCGCGGCTGACATCGATGCAGACCTTCTCGATCACCTCCTTGTAGTCGAAGGCGGCGATGAAGCGATCGGCCGAGGAGAAGAAGACCTGGCCAACCACATGATAGACGCGCTCGCGGCCCTCGCGGGTCGGGGTTGAGCCGACATAGAGGATGCGGCTGACCTTCTGGGCGAAGAAGAAGCCGGACAACAGCACGCCGACCAGCACACCTTGGGCGAGATCATGGGTGAGCACGGTGACCGCCACAGTAGCGATCATGACGATGTTGGCGTCCAGCGGATGCTCGCGTAGGTTCTTGAACGAGGCCCAGTTGAAGGTGCCGATCGAGACCATGATCATCACCGCCACCAGTGCGGCCATCGGGATCTGAGCGACCCAGTCGTTGGCGAACACCACCAGGATCAGCAGCACGATGCCGGCAGTCAGGGTCGACAGCCGCCCGCGGCCGCCGGATTTGATGTTGATCACGGTCTGACCGATCATCGCGCAGCCGGCCATGCCGCCGAAGAAGCCAGTGACCACATTGGCGGTGCCCTGACCGACGCATTCGCGGTTCTTGTTGCTCTTGGAGTCGGTCAGGTCATCGACGATGGTCGCTGTCATCAGCGACTCGAGCAGCCCGACGACCGCCAGTGTCGCCGAGACCGGGAAGATGATCTGCAGGGTTTCGAGGTTGAGCGGGATGTCTGGGATCAGGAACACCGGCAGGGTGTCCGGCATCTGGCCCATGTCGCCAACGGTACGGATGTCGAGTCCCATGTAGATCGCCGCAGCGGTCAGCGCGACGATGGCGACCAATGGGGACGGAATGGCCTTGGTGATGTACGGAAACAGATAGATGATGCCGAGCGCGGCGGCGAGGACGCCATAGACCTCCCAGGTGAGCTGGGCGCCGGTGATCTCCGGCAACTGTGCCATGAAGATCAGGATGGCCAGGGCGTTGACGAAGCCGGTGATCACCGAGCGCGAGACGAAGCGCATCAGGTTGCCAAGCCGCAGCCAGCCAGCCAACACCTGCAGCACGCCGGTCAGCACGGTGGCGGCGAGCAGGTACTGCAGGCCGTGATCGGCGACCAGATCCACCATCAGGACTGCCATGGCTGCGGTCGCCGCCGAGATCATGCCCGGGCGACCGCCAACGAAGGCGGTGACCACCGCGATGCTGAACGAGGCGTAGAGCCCGACCTTGGGATCGACGCCAGCGATGATCGAGAAGGCGATGGCTTCGGGGATCAGTGCCAGCGCCACCACCAGGCCGGCGAGCAGGTCATTAGGAATATTGGACAGCCAGTCCTTGCGGAGTGTTTTCATACGGGATCGTTTCCGGTCTATGTTTCCGGGGCTGACGCGGACCTCAGGGCCAGCGATGGGCGATCAACAGGGTGGCGCGGCTCCCAGTGCGAGGGAGGAGGCAAGCAAGATCAAGTCGGCCGACAGGTGAACGCAGGGAGCAAGCGCGCGGTATCGCGTGGGATTGCAGCGCGAGTCCGGTGGACTCGGCGGGTCGCTTGTTGCCTACATTGGCAGGGTCTCTCCAGAGCTGGGGAGCGGTGTCGTCGTCGAAGTTGACGCGAAGTATACAGGCAATGGGAGCCTGCTGAAACTTATCCTGGACGGAGCAACAGCGCCACATCCTTGGTTGGAATGAGGCAACTGAAGCCGCGTTCGGCGGCGAGGTAGCGCAGCGTTTCCTCGCGGTAGAAGACAACATGGGTCGGATCGCGTCGGTAGTGCCAGTGGGCGAAGCGGCTGTCGTCGGTCTGGAAGCAGGTCATCAGCGCCAGCCAGCCGCCGGGGCGCAGCAGCGCGCCGAGTCGGTCGAATTCCTCGGCCGGGTGATGGAAGTGCTCGGCGGTCTCGGTACAGGTGATGAAGTCATAGCGCGCTAGCAACGGCGCCGGGTTGGGCTGGAAGAAGGGGTCATAGAGCGCGACCCGATGCCCCTTTTCGCGCAGCATCTCGGCCAAGGCCGGACCTGGCCCGCAACCGTAGTCGAGTCCTTGCGATGCTGGCGCCAAGCGTTCAAGCAGCGGCTCTGCGAGTCGGCTCAGGAAGCGCTGATAGCCGACGTCGGCGGGGTTGTTGTGATGCTTTCGGTATTCGCTGAGCTCCACGTCGGGAGAGGGATGCTGGCGCGGATCGAGGAAACGCGCCGCGCAGCGCGGGCAGCGCCAGTAGTCGTGGCTGTTAACCTGCAGGAAAGGTTCGGGCTGCGCGGCGCGACAGACCGGGCAATCCATGCCGGACCAGCTCACCAGCCAAGCCCGGCCTATCAAAGGCCGTGCAATGGGTTGAATGCTTGCGGGGTATCAGCGGTTGCGATCGACATGGATGTCTGGTTGCGGCTGCAAGCGATGCACTTGGAGGTGAATTCCTAGAATTTTAGCTCGCCATGCGGCCCCATGCCATCGTCGAGCCAGTCCGCCAGGCCATCGTCGAGCCAGCCGAAGTAGGCCAAATGCATCCGTGCTGGGGTCGATGCCCTCGGTCAGCCGTGCTCGGGCTTCGCGCGCGCGAATCGATGCATCTTGCTATGCTGCCAACTGCTAACTGCCAACTTCTCAACTCTTTTGCCCTCCCCGCTGTTTTCAATGGAGATTCTTCACGCCTTTTGGCAGCCCGATCGGCAGCCCGATCCCGCCGATGACTTTGCTCGCAGCGGTTGTTTTCGCCTTTGGGTAGAGACCGACTCGCTCCGCAAACCCTTGCCCACAGGCAAGACGCAGCCGCCTAAGGCGCAGGTCGCCAAAGGGCAAGCGTCCAAGGAGCAAGCGTCCAAGGAGCAAGCGTCCAAGGAGCAAGTGTCCAATGAGCAAGCGGCGCACCCCTTCGCCTTGCCGCGGGCGGGTTGGTCGGTGCTGCTTGAGACGCTCGGACTCAAGAGGGCGGGGGACTCGGTCGAACGCAGGTTGCTGGCTTGTCCGGTCTGGTTGCCGAGCGCGCCACAGGCTCCGCTTCCCTCACCCGAATTGGCTCGCCGGCTCGGTGGAACCGAGAGCGGAATTGAGACCGGGACCGGGATCGTGACTGGGGCTGAAAGCGAGACTGAGGCTGCCCCCAATCCGTCGGACCCGACGGTTGAGGACAGCAGCAGGCTGCAGGCCTGGCAGGTTGAGACCTTCCCGCTCGCGGCACCGCTGCGCCAATTCCGCGAGCTGCGCTTCTTGACCGATGACGCCTTTGGCGATCTGCGCGCGGGTGCTGATCTGCTGTTTTGGCATTGGTTCACGCAACAGCTCAAGCAGCTCTTTCTGCAGGACCAGTATCTGCCCGGCCTCCGCTATCGCCAGCCACCAACACCGCCCCGGCGCAAGAAGGCGCCAGCGGGCGAGCTGCATCCGGTCTGGCAGTGGGCGGGGCGTGCCTACGAGCAGCTGATCGAGCAAGCGCTGCCGGCGATGCCGCCGGCCTGTGCGGCCGGCAGCGAGACTCAATTTGAGCCGGCCAGTCTGCTCGAGCACTGCGCCGCCGTGCTGCTTGATGAGCTGGTGCGCGCAACGCCGCTGCCGGCGACCTTTAAGAAGCGCATCGATGGCAGTTTGGTGGCGCTTGCTTTCGACCGGGCTCCAGGCCAGCAACCCTTGGCGGTGACGGACGAGCAGCAAGCGCAGTATCGCGCTTGGCGTCGCTGGCGGCAGGCCATCGATGGCGGTGAGCAAGCGGCCCGCTTCACGCTTGGCTTGCGCTTGCTGGAGCCGCCGGATGACAGCGGGACGACGAAGGCTGCCGGCGCTGCTAAGACCGATGCGGCCGCTGAGGTCATTGAGGTCGCCAAGACCGCCAAGACCGCCAAGATCGCCAAGACCAATGGGGCCGCTGGGATGACCGGACCCACCGGGAACGCCGCTGCCGCTCATGTCACCGAGACGGACGAGGGCGAAGCTTCACCTTGGACCCTGGAGCTGATCGTCATCCCGCGCCATGACCCCTCGCAACGGCTGGCGTTGGCCGACTATTGGCAGGGGACTCAAGCCGAGCGCAAGGCCTTCCGCGCACAGCTTGGCGAGTCCGATTTCGAGCGCCAGCTGCTGCTCGATCTGGGCCTTGCGGCGCGCATCTATCCCAAGCTCTGGGACGGCCTGAAGACGGCCGAGCCGCAGGCGGTCGCGCTCAGCCTGAACGAGGCCTTCGATTTCCTCAAAGAGGCCGCCTGGGTGTTGGAGAACGCCGGCTACAAGGTGGTGGTGCCGGCTTGGTGGACGCCGACCGGACGCCGTCGCGCGAAACTGCGTCTGCGCGGCAGCGGCTCCTCCGCCAGCCTATCCAGTGGCTCGACGCCGGGCACCAAAGGGTTTGCCATCAAGCAGCTGCTGCAATTCCGCTACGCGCTCAGCATCGGCGATGAAGAGATCAGCGAGGAGGAATGGCTGGCGCTGATCGACGCCAAGACCCCATTGGTGCGCTTCCGCGGCGAATGGGTCGAGCTTGATCCCGAGCGCATGCGCGAGATGCTCGCGTTCTGGCAGCGCCAAGGCCAGGAGCCAGTCGAGCTGAGTCTGCCGGAGCTGCTGCAGCAGACGGCCGAAGACGACGCACTGGAGATCGATCGCGACTCGGTGCTGGCCGATCTGCTCGAGCGCTTGGGCAATGACAGCCGCCTCGAGCCGGCCGAGACCCCAGCCGGACTCAACGCCAGCTTGCGCGATTATCAGCGGCGCGGGTTGGCCTGGATCGGCTATCTGGAGAAGCTCGGCATGAACGGCTGCCTGGCCGACGACATGGGCCTAGGCAAGACCATGCAGGTCATCGCCCAGCTGGTGCGCGAGCGGGCCGATGGCGCCGATGTCAGCGGTGGTGCAGATAGCGCCGATAGCGCCGATAGCGCCGATAGCGCCGATAGCGCCGATAGCGCCGATAGCGCCGATAGCGCCGATAGCGCCGATAGCACCGATAGCACCGATAGCACCGATAGCACCGACGAGCCGAATGGGGCCGCACCTGGCCCGACCCTATTGATCGCGCCGACCTCGGTGATCGGCAACTGGCAACGCGAGGTGCAACGCTTCGCGCCACAGCTGCAGACCCATTTGCATCATGGTCCGGCGCGCGAGCAGGACAAGCGCACCTTCGCCGCCCAAGCTGATCAAGTGGCGCTGGTCATCACCTCTTATACACTGGCGCGCAAGGATCAGGCCTTGCTGAGCAGCGTCGACTGGCATCGCGTGGTGCTGGACGAGGCACAGAACATCAAGAACCCCAAGGCGGCGCAGACCAAGGCGGTCTACAAGCTGCCGGCCACACATCGCCTGGCGCTGACCGGCACCCCGGTCGAGAATCGGCTCGGCGATCTCTGGTCCCTGTTCCAGTTTCTGCAGCCGGGCTATCTCGGCACCCAGGCGCGCTTCCGCAAGACCTTCGAGCTGCCGGTGCAGCGTGATAAGGACCCGGGGCAGACCGCGATCCTGAAGACCCTGGTGCAGCCGTTCATCCTGCGGCGAGTGAAGACCGACAAGGCCATCATCAGCGACCTGCCGGACAAGCTCGAGGCGCCGCAATACTGTCAGCTCAGCCGCGAGCAGGGCGCCCTCTATGAGAGCCTGGTGATCGATGTCGAGCGCCAGCTTGAGCAAGTCGAAGGCTCTAAGCGCAGCGGACTGATGCTCTCGACGCTGATGAAGCTGAAGCAGATCTGCAACCATCCGGCGCAGTTCCTGCAGGACGGTAGTCCGTTCACGCCGGAGCGCTCACAGAAGCTGCAGCGCTTGCAGGAGATGCTCGAAGAGGCCATGACCGAGGGCGACAGCGTCTTGGTCTTCACCCAGTTCACTGAGATCGGCGAGCAGCTCGCACGCCTGGCCCGCCAGCGTTGGCATCTGAATACCTTCTATCTGCACGGTGGCATCTCACGCCAACGCCGCGAGGCGATGATCGCCGAGTTTCAGGACCCGGCCAGTGAGCCTTCGCTGTTCGTCCTCTCGCTCAAGGCCGGTGGTGTCGGCATCACCCTGACCAAGGCCAATCATGTGTTCCATTTCGATCGTTGGTGGAATCCGGCGGTCGAGGACCAGGCCAGTGACCGCGCCTTCCGTATCGGCCAGGAGAAGACCGTGTTCGTGCACAAGTTCGTCACCATCGGCACCCTCGAGGAGCGTATCGATGCCATGATCGAGGAGAAGAAGGCGGTGGCCGGGGCCATTATTGGCAACGATGAGTCTTGGCTGACGCAGTTGGATAATGATCGGTTCAAGGCGTTGATTCGGTTGAATCGCAACGCGGTGGGCGATTGATGTCGAGTGGCGAGTGGTGCCTTGATCGTCGTTCGTTCCGGCTGCTAGCGATCGCTGCGGAGTCAGGGCTTCCATCCCTGATTTTGTCAGGCCAAGATGGTCTGACTACAGATTCGGTGGCCGATGTGGGCGAAGAGATGGTCATGGCCCTAAGTGGTGAGTTTGGAGGAGGCTTGAGATGAGTAGCCGTGGTAAGACTTGGTGGGGGCAGCGTTTTATTGCTGCGTTGGAGCAGCAGATGGATGCTGGGCGTTTGCAGCGTGGGCGTTCTTATGCGAGTCCGCGGCGTATTCTGAGCTTTGAGATCAGTGCGAAGGGGGTTGTGAGCGCGACGGTGCGTGGGAATATCAATCCCTATTTTGGGGTGACCAAGGAGCCGCGTTATCAGGTTGCGATTCAGCTCGATCCGATTCCGGCGAAGGCGCGTAAGACTTTGATCGCGCAGCTTGGCGGGCGTGCCGATCTGGTCAGTCATCTGTTGATGAATGAGATGCCTGAAGGGATCGATGCGGCCTTTGCTGAATCTGGGTTCGGGCTGCTACCGCGCACAGAGAAAGACTTCAAGCGCACCGACTGCTCTTGTCCGGATTGGGCGAATCCCTGTAAGCACATCGCGGGCGTCTATTATCGGCTGGCCGAGCAGCTCGATCATGATCCGCTGCTGCTGTTCGAGCTGCGTGGCTTGGCGCGCAACGAGCTGCGTACCGAGCTTGCGAAGACCCCGTTTGGGCAGGCGCTTGCGCCTTTGATGACGGAGGATGACCAGGCGCCATTGGAGCCGGTGACGTCGTTATATCCGCCGCTGCGGCCTCTGGCTGACGAGGTGACGAGCGCGGCGAGCGCCTGGCCGCAGCAGGCCCTCGATCCGCAGGGCTTTTGGCGTGGGCGCGTTCCATTGCCCACCGAGCCTGAGGCTGCAATCGCACCGGGGCATGATCGCGTCTCTGCGGTGCTGGTGAAGAAGGGTGGCGACTTTCCGCCCTTCTGGGATCGGGATCAGTCCTTCATCGCGGTGATGGATGAGCTTTATCGACGTATGCAGAGCAAGAATCGTCGCTTGCTCTAAGCAGCCGTCCATTTGCCAGCCAAGCGGATGGATCACAAGTATGAAGCTCAACTTCAAAGTCGACCCCAGACGCTAGCCATTCCCGATCGCTGACCACGCAAGATTGCTCGTGAACGCCAAGCTGTTGTTGACCCCTGTGATGGGCGCGAAGGCTAGCAGTCTGCTGCTGCTGCTCGGCTTGCTTGGTGGGCTTTGGCTCGGGCCTGTGTCCGAGCTTGCGGCGATGGATTTGGCCGAAGGCTGGGAGTACCGCTGGGGGGATTCGCCGTTCAATGCCGAGGGTGTGCCGGTCTGGACCCTAGATCAGTCGTCCGCAGCCTGGTCCGCGATCGGATTTCCGTCCAATCCGCCAGGCCGCAATGGCCAGACCAATCTGTGGGTTCGCACCACCCTCCCTGAAGGTGACTGGCGTGACCCGGTGCTATATCTCTTCAGTGTCGATCTGATCGTCGAGATCTATCTGGATGGGCGCAAGCTCTATCAGTACGGTCGTTTCGATGATGCGGGGCGAGGGCGGTTTGAGGGCTGGCCCTGGCACATGGTGTCGCTGCCGCAGGACAGTGCGGGGGAGCTGATCTACTTTCGCATCTTTTCCGATTACAAGGACATCGGACTCTGGGGCGAGGTCCAGGTGTTGGAGCGGATCGACCTGCTGCGCAGGCTGGTGAGTGGCTCTATCGGACGTTTGATTGCAAGCGGTTTGACGCTGCTCATTGGCTTGCTGTCGCTGCTCTTTGCGCTCGTGCAACCGGAGCGCGGCGTGTTCGCGTCGTTGGCGCTGTTTGCGCTCGCCTCAGGGAGTACGGTGCTCAGCGGCGCTCAGGCCAATCTGTTGCTGTTCGATGCGCCGCTGTTCTGGGATTATCTCGGCGCCGCCGGCTACTTCCTGCTCCCCGTCGCCATGGCGATGCTACTGCAGCAGTGGCTGCGGCCGGCCTTTCAGCGGCTGCTTGGGCTGATCTGGATGCTCAACCTGGCCTATCTGTTCGCAGCCCTTTCGCTCTCATGGGTTGGCGTCGTCTCCTTGGCTGAGACCTATCCGGTGTTCGATCTGCTGTTCCTGGTCAGCCTCTTGGTGATGTTGCTGCCGGCCCTGCGCTTTTTTCGTCGTGGCACGCGCGATCAGCACCTCATCCTCGCCGCCTATGCGCTCTTGAGTCTGCTGCTCCTGTTGGACATGGCGGTTGCGCACAATGTGCTGCCTTGGGGGCAGGTTCCGCTCGGCTGGGGCTCGCTTGGCTTCGCCTTGGCCGTGGTGGTCGTCTCGCTGACCCATTACGCGCGGATGCAGCATGCGCTGCGGCTGCTGAATGCCTCCCTCGAGCAGCAGGTGCAGGCGCGTACCCTGGAATTGGAGCAGCTGGCCTTACAAGATTCACTGACTGGGCTGAAGAATCGCCGTTTCCTCGATGAAACCCTGCCCCGAGAGCTGGCGTTGGCCAAGCGTCAGCAGTCGTCGTTATCGGTATTGATCTGCGATATCGACCACTTCAAGCGTTTCAACGATCGTCACGGTCATGCCGCGGGCGATGCCGTCTTGCAGCGTGTGGCCAGTCATCTGCATAGGGTGTTTCGTCACACCGATCTGGCTTGTCGCTATGGCGGTGAAGAGTTTGTCGTCGTCATGCCCGGCGCTGGGATGGACGATGCCCGTCGTTGCGCCGAGACATTACGGCAGTTGGTGAAGACGGATCAGATCGACTACGACGGTCAGCGTCTCGAGCCAGTGACGCTCTCGGTGGGCATTGCGAGTTGGCTGGACGTCGAGCGCGATGCGGACGAGCTGCTGCAACGCGCTGACCGTGCACTCTATCGAGCCAAGGCGAATGGGCGGGATCGAGTCGAGTGCTCAGACTGACCCGCCGCTGCACTGGATTCACTGTTGCGATCCTGGCGCTCGGATTCAGAGCCATCCGCCTGGACGCGGTTGCGCCTGCTCAGGTCGGTCGCGCCGATACAGCGCCATCTGGCTGGCGCCGCCATAAACCGGATGCACGCCGCCGATGTCGCGGCAGCGGAGCCCGTAGCCGTGCCGTTGCGCAACACCACGCGCCCAGCGCTGGAACCGCGGGCGGTCCCATTCAAAGCGATGATCGGGATGGCGAAAGCGGTTCGGAGGCACCTCGAGCAGCGGGTTGTACTCGGCATTCGGGGTGGTGATGATCACCGTTTGCGGGCGCATCCGGGCAAAGATTGCTTGCTCCACTTGGGCCAGATCCCGAGGGTCGATGTGCTCGATGGTCTCGATCAGGAGGACGCAGTCGAAGCCGAGGAGGCCCGCATCGGGTTTGCACAGCGAACCGTGCCGCAGTTCGATGCTGTGATCGAGTGGATGGTGGTTGCTACCAGGCGTCTTGCCTGGCTCGGTGGCGATCGCATCGAGCCGCAGTCGCACCTGTTCCAGGCTGCGGGCATCGAGATCGAGTCCTAGGAGTCGCTCGAGCCCGGGCTCCTGCGCGAGTCGCACCAGCAGATCCCCGTCGCCACAGCCAAGATCGAGCAGGCTACGGGCGCCGCTTGCTCGCACGGCGTCGATGACTGCCTCGAGGCGCTCTTCATGCAGTGCTGTGGTGGCTTCGTGATTCCAGTGCATCAAAGTCGACGATAAGGTTCAGTGAAGGTTCACTATGACCTTCGAGGCTAGAATGTTGTCAACAGGATGTTGTCAACAGGATGCACAGCAGATGGCGCCCGCCTTGCTCGGATCCCAGGTATCTTGAGGCTGGACCGAGAGACTTGCCGAAGCGACTGTTAGCCAAGACACGCATCCTTTACCGAGGCGCGGATCAGTGATGAAGCACTTTACCAACATCCTCTATGTCTTGGATCAGGAGGCCGAGCAGCCTTGCGGTCTGGAGCGTGCCGTCGCGTTAGCGCGAGGCAATCAGGCCCGGCTCAAGGTGGTCTCGGTGATCGAGTCGCTACCGGCTGGAACACCATTGGAAGGCCTGGATCTGACGACTGATGACCTGCAAGCGGCGAGCCTTGCTGAGAGTCAGCAGCGCCTAAGTGCGCTGGTCGAGCCACTGCGAGGGAGGGTCGCGATCGAGACCAAGGTGCTGACCGGAAAACTGTTTGTCGAGGTGATTCGGGAGGTGTTGCGGCACGACCACGACCTGGTCATGAAATGCGTTGGCGATAAGCCGCCGATGGCCGCGTTGTTCGGCAGCGAGGACCTGCATCTGCTGCGCAAATGTCCCTGCCCGCTCTGGCTGGGCCGACCGCAGGATGACTTGAATTACCGCCGTGTGCTGGCGGCGGTAGATGTGGAGCCGCTTGCGTCGAACAAGGAGCAAGCGCAGCAGCAGGCGCTGAATGCTACCATCCTGGATCTCGCGGCCACGCTTGCGACCTCGGAATTTGCCGAATTGCACGTCGCGCACGTCTGGGCCGCGCTCGGCGAGCCGATCTTGCGCGGCGGCATGATCGTGACACCGGCCGAGACCAAGATCACTGCCTACATCGAGGCCGAGCGCCGCAGTCATAGCCAGGCGCTGGAACAGGCATTGGCGGATCTCGAGTCCCGGCTCGGCGCCGAGGCCTTGCGCTGGCTGAAACCGATACGGCATCTGCGCAAAGGCTCTCCGCGCGAGGAGCTGCCGGCGCTCGCGAAGCGTATTGAAGCCGACATCCTGGTGCTGGGGACGCTGGGACGCACGGGTATTTCCGGGCTGTTGATCGGCAATACCGCTGAGGCAGTGCTGCAGCGGATCGACTGCGCGGTGTTGGCGGTGAAGCCCGCGGGCTTCATCTGCCCAGTCGTTGCCTAAGGCGATTGCTGTCAAAGCGCAGCCCGCCTTGCGGGTCTTTTCGC
Source organism: Lamprobacter modestohalophilus (assembly GCF_016583905.1). Lineage (GTDB taxonomy): Bacteria > Pseudomonadota > Gammaproteobacteria > Chromatiales > Chromatiaceae > Lamprobacter > Lamprobacter modestohalophilus. Next base: position 58,487 of record NZ_NRRY01000017.1, on the reverse strand, counting down.
TCGCTACGCGCTGTTCCGGTCATCGCCTAGCGCCCTTCAGCGGTGCGTTTGCGCTGGATGTCGATGATGTTGTCAGCGGCGAAATCCACTGCATCGCGGAACGGGTAGAGGATGATCGGCGCCCCGGCACGCCAGAGCTGGGCGCCACGGGCCTCATCGCGCGCAACTACGGCGATCTCGCCGTTGAAGCGGCGCTCCGCCAAGGCCTGTAACAGCATCCGATTCGAGTCGATATCCGGCAGGGTGCTGATCACCCATTGCAAGCCATCCAACGGCAAGGTGTCGAGAAACGCCGGGTCGTGGCCATCGCCAAAGCAGACCGGGAGTGGGTCTTGAGCAAGGCTACGCACCAGATCAGGGTCACAATCAACCCCCAGCACGCGCAGATCTGCGGCACGCAAGCGCCTCGCCAAGCGTAGCCCATAGCGGCCGAGACCAAGCACTAATACCTGAGGGCGCAGATCCGCGGACACCTGCGCTTCCGCCGCGATCTCGCGGAAGGGCGTGCGGCGCTCGAAGACGCCGAGCAGCGGCGCCAGCAACCGATACAACGGCTGGGAATACAGGATCATATAGGTTGACAGGGTGATGGTGACGATACCGACCAGGGTCGTCACGCCAAGCGCCTCGACGCCGATGTGGCCAAGCCCAATGCCCATGGCGATGAAGACGATCGAGAACTCGCTGATCTGGGCGACGGTCAGTCCGGCCAGGAAGCCGGTGCGCTTGCGGTAGCCCATCACGCCCATGATGGCCATGACGATCAGCGGATTGCCGATGAGCACGAAGAGCGAGAGCAGGATCGCCGGCAAGACCTCGGCGCCGAGGGTTGAGAAATCGAGCTCGGCGCCCAGGTCGACGAAGAAAAACAGCAGCAGGAAATCACGGATGCCACTCAGGCGCGCGCTGATCGCCTCGCGGTAGACGGTGGAGGCGAGCGAGAATCCGGCCAGGAAGGCCCCGGCCTCTTTAGAAAAACCAACCCATTCGCCGAGTGCGGCCAGCCCGGTGCCCCAGGCGATGGCAAAGATCAACAGCAGTTCCTGCGAGCGCGCCATGCTGCGCAGCAGGGGCGGGATCAGATAACGCATGAGCAGGAACATCAGCAGGGCCGCGCCGAGGATGCGACCCAGTAGCGAGACGGCGATCTCCCAGGCTGGCGCGTCGCCGCCAGTGCCGAGCGCGCTCATCGCCATCATCGCCACCACCACGGCGATGTCCTGCACGATCAGGAAGCCGATGGCGATGCGCCCGTGCAAGGCATCGAGCTCGCCCTTGTCCGAGAGCAGCTTGACGATGATGATGGTGCTCGAGAAGGTCAGGGCGACGGCGATATAGAGCGCTTCGACCACGCCTTTGCCAAGCGCCAGGATGAGCAGGAAGCCGAAGACGATGGTGAAGGCGAGCTGGCCTAGGCCGGTGGCCAGCGCAACCTTGCCGATGTCGCGCACGCGCGTGAGATCGAGCTTGAGCCCGACCACGAACAGCAGCACCGAGACGCCGATCTGCGCCAGTACGCTGACCTGATCGTGCGATTTCACCAGCTCGAACCCGGCCGGACCGACCGCGATACCGACGATGATGTAGGCGATCAGCACTGGCTGGCGCAGTCGCACCGCGAGCGCGCCCGCCGCCGCCGCGAGGACCAGCAGCAGCGCCAGCTCGGTGAATGGATCGAGGATTGGTAGGCTAATCGGCATGAATTCACCCATCATCAGAACCAATTCATACACTAGCACGAGCAGCGATCCGGGCCTGATCGTTTAGGTTCTGACACCGCCACAGCCAAGCCTCGGTTACACTAGCGGGTTTTGCGACGCGCCAACCACGGCAGCTAGAGATCATGTCCCAGCTGGAAGAACAGCTCCACCGCCGGCGTACCTTTGCGATCATCTCGCATCCAGATGCCGGTAAGACCACCTTAACCGAGAAACTGCTGCTATTCGGCGGCGCCATCCAGCTCGCGGGTACCGTCAAGGGCCGCAAGGCGGCGCGCCATGCGACCTCCGACTGGATGGAGCTGGAGAAGCAGCGCGGCATCTCGGTCACCTCCTCGGTGATGCAGTTTCCTTACCATGAGTCGATCGTCAACCTGCTCGATACCCCGGGCCATGGCGACTTCTCCGAGGATACCTATCGCACCCTGACCGCGGTCGACTCGGCCCTGATGGTGATCGATGTCGCCAAGGGCGTCGAGGAGCGGACCATCAAGCTGATGGATGTCTGCCGGCTGCGCAGCACACCGATCCTGACCTTCGTCAACAAGCTCGACCGCGAGGGGCGGGATGCGATTGAGGTCTTGGATGAGATCGAGAACGTGCTGCAGATCCGCTGCGCGCCGGTGACCTGGCCGATCGGCATGGGCAAACGCTTCAAGGGCGTTTACGACCTGCGCCATGATCGCACCCATCTATTCAGTGCGACACACGGCGGTCACATCCAATCCGGCGAGGTGATCGAGGGGCTGAACAACCCGCGCATGGACGAACTGCTTGGCGACCAGGCCGATGAGCTGCGCGAGGAACTGGAGCTGGTGCAAGGCGCGAGCCATCCTCTGGATCTGGATGACTACCTGGCCGGTCAGCAGACGCCGGTGTTCTTCGGCTCGGCGATCAACAACTTCGGTGTCAAGGAGCTGCTCGATGCCTTCGTCGAGTACGCGCCGCCGCCATTGGCGCGGACGACCCGTGAGCGGCCGGTCGAGCCGAGCGAGCCGAAATTCTCAGGCTTCGTCTTCAAGATCCAGGCCAACATGGACCCGGCGCATCGCGACCGCGTCGCCTTCCTGCGTGTCTGCTCGGGTAGCTACAAGAAGGGCATGAAGATGCGCCATGTGCGCATCGGCAAGTCGGTGCAGGTGGCCAATGCCATCACCTTCCAGGCCGACGAGCGGCGGCAGGTCGAGGAGGCCTGGCCGGGCGACATCATCGGCCTGCACAACCATGGCACCATCCAGATCGGGGATACCTTCACCGAGGGCGAAGACCTCAAGTACGAGGGTGTGCCCTATTTCGCCCCCGAGCTGTTCCGGCGCGTGGTGCTCAAAGACCCACTGAAGACCAAGGCCTTGCAGAAGGGCGTACTACAGCTGTGTGAGGAGGGCGCGACCCAGGTCTTTCGGCCGCTGAAGAACAACGACATCATCCTCGGCGCGGTCGGTGTGCTGCAGTTCGAGGTGGCCGCCTATCGGCTCAAGGGCGAATACGGGGTCGAGGCGGTGGTTGAGGCGGTCAGCGTGAATACCGCCCGCTGGGTCGAGTGCGATGACCCGAAGATGCTTGCGCGCTTCCAGGAGAAGGCCTACGAGAACCTGGCCTTGGATGGCGACGATCAGCTGGTGTACCTGGCACCGACGCGGGTCAATCTCGACCTGACCCAGGAGCGTTGGCCGGAGATCCGCTTCCTCGCCACGCGTGAGCTTTGAGGTTTGAGGTTTGCCAAGGGCGTTAAACGATTTCCGATAAACCTCATACCCTCGTCCTAAAGACTGAGAACCACGGATGGACACGGATGGAAACAGATCCTTGCTGTTGCTATCCATCAAGCCTGACTGAGGTGCAATGATGACCGAGCATGACCAGGGGGCCCAGGCGGGGTTACGGGTGCTTGCGCCGGGTCTGCTGGGTCCGGTGCCGCTGTTGCCTGAGCAAGTCCCAGCAACACCGGTGCTCGACCTGCTGCTCAAGCGCGGTCGGTCGCCGCATGCTAAGGCCCAGGTCGAGCCAACTGGCTTGACACAGCGTTTGTTGCAGCTGTTCGGTGCGGCGTCGAGTGCGCCCTATGCGCGCGCCGCGGATGCCCCGAGCTGGGATCGACAGGGCGTGGTGCTGCAGGCCGATCCAGTTCATCTGCGCCCGGATCGCGATCAGCTGCGGTTGTTTGATGCTCGCCATCTTGGCATCAGCCAGGCGGAAGCCGATGCGCTGGTCCAGGAGGTCAACGCGCATCTTGTCGACGATGGACTGCGGCTGGTGGCGCCGGTGGCCTCGCGCTGGTACCTGGAGCTGGCCGAGTCGCCGCAGATCGAGACGCATCCGCTCGAGACTGTGATCGGGCGCCACATCGATGGCTTCTTGCCGACTGGCCCGGACGCGCGCCGTTGGGCTGCGCTGATGACCGAGCTGCAGATGCTGCTGTTCCAGTCGCCGGTCAACCAGGCGCGGCAGGAGCGTGGGCGACCGGCGGTGAATGCGCTCTGGATCTCGGGCGCTGGGCACTGGCAGCCGCTGGCGTTGGAGCCGAATCGCTCGCGATGCTGGTCGCGACTCTGCACTGATCATGCCTTGGCGCGGGGCTTGGCGGCGGCCGCCGGGCTCGAGGTCTTGTCAGCCGCGGCGCCCGTCGATCAGCCTGGCACCTTGATGGTTGCCGATGAGATGTCAGACGGCATGCTCGACGCCGATGCCGAGCTCTGGACGGTGGCTGCGGCGCGTTTGGAGACCCGCTTGGAGGGCGCATTCGCCGCCTTGCGCGCGGGCCAGCTCGCTGCCATCGAGCTCGATCTCTGCGATGGTCGCCGTTGGCAGTTGACCCGGGGTGGGCTCCGCCAGTTCTGGCGTCGTGGCCCTTCGCTGTCGCAGCGTGTTGCCTCTCAGTCCGTTGTTCAATAAGGGTTTTCCTGATCTATCCTGACCTTGCCACCTGGTCTTCTCTGATCTATGTTTAAGGTGTAGGAGGCAGCAAGTAGGAGGACTAGCAAGTAGGAGGACTAGCATGAGCACGAAAGAGAAATCACTGAAGAAAGAGACTGGGAGAAAACAGGCGCAAACGCTGCAAGTACGGGAGAATCGTTGGCTCGACGATATGGATCGCGCCTTCGATCGCATGATGAACCGAGGTGTGCTGCAGCCGTTTCGGAGCCTGTGGCCGGATTGGGCACCGTTCCAGCCTGATCTTGATATCCGTGTTCCGCGTGTGGACATGGTGGATCGGGATGACGAACTGCTCATCCGTGCGGAGGTACCGGGTATCGATAAGGAGCATCTACACCTTGACTTGGCCGGCGATCTGCTGACCATTCATGGTGAGCGCCAGCATGAGGAGACTCAGGAAGGTGATCATCTCTACCGTTCCGAGATCGTTCACGGTGCCTTCAGTCGTAGCATCCGGCTGCCGACAGGCCTCAACACCGAGGCAGTTGATGCGAGCTTCAAGAACGGAATCCTCGAAGTGCATCTGCCGAAGCGAGAGGAGACGAAGCGGCAGAAGATCGAGGTCAAGTGAGAGGTCAATTGAGCCGCAAAGCGATCGCCAGTGGGCTGGCCGTAACCTGAGCTGATGCGACCGGAGCATCGCAGCAGCGGACGGTTGCTGGCGGTTTGCTCGCGGTTTCATGGCCTAAGCCCGGCAGTTCGGCCGGGCTTCGTTTATCTGCTTTTTCTTGATCTTAGCGCCGGCGCCAGAGCAGGGTGCGGTTGTTCACTGGCATGGCGATATCGGCCTCGAGTGCGAGACCGGCAGCAGCGGCAAAGCGCTCGAGATCGCGCAGGTCGCGGACACCACTGAGGGAGTCGCGCAGGCGCAGTGAGCGATCAAAGAGGGCATTGCTCTCGCTGTTGTGCTGGCCATCGACGCTAAAGGGTCCGTAGAGCAGGAACAGGCCCTCGCTTGGTAGCAGTGCGCCGACGCCGGTAAACATCCGCTCAACCTGCGCCAATGACATGATATGGGCGGTATTGGCGCTATAGATCGCGTCATAGTCAGTGCCGCTGAACGCGTCGATCCAGTCGGCATCGACGTCGAGTTCCAGCGGGGCAGGCAGGTTTGGCAGTCCTGCCTCCTCGATCCACAGCCTGATCCCGGGCAGGTGGTAGGCCACATCGGTGCATTGCCAGCGCAACTGCGGCAAGGCAGCGGCGAAGTGGACGCCGTGCTGGCCGGTGCCGCTGCCAATCTCGAGCACCGAGCGCGCCGAGGTGAGCCTTGGCGCAATGACCTCAAGGATCGGCTGTTTGTTCTCCTCGCTGGAAGGAGAAAAGGGTTTGTCCATCATGCCTGAGGCCGCTCGCTCGGTTTGCCGGCGGGCCAAGATCATCGTTGCCGCCGTTGTGTCGGTGATTTAAGGCTCGAGGGTGGCTTTCGCAACTGGCATCCTGAGTCGGCGCTGATGCCGGGGGCGCGGATCAGCTATGATGCGCGTCTGCTGGCCGTTCACGGATTCTAGCCCGATAGACCGCATTGCCCCCTGATTAACCGCATTGCCCCCTGATAAACCTCCGTGACCTCCGTGATGAGACATCGATGCGTGGAACGCTCCTGAGCCCTGTGCTGATCAGCGTCGCGCTGCTTGCGGGCTGCGCCGCTGGTGGCTTGCGCGATGCTGGCAGCGATGCGCTCGAGGCGCCGGGCGAGATGCGCGCAGGCCGTGCGACTGTCTTGGAGGACGGGGCGAGTGTATCGGGTGGCAGACTTGACTCGGGCTCGGTCGGCAGTGCCGCGGCCTCAGTCACCTTCGAGACGAGCGGCCCTGAGCGCCAGCAAGGATCTGGCGAGCCGCCGATCTTCCCGAACGCAGGCCTCCTATTCGATAACGATGTGTTCGATCAGGGCGTGCTTTACGCAATGGCCTATCTTCCCTCATCGAGCAATGTCGAGACTGAGCGCGCCAACAGCCTCGCAGAGCTCTATGCGGATGCGCGCCCCGGCTACGATCTCTACACCTTTGTCCTCGGTGGCCCGGTTGGGCCGCAGCCGGGTACCGAAGCGGCGGCCTACGATGAGCTGCTGCGCGTGATCGAGACCTATGTGCTAGGAGACCCTGCTGAGTCGGGCGCGGCGCGCGGGCAGCATGGCTTCTTGGTCCAGGTCGATCCTTTGCTCGATGGTCAGTTCGATGCTGGACTATCTTCTGATGCGGGGTCAGAGGCTGAACAGGCTTCCGACGCTGGATCATCTGCTGCCTCGCTGGCGGAGCGGGCGCTGCCCGGGCTCTCATTGCAGATGCAGGTGGCGCTGGCTCGGCAACTGCGCGTGTTTGGTCATGTCGAGTTGGCGGACAGGCTCGAGTCTTCGAGCGGCCCGTTCCTGGTCTCCAGCCTGCGACCGGCGTTGATCCCGATGTCAGCGCAGGTGCCGCTGCTGATCGTCGACCTCCACAGGCTTGGGCCTGAATACATGTACTCGCTGATCGACGCTTATGACCGACCCATCCCCGGCGAGCTGCGTGGTCGCCCGGAGAGCCTGTCGGCGATTGGACGCCGGGTGCAGGGCATGTTTCCCAATCGGCGCCTCGATACTGGTGCTGCGCCGCCGCCTTCGGGAACCTGGATTTGGCTGATCGGTGAGCCCGGCCGGAGCCTTGCGTCGGCGGCTGCGACTTTTTGAGGAGGTGTGATCTTGGGCGGACGACTGAGCGGTTTACTTCGATTCATGATCGGCATTCTGCTGCTGCAGTCAGCCACGGCATTGCTGACCTATACGGCACTGATGACCGATCTCGAGCAGACGGTCTATCTCTTTGCCGGCGTCGCCGCGTTGCTGGGCTTCTTGGTGGCGCTCTGGTTCGATTCCGTGGTTGGCACCGTGCGCGAGCAGACCCTAGCGCAACAGAATAAGCGACATGTCCGCGAGCGCGAGAAGCTGCGCATGCAGGCCGAGCGCGAGAAGGTCAAGCTGGCGGCGCGCAAGAGCAAGGATTCGGGTGGTGCTAAGTTGCGCACCGGGGTTGCGGTGGGTGGCGTGGTCGGGGTCGGAGTGGCGATGATGTTCGCCCAGTTCCTGACGCTTGGGCTGCTCACGATCGCCACCGCCGGTGGTGCAGCGGCCGGTTATGGCCTCCGCGTTCGCCAAGAGAAGCGCCTGCGCATCCAGAGTGCAACCCTGAACAACGAGCGGTTGATCGCGTCCTCTGCCGAAGAGCTCCCAGCGCTTGAGGCGCAGACGTCGGGGGTGGTCCGGCGGCGGAAGAAGCCCAAGAACGCGACCGACTGACTAGTCAGGGCAGCAGCTCAAGGACCGGCAGGGCCTGGGTTGGTGCCACGGAACGGGCTGCCTACTCATGAGGATAGGAATCCGGTGACTGCCCATGCTTGCGGATCAAAGATCAGGCACGTTCTCGCGCAGTTCTTGAAGCCAGATCTTTGCTTCGGCATCGCTAGGAGCGCGCCAGTCGCCACGCGGCGAGAGTGAGCCGCCGGAGCCGACCTTGGGGCCGTTCGGCATGCAACTGCGCTTGAACTGGCTGATCTGGAAGAAGCGAAACAGAAACACCTCGAGCCAGCGCTTGATCTCGGCGAGGTCGTATTGGTGGCGGCGTGCCTCGGGCAGGTTCCCGGGCCAAAGGCCTCGGGTCTTGTCGTGCCAGGCGTGCCAGGCTAGAAAGGCGACCTTGCTTGGTCGCAGTCCGTAGCGGCTGATCCAGTAGGTATTGAAGTCCTGCAGCTCGTAGGGGCCGATCTTGGCCTCAGTGCTCTGTAGGCCGCTGGCTGTTGATACTCCGGTTGCCGTCTTCGCATCGGTCGTTGCCGCATGCGCATCAGCGCTTGCCGTCTTTGCATCGGTACTGTCCCAGTTGGCATCCGCCGGCACCAACTCGGGCGAGATCTCGGTATCGAGGATCGCTTGCAGCAGGGCGTTGGTGTGGGCGTCGAACTGGTCGCTGGCGATGACCCAGCGGATCAGGTACTGGATCAGGGTCTTGGGCACCGATGCATTGACGTTGTAATGCGACATCTGGTCGCCGACGCCGTAGGTCGACCAGCCGAGTGCGATCTCGGAGAGGTCACCGGTGCCGAGCACTAAGGCGTTGTGATGGTTGGCGAGTCGAAACAGGTGCGAGGTCCGCTCGCCGGCCTGGACGTTCTCGAAGGTGACGTCATAGACCGGCTCGCCGTCGGCGAAGGGATGGCGTAGATCCGCGAGCATCTGCCGACAGGACGGCCGGATGTCGATCTCCTCAGCGCTAGTGCCCAAGGCCTGCATCAGCGCTAGGGCGTTTGCGCGGGTCTCACGGCTGGTCGCAAAGCCGGGCAGGGTGTAGGCGAGGATATTGCCGCGAGGCAGCCCAAGCCGGTCCATGGTGCGCGCGGCAACCAACAGCGCTTGAGTTGAATCCAGCCCGCCCGAGACGCCGATCACGATCCGGTTGATCCCGGTGGCGCGCAGGCGCTGGGCGAGACCATGGACCTGAATGTTGTAGGCCTCGTAGCACTGCGCGTCGCGCTCGGCGCTCTCGGCCGGCACATAGGGAAAGCGAGCGATTGCGCGCCGCAGGCCGAGATCACCGCTTGGCAGCTCGGGGCTGAAGCGCACCCGGCGCATTGATTGCAGGCGCTCGCGCTCGGCGCGGATGCTGTCGCTAAAACTGGTCGCGCGCAGGCGCTCTTGTTGCAACCGCTCCAGATCGATGTCGGCGCTGATCATCTGCTCGGTGTTCGGGAAGCGCTCGGACTCGGCTAGCAGCCGATCCTGCTCGAAGATCAGGGCATGGCCGTCCCAGGCCAGATCGGTGGTCGACTCACCCGGGCCTGCGGCGGAGTAGAGATAGGCGGCGATGCACTTGCCAGATTGAGCGGCGCAGAGGTCATTGCGATAGCTCGCCTTGCCGATGGTGATGTTGCTCGCGGACAGATTCAGCAGGACCGTGGCGCCGGCCATGGCGGCATAGGTGCTGGGTGGGATTGGCGCCCAGAGGTCTTCGCAGAGCTCCATGTGGAGGACCAGGCCGGGCAGGCTGCTGGCCTCGAACAGCAGGTCGGTCCCAATCGGGACGGCTTGGCCGAGCAACGCCATCTCAGGCCTGAGCAGCGCATCGGCGGCGGCAAACTGGCGCTTCTCATAGAACTCACGATAGCTCGGTAGATAAGACTTGGGTGTGACCCCGAGGATGCGACCGGCATGGATGGCGACCGCGCAATTGAACAGGCGCCCATCGATGCGCAACGGCAGCCCCACCGCGATCAGTGGTCGCAGCACGCGGCTGGCCTCAACCACTTGCGCGAGCGCCGCAAGGGCGGCATCGAGCAGGGTTTGCTGATGGAAGAGGTCGTCGTTGCTGTAAGCAGTGAGGCCTAGCTCTGGAAACAGGGCGATGAGCGCACCGGCGTCATGGGCGCGACGGGCGAGCCTGATGGTCGCCTCTGCATTGGCCGGCGGGTTGCTGATCCGCACCTCGGGCACGCAGACGGCGGCCCTGGCCAGGCCTTGCTGATAGAGGTTGAAGAAATCGCTCAATGCGTTATGTTCCTAGCGAGCAGTCTGAAGATCGGTCTCCAATCAGCTTAAAGATGAACCGACCGGGTGCGGCCTCCGCATCATGTCAATCTGATGGTGCCATATCGCGTAGACGACACAAGAAAAACAGATCTCGCGCAGAGACGCAAAGGCGCAGAGAAGAAGAGAAGGACAAGAGAAGCGCACCGGGAACATCGAGCAAGCCCTTTCTTCCTTTGCGCCTCTGCGCCTCTGCGCCTCTGCGCGAGCCTCTTCTTGCTACGTCACAACATCACGCGACATCATGTCGAGGCCGCACCCAACGGACCTCTCTACCGCAATAGGCTCGCAGAATGATCCATCGCACGCTGACCTTCATCCTCTCGACACTGTTGATCGGGCTCCTCACCGCCTGCGCGAGCCAACCTCAGGCTGTGGACACCGCCAGCGATCACAGCGGCCCGACGCTCTATGGCCAGCTCGGTGTCTCCATCGACCACGCCTCGGTCAAGTAGCATCCGCACGCGCTGCAACGGTAGTGGCGTCTCACCGGCTCACGCCGGCGCACCCGAGCAACTCCGCCACACCAGGCGCTCAAAGCCGAGCGCGACCACGGCATGGGTGTGCAGACGTAAGCGCTCACCATAGGCCTGCTCCAGACCCTGGCGATGACGGTCCAGCTGGGCCTCAGCCGCATCCAGGCAGGCGGCAACCTTGGGCTGGGCCATGAGCGCCTCGCGCGACTGCGCGCGCAGGGTCTCGGCGGTGTCGCCGAGGTCCTGCAGGCTCAGGTATTTGAACTCGAACAGGTGATCGAACAGCGCAAAGCGGCGCATCTCCTCGCGCACGATCAGCGAGAGATCGGCATGGCCGCGCTCGATCGCGGTCTCCGAATCCATGACGTAGAAGATGTCGGCGAACAGGGCGATGAGAAAGACCGTCTTGACGGTCAGCTCATTCGACCAACGATAGTCCCGGTTATCGAAGACGCGCAGGTGGTTGGCTTCCAGTACCTCAACCAAAGGGGCGAGCTCGCCGCTGCTGTAAAAGCCTTCGGCAGCGGCGCGCAGGTGCTCTCGCTCGGGGTAGTTGGGAAAGCGTTGGTCGCGGAACTTCTCAACGTAGAGTTTCCGAATCACCAAGTTGGGGATGCTCAGCATCAGACGTCCCATCGCGTCCTGGTCCCTGAGCGTCAGCGCGCCGAGAAAATACAGCAGCGAGCCGAGATAAGGCGCATCCCTGGGCGCACGGCGCAGGTCTTCAACACCAAAGCGGTGCGCTAGGCTGGCGATGACCGGCGGGTGCTCGGGATCCAGCGCGGCGCCGATGAGCTCCTCCCCATGCGGCTGGCGGGCGACGAAGTCGATGCGGTTGCGGTCCATGGCCAGGTTGCTATCGAGCATCTCGCGCGGTGGCGCGCCGGTGGTGGCTAGGGCCTTGAAGAAGTACAGCGCCAGGGTGGGATTATAGAGACCAGGGCCGGGCTCGTAGCCGAATCGGTAGCCGTTGTACCAGACCCGCATGGTCTGGAGCATGCGCGCCGACCAATCCCGGTCGCGTTGCTGCTCGGCGGCGAGCTGGCCGAGCACGGCCGCAATCTCGGCTTCGCTGAAGCCGCATAAATCGACGAAGCGCGCATCCAAGCTGATGTTTTCTGAGACGTTGTAGCCGCTGGAGATGTCGGCCAGCACCACTGGCGAGACACCGGTGATGAAGACCCGATCGATGCCTTGGCCAGACGCCAGGGATTTGACCGCCTTGAAGAGCGTCTTGAGCAGGCCTTCGCCGGAGACCAGGGCGTCGTAATCGGCGCGGCGCCCGTGCATCAGTTCGTTGGCGAAGTTGTCGTACTCGTCGATCAGCAGGTAGAGATCATGGCCGCTCGCACGCGCGGCACTGATGGTGGATTCGAGCGCGACCACCCCGTTTTCGGGTTGCAGCGTCAGCGGCCAGGCGCCCAGTTGATCCCGATAACGCGCGAAAAAGGCGCGCGCTCGGCTGTTGAGATGATCATGCAGTGCCTGGCGAATCTCAGCCAGATTGCCGCTGGCATCGACCATGGAGAAGTCCCAGCGCAGCACGAAGTAGTGGTTGCGCCGGGCGGTGGGGTTCTGGCCGATGGCAAGCGGCCCAAATAGCTCGTCGAATTCCTCGGCCCGGGCGAGGTCGTAATAGTTCTCCAGCGTGGTCAGCCAGGCGGTCTTACCGAAACGGCGCGGGCGCAGAAACAGCAGCTGCTTGCCCGCTTCTTCCAGCGTGCGGATGCGGTCGGTGCGATCGGCGTAGTAGTAGCCTTCGCAGCGAATGGCGTGGAAATCAGCGGTGCCGTAGGGGAATTTCATGGTGCTTATCTGAGCAGCGAGGCCTGCGGTGAGTATAGAAGCAGCCGAGCGACATCACATCTGTGCATAGGGCGCGGGGTTTCTTGCTCAGGCGGCAGCCGCTCGCTGAAGTCATTGGCCAGGCCGGGAACGGTCCCAGCCGCGCTCCAGCCGTCGATGCCACGGGTGAGTTGATCGTCTTCGAGAGCGCCGCCGATAACCTGGTCTCAGGCGACAGCAACGGGGTGAGCGACATCTTCCTGCATGACATCGCCTTCAGACACACACAACGCCTGACCGAGGCCGAGTACGCCTCAGCCCATCCCGGCATCGATGCCAGTGGTGGCGATGTGGTCTTCGACCAGCAAGCCCCCTCCGGGCTGCGCTCGGTGCAGACCCGAAACCTGCTCGATGCCAGCGACCATCGCACCCTGAGCTTGGCGGAGACCCCTACAGGCGCGGCGCTGGATAACCACCATCCAGTTATCAGTGCCGATGGGCGCTTTGTGGCCTATTTAGAGGAGACGGTGTCCGAGAAGGCGCAGAGCTGCCAGGTGCATGTCTTTGACCGCAGCACCGAGGTCTACCATCGTCAGGCCTGTCCTGAAGCGCTCGCCACTGCTAGCGATTCAGTGCGCCCGAGGTTCTCGCCCGAGGCGGATACCCTGTTCTGGTCCCTGCCCGGACAGGCCGAGCCGATCGTGCTAGATAATCCACTCGCGGCAGGCCACCTACGTTAACCGTTAACCCGCTACCGCCGGCGCACCCGAGCAACTCCGCCACAGCAGGCGCTCAAAGCCGAGCGCGACCACGGCATGGGTGTGGAGCCGCAGGCGCTCACCATAGGCCTGCTCCAGACCCTGGCGATGACGGGCCAGCTGGGCCTCGGCCGCATCCAGGCAGGCGGCCACCTTGGGCTGGGTTATGAGCGCCTCGCGCGACTGCGCGCGCAGGGTCTCGGCGGTGTCGCCGAGGTCCTGCAGGCTCAGGTATTTGAACTCGAACAGGTGATCGAGCAGCGCAAAGCGGCGCATCTCCTCGCGCACGATCAGCGAGAGATCGGCATGGCCGCGCTCGATGGCGGTCTCCGAATCCATGACGTAGAAAATGTCGGCGAACAGGGCGATGAGAAAGACGGTCTTGACCGTCAGCTCATTTGACCAACGATAGTCCCGGTTATCGAAGACGCGCAGGTGGTTGGCTTCCAGTACCTCAACCAAAGGGGCGAGTTTTCCCTCCGCGTACAGGGCCTTGGCGGCCTGAGTGAGGCTTTCGCGCTCGGGATAGTTGGGGAACAGCTGATCACGGAATTTCTCGACATAGAGCTTGCGGATGACCAGGTTTGGAATACCCAGCACCAGTTCACCGAATGGGGTCTGGTCCCTGAGCGTCAGTGCGCCGAGAAAATACAGCAGCGAGCCGAGATAAGGCGCATCCCTGGGCGCACGGCGCAGGTCTTCAACACCAAAGCGGTGCGCCAGGCTGGCGATGACCGGCGGGTGCTCGGGATCAAGCGCGGCGCCGATGAGTTCCTCCCCATGCGGCTGGCGGGCGACGAAGTCGATGCGGTTGCGATCCATGGCCAGGTTGCTATCGAGCATCTCGCGCGGTGGCGCGCCGGTGGTGGCCAAGGCCTCGAAAAAGTACAGCGCCAGGGTCGGGTTATAGAGACCCGGACCGGGCTCGTAGCCGAAGCGGTAGCCGTTGTACCAGATCCGCATGGTCTCGAGCATGCGCGCGGACCAGGCGGGATTGCGCTGTTGCTCGACGCCGAGCTGGTTCAGCACAGCGGCGATTTCGCCCTCGCTGAAGCCGCACAGGTCGACAAACCGGGCGTCGAGACTCAGATCCTTGGAGACGTTGTAGCCGCTGGAGATGTCGGCCAGCACCACCGGCGAGACACCGGTGATGAAGACCCGATCGATGCCTTGGCCCGAAGCCAGGGATTTGACCGCCTTGAAGAGCGTCTTGAGCAGGCCTTCGCCGGAGACTAAGGCGTCGTAATCGGCGCGGCGCCCGTGCATCAGTTCGTTGGCGAAGTTGTCGTACTCGTCGATCAGCAGGTAGAGATCATGGCCGCTCGCACGCGCCGCACTGATGGTGGATTCGAGCGCGACCACCCCGTTTTCGGGTTGCAGCGTCAGCGGCCAGTCGCCCAGTTGATTCCGATAACGCGCGAAAAAGGCGCGCGCTCGGCTGTTGAGATGATCATGCAGTGCCTGGCGAATCTCGGCCAGGTTGCCGCTGGCATCGACCATGGAGAAGTCCCAGCGCAGCACGAAGTAGTGGTTGCGCCGCGCGGTGGGGTTCTGACCGATGGCAAGCGGCCCAAACAGCTCGTCGAATTCCGCGGCCCGGGCGAGGTCGTAGTAGTTCTCCAGCGTGGTCAGCCAGGCGGTCTTACCGAAACGGCGCGGGCGCAGAAACAGCAGCTGTTTGCCCGCGTCTTCCAGCGTGCGGATGCGGTCGGTGCGATCGGCGTAGTAGTAGCCTTCGCAGCGAATGGCATGGAAATCAGCGGTGCCGTAGGGGAATTTCATGGTGAATAACCGAGTATTGGCATGAGCCGTCGCGGGTGCTTAGCCCGGTATTAGCGGCGCTTCCTGCATGATCTCGACTAGCCTCGGGTCTAGGCAGGACCGCATGAAGGCGGTCATGGGGCCATGATTCCCCGAAGGATAAAAGGCCAGCATCAGTTGGTTGAACTCCAGTTGGCGATGGGCGGGAAGGTTGATCGCCGGGAAGCCCGCGTCGAGTAACAGTCCGTTCATCATGAAGCGGCCCATGCGCTTGTTGACATCATAAAAGAACTGGTTGCGCGCCATCTCGAGAAAGATCCAGATCGCACGGTCATAGATGTCCTCTAGGCGCTCGGCCTGTCGGCACATCCGCGCAAAGCGTTCGGGCAGTTCAGCGGCTGGAGGTGGCATCCAATCGGTGCCAGCGATGGTCACCCCGCCGGTGCGGAAGGCGCCCCACACCAAGGCCTCCTCTTTCGCGGCGATGGCATGTAGTTCACAGGCGACCGCTTGGCTGAGCGAGAAGCTTTGTGCACGCAGTGCCTCGAACAGCCAGCGCCAGGCGTTACCTTGGTTAAGCACGATCTGCTGGTCGCTGATCCGATGACCACCGACGGTGATGCCCTCCAGCAGCGTCTGGACTTCCGGCAGGGTGAAGGGCAGCCCCTCGAGATTCACCGCGTCGCAGACGAAGGCGGCAACCTCGCGCTGGGCCAGCATGCGGGCCTTGTCCCGGTCTGCCTGCATGCCCCAGTGCGACTCAATGACGCGATTCGCGCGCTGATGGTTCGTCGATGGCTCCACAGCGGATTCCAGGTTTGTCAATCGCTCCGATCTGTTCAAGCTAGACGCAAACCAAAGCCGGCGCAACAACGACAAACGCCCCGCAGTGCGGGGCGTTATAGATGCCGTCGACAGCCTTTGCCGTGAACGAGCAGCTTCACCTGCAAGGGCGTCGATACGCCATGACCAGTATCGACAGGCGATGCCCGTTAGTCCTCGGTGTAAGGCTCCTTCAGCGTCACCAGTTCCTCGGCGCTGACCGGATGGATGGCGACGGTGTTGTCGAAGTCCTCCTTGGTCGCGCCCAGCTTCACGGCCACGGCGAAGCCTTGCAGCATCTCGTCGACGCCGTCGCCGACCATGTGGATGCCGACCACCTGCTCCTTCTCGCCCAGGCAGACCAGCTTCATCGCGGTGCGTGGCTCGCGCTCGTTGAGCGCGTATTTCATCGGCGTGAAGGTGGTCTGATAGAGGGTGACCTTCTCGCCGGTCTCGCGCGCCTTGGCCTCGGTCATGCCGACCGAGCCGACGGGCGGATGTGCGAACACCACGGTGGGGATGTTCTCGTAGTCCAGATGCCGCTCGGGCTGGTTGTTGAACAGCCGCTCGGCAAGTCGACGCCCGGCGGCGATGGCGACCGGGGTCAGCGGCGCGCGGCCGGTGATGTCGCCGAGCGCATAGACGCCAGGCACATTGGTGTTCTGATAGGCATCGGTCGGAATCACCCCGTTGGGGAGATGCTCGATCTCGGTCGCCTCGAGGTTGAGCCCGGCGGTATTCGCGCGGCGGCCCACCGCCCAGAGCGCGGTGTCGAAGCCGGTCAGCGCGTTGCCGTCCCGGTCGATCACCGCGATGCCATCATCGCGCTGTTCCAGCGAGCCGACCGCGAACGGCAGGTTCAGCTTGATCCCCTCGTGCTCCAGGTTGTGCTTGACGGTCTCGCTGATCAGGGGGTCGAAGGTCTCGAGCACCTTCGGCTCCAGCGCGACGATGGTGACCTCGGAGCCGAGCGAGTTGAGGATGCCGGCGAGCTCAACGCCGATGTAGCCGCCGCCGATCACGCACACCCGCTTCGGCGCCTGATCGAGCTTGAAGAAGCCATCGGAGGTGATGCCCAGCTCATGGCCTGGCACCGGCGGCACGATCGGCTGGCCGCCGGTGGCGATAGCGATGTGCTCAGCCGTGTATTGCTCGCCGTTGACCTCGATGGTCTTGTTATCAACGAAGCGCGCGGCGCCCTGTAGCAGGGTGATGCCGAGCTTCTCAACGTAACCATTCCAGTAGTTGCGGATGCCATCGATCATGCCCTCGCGGCCCTTGACCAGGGTCGGCCAGTCGATCGAACTGATCTCGGCGTTGACGCCCAGCTCGGGCGCGTCGCGCACCGCTTGGGCGATCTCGGAGGCATACCACATCAGCTTCTTCGGCACGCAGCCGACGTTGACGCAGGTGCCGCCGAGCTGGCTGGATTCGACGATGGCGGTGCGCTTGCCATAGCCGGCGGCCTTCTCGGCGATGGCGAGACCGCCGCTGCCGCCGCCGATGGCGATGAGATCAAAGTGTTTGTCCATGAGAATTGCCTATTTGCGTGCAGTCCAAACGAAACAGCCGCTAGGCAGAAGCACCAGCGGCTGTCGGTCTCAAGCCCTGCGTCGGCGACGACGCTGGGCGCTCACCTCGGTCAGGTCAGGCTTAGCGGTTGGCCATCCACTTCTCGAGATCGTCGGAGCCACCGATCTTGGTGCCGTTGATGAAGATCTGCGGCACGCTGGTCGCGGCGGCGACGGCGCGCAGGGTCTCTTCGGTGTAGTCCTTGTTTAGCACCAGCTCTTCATACTGCATGCCAGCATCGCTCAGCATGGTCTTGGCCTTGGCGCAGAACGGGCAGCCGGGGCGGGTGAAGACGGTGATGTCCGACGGCTTGGCCGCATTCGGCGCGATGTACTCGAGCATGGTGTCGGCATCGGAGACGTGGAAGGGGTCGCCCGGCTCCTCTGGCTCGATGAACATCTTCTCGATGGTGCCGTCCTTGACCAGCATCGAGTAACGCCAGGAGCGCTTGCCGAAGCCCAGGTCGTCCTTGTCGACCAGCAGGCCCATGCCATCGGTGAACTCGCCGTTACCGTCTGGGATGAAGGTCAGGTTGTCCGCGTTCTCGTCGTCCTTCCAGGCGTTCATGACGAAGCCATCGTTGACCGACATGCAGATGATATCGTCGACGCCCGCGGCCTTCAGGGCCGGCGCAAGCTGGTTATAGCGCGGCACGTGGGTCGAGGAGCAGGTCGGGGTGAAGGCGCCGGGCAGGGAGAAGACGACAACGGTCTTGCCCTTGAACAGGTCATCGGTGGTGATGTCCTTCCAGTCGTGGTCGGTGCGGGTGCGGAAGGTGACGTTCGGGACTTTTTGGCCGGTGCGGTCTTGCAGCATCAGGGATACTCCGTGCGTGGTTGAGTGGAACGAGGAAAGAGGGTTCGAGCGGAGCTGTCGTCTCGCTCAGCCCACAGAATGGGGTAAAAACCGCGAGCATCCAAATGGATTGTTTAGATCATGGCGATCGGTTTAACCGATCGTTGGCGGGTGTCGCGGGTACAAATGGCTATTACGAGTTTGTTTTGATGCTCGATAAGCATAGATCCGCCCCATCCTGGGCGATCGGCTTAATCTTGGTCGATTGGCTCATCGAAGGACGATTGAAAAAGAAGATGGCCCTGTCGGTTTCCCGAGCAGGGCCATATTGGACTGCCTGTTGGACTGAATCCTCGATGCTGTGGACCTGAGCATCCGCTTTGCCGTCGCAGCGCGGCGAATGGCTAGGTCAGGGCTCCAGAATCGGCCCCGCACCAAGTCAGATCAGCCCTAGTCCTGACGCTGAGCGTCTGAACGCGCACGAGCGGCGCCCGGAGTCGGGCAGGCTCAAGCGCGCGGCTGGGCTGGCATCACCACTGCGGCGCTTTCACCATCCTTCTTCTTGCCGCCGCAGCTCTTGCCGTCGCCAGCGACAGCGGTGCCGGCGCTGAGGATCAGGGTCAGGCCAAAGATCAGAGCGGTAGCCAGGGTTGCAGTACGCAGCTTCATGTCGATGTGCTCCTCGCGACGGACGCGATTGATGTTAATCATGGCGGGATGCAAAAGATGCGTCTCCGACGGTTTGGAGTATGGGACCGCTGCTGCCGCGCCACAACCCCTCGGTTTAACCTGAATCTCACGCGATTCATGTTCCAGGGTGGCGTCGCGCCATGCGCGCTAGGTCATCACGTCCGGCTCAGCGCGGCCGGTGCGCGCCTCGATCTGCGCCAGCTCGCGGGCGATCAGGATCAGTGGCGCGAGCGCCTCTTGCACGGGGCGATCATGGCCTGCGCTATCGGCCTCATATTGCTCGATATAGACGCGCAGCGTGGCGCCCTGGGTGCCGGTGCCAGAGAGTCGCAGTACGATGCGTGAGCCGCACTCGAAGCCGATGCGAATGCCCTGCTGCTCGGCGACGCTGCCGTCGACCGGGTCGGTGTAGGCGAAATCATCGGCGAAGGCGACCTTGAAGGTGCCGAGCTGTTGCCCGGGTAGGCTCGGCAGTAGGATGCGCAGATGGTTGACCAGGCCCTCTGCGGCCTCGCTGTCGATGCCTTCGTAGTCGTGTCGGGTGTAGTAGTTGCGCCCGAATCGCTGCCAGTGTTCACGGACGATCTCGGCGACCGATTGGCGTTTGACGGCGAGCAGGTTGAGCCAGAACAGCACCGCCCAGAGGCCGTCTTTCTCGCGCACATGATCGGAGCCGGTGCCGAAGCTCTCCTCGCCGCAGAGGGTGATCTTGCCGGCATCGAGCAGATTGCCGAAGAATTTCCAGCCGGTTGGCGTCTCGAAACAGTTGACGCCGAGCGCTTCGGCGACCCGATCCGGGGCCTGGCTGGTGGGCATCGAGCGCGCGACCCCAGCGATGCCGTTCTTGTAACCGGGCGCGATCTCGGCATTGGCGGCAAGCACCGCGAGGCTATCGCTGGGGGTGACGAAGAAGTCGCGCCCGAGCACCATGTTACGATCGCCATCACCATCGGAGGCGGCGCCAAAATCCAAGCCGTCCGGCCCTTGCGTGAGCGCGACGAGTGCTTGCGCATGGGCCAGATTCGGGTCTGGATGACCGCCGCCGAAGTCCTCGAGCGGGACGCCGTTCATCACCGTACCCGGCTCGGCGCCGAGTCGCTGCTCTAGGATCTCGACCGCATAGGGGCCGGTGACCGCGTGCATGGCGTCGAAGCGCATGCGGAAGTGGCCGGAGTTGAAGAGTTGACGGATGGCGTCGAAGTCGAACAGGCTGGCCATCAGCTCGGCATAGTCGGTGACCGGGTCGATCACCTGAACGATCATCGCGCCGAGTCTCGACTCGCCGACCTGATCCAGATCAACCGGGTCGGCCTCGATGATCCGATACTGATCGATGGTTTGGGTGCGCTCGTAGATGGCATTGGTGACCGATTCCGGCGCTGGACCGCCGGCATCGATGTTGAACTTGATGCCGAAATCCTCGTCCGGTCCGCCAGGGTTATGGCTGGCCGAGAGGATGATGCCGCCCTGGGTTTGGTACTTGCGGATGATGCAAGATGCCGCCGGTGTCGATAGGATGCCGCCCTGACCAACCAAGACGCGCGCCACGCCGTTGGCCGCCGCCATGCGCAAGATGACCTGGATGGCCTCGCGGTTGTAGAAGCGACCGTCGCCGCCAAGCGCCAGGATGCCGCCGTTGAGCTTGGTCTGGGTATCGAAGATGGCCTGGACGAAGTTCTCCAGGTAGTGCGGCTGCTGAAAGGTGGTGACCTTCTTGCGCAGTCCGGAGGTGCCTGGCTTTTGACCATCGAACGGCGTGGTGCTGATGACAGGTGCTTGCATCGACATAACCCTTGATTTTAAGTTGGTTTGCCTCTACCACAGCGGCGCCGGCGAGGCTTGGCAAGCACAATTGTAACCAGTGCGGCCAGCCTGCGACCGATCAAATTGCAGAAGCGCTGGGCCTCTGCGGCCCGGTCTTCGATAACTCTCAACCCTACGACGACAGGTGATCGACACCCATGACCGTTGATGCGCATAAGGAAACCCTCGAGTTCAAGGCCGAGGTGAGCCAAGTCCTAGACCTGGTCATCCGCTCGCTGTACTCGAACAAGGAGATCTTCCTCCGCGAGCTGATCTCCAACGCCTCCGACGCCGCAGAGAAGCTGCGCTTCGAGTCGCTGACCGACGAGGCCCTGCTCGAAGATGACCCCGAGCTCCGGGTCCGGGTCAGCGTCGATAAGGACGCTGGCACCATTACCGTCTCCGATAATGGCATCGGCCTCAGCCGCCAAGAGGTGGTGGAGACCATCGGCAGCATCGCCAGCTCCGGCACCCGCCGCTATCTCGAGGCGATGTCCGAGGGGGCGACCACCGATAACGCCCTGATCGGCCAGTTCGGTGTTGGTTTCTACTCGGCCTATATCGTCGCCGATAAGGTCACCCTGACCTCGCGCCGCGCCGGCCTGACCGCTGAGCATGGCGTGCGCTGGGAGTCCGACGGCCGTGGCAGCTTCACGCTGGAGACGGTCGAAAAATCAGGCCGCGGTACCGATGTCACCCTGCATCTGAAAGAGGACGAGAAAGAGTTCCTCGACGCTTGGCGCGTGCGCAGCGTGATCAGCAAGTTCTCCGATCACATCGCGATGCCGATCGAGATGGTCAAAGAGGACTACGGCAGCGAGGACGATGAGAAGAAGGACAAGGACGCTGAGCCGGAGCTGGAGCAGGTCAACCGCGGCACTGCGCTCTGGATGCGCAACAAGTCCGAGCTGTCGGACGACGACTACAAGGAGTTCTACAAGCACATCTCGCACGACTTCGATGAGCCGCTGGCCTGGGCGCACAATCGGGTTGAGGGCAACAACGAGTACACCACGCTGCTGTTCCTGCCCAAGCGCGCGCCCTGGGATATGTGGGATCGCGAGCAGAAGCACGGCGTCAAGCTCTATGTGCGCCGGGTCTTCATCATGGATGAGGCCGACAAGCTGATGCCACACTGGCTGCGCTTCGTCAAAGGCATCGTCGACTCCGACGACCTGCCGCTCAACGTCTCGCGCGAGATCCTGCAGCACAACCGCAAGATCGACACCATCCGCGGTGCCAACACCAAGCGTATCCTGAGCCTGCTCGAGACCATGGCCAAGGACGAGCCGGAGAAGTATCAGACATTCTGGAACGAGTTCGGCCGTGTCCTGAAAGAGGGTCCGGCCGAGGACTTCGCCAATCGTGAGCGCATTGGTGGTCTGCTGCGCTTTGCCAGCACCCACAACGACAACGATGACCAGACCGTCTCGCTCGATGACTACATCGAGCGCATGAAGGAAGGCCAGAAAGACATCTACTACATCACCGCCGACAGCCCGGCGGCGGCGCGCCACAGCCCGCACCTGGAGGTGTTCCGCAAGAAGGGCGTCGAGGTGCTGCTGCTGTCCGATCGGGTCGACGAATGGCTGGTCAACAACCTGCATGAGTACAAGGAGAAGCATCTGCAGTCGGTGACCAAGGGCAAGCTCGACCTCGGTGAACTGGCGGACAAGGAAGAGAAAGAGAAGGCAGAGAAGGCTGAGAAGGAGCATAAAGATCTGCTCAAGCGGCTCAAGGACTCGCTCGGTGATCGGGTCGAGGCGGTGCGCGTCTCGACGCGGTTGGTCGATTCGCCGGCCTGTATCGTGGTCGGCGAGCACGATATGAGCGCGAACCTGGCGCGGGTGCTGAAGGCCGTGGGTCAGGATGCCCCGAGCATGAAGCCAACGCTCGAGGTCAACCTCGAGCATCCGATGGTGCGTCGCCTGGAGTCGGAGTCCGATCAGGGCCGCTTCGATGATCTTGGCCTGATCATGCTCGATCAGGCTATCCTGTCAGAAGGTGGTCAGCTCGATGATCCGTCGGCGTTCGTCGGGCGTCTCAACAAGCTGATGTTGAACATGTTCATGAGTGGTGCCTGATCCTAATGGCTGATGCCCTGGTGACCCTTGGCTGGCGCGAATGGGTCGGTCTGCCCGAGCTCGGGCTGCCGCTGATCAAGGCCAAGGTGGACACCGGGGCGCGGACCTCGGCGCTGCACGCGTTCCAGGTCGAGCGCTTCGTGCAGGATCGAGCCGATTGGGTGCGCTTTTCGGTGCACCCGCTTCAGGGGCGGGATGATCTCGTGGTCCGCTGTGCCGCGCCGTTGCTCGATCGGCGTTGTGTCACTGACTCCGGTGGCCATCGCGAGGAGCGCGCGGTGGTGGCCTCGATGCTGGAGGTCGGCGGCCAACGCTGGCCGGTCGAACTGACCCTAACCGATCGCGATAGCATGCGGTTTCGCATGTTGGTGGGTCGTACCGCCCTCAGCGGTCGGGCACTGGTGGATGTGCAGCACTCCTATCTGACAGGGAGGCACGCCGATGCCGCTGCGGCTTACCGCAGCGGTGAGTCTGCCGATTCCGCTGGGGCGGGCCCTGCGCGATGATCCGTAGCTACAAGGTCGCCTTCGTCGCGCTCTTTGTCGGCCTATTGGCGTTGACGGTGTTTGCGGTCTCAGTGAACACCTATCGGCATGCGACCCGGGTTTCGCTTGATCTCTCGGCGGACATCTTGTCCGAAATGTCAGCCAAAGTGGTTGCGGAAACCTCGGCGCGGTTCGAGGCAGCGCGGGATGTGGTCGAGATCAATGCGCTGTTGGTTGGCGAGCGCGGTCTTGCGGATGACCAGGCGCTGTTCCGTCTGTTCGGGCGGCAGCTGGCGTTGTTGCCACAGATCGAATCCCTGTATGTCGCTGGCCCGAACGGCGACTTCATTCAGGCGCGCAGCTCGCCACAGTCGATGACGCGGCTGATACGACGCGAGGCAGCGCAGGGCGAGGACCCAAGCCAGGCGACTGAGCGCCTGGTCTATCGCGACGCACAGTTTGCGCCGATCGCCCGGATCAACGGCGATGCGACCTACGATCCGCGCCAGCGCGGTTGGTATCGCCAGGCCGTTGCTGCCGAGCGGCTGCAATGGTCCCCGGTCTATCAATTTGCCGATACCGGCGAGCGTGGTATCACGGCCGCGGTCGCCGTGCGCGAGCCCAATGGCTCGCTGATCGGCGTGGTTGGCGTTGATATCTCGCTGAATAGCCTGTCGCAGTTCCTCAGCGGACAGCGGATCGCGCGCGGCGGCATCGCTCTGATTGTTGGCGCCGATCGGCAGTTGATCGCCTTTCCGGAGAGTGTCGAGCTACGCCAGGGCGCAGGTTCGGGCACCGCTGCGGTGGATGCTGATCTGTCCGCTGTGGATGCGGCTTCGGCAGCTGCAACAGCTGTTGCCGACGCGCGGCTGCCACGGGTCGAAGACCTCGGCGTGCCCTGGCTAGTCGACGCCTATCGGCAGGACGCACAGTCGCAACAGCGCTCTGCCATCAATCGGGCCGAGTACAGTCTGTCACGCACCGACGGACAGCGTTATCTGGCTCAACGGCAGGCGTTTCCGCCTGGTGTCGGCGAAGACTGGGAGCTGATGTTGGTGGTCCCCGAGATCACCCTGCTCGAGTCCGCGCGGCGCCTGTTCAGCGAGGCGGCCGCCATCTCCCTGATCTTGCTCTTGGCGGCGGCGATCGCGGTCTCCTTTCTCGCCCTGCGGCTGTTTCAGCCACTCAAGCGCTTGGTGCTGAACACCGAGCTGATTCGCGAGTTCCGTTTCGCCGATGTCAAGCGGGTGCCCTCGCGCTTCGCCGAGATCAAGGCCATGGACGAGGCGCTCTGGAAGATGAGTCAGGGCCTGCGCTCGCTGGAGAAGTTTGTGCCCATCGATGTCGGCCGGCGGCTGATCCAATCCGGTAAACGGGCCGAGCCTGAGGCCGAGGTGCGCGAGCTGACGCTGCTGTTTACCGGCGCCTCGGACCTGGCGAGCCTGTGTGAGGCGCTGCCGCCGGCGCGCATCACCGAGCTGCTGGGGCGCCAACTCGATATCTTCACCAGCACCATCCTGCGCCACAAGGGCACCATCGATAACTTTCTCGGTGAGAGCATACTGGCCTTTTGGGGTGCCCCCGTGGTGCTCGAGGATAGCGTCGATCGCGCCTGCCGCGCCGTGCTCGCCTGCCGCGATGCCGAGACCGCGCTGCATGCCGACTGGGCCAAGTCGCTTGCGCCGGGCGAGCCGGCACCGCCGCTGAATCTGTTCTCAGTGCATCATGGTCGCGCCATTGTCGGTGCCATTGGCTCGCGCCAGCGCATGAGCTGGACCGCGATTGGCGACAACGTCGCGCTGGGCTGGGATCTGCATCAGCTGAATCGCCGCTATGGCACACGGATCATCATTAGCGGTGAGGCGCGCGAGCAGGTGGCTGAACGTTACTGGACGCGCCGACTCGACGTGCTGCCGCTGAACAGTGGCGCGCGCAAACTGGAGGTCTTTGAACTGATCGACCGGCGCGATCGGATGCTGGCGCCGGAACGGCTCGAGGCCATCTCTCATTATGAGGCAGGTCTCGAGGCCTTGCTCGAGGCCGATTGGGAGCGTGCCGAGGCGATCTTCCAGCCGCTGGCTGATCGCGATCCGACGGACTTTGCGGTGGCCCTGATGCTGTCGCGCTGCGGCACACGCGACGCCTGCTTCTGGCCCGGGCTGGCCGGCCCAGGCGATGACATGCTGAGCGGACCCTTCGTCACCCGACCCGTCGCCTCGCCAGGGCTGAGCCTCGACAGCGGAGAGCGGCCGGCCATAAATGCGAACGATCCGAAGGGTTAGCGAGACTTCGCCCCAGACCAAACAGCTATGAACCTCATGCGCTGCAACACCCTGACTCATCCACAACCATTTGGTCTGCGCAAGGACGGTTAGCGATGGAGCTGAGAGACGAACAAGCGCTTGATCAGGCCATGGCTGGCTTCGCCGGCCTGATGCGTCGGATCGATGCGCGTCAGAGCCGGATCGAAGCCCGGGTGGCGTTGCTCTATCAACTGCTGTTTGGTGCGGTGATCGTCTTGGTCGCGTCGTTGTCGTTCCTGACCATCATCCTCTCGCGTCAGATCCCGGATGCGACCGCCGCGGTCACTGGATTGAATGAGCATTTCGCGCAAGTCGCCAATAATATGGATCGCATTGAGCATTCGATGCGGGTCATCGACGCCGGGATGCAGAGCCTGCCCCGGGTGATCGGCCACGTCGATACCATGCATGGTGGGATCGCCTTTATGTCTCAGGATGTGACCCAGATTGCCCAGTCAATCGCGACTATCGATGACAGCGTTGGCACGATGTCGACGAATCTGACCGATATGCGCCAATCATTTCAGCTGATGGAGGATACCGTGGGCCGTATGGGACACGATGTGAATCATCTGTCGCAGCCGATGCGGATGTTCAACTGGATGAACCCGTTTCAGTGAGCGACCTAACATGAGTCCGCCCCTGATCGCTCAGTCAGCCCGAGAGCCTCACCATGATTGAGCGTGATCGCATCGAGGCACTGACCGAGCTCATGTCTGAGCTCGAGCAGGATCTGGATCGTAGCGATAGCCTGACTGGGCGTCGGCACCGCGGGGTCGAGCTCTGGGTGCGGGTTGTGATTGGCTTAGTCGCCGCGCTTGCGCTCTCCAACCTCTACTTCGTCAACGATCTAACCGACGAGGTGCGCCTGGTGATCACGCGCATGCAAGAAATGAACAGCCTCTTCACTCGGGTTTCGGCGCGCATGGACCAGATCAGTATTGAGATCGATGCGATCGAGCGCAACGTGCTGCTGATGCCGGTGGTTGCCGACCAGATGCGCGAGATGTCTGCCCATGTCACGGTGATGGAGCAATCGGTCTCATTCATGGACCGCGCTGCCGCACGTCTGGGTGACTCGGTCGCCATCATGGATGGCAATCTGCACGACATCGCTCTGCGCTTTCATGGGCTGAATCGAAGCGTTGGCGCCATGGGGGTCGATGTCAATCAGATGGCACGGCCTCTGCCTTAGCGACTACTCGAAGCGATTACTCGAAGCGATTACTCAAACAGAGGGATGCTCAGAGCAAAGATCGTTGAAACCGGTTCGAGTTGGCTCTCGTGCATGACCATCAGGGTGTTCTCGGTCTTGTTCTGCGGACCTGGAGGGATGACGATCGCGAACTCGCCTTCCTCTAAGTGGAATTCATGGATCTCGCGCAGGCCTTCCTCGGTCATGCAGTGGCTTGAGCGATAGGGGTCGTCCTCTCCGTAAACAAGGCGGTTGCACATCTTGAACATGGTGTAGAGGCTGAGCCCCTTCGGAAAAGTCGGCCATCGCGCTGGAATCGAACGCGTTTCCTCGTCAATCACTTGGCCTTTTGCGTTAGCTGCCGCAATGGCCTGATCGAGTGGCTCAGCCAACAGTGAAACGGCATTGCTCGGCAGTGGCTCTTGCTGCTCTCTCGCTCGCTGAAAGGTCTCGTTGACCTGCTGAAAGTCATCAAAGGTATGCAGTGGGTAATCGATGTACTGAAGCTCATCTGGCGAGAAGCTGCCGTTTTCCCAGCCATGAATCACGCGGAGGATCAGGTGGCGCCGCCGCATGGGTCGGACGACGAGCAGATGCAGCATGATGTGGATATGCAGCAGGCGTTCGACAGCCTCGTTAGAGAAGGCGTCATAAGGCGAGGCGAAGATCTCATGCAGCCGGCCGGGCACATGCTCCCTTGCTTCTTGATGGGTCATGATGGTGTCCAAGAGGTGTTCCTTAGTTGTCGCCCTTTTGCAGTATTCGACCGAGATCGTCGAGGAGTTCGATCGCGCTTTGAGCACTCATCTGGTAGGGGTTGAACTCGGCCCCGATCGAGTATTGGGCGATGATCTTTCGTGTTGTTTCGGTCCAGGGCAGGTAAGCCATGTCCCAGTCCGCGAACTGACGTTTGCTGACCTCGCTGTAAGCGACGATCTGAACATTGTGATGTCGTTTGTCGCAACAGATCCGACTATAGAGCCTATTGACGACCTCGCGTGAACCTTCGAGGCATTGTAGGAAAAAGTTGGAATTGAAGAGCAAGACCCCGGTGATCGAGTCCTTTTCATTATTGCGGCGCGAGACCTCGAGGATGTCGCTGAGCTCTTCACTGCCAATATTCTTGATGATTTCGCTGCAATAAGTAATGCGGGTCAAATGCATCGCGATACTCTCCGGAAACTGTGTCGGCCGCTGTTAGGCCCGGCCAAGGCTGCGCTGGTAACGATTGCCACTGTCGAGCTGGTGCGGTCCCGAAGGCGAGGAGCGTCGGCGCAGGCGTTGAAGGCTGTTGCTGAGGTTGTCTCCAAGCACTAAGAGACAGGGGGTGAGGGCTAAGGTTAGCAGAGTCGCGAAGCTAAGTCCGCCAACGATGGCGCTTGCGAGCTGTGTCCACCACTGTGTCGAGGGTGCGCCGAAACTGATACTGCGGCCAACCAGGTCGATGTTCATCGACAAGACCATCGGCATCAGGCCGAGCACCGTGGTGAATGCCGTGAGAAAGACCGGCCGTAGTCGTCGGCGGCCGGTCTCCAGCGCGGCGGCGACGGCGTCCTCGCCAGCAGCGCGAATCCGATTGTAGGTGTCGATCAAGACGATGTTGTTATTCACCACGATGCCGGCGAGCGCGATGATACCGAGTCCGACCATGACGATGCCGAAGGGCTGGCCGGTGATCAGCAGACCCATCAGCACGCCAGCGGTCGAGAAAACGATGGCCGAGAGCACCAGCAGGGCCTGATATACGCTGTTGAATTGGGTGACCAAGACTAACGCCATTAAGAGGATGGCACTGACAAAGGCGTTGGTCAGGAAGGTTGCGGCCTCGCGCTGATCGGCGTCTTCGCCCTTGAAGCGGATGCTGACCGCTGGATTGCCCTCGGTCTCGGCGAGTGCATCCCGCAGGCGCGTCAACTGACTGTCGACCAGTGCTCCCTTCGCCACATCGGCCTGTATCGTGATGGCACGGCGGCCGTCGATGCGATGCAGGGTGCCGACCTTGGGTGCCGGTATGACCTCGACGAAGTTGCTGATCGGCACCATCCCGTCCGGGGTCGGCACGGTCAGGCTATCCAGCTGTCCGAGCGTGCGCTCGCTGTAGGGGAAGCGCACCCGGATATCGACCTCATCGTCGCTGTCGTCGGGCCGATAGTCAGAGACCAGGATGCCTTGGGTGACCATCTGCACCGCGTTGCCGAGCAGCGCGACATTGGCGCCATAACGGGCCGCGCGCTCGCGGTCGACCTCCAACCGCCATTCGATGCCCGGCAGCGGACGATCGTCCTCGACGTCGGCGAAGCCGCCGAGACGCTCGATGAGCGCGCGCACGCGCTCGACCTCGGCCGCAATCTGACTGGTATCGCGCGCACTGAGCTCGATCTGGATCGGCTTACCCTCCGAGGGTCCGCCTTCGGCCTTGCGCGTCTCGACGCGAATCCCAGGGATGTCGGCGGTGCGCTCGCGGATCTCGCTCAGGATCAGCTCCGCCGGCCGGCGCTGGTCCCAATCGACGAACTCGAGCTGAATGGTGCCGATCACATCCTCAGCCGCGCGGCCTTGTCCGGATGCACTGTTATAGGAACGTGCGTAGACCGACGCCAGCTCGGACATGCCGAGGATGCGCCCTTCGACCTGACGCACGATCCGATCCTTCTCGCGAATCGAGAGGTCGCCGCGCGCATGCACCTGCACCAGCGCCAGCTCCGGCTCGACCTCGGGGAAGAACTCGACGCCCTTGCCGAATTGGCTATAGGCCGCGTACGAGCCGATCAGCGCGAGCAGGGCGACGCCCAAGGTCATGGCCGGGTGTCGCAGCAGCGGCTCGAGCAGGCGCAGATAGGTGCGAGTGGCCAGGCCGTCCCCGGTTTTCCGCTGGCTCGGCTGAACGCCGCGGCGACTGATCGCTGAGCCCAGCACCGGAACAAAGATCAGCGCCATGGTCAGGGAGGCGGAGAGGGCGATGATCACCGTGATCGGCAGGTACTTCATGAACTCGCCGACCAGTCCAGGCCAGAACAGCAGCGGAAAGAACACCGCCAGGGTGGTGAGAGTGGAGGCCGCAACCGGCCAGGACATCCGTTTCGCGGCGCCGGCGTAGGCGGCCAGCGGCGCTTGCCCAGCCGCGAGACGCCGATCGGCCAGTTCGGTGACGACAATGGCGCCGTCCACGAGCATGCCAACCACCAGGATGAGACTGAACAAGACGACGATGTTGATGGTGAATCCGAGACTGTTCAGCACCAGGATGGTGGTCAGAAAGGAGCCGGGAATGGCGATGCCGACCAGCAGCGCCGAGCGCGCGCCGAGCGCGGCCAGGATCACGATCATCACCAGTAGGATGGCCGAGAGCACATTGTTCTGCAGGTCACCGAGCATCTCGCGGATCTCATCTGACTTGTCCTGCATGTAGGCCACCTGCAGGCTGGCGGGCCAATGTTCACGCTCGCGCTCGACGATCTCGCGCACTGCGGCGATGGTCTCGATGATGTTGGCGCCGACGCGCTTCTTGATCTCGAGCGTGACGGCCGGCTGTCCGCCCACGCGCGCGAAGCCCTCCGGGTCTTTGAACGCGCGGCGCACGCTGGCGACATCACCGAAGGTGACGACCCGATCGGCGGCGGTCTTGACCGGCATCGAAAGCATGTCATCGAGGGTCTCGACCACGCCCGGCACCTTCAGCACCAGGCGGCCGGCACCCGTATCGATGGCGCCGGCGGCGACCAGCCTGTTGTTGCTGCTGATCAGCTCGAACAGCGTGCCGTAATCGACCCCGTAGGTCTGCATGATGGCCGGGTCGACGATCACCTCCATCAAGGCCTCACGATCGCCGCCGATGTCGACCTCGAGCACGCCACTCAGGGTCTCGATGCGATCCTTGAGGTCGCGGGCGATGCGGATCAGACCACGCTCTGGCATCGGCCCGGAGAGGGCGATCGTCAGCACCGGGAACAGCGCGACGTTGATCTCGTGCACGCTGGGCTCGTCGGTGGAGGCGGGCAGCTCGCTCTGCGCGATATCCACCCGCTCGCGGACATCGGCGAGGGCGCGTTTGCTGTCGAATCCGGCCATGAACTCCAGTTGCACGGAGGCACGCCCTTCAGCAGCGGTGCTGGCCATCTCCTTGACGCCCTCGATGGACTGCAGCTCCGTTTCCATCGGCCTCACCAACAGCCGTTCGGCATCTTCCGGTGAGATCCCGTCGTGGGTCATGGCGACGTAGATGATCGGCACGGTCACATCGGGCTCGGCCTCTTTGGGGATCGACTGATAGGCGGCGAGCCCGGCCGCAAGCAGGAAGGCCAGCGTCAGCAGCACCGTGCGGCTGCGTGAGAATGCCAGTTCGATCAGCCGGCTCACGAGCGCTCCCGGTTGGTTTCAGTCTCATTGACCGGCTTTACCGGCTTTACCGGCTTGACCTGCTCACCCTCGCTGACGAAGCCCTGACCTTGGGTGATGATGCGCACCTGCAGCGGCAGTCCGGAGACCCAAACACCGTCCATCTGGGCGTGGATCAGGTTGATTGGGTAGAACTGCACCTGGTCATTGTCGTCGACCGTTCGAACGCCGATGCGTCCGTCGTCGTCGAGTGTAAGCACCGCCGGCGACACAAAATGGCCGCGTTCTTCGCCGACCTTGATGCTGAGTTCGGCGCTGACACCACTGGCCAAGGCCAGCTCAGGGTTCGGGATCTCGGCTTCGATCTTGAAGCTCCGTGTCTGGGCGTCGGCGACCTGCGAGAGATAGCTGAGCCGCCCACTGGTTTCGGTACCGTCCAGCAGCGCGACCCTGACCCGCTGGCCAAGCTCCAGCTCGCCCGCGCTTTGCTGCGGGACCTGGCCGACCGCCTTCAGACGGCTGTTGTCGACCAGCTCCAAGACCTCGTCGCCGCGTTGCACCAGGCTGCCAAGCTCGACGTCGCGGGTCTCGACCACGCCGGCAAAGGGTGCGCGAATCTGCAGCCGATCGATATCAACCCTGAGCCGGGCCAGCTCGGCCTTGGCGCTTGCCAATGCGGCTTGGGTCTGTTTGATCTGTGTGCGGGCTTGCATGCCCTGGCTCCCGAGCTTCTCGGAGGCGGCGAGCTCAAGCTCGCGCGCCGCAAGCTCTGCCTCAGCCCGAGCCAGCTGCGCGGGTCGGTCGTCTTCCGCCAGCTCCACCAGCACGGCGCCGGTCTCAACCCGGGCGCCCCTTGCAACGGGCAGTCGCGCAACCTTGCCCTCGGTCTCGGCGCGCAGGATGACCCGCCGTCGCGGCTCGAGCTGGCCCAGAACCCGTATGCTGCGATCGACGACCGAGGCCTCGCTGTGCGTGACCTGCACGCGCATCGGCTGTGCCACCGCTGTTGACCCAATGCCCGCATCGGGCTGCTTCTCGGTGCGCGAGGCGTCGACGAGGGTGCCGCTGAGCATCCAGAGCGCAACCGCGATTGCGAGTCCGATCGCCAAGATGACTGAACGCTTCATGCGTATACATTCTCTTCATTGAAGGACGCCGCGGCCGTGTGGCAAGCATGTGTGGCAAGCATGCCTGGCAAGCATGCCGTATCGGGCGCGGAGATCAGGGGGCATAGCTCCGGTCGGAGCAAGAGAGAGCAGTAATGTCGCCACTTAAGTGGCGCATAGATTACCGTGAAACAAGCGCTTTATCGTCCGGGGTGGCGACGCGCTATGGACATTACCGTGCAACACGTGCTCCATCGTCCAGGGGGCGCGCTATGGACGTTACCGCGAAACAAGCGCTTCATCGTCCATACGACGACGCGCTATGAACCTTAGAGCTTGTGTCCGGGTTTAGGTTCGCGTTTGCAAGGCTGATCTCTTGCGGACCTTCTTGCGGACCTTCTTGCGAATCTGTTGCGAAAGGCCCTGCTTGGGCTTGGTTGCTAGGCCGCAACGCCCTCAACGATCGCGTCCACTTCGGAGAATGAAAACGGTTTTTCCAGGACGGCGGCAACATCGAGATGTTTGAGTCGCTCCGCTTCTCTCTCATGCAGCTCCGAGAAGCCTGTGATGACGATGGCGCGGCAGTGGTGATGTTTTCGGCGCAGACGTTCGAGTAGATCAACGCCGTCGATCTCGGGCAGTACCATGTCGATCACGAGCAGATCATAGCCATCACGGTCACAGAAGATCTCCGCGAGATGGCCATCGAAGGCGGCGACGGCCTCATGGCCACGCGAAATCAGATGATCGGCGAGAATGGTCGCAAGCAACCGATTGTCGTCCACAACGAGGATTCTCATGACGAAGACTCCAATGATAACAAACGTTTGCTGCAGTCGGGACAGATGCCATGGGTAATGCGCGGCTTGGCATCTGCGGCGAATAGGCGGAGCTGCATCACGGCTTGTTCCACCTCAACCCAGGCCTGCTCGGCGAGGACCGCCTTGCACCAGCTGCACATCGACAATACCTGCGATGACGTTTGCCGGCTTTGGTTAGCCGCCACGAGTGGCATGTATGGCCGTGGCGCAGTGCGCAGCAACCGGCTCGCGAATTCGATCTCGTCGCTATCGGCGAGATAGCGCATCTGCATCTGCATCCAGCGGCGGCAGTCCGGCGAGTCGCAGCGGTAGCCAAATTGCAACGCCTCGTGAGTTGAGCGTGCGCGTTCGATCAGGAGCCGGTAGATGTGGCGCGTCCCCTCGTCCACGATGACTGAGAACAACGGCCGGCCTAGCTCTGCAGCTGCGGTCGTTTCACGGCCGTTCTCGGCGGCGAACGCGAGCCATTCTGCGCTGACGAAGCTGATGCGC
Organism: Lamprobacter modestohalophilus; assembly: GCF_016583905.1. GTDB lineage: Bacteria > Pseudomonadota > Gammaproteobacteria > Chromatiales > Chromatiaceae > Lamprobacter > Lamprobacter modestohalophilus. The sequence continues at coordinate 24,995 of NZ_NRRY01000017.1, read as the reverse complement.
AGCCCAGCATCGACGCGATGCACATAGGTTGTGTTTGAGGGGTCGGTAGACATAAAACGATCCGCCATCTAACCAAAGCCTAGCAGATCTCCTGGATATAGAACGGTCATTACACGCATTTTTTGTGTTGACGAGCGGTGTTGCCCTGCGCGGTCGTTACCAGCGGTCTTCAGTTGCTGCTTTCACCTCATCGGTTGCGCCGGTGGGCGGACCTCGTTAGTTTGTGGCTGGCACGCGATCAATCGAAGACACCAGAAGACACCAGAGGATATCGACCATGCAGAAGAAACCGATCGAGATGTTGCTCGGCGCCGCGTTGATCCTAGGCACCGTGTTACCTGGCACGCTGCTGGCGCAGGCCGCTGAGCCAGCAGTGGCGGGGATGATGGGGGCGCAGCTGACCGGGAAGGTCATGGTGGTCAATCCCGAGACGCGGCTGATGACATTGAAGGACGCTGATGGGGCCTATCACGTGTTGCATGTGCCGCCGGAGGTGACGCGCATCGATCAGATCAAGATCGGCGATGAGGTGACGATCGCGGAGATCTCATCCGCCTTGATCGAGATCGTTCCAGCCGACGAGGCCGGACCGGTCGCCAGCGAGCGGAGCACGGACGTCGATCGTCAGCCCGGCAAGAAGCCCGCGGGTAGCATTACGGACACGCTCACCGTTTACGGCAAAGTGGTCGGGATGGATAGCGCGAAGGGGACCGTTACGATTGAAGGGCCCAACCAGACCCGCACGCTCGATGTCGATGATCCAAGCCTGCTCGGCAGCATCTCGGTTGGCGATGGTGTGATTGCGCGTTTCCAGAACGTGATCATCGGCGAGGTCAAGTAGCAGCCGGATCACAGGGCAAAAGAGTCTAGGAGGCAGCGTCTCCGGTCCAAGGTAGCCTGGCTGCTGAGGGTCGGGGTGCGTCGAGCAGTGAAAGCATCAATAACGACTGATCTGCGGCTGGTTGCTGGGCGCAATTGCTGGCGGGTAGAGACTGCGCGGCGGGTCGGTCTCTGTGTCGATGGCGAGTGCTATTTCGGCATGCTGCGCCAGAGCCTGATCGCAGCGCGTCGGTTCATCGCCATCACGGCTTGGGACATCCACAGTCAGCTCGAGCTGGCCCGTCCAGACCCGCAAGACGGTTGGCCAACCGCGTTTGGGGATCTGCTGCTGCGCCTGCTCGAGCTGCGCCCCGAGCTGGAGATCTTCATCCTGCTCTGGGACTACGCGCCGATCTACGCCCTCGAGCGTGAGCCGTTGTTCTTTGGCGAGGTGCCCTGGCACAAGGATGCGGACAAGCGCCATCCGCGCCTGCACTTTATCCTCGACGACGTGCATCCGCTGATGGCTAGCCAACATCAAAAGCTGGTGCTGATCGATGGCGCCTTGGCCTGGTGTGGTGGCTTCGATATCAGCAAATGGCGTTGGGATACCGAGGCGCATCGTGCCGATGAGCCGCGCCGGCGAGATCCCAGCGGTGATCCTTATCCGCCGTTCCATGATCTACAGCTGCTGGTCGACGGCGATGCGGCAAGCGCGCTCTGTGAGCTCTTTGCCGTGCGTTGGGAGCGGGCGGGGGGTGGGGTTCCGCAGGTGCTGCATTCGGGCTCAGAGGCGGCAACAGCCAATGTTAGGGCGGCTGATGTCGATGCTGCCAATGGCGGTACGGGTGATGATGGCGGCGCGGGTGATGGCGGCACGGATGATGATGGCGGTGCCGATGACGCCTGGCCGGCGCAGCTCGAGCCGTTCTTGCATGAGCAGGCAATCGGCATTGCACGCACCCTGCCGCTGTTTAACGGGCGCGCCGAGGTTCGGGAGTCCGAGCAGCTCTACTTGGACATGATCGCGGCGGCCCGAGAGCTGATCTATATCGAGAATCAGTACCTCACCTCGCGATCGGTCGCCGAGGCACTGGAGCGCCGCTTGGCGCAGCCGGAAGGTCCGCTGATCTTGATCATTCTGCCGCGCGAGACCGGACATTGGCTCGAGCAGCATACGATGGACCTGATTCGCGCCCGAATCCTCGAGAGACTGCGCGACGCAGATCGGCATGGCCGGTTGCATTGTTACTATCCGGACCTGCCTGCGCTTGGTGACAAGTGCCTCATGGTGCACGCGAAGCTGATGATCATCGACGACCGCGTGCTGCGGATCGGTTCGTCGAATCTCAGCAACCGCTCGATGGGGCTCGATAGCGAGTGCGATCTCTGCCTGGTCGGCGACACCGAGGTCGCGCGCACCGAGATCCAGCGTCTGCGTCGGCGCCTGCTCGCGATGTTCCTATCGATTGACCCTGAGACGCTTGCGGATCTGGAGGCCGAATGCCGGCGCTCGTTCGCCAACGGCAAGGGTTCGGCGGCGATAGGTCTGGCTGGAGCGCTTGCTCAGTTGGTCGACGGCGGTGGGGCTGGCGCCAAAGCGGCAGCGGAAGAGCAAGCGGAAGCCGATGGGTCGCAGCGCGATGCCCTCGTCAACTGCGATCGCGCTCTTGGCGCCGATCCCCGGCCTGATCGCGCTGATAGAGAGGCTGATAGAGAGGCTGATAGAGAGGCTGATAGAGAGGCTGATAGAGAGGCTGATAGCTCGCCTCGAAACCAGACCCGCCCAGGTTTGCGATTGCGTCGCCTCGAACCTAGCATCGACCCCGAATGGGATCGCCAAGTCCCTGACGAACGACTGATCGATCCGGATCGCCCGCTGGCTCCAGACTGGGTTGGCGATGTCGTCGTCGGTGAGGAGCACCAGCCGCACGCACGCTGGCGCGCGCTGCTCGGCGTTGGCCTGCTGCTCGCATTTCTGGTGCTTGCGGCGCTGTGGCGCTGGACGCCGGTGGGCGACTGGCTAGAGCCGCAGCAGCTGGCCGAGGCGGCTCGGGCGCTGACCCACTCGCTGTGGGGTGTGCCGGTCGCGCTTGGCGTCTTTGTGGTCGCGAGCGTGGCGGCGGTTCCGGTGACACTGGTGATCTTGGTCACCACCTTGGTGTTCGATCCGCTGTCTGGCGCCTTAATTGCGCTTGGAGGCTCGGTGCTAGCGGCTGCTGCCGGCTATCAGATCGGCCATTTCACCGGCGCTGGCACGGCTGAGAAGCGTCTCGGCGGACGGCTTAGCGACCTGCGCCAGCGTTTGGCGAAGCGCGGCATCTTTACGGTCGTGGTGCTGCGTATCGTGCCGGTGGCGCCCTTCGCCATCCTCAATCTGATCGCTGGGGCGATTCAGGTTCGGTTCCGCGATTATCTGATCGGCACCCTAGTCGGCATGGCGCCAGCGGTGATTGCGATGGCGCTGTTCTCTCAGGGCCTGCTCCAGCTCTTGGGGCGTGCCGATATGCGCTCGCTGGCGTTCTTGCTTGGCGGCATCCTCATTGGCGTTGCGCTGTTCTGGCTCGGGCGGCATCTGTTACGCAGGTTGGACTAGCTGGCGTGCGCGAGGCCCTGACGGTTGCTACCTATAATATTCATCGTGCGGTCGGAGCGGATCGCCGCAAGGACCCAGTGCGCATCGCCGAGACCATCGCCGAACTCGATGCGGATCTGATCGCGCTGCAGGAGGTCGAGACGCCCGTTGCCGATGCGCCGCTGATCTTTTTGCAGCGCTTGGAGGCGCTCGGCTATGAGGCGCGGCTCGGCCACACCCTGCAGCGCGGGGCGCATCACTACGGCAATCTCCTGCTGAGCCGCTTACCGGTGCTCAGCCACCGTCTGCTGGACATCAGCCAGCCAGGGCGCGAGCCGCGCGGGCTCATCGATATCAGCATCACCTTGGCGCCACTGAGTGAGCAGGCGGATGCGGGCTCACCGGTAGGCGTGGGCGCGTCGGCAGAGGCGGGCTCGCCGTTAGACGCGGGCTCGTCGGCAGACGCCAGAGCGCAGGGAGATGCCGTTCCATTGGTGCTGCGCTGTCTTGCGACCCATCTTGGCCTGAGCGCCGCCGAGCGTCGGCATCAGATCGCAGCGATCTGCTCGCATCTCTGCGATACGGTCCCCGCAGATTGTGATCTAACGGTGCTGATGGGGGATTTCAACGAGTGGCGTCGCAACAGCCCCCGGCTTGCGCCGATCGATCGGCTGCTGCGACCGGCAGCGATGCCGGCGAGCTTTCCGTCGCGGTGGCCGTTGTTGGCGCTGGACCGGCTTTGGCACGGGCCTGGGCTCGAGCTGGTCGATGGCTTGGTGGTGAGCACCGCCGCGACCCGCGCCGCCTCGGACCATCTGCCGCTTCTGGCTAGACTGCGTTTGTGCAAACCCAACTGACCGGATCGAGGTTACAGACCCAGCCGCTCTAGGTCGCCACCTCCAGCGCTGCGGGCCCGCGCGGCTTGAAGTCTATGGTCTGAGTAGGGAACGCGAATTCGATGCCTTCTGCATTGAAGCGTTCGATAAGCTGCAGGTTCACCCAGGTGGCATGCTCGAGGTAGGCCCAGTAGTCAGGCGGCGAGAACCAGTAGATGACCAGGACGTTCAGGGAGTCTGCGTTGAGGTCGCTGAAGTAGACCCGTGGCGGTAGATTTTCGTCATCCACGTGGATGCGCTGGTTGGTCGGCCGCCCCAGCTCTTCCTCGCTGCGATCGCCGTCTTCCTCTAGCGACAGCAGTTGCCGCGTGATCTCGATCGCGCGTTGGATCTTCTCCGGTGGAGTGTCGTAGGTCAGGGTGATGTTCAGCAGGCGTTTGATGTTCGGGCGCGCTGCGACGTTCTCGATACTCGAGGTACAGACCTCATCGTTTGGCAGACTGACCAAATGACCGTCGAGGGTCCGCAGCCGCGTGGAGCGTAAGCCGATCTCTTCGATGATGCCTTGGTGCTGGCCAATGACGACCCGGTCGCCAACCCGAAACGGCTTGTCCGCGAAGAGAATCACGCCGCCGAGCAAGTTCCCGAGCGTTGGCTTTGCAGCGAGTGCAAACGCGAGTCCGCTAACACCCACGCCAGCCAGCAGCGGAATGAGCGAGACGCCCAGGGCCTGCAGACCCTCCACCCAGACCCAGATGGCGAGCGCATAGGCCACCAGGCGGCAGGCGAGGCGCACCATACTGGCGTCCAGTCCTGCCGGGCTGATCGAGGGCGAGCGAATGATGATCGCGGCCACCAGATTGGCACCGACCAATAGCGCCCAGGTGACTGCGGCATAGAACCAGACCCAGAGCACATCGTCGATCACCTCCAGCGGAAGCAAACGTAGCCGCACATCGAGGGCAATGATTTGGATCCAGATCGGGATAAAGGCGAGCAGCAGCAGCGGCAGGACGAGTCGCGCCAGACTAAAGCGGATCTCGCTGGGGTCGTTCCAGCGGTTGGTGAGGAGCCGGCTGATGCGATAGACCACCAGTGCGGAGATCAAGCTGATCAGTAGGATCACCGTGGTGGTTAGGTATTTCCACAACGGCTGACCAAACAGTGGCTGGCGCAAGATCGCCGGCATGGCATCGGTGATCTGGGTTGAGATCAGGGGGCCAGAATAGGCCAGATAGTGCTCGATCAGCGTGGTCTCGTTGTTATCGGGCGGAGACTTTGCGAGCGCGGCTTGATAGAGGATCTCGGCGTCTTTAACGGTGCCGTCAAAGAAGGTCCAGTCGCCAGTCCGCGGTCCTTCTTGTATCCGCTGGAAAGCGATCGTGGTTCCCGGAAGACGCCAATAGTCGAGCCCCTGCTTCGCGACCTCAGCCTGGTCCGGGATCGCTTGCGTCGGTGGTAACGGAACTCGGGCGATGACCTCCGCGAGCTGCGACAGGGCAGCGTTGGCTCGGGCGAAGCGCTCGCTCTCGGGGAGGATCGAGGCGCTGATGAGCTGCCCCATCTGCGTGTACAGCTCGATGAGTTGCTGCTCCTGTGCGCCGTCGATGTCTCCTTGTCGGCTACCATGGTTAAAGACGTCTCGGATCTCAGTGGCCAGCTCATCAAATGTTTGGAGCAGTTGTCTTGGGCTGCGGCTGTCTTTGACAAATAGCGGACTAGGCGCGTGATTGCCGGTCGATAAGGCGTCACCGAGCTTCCGTTTGAGGCCGTCTTCGGCGCCTGCGGTCGCCGTTGACTGCAGCATGATCAGCAGGGTGAGTAGTGACGTGATCAGGAGCAGCCAGGCAGCGGCTCGCATGCGGCGAATCGGCACCTTCTCGCCTCTCTGGACGCGGACCCTGTTCGACGAAGGGCTGTGGTTGTTACGCAGATTGATCAACGGCACGGCGACTCTCATCGGTTGTAAGCGCTGATGCGCAGTGCGGTCTGCATGCGTGCTCAACGTCCTTAGAGCGAGCCCGAGAGTGGGGTCGCAGACTAAGCTTGGCCTTGAGTCGGCTGCCACTCGCGGAGCGGACTAAAATCTCTTCAAGAAGCCGCCGCGCTGTTGGAGGGGGCGCTGCGATCGGAGTCGAACAGCATTTCGGCAAATATGGGGCAGCTGCAAATGATCGACAACGATCTTCGAGAACAGCTGGCTCGGTTGTACGCGACTTAGGAACGGTTCAAGACAGCGTGAACAGGTCGTTGCCTCTGCTTTTTGCGTCGCCGGTCACATAGCCCGGGACTATGCTCCCGGCAACGCTCCTTTCAAGAGAAACGACAATTCGGCGCCATTCGGCACCAAAGTGTCCGGCGAACGCCTCAGCCCAGCAGGCTATTGCCAAGCAGCGGTGCGATCACCAGGCTGACGATGGCCATCACGTTGATGAGGATGTTCATCGATGGGCCAGAGGTGTCCTTGAAGGGGTCGCCGACGGTATCGCCGACCACCGTGGCCTTGTGGGTATCCGAGCCCTTGCCGCCGTGATTGCCTTTCTCGACGAACTTCTTGGCGTTGTCCCAAGCGCCGCCGGCGTTGGCCATTGTCAGCGCTAGGAGCACGCAGCCGAGCAGGGCGCCGCCGAGCATGCCGCCGAGTGCGGCTGGCCCGAGGATGAAGCCCACCACCCAGGGCGCGGCGATGGCGACCACGCCGGGCATGACCATCTTCTTCAGCGCCGCGGTGGTGGCGATGTCGACGCAGCGGGCGGTGTCTGGCTCCGCGGTGCCTTCCAGCAGGCCGGCGATCTCGCGGAACTGGCGGCGGATCTCGTTGATCATGGCAAAGGCGGCCTCGCCGACCGCGGTCATGGTCATAGCGGCGATGGCGAAGGGCAGGATGCCGCCGACAAATAGGCCGATGATCACCATCGGGTCGCTCAGCAGGAGCTCAAAGTCTGGCACATGCAGCGACACGCTTTCGATATAGGCGGTGATGATGGCCAGTGCCGCTAGCGCTGCTGCGCCGATGGCGAAGCCTTTGCCGATCGCGGCGGTGGTGTTGCCGAGCTCATCGAGGGAATCGGTGATGCGTCGGGTCTCGACGCCGAGGCCGGCCATCTCAGCGATGCCGCCGGCGTTGTCGGCGACCGGGCCATAGGCATCGATGGCCATGGTGATGCCGACGGTGGCGAGCATGCCAACCGCGGCGATGCCAACGCCGTAGAGCCCGGCCAATTGGTTCGAGACGAAGATGATGACGCTGATGGTGAGCATCGGCACGATGACCGAGCGCATGCCGACGGCGAAGCCAGTAATGATGACGGTTGCGGCACCCGTCTCACCGGCTAGCGCGATGCTGGCGACGGGCTTCGACGAGGTGTAGTACTCGGTGACCAAGCCAATCACGATGCCGCCGAGCGCGCCGATGAGCACGGCACCCCAGACCGCACCATTGATGCCGGTACCGATGATGACGAGATAGGCGACCAGCATGAACAGCAGGCTCGCGCCGATGGTGCCGATGCGCAGAGCGCGCTCGGGCGACTGGCTAGAAAAGCGCTTCACCAGCCAGATGCCAGCGATGGAGCAGAGCAAGCCGACCGACGACAGCGCCAGCGGCAGGAACATCAAGGCCTCGCGTTCCCCAATGGGATCGATGATATCGGCCGCCAGGGTTGAGGCAATGGCGATGGTGGCGATCATGGCGCCGCAATAGGACTCGAAGATGTCTGAGCCCATGCCGGCGACGTCGCCGACGTTGTCGCCGACATTGTCAGCAATCACGCCAGGATTGCGCGGGTCGTCTTCTGGAATCCCCGCCTCGATTTTGCCAACCAGGTCAGCGCCGACATCAGCGCTCTTGGTGAAGATCCCGCCGCCGACGCGCGAGAACAGTGCCACGCTCGACGCACCCATGCCGAAGCCATGGATGGCGTGGGCGGTCTCAGGGTCACCGCCGAAGAGCAGGTACAGCGTACCGAGACCGAGTAGCCCCAGCGAGGCCACTGCAAGGCCCATGATCGATCCGCCAAAGAACGCCACCGTGAGCGCCTCGGCGGCGCCCTTGGTGTGTGCGGCGACGGTGGTGCGTACATTGGCCTTGGTCGCGGTGTTCATGCCGATGTAGCCGGCGAGCGCCGAGGTCAGGGCGCCAACCAAGAAGGCTAATGCAGTCTTCCAACCGAGAAAGACATACAGCACCACGAGGAGCACGGCGGCGAAGACGCCGAGCACGGTATATTCCCGTCGCATGAAGACCATGGCGCCGAGGTGAATAGCATCGCCGATGGCGGCGACTTTTGCTTCGCCCTTCGGATAGGCCATCACGGTTCGAAAGATCAGATGCGCCGTCCAGAGTCCGACGATGCCGAAAAAGATGGGTATAAGAGCATTCAGGCTCATGGCTTGATGGTTCTCCCTCTCGCTCGAAGTGATTGTTTTTTCTAGGGAAAGGTGGGCTTGCTCAGTCTATTGCGCCGAGCAGCCGATGGGGCGGGTCGCGCTGCGCGCGCAACCACGCCGAGAGCAATGCTGTTACATGGCGCGCCAGAATCGATAGTTTGTCGCCTCGATCTCAGCCCGAGCGGGCATTGGAAAGAAGCGCGTCGAGTCTTGAGAAGCGAACATGAAACCGTGGCGAATGAGCTTGTAAGGAATGGTCTCGAAGGCGCTGTCGAGCCGGAGGCCTTTGCTCTGCTTACCCGGATCAGCGCGAAGCTCCATGATCGCCGCCCGCAGGTTCGATGGATGCAGACCGGGGATGGGTGCATGCATGGTCGGGCGATCCTCAAACTCTTCGAGGAAGTGCTCGATGTCCAGCTCGATTTGCGTATAGAACTGTTTCGGCGCGCCCTTGGGGAAGGTGGGATCGGTGATGTACTTGCCGAATGCGGGAAAGTCCATGCGCGACATCACCAGCATGCGCAGTGGTGCGATCTCGGCGTAGATGCGCAGGAAGCCTTCTTCGTGCGTCTTGTCATAAGGCGCGGCGTCGAGGGCTAAGGTGTAGCCCTCCGGTGTGCTGAGGAACACGCGTTTGATGGCGTCAAGCTCAATATGCTCGAGGACGCGGTAAGTCGAGAGGAAGATGGTCGCTTTGGGCCGGCCATCGGGATGCGGTTTGAGTGCCGCGAGTGCGTCGTCGATCTTGAAATACGGATGGCGGTAGTTGATGTCGATCTCGGCGAAGACGATCTTGCCCGCGTAGTAGCGCACCGAGCCGGCGGTGTAATGCTTGGCGAAGGCTTCTGGGTCGAGTTGGGAGGCAACCAAAGCCGGGTTTGGGGCCAAGATCTGATAGAGGTGACTGTCGTATTGCATGCTCGATTCCCCTGGTTGGGCGACGCGATCCACTGCGAGCTGAAAGCCCTGTGGTCGGCGCCGATGAGACCTGTTCGATTGGGCCACCAGCGCGATCAGGAATGCGCTTCTGGATGGGGCCTTTGCCGCGGCATCGCGTTGTGGCGAGGCCGTGCACTGACTCGGTTTCCCCTGGGTCGCTGCGGGAAAGCGCCGGATTATGCAGTATTTTCCCGCCCAGTGTTCCTGCGCCACTTGATCCGCGTCATGGCGCCGACGCTTCTTTACCGTTGAGCTTCCGCCAGCGCTGCTTGGAGGTAAAGAGCCCCAGACACGAAAAAGGCCGGCAGCACCTGCGCGCTGTCGACCTTTAAATAACCGGTCAGCCGCGAAGTGGCGGCTGGCCGAGCCTTATTAGGCGAAGACGGGCCTAGAAATCATCGTCCTTGTGGTGCGATTGCAATAAGGGTGGATGGCTGGTCAACGACTGACCCTCATTGCTCGAGGCAACCGTTGTATTGGTAGAGCGTACGCCATCGACTAGGAAGCGCAGGTCGTCGACGATCCGCTTGAGCTGCGAGGCCTGGTTGGCCAATTCCTCACTGGCGGCCGCGGACTCTTCGGCATTCGACGCGCTGATCTGGGTGACCTTGTCCATCTGCGAGACGGCGAGGTTGATCTGCTCAACACCGCGAGCTTGCTCATCACTGGCCGTTGCCACCTCACTCATCAACTTCGTCACCTGGGTGCTTGCGGTCACGGTCTCCTCGAACAGCGAAACCATATCCTCGGCCACGGCCTTACCCAAGTACTTCTCTAGCTCGGCGGACACCTCTTTGATGCGGACGGTGTTCTCTTGCGCCGATTTCATCAGCTCATTGGTGTTCTTGACCTCATCGGCACTGCGCTGAGCCAGCTTGCGGACCTCATCGGCGACGACGGCGAAGCCTTTGCCTTGCTCACCAGCGCGCGCGGCTTCGACCGCCGCGTTGAGCGCCAACAGGTTGGTCTGGAAGGCGATGCCGTCGATGGTGCCAACCACCTTGGCGGTGCTGTTGGTGCTTTCCTCGATCGCCTTGATCGCCGTGTCAAGCTTCTGCAGTCGGGTCCTGACCTCGTCGGCCGTGGCTCGAGCCGCCTTGACGCCTTGATCGGCCTTATCGTTCGCCGTGCGGCTGAGGGCATCCGCCTCGCGTGCATGCTCAGCATTCTGGCGCGTGCCTGCCGCCATCTCTTCAACGCTGGAGCTGGTCTCCTCGAGGCTGCTGGCCTGCTCGCCTGCACCCTCAGCCATCTGCTGGCTGCTGATGTTGACGTGGCCGCTGACGGTGGCGACTTGATCGCTGCCCTCTTGCAGGCCCTTCACCACGCGGTTAATCGGGCCGACGATCGAGCGGGTGATCAGCCAGGCGAGCACGATGCCGACGATCAGGGCAATGATCAGACCGATCATCACCACCAGGCTGCTGAGGGTCAGGCTCTGCATGGTCTCATCGGCAATCCGCTGGGTCCCGGCAAGCCCGGCATCGGCGGTAGCGATGGTCGCAGCGATCAATTCGTTGCCTGCGACCGTGCGCTGAGTCGCTAACTGGTCGTTGGCCTGGGTGTTGTTGACAAGGAGCTCTAAGGTCTTGCCATAGCCTGTTGCCGCAGCCCGGGTATTCTCGATCTCGGCGAGGAGTGCGCTGTCAGTGGTCGTCGCCTTCAGTTGGTCCAGCAGCTCTTGGATCTTCGGCAGATTGTTGGTCAGTGCTTGTTCGATAAAGCTCAGGTCGTTGAGCGCCTGGCCCTTGAATGCGCTAACCCGGGTCTCATTGCCCTGATTGATGATGTCAGTGGTGGTGGAGATCGCGTGATGGCGACTGTTCATATCCGCCTTCAAGGTCTCGATCTGGCTATCGAGAAAGGCCGTCGAGGTTGAGACGAAGGCATCGGCTGCTCGGTCCATGTCGTTGCGCAGTCTCGCCAGCAGTTGCTCGCTTGCTGAGAAGCCTTTGTCTGATTCGCGGCCGAACGCCTCGATGCCTTCCTGGTAGTTGGCCGCACTCTCGGCGATCGTATCGAGTTGTTCGATATTCACTTGTGCACGTGTGATCGGTCTGAGCGCGTCGATGATTGCTGGGATCTGCTGCAGACTCTCGATTGCATCCTGCCTTGATGCCGTTTCTCCGGTGGCCTGTGCCCTAAAGTTTGCAATACGGGCGCTGGAACCTAGCTCGACTACACGTGTGATCGCCTCGACCTTGGTTGTGCGTTCTTCGAGTGCTTGGTCGAACTGCTGATTTTGTGCGTCGAGGAAATTGGTTGCGGCTTGCATGAAGGCCGCTGCGTTGGTGTCGAGCTGTTGCCGGTTGCTGGCCAAGGCCACCTGCAGCTCTTGTGTCTGCTCCCTCAGCTCGAAGTAGCTGTCGCGCGCCTGCTGGGCGGTGTCGAGCTGGCCGCCGAGTGCGGTTAGATGCTTCGCGTTCTGGTTGAGTTTGCGCGCATCCTTGAGCGCATCGTCAAGGAGCCCGGCCTCGGTCTGAGCTTCGCGCCAGAAGGTCTCGTTACCGTTGGTAAAACTGTATCCGCGCATCGCGTACATGAGCCGATTTGCGGCGCCGCGCAGCCGAGTGGCGACGTCGACTTCAGGTACATACTCCTCGGCCAACATGGCCGACTGGTTCTTGACGGTCAGCATGTTGACGGTCGCGATGCCGCCGAGCACCGCGGTAATCGCGATCAGTGCCGCGAATCCCAAGATGATCTTGCTGCTAAGCTTTAGGTTTTGAAACATGTTCGTTCTGGCGTCTTTAAGTCGATGGAAGTCTGATCTGTTCCAGGCAGAGCAACGACAACTTGTTTATTTGAGAGCGATTCTGCGGTGGGCGAGGGGCACCTCAGCCAATTTCTGGAATCCGTTGGCCAGGTCTTTGTCTATTTACGCTTGTCCGCCCACAACTATAGCCTACAACGCGCGCGACCATAAGGGTGTTGCTGGAGTTCGCCTAGGGTTTTCCCCTCAATCGGTCATTACTGTGCGGTCTGTCGCAATTTGGGCGATTATTTTGTCGCGTTCGACGCGATTGGGGGCGCTTGGGCGTTCCCAGGTTTGGATCTTTAACGTCTGAGGAGACTGGCTTGACTCCCTTCTATCTACTGCTGGCCGTCGCGACCCTGATCATTGTCGCGATGTTGGTCTCCGTATTGCGTGGACGCGGCACGCGCCTGCGCGGGGAGCCGTTCGAGCGACGGCCGCTGTTGTCGGCGGATGAGCTGCGCTGTTACCAGATGATCTCGGAAGCGGCTGGGGATGCCTATCGCGTTTGCCCCAAGGTCGCGGCGTTATCGCTGTTGCGGCCTCTGCCGCGTATGGGTCGGGACCAGCGGCGGTTGGCGCAGGGGCTCTTGGCTGAGGGCTGGGCGGATCTGCTGATCTGCGCGGCCTCTGACCTCCACCCGTTGGCCGTGGTGCGGTTGCTGCCTGCCAAGTCAGGTCGGGCGCAACGCCGGATGGCAGTGCGCTTGCGAGCGGCCTTCGCGGCCGCTGGCATGCCCGTCATCGAACTCACGGTGGGCGATCTGCCGTCTGCGGAGCGCTTGCGTGGGCTGGTTGCGGAGGCGATCGCGATGGCCGATGTGCGCCTGGTCGCTCTTGCCGAGCCGGCGAGTGGCGAGGATGAGGATGCGCTCCTATCCGATCTCGCCGCGGCCATGCGCGACCCGGATGGACGCGTTAGCCGCTGATGTCCGGGCTGGGGTCGAGCCAGAGGCGACCTTCGCACAGCTCGAGCCGGTAGGTGCGGATGGGCTCATCGGCCGGCTCATCCTCGGGTGCGCCGGTCTCGAGGCTGAAGCGGCTGCCGTGCAGTGAGCATTTGATCCGGTTGCCATCCAGGCAGCCATAGGAGAGCGGATAGTCCTCGTGGCTGCAGTTGTCTTCGACGGCATAGAAGCGGTCATCGACCCGGGCGATGATGTATGGCTTACGTGCCACCTCGACGCGGATGAACTTGCCGGGCGAGATCTCGTCGGCCTTGGCGACCTCGACGAAAGGTGATTCCATCAGTGTCAGTCTCCTGAGTGAGTAGCTGTCTATTGTTTACTTCCCGATGAGCGCACTGCAGTGACCTCAAATCAGGAAGAAGTTGATGGACAGTGTCTTGGCGCAGGCTTGCTTAGCGCAAGCGCCGAGCGGCTGCGCCTGAGTCGAGCGCGGCGCGGATGCGATCGGCGCCGGCGGCGATGGTCTGCTCGCGTCCCAGGTGCCAGAGCACCAGTGCGCCGGAGAACACCAGGCTGTCGTAGGTCGGGCCGCGTTGGCCTTCTAGCGCCGCCATGCCGGCTTGTGCGGCTGCCTTCGCAGTGGCGGGAACATCAACAGCGACGGCGATATCGTCATTCGGACGGCTGGCGGTGGGCAGATCGTCGGGCAGTGGCACCGCGCGCACATTTTGCTCGATACCGATCTCGGCTGGATTGATATCGAACGATTGCTCCTCGCCGAATTGCTGATAGTTGAAGCAGACGCCGTTCTGCCGCAGCGAGGGCACGATGCCGCCCTCGACGCCGCGCACCAGTAACGCGGAGTCGAACCCGGCGTGGCGGGCGAGCAGGGCATAGATGCGCGGATAGGGCTTGTGTACATAACCGGTGACTAGGTGGGTCTTGTTGCGCCCGTGGATCGGCCGCGCCAGCACCTCGACCGTGGTAATGGCCTGGCGCTTGACGATGGTGCTGCGCAGCGGCACCAGGTCATGCAGCTTCGGCGCAAAGGCGCGTTGGTCGATATAGGTCCAGCCGATCGCCGGGTCCGAGACGCGTGCAGCCGCCTCGGCTGGGCTGAGATCGACGGGCAGGCCGGCCGCTTCCAGTACGTGGCGATGCGTGACCCCGAACTTAGGGCCGACCGCATCAACGCCGTGCGACACCGCCGCCACGCCGCACTCGGCCAAGAGTGGCGCGAGGAAGGGGGAAGACGGTAGACAGCGGTTGTAGCCGTCATAGGGATCAGCGAGGTCAACCACCTCGTCGACCTCGGCCACCACATGATCAGTCGCATCGCGCACGGCATCGAGGATGCCGCGCTGCTCATCATCGGTCTCGCGCTTCATGCGCAGCGCGATCAGGAAGATACCGGCCTGGACGGGATCGACAGCGCTGTCCAGGATGGCATTCATACCGAGGCGCGCCTCATCGAGCGAGATGTCCTTCGACAACTCCGGGCCAGTGGCAATGCGTTGCAGGATCGAGCGCATCGAGCGTTGGGTTTCGTTCATGAGTGGGGACATCTCGTTCAGGCTGAAAAGTGGTATCTGGAAAGATGGGTGATGACTGGCGCGCCGCGCTGAAGCGCAAAGCTCGGGGTTTGTAGGGCTGTGTTCAAGGCGTCGTGCGAGGTCCGTGGACCTGAGAGGTTGCGTTGAGCGCCGGCATCAATCGCGCCAACGCTTCAGGAGATCAGCATAGGCATCGATGCGTCGGTCGCGCAGGAACGGCCAGATGCGGCGCACTTGCTCGTTGCGGGTTAGGTCGATCTCAGCAACGAGCAGGCTCTCCTGGTCGGACGGAGCGCGCGCCAGGATCTCGCCCTGCGGGCCGCAGATGAAGGAGTTGCCCCAGAACTGGATGCCATCTTTGGGATCAGTCGCGCCCGGAGCCGACTCAAACCCAACCCGATTGCAAGCCAGTAGCGGTAATCCGTTTGCGATCGCGTGACCGCGCTGCACTGTCATCCAGGCATCCAACTGGCGCGCCTGCTCGGCAGCATCATCATTCAGATCCCAGCCGATGGCAGTCGGATACAGCAGCAGCTCCGCCCCGGCTAGCGCCATCAAACGCGCCGCCTCCGGAAACCACTGATCCCAGCAGACCAGCACTCCAAGCCGGCCCACAGCCGTGTCGACGGGCTCAAAGCCCAGATCGCCAGGTGTAAAGTAAAACTTCTCGTAGAAGCCGGGATCATCCGGGATATGCATTTTTCGATACACGCCCGCTAGGCTGCCATCCGCGTCTAGGACGACCGCCGTGTTGTGATAGACACCCGGCCCTCTGCGCTCAAACACCGAGCCGACGATGACTAGGCGATACTTCGCGGCAATGCTACCTAGCCAGTCGGTGGTGGGGCCAGGAATCGGCTCTGCTGAATTGAATCGGTTCGTGTCCTCGGTTTGACAAAAATAGTCGCCGTTGTGGAGTTCAGGCATTACGAGCAGGCTGCAGCCAGTCGCAAGGGCGGCGCGCTTGGCTTGACGCTCGATACTATCAGTTTGACGACTGGAATCCTGTTGATTGCGAATCTGTATCAGTGCTGTTTTAATCATGGGTAAATATGGTTGGGCAGCGACGCAGTAACTCAAGCGTACTCTAGCTTCCACTAAGTACCTGCATTACTACAAACGCTTGCTGCGAGTCGCTCTAGATCGCCGAGCACAACAAAATGTTGAAAATGGCACTCTGTTCTCATTTTCTGAAGCCAGAGCGCATTTTCGACATCGGCTAGAATCCGTCTAAACTATACTTGTGAGGAGGTAAAATAATAACTGAGGTGCTAGCAAGTGGGACAAGTGGGATTAGTAAATTTACTGGGGCCTGTCCCGCTTGATGTGGCTAGTTGTACTAATCATATAGATATTAATGGCAATGGCTAAAAAATTTGCAGTTCGTGATCAGGGGTTTACGCTAATTGAAACAATGATTGTCGTTGCATTGATTGGTATACTGACGGCCATAGCGATTCCCTCTTATCAGTCATATATATTAAAGGCGCGTCGCGCAGATGGGCAGGCAGCGATTGGACGCGTTCTGATTGAGCAGGAAAAGTACCGCACTGGCCACACAATTTACAGCTCTAACCTGAGTCAGGTCGGATTTTCGGCAGGAGTTGGTGGAAGCTACCTTTCTTCAGATGGTCACTACAGTTTATCACTCTCTGATGTGACGGCAACCGGTTTCACTGTCAACGCTACGCCGAGAGGCCAACAGGCTGATGACAGCGACTGCAATACTTTAACCCTGGTTTTGGCAAGTGGTGGAGCGGTGACTTACGCTAGTGGTGGTTCGACCACCACCGATGTGAATGGTTGCTGGAAGAAATGAATAGTGTTGGCAGAATCTCCGTGCCCCCGTACTCTATACCTGTTCGTGGCTATAGCTTGCTTGAAACAATAGTTACGATTGCAGTCCTTGGAGTATTAGTGACTCTTGCTGCGCCAACGTTCACCGCATTAATTGCTAAAAATCGCGTGCTTGCTGCTGCGGAAACAATACTTTCAGACCTACGTTGGGCTCGCTCTGAAGCGATTAAGCGAAATGTGAAAGTGCGCGTTGTGTTTGACCCAGGTAATCCTTGGTCATACAGAGTGTACGCTGATCCTGGGTCTGCCAATACTCTGATTAAGACCTTCAATGGGACAACTTTTCCTGGCTCAACGCTGACATCGGCGAGTTTCGGAAGTGGCTCATACACTACTTTTGATCCGATACGGGGTATCAATCCCAACAATGGTAGAGTTGTACTTGACATGGATGATTTTAGCGCAACCGTAACCGTCAGCACCCTTGGACGCGCTCGCATTTGTGATGCACCTGGAGGGTATGAGCCGTGTCCATAAGTCCGCGAGTCGAAAATGGTGCCACACTGATTGAGCTACTGATAGGAATGACTGTCGGACTACTAGTTACAACAGGTGCGCTTGGAATACTTATCCTATCGCTCCAGGCGCAGAACGATAACATAAAGCTGGCCCGACTGAATCAGGACTTGCGTGCCATGCTGGATATAATGGTTCGGGATATCCGACGTGCTGGTTTTGTAACCAATGATCCAGAAAATAATCACGATCTAATTGATCCCAATTCATTTTTCAGTACGATGCCGGGAGGGGCTACGACTGAAATCGCTATCTATAGTTATGGCGCTGGTAATGCGAACTGTTTCGTTTATGCTTACAATCGCAATCTGAATGATACCGTTGATTCAAACGAACGTTATGGCTTCCGACTTGCGAACAATGGAGAGTTAGAAATGCGCCGTAGCGGCGATACCAACGAAAACTGTTCCAATGGGTCATGGGAGACATTGACTGAGCCAGAAGTTGAGATTACGGGTCTATCTTTCGTGCTTTCATCAAACAGCCTGAACGTAACTAGCATGATGACGGATACCGATGGCGATGGCTGTTTGGATGGTGATGACCAAAATCCTAATGTGGCTTCCAATCCATGCGATACTGGAAACTATGGTAACGGTGTGTGCAACTCGGGTGAGGCTTGCAATACCTGTACTCGCGATGGCAGTCCCGATCCTGCATGTCTTTCTGTACGCTCAGTCAATATCGTAATAAACGGTCGACTTAGGGGTGATGAAAGTGTGACGCAAACGTTGAGCGAACAAGTACGTATTCGCAACGATCGGTTCATTCCAGCGGTGCCCTAACCGGTATGACTCAGGAGTTGTGATTATGTTGCCTCTTGTCGCAGGTGTAAAAGAAAGTCAACGAGGAGCGGCGACGTTGCTTTTGGTGCTAATGCTTACTACGGTCGTCGCTATTGCGACCTTGGCCACGACGTCAGTCGGCATCATGGAACAGCGAACTGTCGGTAACGAGTTGAGGGCTCGGGAAGCTCAAGAGGCCGCTGAAGCGGGACTTGAATTTGCTGTGGCCTGGGCAGGTGCAAACCTAATTCCCTGGCCGAGCGGTGGCAACACTATTAGTTGCCCCGGGGAGGACGGTTGTCCGACGTTTGCTAGTGTTTCTGGGTCGAGTTCGGGTGAAACTTACAGTCTATCTGTAATTTACTCGCGCACTGATCCTGACGCGGCATATGTCAAAGTTTCCGCAACCTCGGCAGGCAACGCCGATGGTGCGCTGACTGCGACGGTAGAGAGGCATATCAAGCAATTGCCGAAAGAGCTTTTCGCTTTCGAAGCAGAAATGCCGCCACCTATGGTACTCGCTGGCTGTATGACGGATCCGACTGGTAACCCTGACGTCTATATCTTGGATGAAAACAACATTGCGGTTGCCACTGGCTCAATAGCAGACACTTCGTGCTTGCCGGAAGGGCATTTCACCGCAAAGACGTGGATCGATAACGATGGTGGCGGCTACAAAGATGGCAGCGATACCATTGGGACTACTACCTTTAACCGCAGTTCATTCTCGGGTTGTCCTTCAGCAAGTTGCTCATGGAACGCGATGTTTAAGATGGCACTGCAAGATGCCAAGGATGCAGCCACAGATGCTGGGCATGTCTTCAGCAGTATTCCTTGTGGTGCGGCAGTATCGCCACCGTCGATTTATGTAGTGAATAACAATGGCCCGATTAATGCGGCGGACATATCAGGCTCATGCTCTGGGGCGGGCGTAGATAGCGACACGATTGGCGCACCCGGAGAGCCTGTCTTGCTGATCTTTCCGAGTTCGAGCGGATGCCCTAAGTTTAATGGGGGTATGACCGTCTACGGGATCATCTATTTCGAGACGACGACCAGTTGTGACACGAATGGTTGGGGCGGCATGACAGTATATGGCTCTGTTATTTGGGAGGGCGATGTCTATAAGCCTAACGCAAATACAGAATTTGTTGAGGTAGACTACCAGTTACTCGGCGATCTCAACGACGTCTTCAACATGCACCTGGACTCTGCGGCCTATGTGCCTGGAACCTGGAAAGACTTCTAGACAATGATGATGAAACCGATGTGGGTAAGAGTAAGTGGTATCACAATCATTGAGGCGTTGATTGCACTCGTCATTGTTGGCGTTGGTATGCTCGGGTTAGTCAAGCTTCAAAGCCAGAGCATGATGGCGCTAGGAGATAGCAGGACAAAGACACAAGCCCTAGCTTTGGCGCAGGACAAGATCGAAGAACTGCGTGGCTTTGTAAATTACAGCGTTTACGAAGTATATTCTGATAGTGCTAGTGATGATTTCTCTGGGGTTAATGCGTCTTTGACCCGGGCCTGGACGATAAGTGATTGTCCAGGTTCGGTTGAATGCAAGCAGGTGAATGTCTCAGTTGTTTGGAGTGATCACAACGGTGATCAGCAAGAAGTAGTTTTGACTTCTTATATTGCCGGTATAGATCCCGTAAAGGCGGGCGTGACATTGGCGATGATTCATGGTGCAGGTCCAAACCCGGATGATCCAAACCCGGATGATCCAAACCCGGATGATCCAAACCCGGATGACCCAAACCCGGATGACCCAAACCCGGATGATCCAAACCCGGATGATCCAAACCCGGATGACCCAAACCCGGATGACCCAGGTGCTATGGTTTTGTGCAGTTGCTTTTTTAAGAATCAGGATGGCTATTCGCTGATAGGCGATAATCCAGCTGGATGCTCTGTGTCATGTTGTGAGAGTAATGTGGACGTTAGGAATAATGTTGGGTTCCAGATTAGCTGTCCGAGTTTATAGTTTCGACAATAAGTGTTCGAAAAGCATTTAAAGCTTTGGGTGGGGCAGTGGCTTTTAGCAAGTTAATCGATTTTCTTCTTTTGAATATTTAGCGGCTTAGATGCGCCGACGTTATGAAAAATTGGTGTTTTGTGCACTTGAGCGATGCGCCTTCTATAAATTAGCTGGATCCTTAATGTGTGTTTACGACAAGAGGAATGGGTACCTCTTCAAGTATGTAAGTCTTGAAGAAGGGATTGCCTTGCTGGTCGGCGCCAAAAAAAGCCGCACCCGAAGGTGCGGCCATAAGCGTGATATGACGGTGCTTGGAGCGCCGTGTCATCCGGCCTCTAGTTGACCGCGATCGTTTGCTCGTAGTCGGCGATGAGCACTGGGTCGGTGAGATCGGTCGGTAGATGGTCGAACTTCTTCACGAGACCTGGCCAGAGCAGGTTGTAGAACAGCTCGCCGCGGACTAAGACAACACCCTCGGCCGGGATGTCGTAGACCAGTTCGCGTTCTTCATGGGGCTTCAGGCGGGTATCGTCGCCGGGCTTGGTGGCCGTCGGCGGGGGGGCGGGCATCCCTTCATCGTCGGTGATGGAGTACGAGAAGTAGGCCTGCGGATCGGACTTGGATGGGTGCCCTTCGGCGTTCTGCCAGACGACATTGCCTTGATCGTCATAAGCCGTCAGCTTGAGGAACAGGTTGCGGAACGGCGCGCCGGTTGGCATCGCGTGCGGCAGTTGGTTCTTGAGATAGACGGTGGTCTTGAGGATGTCGCCGTCTTCAACCGCGTTGACATCAAACACCACGGCGCGCTTGAGCATGGCGGGGTCATGTCCACCGCCCATGCTGTGGTCGGCCATGCCGTTGGCGATGGGCATGTGGCAGGACAGACAGTTCACTTGGGAGCCACTGGCCATGTACTCGTTGCCGGTCTGACAGAGCGGGACGCCATGCGGGTTGTTGCGTTGGTCGTGGCAGCCCATGCAGGCGTCTGAGGTCTTCATCAGCCGTGGGTTGGCTTCCATTGCGAGTGCCGGGATCTCTTCCCCTTCGTATTCAACCGGCTCACCGAGGTGCGGATTCGGCTTTTGCGAGCTGTCGGCCAGCCCTGCACCGCCAAATAGGTCGTCACCGGCTGAAGCGAGCTTGCTGACGCCGTCGTTGATGCCTGCAGGTGCTTGCAGGATATCGGAGACCTCATAGGCTTTGAGCCCGAGCTGCAGCTTGCCGTCTTTGCCCTGAATGCCCTTGTAGCTCTTGAGCGTGTGACAGGCAACGCAGTTGACGCCCTCGCTGTACGCGGCCATTGCGTCGAGCTTGGTGGTCTTGTCGATCGCGGCGTTGGGCGCATGGCACTGGAGGCAGATCGGATACTTGCCAGAGGCCTTGTGCAGCACGCCTTCTTCGGTCGGCGAGCCGGCGACCATTTGGTAGAAGGTGCCATGGATGGGGTCTTTGAGCGCGGTGCTATTGGCATGCATCGAACCCTTCCACTGCTTGTAGATGTCTTGGTGGCAGTTCGCGCAGACCTCAGCTGACACGTGATGGATCGACTCGCCTTCGGCTGCGATGACGAAGCTGGGAAGGGCCAGCAGGGCGAAGAGCAGGGTCGTGACGACGGAATGGATGCACGTGGGACGTGACATCATCAGCATCCTCCTTTGGATCTCAGGCTTTGGTTTTCTCATGTCTGGTACGACTGCAATAGTCATGGACATTCTTTCGTGCCTGACCGCTCGCGAACATGCTTAGGATCAATACTCTGCATTGCCGCTCTTTCGGGATGCTGCTGTAATCCTCTGCGATCAATGGTGACTGAACTACCTTGATCAGTTAATTAGCAAATAAGTATCCGCTTATTCCATGATGCTTATTGCTGCGAGACGTTTTTTATTTGACGCGTGTTGCATCGCGATCACGAGGCCTGATCAAAATGAGATTGCTGTCGCTCCCTTCGCCTGGCTTGTTGGCCAAAACCCTTTTATTTGTCCTGTTATTCGGCTGTCTCGGGCAGGTGGTGGCCGTCAAGGTTGCCTTGGACCCAGATAACTGGGGACATCCAGAGGGCGAGAATTGTGTGAGCTGCCATGAAAAGGCCTCACCCGGGTTGGCGCAGCAGTGGCATGACAGTGCGCATAAGGTGGCGGGCGTGAATTGCATGGACTGCCACCAGGCCGAGCAATCAGACGCGGACGCGATCGAGCACGAGGGGCAGATCATCGCGACCATCGTCTCGCCAAAGGACTGTGGGCGCTGTCACGAGCAGGAATTCAAGGAGCAGGCGGGATCAGTGCATGCGGAGGCCTATGCGATCATCAAGGATCGGATTCCAGCGCTGGCCCACAATATGACTGGATCGGCGATGCAAGCTGCCGGCTGTGATCAGTGCCATGGCTCGCTGGTCAAGGTGCGCGGCGACGGTACCCTGGACCCGGCGACCTGGCCGAATTCAGGCATCGGTCGCATCAATCCTGATGGCTCGAAAGGCTCCTGCTCCTCTTGTCATGGCCGTCATGCCTTCTCGAAGGCCCAGGCGCGCGAGCCGAGTGCCTGCGTGCGCTGCCATTCAGGGCCGGATTCGCCCGACAAAGAGGTCTTTGAGGCGTCAAAGCACGGCATGCTCTATGCCGCGCAGCGCGAGCAGATGAATCTCCACGCCGATACTTGGGTTGCCGGTCAGGACTACACCGCAGCACCCACGTGTACCACCTGTCACATGGGTGCCGCGGGCAAGATCCCGACCACGCATGATGTCGGACTCAGGAACGCCTGGAATCTGAATCAGCCGGTGTCTTACCAACAGTATCTGGTGCTGTTTGAGGACGGCAGTAAGCTTGAGCTGCCGGCTACTGAGAAGGCGCCGAAGCGCGGCACTGAGCTTGAGAAGGCTGACGGAACCATGGCCAAGGTCAAGGCCGTGATCACGCCAGATCGGCGTCGCAAGGTGATGAGCTTGGTTTGCCTGGAGTGCCATGGAAAGGGGTTTACCGACGCCTTCATGACCCAGTTCGATAACGTGGTCGAGCTGTACAACAGCAAGTTTGGCGAGCCGGCTGAGGCGATCATGGCGAGCCTTTACGAGCGTGGTCTGCTGACACCGCTACCCTTTGATGAGCCGCTCGAGTTTACCTATTGGGAGCTTTGGCACGACGAAGGTGCGCGCGCCCGCCATGGTGCCTCGATGATGAGCGCCAATCATGCCTGGTGGGAGGGGATGTACCTGGTCGGGCGTAATTTCTACAGCCGCTTCATTCCGCAAGCGCGAGCGGTGGCTGGTGAGCAGGCGGCAGAGCTGATCGATCCGGTGTTGGCTAGCACGGGTCAACATGAGTGGCTTGGGGAGCCGCAGCAGGCCAATCCGATCCTCGGTTGGATGCCGCCTCCGGCGCCAGCAGCCCCGCCAGTCGAGCCGCCAGTCGAGCCGGCAGAAGTCCCGGCAGCAGCCATGCAGCTGGCTCCGGCAGCGGCTGCCGCTGCCGCTGAGAACGAGGAGGCGGCCCAATGATCAAGCTTCAGGCGCCTCACTTCATCACCCGGCATGTGCTCTTCGCGCTGGTGGCCGGCGGCATTGGTGGTGTTGTGTTTATGTTCTTTCTACTCGAGTTCGATCACTACACGAGCTCGAATGAGTTCTGCACCACCTGCCACTCGATGACTTATGCCGATGACAGCTATCAGTCGACACCGCACTACAACTCGCCGTCTGGGGTGCGTGCGAGCTGTGGCGACTGCCATGTCTCGGAAGGCATCATCATGGCTACCTACGATCATGCGATCGGCACCAAGGACCTAATCAAGCAACTGTTCGGGCCCGATTACGATGACCCGGTGGTGAACCTCCTGCATCTGCCAGAGGCCGCATTTGCGGCCCGAGACTGGTTTCGCAAGCGGGATTCGGCGACCTGCATGCGCTGCCACACCCTAGAGGCGATTCAGGGCGTTCGGGCCAATACAGCGGCGATCCACCAAGAAGAGACGGGCGGCAAGACCTGCGTCGACTGCCATTACAACCTGGTGCATCGGCATGTGCCGAGCGAGCAGACCTTTAAGCGCGAGGCTTGGAATGCAATGGTCGAAGAGGAGTTTGGGCTTGAGCCGGGCACTGCGGCTCAACTGCTGAGTAGCGAGTAACTTTGAGGACCACTGTCGTGCGATCACCGGGAAGGGGGAACGCGGAAAGCTGCTTAGCGGGCAGGACAGCTGCTTAGCGGGCAATCGGGTCCGGCGCTCAGCCCGAGACGCGCTGCGGCAGGGCGTCCTCGAGAATGCCTTCCTCGCCTTCTGATTTGGCGATGATCACAGCGCCTGCTGAGTCGCCGGCGACGTTGACCGCAGTACGCATCATGTCAAGGATACGATCGACGGCCAGGATCAGGCCGATACCCTCGAGCGGCAGGCCGACGGCGGAGAGGATGATGGCGATTGCGACCAGGCTGGCGGCAGGGATGCCAGCAACGCCAATCGACGTCATTAGTGCCAGCAGCACGACGGTAAACTGCGTCGCCAGGCCGAGCTCGATGCCATAGGCCTGGGCGATGAACATGACCGCGACGCATTCATAGAGCGCAGTGCCATCCATGTTGACCGTGGCGCCGAGCGGCAGCACAAAGCTGCTGGTCTTGTTCGAGACGCCGGCATTCTTCTCGACGCATTCCATGGTCAGCGGCAGGGTGGCCGAGGAGGAGGCGGTCGAGAACGCGGTCAGCAGCGCCGGGCTGACGGCTCGATAGTGTCGCAGGGGACTGACGCCACCGAGGAACCGCAGCAGCAGCGGCAGAGTGACGGCGAAATGGATGCCGAGTGCGATGACGACGGTGAAAAAGAATAATGCCAGCGGTCCAAAGGCCTCGAGGCCGGTGCTGGCGACGGTCTTGGCGACCAGCGCAAAGACGCCGAGCGGCGCGAAGCGCATGACCAGATCGGTGATCTGCATCATGATCTGAAACATGCCGTTGAAGGGTAGTGTTATAGATATGTACCTGCTGCCTACTGAATTATTAGCCCAAACTCGTAGCGATTGATGAATAGGCCGATGACAATGTCATGCATCTTTTCAAGTTTAGAGAAACAGATTGTCTTTCTTGC